>CABYRQ010000005.1 GCA_902521485.1 uncultured Alphaproteobacteria bacterium | reverse complement strand
CCACTTATGAACTTGTTCTTCTCCAAATTTTTCAGCAGTTTCCTTTTTGTTTAAACCCGTGAGATCACCATAATCTCTCTCATTTAAATTAATGTTTGAGATTATTTTTCCTTCATTATTTAAAAAATCCCACTGATTGAGGTTTTGAAGAATTATTTTAGCGGTTTCTTGAGCTCTTTTTAATTCACTTGTAAATACAATATTGAATTTAATATCTAAATTTTTGAAGTTTTGCCCAGCTTTATTCGCCTCCTCAATGCCTTGTTGAGATAATTCAATATTTTTAAAGCCGGTAAAAAGATTTAATTTATTCCACTCGCTTTGACCATGGCGAATTAATAAAATATTTTTCATTGAATTTGATATATATTATTAATTACTCATGGTCAAATTTCGCATTGAAAAAGATAGCTTAGGTGAAATTAAAGTTGAAAGCACGAAACTTTGGGGAGCACAAACTCAAAGATCGATAGAAAACTTTCAAATAGGTGTTGGGAAATTTCATTTTCAAAATATTTTCATAGAGGCCCTTGCCTTACAAAAAAAATCATGTGCTTTTGCAAATGCAGAATTAAAATTATTACCGAAAAATCATGCGAAAATTATTGGTAAAGTTTGTGATTTAATTATGTCTGGAAAATTAAATAATCACTTTCCCCTTGTTGTATGGCAAACAGGATCAGGGACTCAAATAAATATGAATCTTAATGAAGTCATTGCAAATAAAAGTAATCAGTTATTAGGAAGAAAGCTCCCAACAAATTCCCCACTTCATCCAAATGATCATATTAATAGATCTCAATCATCAAATGACAGTATTCCTACTGCTATGCATATAGCTACTGTGCTATCAATAAAAAAAAAATTACTTCCTGAAATAGTTTTTTTTAAAAAATCTTTAAAAAAGAAAATTTCTGAGTTCAAAGGAATAATTAAGATTGGACGAACTCATACTCAGGATGCAACACCAATAAAAATTTCAAATGAATTTTTAGTTTTTTATGATCAAATATCTTATGCAGAAAATGTTATTAAAAAAAGTTTAGATAAACTCCACGAACTAGCTCAAGGGGGAACTGCGGTTGGATCTGGAGTAAATTCCCCAAAAAATTTTTCTAAAATATTTATTAAATACTTAAGAAAGGAAACAGGACTTCTGTTTAAATCTGCCCCAAATAAGTATGAGTCACTTGCCTCCCATGATGTATTTATTGAAGTCATGTCAGGTTTTGAAATTTTAACTAGTGCTTTATTTAAAATGGCAAATGATATTAGGGTATTGGCATCTGGGCCAAGATGTGGCATTTCTGAGTTAATTCTTCCAGCCAATGAACCTGGCTCATCAATTATGCCAGGAAAAATAAATCCTACACAGTGTGAGGCTCTATCGATGGTATGTACACATGTGATTGGTCTTAGAAATTCTATAACCTTCGCTTGTACACAAGGCCATTTCCAATTAAATGTCTATAATCCATTAATTATACATAATACTCTTGATGCAATTAGTTTAATTAGCGAGGCTATGGCTTCATTTAATAAAAACTGTTTGAAAGGATTAAAAGTTAACAAACAAAGAGTAAATGAACTTTTAAATCGCTCTTTAATGCTTGTGACACCTTTAACTAAAGTAATTGGATATGATCTTGCCTCTAAGGTAGCACTTAATGCTTACAATAAAAATATTTCATTAAAACAATCATGTATGGAACTTACAGATTTATCTGAGGAAGAATTCAATAAATACACTGATCCAAAAAAAATGGTTTAGTTGATTTTGTGTATTTTATAATTATCGTTTGAACTAAATAGTTCTTTAAGTAAATTAACTGTAATAAAGTGACCTGTTTTAAATCCTTTATAAGTTCCTACTATAGGGTAGCCGGATAAATAAAGATCTCCTACTACATCTAAAACTTTATGACGCATTAATTCGTTTTCATATCTTAATCCGTCCTTGTTAAGCGGTTTCTTATCTTTGATAACTATGGCATTATCAAGTGAACCGCCTTTTATTAAATTTTGTGACTTGAGATATTCTATCTCATGAAAAAAACCAAATGTTCTTGCATTTGAGATAGACTCAATATAGTTACCATTTAAATTACTTATTTTAATATCTTGATCTTCATACTTTCCATCAAAGCTAGACTCTAGATTTATATTCAAGCCCTTATCTTTTGATGAGTTTGGTGATAACTCAGCAAATCCATAATCACATGAGAATTTAACTGGCTTAACTATTTCTAAAATATTTTGTTCAGAGTCTTGCTGTTTTAAACCTTTTTTTAATATACTTTCAACAAAAACTTTAGAGCTGCCATCAAGAATAGGAACTTCTATATTGTCAATTAAAATTTCACAATTATTAATATGTAGACCTGAAAGTGCACTTAACAAGTGCTCTACAGTCTTAACCTCAGTTTCATTTGATGCTATGTTAGTCGAAAATTTAGTTGATATTACATTATGCCATGTGGCAGGTATTATAACAGATTTGTCAGTTCTATTAAAAAAAATACCAGATCCTATATGAGAAGGCCTTAGTGTTATATTTGTTTTTACACCAGTATGCAAACCGACACCATTAAAGCTAATAGACTCGTTAAGAGTTAAACTTTTCATTTATTCAATATTAAGAAAATAACTGAAAAGTATTACTTTATATTTGTAAAACTTTGTATTAGTTAAATCTATTGATTTGAGCCTTTTCTCAAATATGAAGGGGTATCTGTATCTTCGTTATTTTCGTTTTCATTGTTAAATTCAGATATATCTGAGAGTTCTGAAATTTCATTTCCATCTGAGTTAGGTCTAGCTTCACTACTTTCCTCTTCAACGACATCGTTAAATAAAAAAAGGTTAGGATCTGTCTTAGTTTTTTTTGATTTTTGTTTTTTTTCTAAGCTTTTATCGCTAATCTCAACTGTTTTTTTATCGGATTTCATTAAATTAGAGAGCATACTAAAGAAACCTGTTTTCTTTTTTTCATCAAGATTTTCAAAATTGATATTATTTTCATCACTTTTTTCATTGATATCGTCCTTATTGTCAATTTTTTGGTCCAACTCATTAGTTAAATTAAACTCTTCATTTTCAGAGTTAGCTGGATTATCTTCAACTCCACTTGAAAGATTTGTATTAATATTAGAGGGATCATAAGCCAAACTATCATCAATTTTATTTTGAATAGAACTAAAGCTAGAACTATTTTCAAACTCTGGGTAATAGAGAATTTTTTTTCCTGAAGCTTCTATGCCTGTAGCAAAAATACTAATCTTTAATTTTCCTTGTAAAGTTTCATCTATTAAAGATCCGAATATTATATTCGCCTCAGGATTAACACTTTGTCTTATGATATTCGCTGCGTGATCTACTTCTAATAAAGTCATGTCACTTCCTCCGGAAATATTAACAATAACTCCTTTAGCTGTATTCATATCTATGTTTTCTATTAAAGGATTTGTTAAGGCTAAATTAGATGCCTCTACTGCTTTGTTATCACCCTCTGCAACCGCAGTGCCCATCATCGCAAAACCCATTTCTTTTATGACTGTCCTTACGTCGGCAAAATCTAAGTTAATAAGTCCAGGTTGTGTAATTAAATCAGTAAGTCCTTTTACGCCATCAAATAAAACATTATCAGCTTTTTTAAAAGCCTCAGCAAAAGAAGTTTGTTCATTAGATACCTTAAATAAATTTTGATTTGGTATAATTAATAATGTATCTACATTGTTTTTAACTTCCTCAAGACCCTGCAATGCTAAATTCATTCTCTTAGTTCCTTCAAAATTGAAAGGTGTTGATACTATTGCAACAGTCACAATTCCTAGTTTTTTTGCAATGCTTGCAATTACAGGTAAAGCACCTGTGCCTGTGCCTCCACCTAAACCAGCTGTTAAAAATAACATATTAGTATTTCTCAATTCTTCAGAAATTAAATCAATACTCTCTTCAGCAGCATCTTTTCCAACAACTGGGTCTGCTCCTGCGCCTAAACCTTTAGTTTTTTCTAAACCCAATTGTATGCGATTATAACAAAGTGAGTTTTCAAGAGCTTGGGCATCTGTGTTAGCCACAATAAAATCAACATTGTTCAAATTTGATTGGATCATGTTATTTACAGCGTTGCATCCTGCACCGCCAATTCCCATAACTGTCAAAGATGGCTTTAAGTTTTTTTGATCAACAACTGGTTCTATATCTAGTGTCATTTTTTTCCCCGCAAATCAACCTATAGTAGGTCTACGAATCTTTTGTACCATATTTTGTTTGAAAAAGAATCAATTTTTTGAGTAAAATTATCATTCTCAGAACTTTTGTTGGTCAATAGCCAAAAACTTGAATAAAGGGACATAATGCTAGCATCATTTAAAACTTTAGGGATACCACATGACTTAGGTGGCTCTAAAAATTGTATATCATAATCAAACTTTGTTCGAAAATAATTGTAGAAATTTTTTAACTTAGACCCTCCTCCTGTAAATATGTATGAATAAAAGCTCTTATCTTTGGGTAATGATTTCAAAACTATTTCAAAGGTTTCATCCAGTCTATCCTGAGTAATCTCTTTTAGATTATCATGACCAACATTTTTTTTTTTATTATCACCAAATTCCTCCCAAATAGGAATTTCAACTGTTGAATTTCTAGTATCAGATAAATCAATTGTGGATATTTTAAGTTTTTCTGCGAAATCAAAACTAATGTTATGAATATTAACTAAATCATTAGAAATATTTTTACTGCCATGCGGTATTTTTTTTATAAAATGCAATACTTTATTTCTTATCATTATGATATTAATATATTTAAAGCCATAATCTATAAGGACAACATTTGTTTTGGTCTTGGGTTTATTTTTTAAATAAAAATAATAAGAAGTAGTAGAGTCTAAGTAATTTAATATTTTTATCTGGAGTTTCTGAAATATATTATTTAAAAGATTAATTTGTTTTATATCTATCATTGAAATTAAAGCAATAATTGATAACTTGTTGCAATTTAAACCAACCGGATTATCTGTAATTAATTTATCATCAATTTTATAGTGTGAAGTATAAATATTATAGTAATAATTATCATCTCTAGGAATTTTAATTTTAGATATTTTTCTTAAATCATTCTTTTCAATGATACCACCTTTAAGGTTGAGATCTTTTTGTGTTTTCTTTATTTGAACACTTTGATTTGTAACTAATATATAAGCATCTCTAATGACATAGTTAGCTTGCTTTTCTGCTTGGACAATAGAATTTTTTATACAGTCAATAAAATCATCAAAATTTTCTATATCCTCACCATTATATCCTCTAGATCTAGTCTTACCTGTGCCAATTATTGAGAAATCTTGTTTTAATTCTGAGTAAATTATTGTCTTAATAGAAAAAGAACCTATCTCAATAATTGTTTTATAACTATCCAATTACTTTAATCTTATTGTTTTATTATGAAAATTTCTCAAATCTAAAAACTCTTCGTAATTTGTGCTTTTTTCGATTAAATCAATATTATTTTCAATAAAAAATAATAATTTGGAATCAATCACTTTAGGTAGCATAACAATTTTACCATTACTTAAAATTAAATTGTACCTCCTATCATCTATATATTCTATTTTATCTATATTAAATAAATTAGACAAAGTTAAATAATGTTCATTTAAGTAATTATTTATGTGGATACTATTTTTAGAAATATCAACTAGGTCGATAGCATCAAGGTAACTCTGATTAAAATAAATAATTGGGGCTGTAGTATTATCATGAAATATTACTTCATTAGTAAATTTGTTTAAAGCAAAAGATTTTTTAAGTTTAATTTGAATATCAATTTCATTATTTCGACGATTTAATAAATGACTTTCAATAAATAAATATTTTTTTAAATAATTATTTATATCATTCAAATTATTAGTTATTTCAAATTCAAAATCCTCGTGTATGTTAGAATCTATAAAATTTATAATGTTATGTTGATTTTTCGTTAAGTGTTTCACTGAAAAATAAAAGAGTAGTGTTAAAGCAAATATTGATATTAAATGTGTAAATATTTCTCTATGACTAAATTTCATAAAGATGCATTAATAATTTGCTTTAATAAGTGTAAATAAGAAAGTCTGTGATATTTTGCCTGTTCAGGTGCAAGTGAAATTTTAGTCAAACCTGGATGTGTATTCATTTCTAAAAAATATATTTTTCCATTTTGATTACTAATTATATAATCTAATCTTGCTATTCCTTTACAATTACAAATACGAAAAATTTTTTTTGATATTTCCATAAGAAATTTATACTTAGACTCAGGTATACGTGCAGGAAGAAAATGTAAACTTTTATTTTTAGTATATTTTGCAATATAGTCATATAGTTTGTTGTCAAATTGAATTTCAGTAACACCTAAAGCAGTAATTTTATTATTATTTTCAATTACTGTTACAGTTAATTCTTTTCCGAGTATAATTTCTTCAATTAATATTTGGTCATTGTTCATATTTTTTTTAAGAGTTTTTTCATTATTTATAAATTTTATTCCTTTAGATGAGCCTCCCCAATTCGGCTTTGAGATGACTGGGAATTTTATAAATTTGGTATTTAATATCTCCCTAGGAGATAAGATGTTAAGTTTACCTTTTAGATAATTTTTTAATAAACGTTTATTAAAACAAAGAGCAGACGAGATGGCTCCAGAATGGGTAATGGCTATTTTATTTACATAAGCAAATGCATTTATGCCACCATCTTCTCCAAATTCGCCATGAAGAGCATTAAAAATTAAATCTGGCTTATATTTAAGAATTTGTCTCATATTATTTTTTTTAATATCAAAGAATTTGACATTAAATTTATTTTTTTTTAGACAAGAAAAAATATTCCTACCAGACATTAGAGATATTTCTCTCTCATCAGACCATCCGCCTGCTACTACGAGAATATTTATTAAATTAGTTTTTTTATTTATCAATCTATTATTCTTAATTCTTTTTCAAGTAATATTTTGTGCTTATCTTTAACTTTTTTTTGAATTTTAGTAATAAATGAGTCTATACTATTAGCACTTATATTAGGATCGTTCTCAAAAAAATTAGAATGTATTTTAGATAATTTAATAGGACCTTCATAAAAACTTTTATCTATAGATGACTTTATTAATTTCCAAGCACTATGATTTAATGGATTCTTAAATATACTCCCACAACAATTTACTTTTTGTGGTTGAGTATGATTTCTAATACTTTCGTATTCAAGCATTAAATTTTTTATATATTTCTGATTACCATGTTGAATTTTAAATTTACCATATAAAATTATCGTATTTTTTTTTTGAAATCCCCTTCGGTAATCAAATTGTAATTCGTTAATATTTTTTTCATAAACTTTATTATCATATATATCAAAAAAAATTACGCTTATTAGCTTATCTTTAATTTCTTGATTATAGCAACCAGCATTCATGAATATATTTCCTCCAATTGACCCAGGGATTGTGTACAAAAACTCATAACCAGAGATAGAGTTTTGATAGCAAAATTTTGATAAATAATTATCTAAAACAGCTGCACCAACTAACATGTAATCAGTCTTTATTTGAACACTTGTAAAATCCCCTGCTAGTTTAATGCCAACTCCATTAAAACCTTCGTCTTTAATTAATGTATTTGAGAGATTGCCTATAACTAATAATGACTTTTCTTTTATTTCATCTACATTGAATAGGTCAATTAAATTATTTTGTCTAAAAATTTTATGTAGATGGCTAATTTTGCCACCAGATTTTAACCACGAGTATTTAGCCGATGAATAGTTGGTAATTAAATTTTTATTTCCTTGTTTCATAAAAAAAACGGATCTGATTTGAAATATCCCCCGCCCCAGCAAAAAAAATAACGCTATCACTGCTATTTAATAAAAATTGGTCTAATAAATTAAATAAATCATGATAATTTCCAATGTACTTAGTTTTTTGATTATTAAAGACATTTAAATCATTCACCAAGTTTTGAGAATTTTTCATGCCCTTTTTGTAGTTTTCTCCAGCCTCATATGTTTTTAAAATTATTAAATTATTTATATTCTTTAATACTCTTAAATATTCCTCATACAAATCATTTAATCTAGAATATCTATGTGGTTCAATAACAAAAAAAACACGTTTTTTTTTATAAAAATAAGATACGTTTATTAATTTCTCTATTTCAGTAGGGTGGTGAGCATAATCATCAATAAATAATGTTTTATTAATTTTCCCAAGGATGTTCATCCTTCTTTTTGTTCCTTTAAAATTAGTAATATAGGACTTTTTTAAATGGTATCCTAAATCATCTAAAATTGAGATAGCTGCAGTTATATTTTGAACATTGTGTTCTCCCAATAAATTTGAGGATAAATTTTTAGATAAAATTTTTTTTCCTTTAAAAATGTCGAATGATGATTTTTTAGAAGTTAACTTTCTCAATTTATAACTATAGTTTGATTTTTTATTAGAACCAAATGTTTTAATATTATTGGAATATTTTTTTAAAGAAGATAAAAAATCATCATTATTATTAATAAAAATTTTAATATTTTTTTTATTTTGACTGAGGATGTATTTCTTTATTTTGGATTTAAAATTTGAATAAGTTTTATAAAAATCAAGATGTTCTCTGTCAACATTTAAAAACAATAAATATTTTGGACTTAATTTAAAGACCGTTCCGTCACTTTCATCAGCTTCTACAACAACATATTTACTGTTTGTTAGGTAAATATTCTGTCCATAATTTTGCATAATTCCTCCAGTTATAATTGTTGGATTTAAACCTGCACTAACTAATAAATGTCCTAAAATTGAGGTAGAAGATGTTTTGCCGTGTGAGCCAGTTACAACAATTGTAAATTTATCTTTGCAAATAAGTTGGAGAAGTTTAGATCTATTGAAACAAGGTATTTTATTTTTTTTTGCCTCATTAATTTCAGGATTATTTTTAATAGCTGTGGAATAAAAAATTATGTCTCTGTCTTTTATATTTGATCTTTTGTGACCGATATATACTGGTATTTTATATTTTTCTAAATTAACAGTATTGCTGTTATATGCAATATCACTGCCAGTAACGTCTATATTATTTTGTTTTAAATAAATAGCTAAAGCACTCATACCAATCCCATTTATGCCAATAATATGAACTCTACTTAAAGACAATTCCAAAAAGTTCATCTTGTTGTATAGCAAATAATTTTTTCAATTGAGTGTGGATTAATAAGTGAATTAAAATAATATTGACTTTCTAATTTTTTTTTCTGAGGTATAAAAAATTTGTTTTGGCTCATATTGTGAGAAAGAAAATAATTTAAATTATATTTTTGATGTTGGTCCCTTGATACTAAATGAGGTATGAAATGTACATTGTTTGTATAATATAATATTTCATTGATTGAGCCAGAACCAGATCTTGAAAGAATTAAATCATATTCTTGGGGATTAAGATCATTTTTAAATGAAAAGAAAGTGCATTTATGAATATCGATAATACCAGAATATTTTTTTTTATAAATTTCTAAATATGTATCAGGTATTTGAATAAAGAATTTAATTTTATCTAAATGATCGTCATTCAACATTTTTATCTCTTCTAACATTTTGTTATTTAAATCTAATGAACCTGAACTTCCGCCCATTAAAAGAACTTTAATTAATTCATCATGAAAATTTTGTTTTGATTTTTTTTTATCTAAAAAAAAATTGCCAACAAATATTTCCTTACTTCGCATATTAATTTTTGGAAATGAAATGAATGCATTTTTTGCAAAAAAATAATTAATTTTATTAGCTAAACCATATATAAAATTTTGCTCGTGAATATAAATTTTATTAGAGGATAGTAAAAAAATATTAAACAATTTTGAGATTAGAAGTACAGGTGTTGTAATAAATCCGCCGAAACCTATTAAAGTTATTTTTCTATTTAATATAAATAATAAGGTTAAATTTAAAAGTATACTTAAAATATAAGTAATTTTATTTTTCGAGTTTACTATTAGCTTATTTATTTCATTACTTCTAATTTTTGATAAATATTTTATTCCTACTTCGTTTGTTATAAAAAGGATTTCATTTGGTTTTTTGATATTACTCAAATTATTAAGATACTTTATTGCAGGAAAGATGTGACCTCCTGAAGAGCCCGCTACCACAATAAATTTAATTTTTTTCAATAACTATTTCTTTCAAAACTTTATTTGAATCAATATCTATAATTTTAAAGATTACTTGATCGTCTTTTATAACTTTTTGCTGATACTGATTTTCATTAAGTAAGTAAACATCATTTAAATCAATATCATTTAATTTTACATCAAAATTATTGTTATTACTCATTTTATGGAAAACAACAAAAATTATTGCTATTATTGCTAAAACTATTAACAATCCTTGTATAACAACCAAACTTATTAGAAAATTTTTTTTTAACATACACCTTATGACTAAATCATATAATTACAAAGATTTTAGAATTGAAATATTATACGAGGATAGTGATATAGCAATATTAAATAAACCCTCTGGGCTTCTTACGCATAAAAAAAATGAATTTGATAATAGTCCAAGCTTACAAGAAAGTCTGAAAGATCAATTTGCTATAAATGACGGTGAAAATTTTAAGGAAGGTATTGTTCATCGCTTAGATAAAGATACAAGTGGTATTATAGTTATTACTAAAAATCTGTTATCTAAAAATAAATTTAGAGAAATGTTTAAAAAAAGGATTATAAAAAAAAATTACTATGCTTTTACTTATGGCATACTTAATCAAAGTAATATTGAAATTAGTAAAAATATTCTCAGAAATAAAATACAAAGAACTAAATTTAATGTGTCCGACAATTATGGAAAAAATGCAATCACTAAAGTCTCAAATATTAAAACTTTTTATGGTTCAATCAGCCTTTTAGATTGTGAAATTATCACTGGAAGAACTCATCAAATTAGAGTTCACCTTTTGAGTTTAGGACTGCCAATAATTGGTGACAAAGATTACAGATTAAGCAAAGAGGAAAAATTTCGATTGACAAATATGACAGATAATCTTAGAAGTTTAGTCTCATTATTTCCAAGACAAGCATTACATTCTTATAAGATAGAATTTGATCATCCAATTTTAGAAAAACACATTAAAATTACTTGTGATTTACCCCACGACATGAAAGATTTAAATAAAAATTTACAATGAATATAGAAAATAAAAATTTATTGCCAGTCATTACCTCTGAAAATGATGTTTATCCATATTTAAAAAAGATTAATCAATTTCCAATTTTATCAGATGAAGAGGAAAAAAAGCTTGCTATTAATTGGATTAAAAATGGTGATACAAAAGCTGCGCAAAAGCTTGTAACCAGTCATTTGAGATTAGTTGCAAAAATAGCTATGGGGTATAAAGGGTATGGCTTACCTGTTTTTGATTTAATCTCTGAGGGTAATTTAGGTCTTATTCAAGCAATAAGAAAATTTGATCCCGAAAAAGGTTTTAGACTAGCAACTTATGCAATATGGTGGATTAGGGCCTCTATACAAGAGTATGTCCTGCATAGCTGGTCTCTAGTAAAGATAGGTACTACAGCAGCTCAAAAAAAACTATTTTTTAATCTTCGAAGACTTAGAAATCAATTAAAAAAATATGAAGAGGGTTATCTTACAAACGATCAAATTAAATCTATTTCTGACGATCTTGGAGTAACTGAAGAAGAAGTGAAGCAAATGGAGGGTAGAGTCTTTAATCAGGATTTCTCATTAAATACACCATTAAATGATGAAAATGACTCAGAGTGGATAGATCAAGTAGAGGATGAAACTATCGATACTGTTTCAAAAGTTGAAGAGAGTGATGAATTAAAAAAAAGAAAGGCATTATACAAACAGGCTGTTGCGATACTTGAACCGAGAGAAATAGAAATTTTGACTGCAAGGAGACTAGATGAAGAGCCAAAAACACTAGAAGACTTAAGCAAGAAGTATTCAATAAGCAGGGAAAGAGTTAGGCAAATAGAAAATAAAGCGATTAAAAAACTTCAAGAAGAGATAAAAATTATCTCAGATCAGAAGCTTTTGCCAAGATCATAATTTATCTGATAATAGTTTGATTTCTTTCAGGGCCTAATGAAATAATTTTAATTGGAATTTTCAAATAATCTTCAATATATGTGATATAATTTTTCAAATTGTTTGGTAATGTTTCAAACTTATCTAAATCATTAATTTCACCCCAACTTTGAAAAACCTCAAAATCGCCATCGTCTAGAGACAAAGAGTTTAAAATATTACTTTCACTAAAGTTAATATCCTCATATTTTTTTGAGTTATAACTTTTACAAACTTTTATTTCTTCGAGGTTATTTAATACATCGGCTTTAGTAATACAAAGCTCTTTTACACGATTTATTTCACAGCTATATTTCAAAGAAACTAAGTCAAGCCAACCACATCTTCTTTTTCTTTTTGTTACAGTACCAATTTCAACACCTTTTTCAGCGATGTAATCCCCAATATCGTTAAATAACTCAGATGGAAAAGGACCATTTCCAACTCTTGTAGTGTAAGCTTTAAAAATACCTACTGTTTTATAGTCGACTTGTAATGCCGAACCAATATCAATATTTGAAGAAATAGTGTTTGATGAAGTCACAAAAGGATATGAACCATGGTCTAAGTCAAGCAAAGCTCCTTGAGCACCCTCAAATAATATTTTTTTATTTTTGTATTCTTTTTTAATAAGAGAATTATCTACAATAAGTTCTTTAACTAAATCATAAAAACTAAGTAAATCTTCGATTGTTTGCTCAATATTAATTTTGCTCTCATTAAAACTTTCTAAAATAGGGTCATAAAACTTCTTTATAGAGTGCAATTTTTCCTCGATGGCATATCTTGATTTCAAATCATAAAGTTTAATACTTTTTCTTCCTACTTTATCTTGATAAGCAGGGCCTATACCCTTAGAAGTAGTTCCTATTTTTTTTTCACTATTTAAAATTGACTCATTTATAATATCCAACTGCTTATGATAATTTAAAATTAAAGATATATTGGAGGATAGATACACTTTTGGATTATCAATCTTTTTTCTAATTTGATTATACTCAGTATAAAAATGATTGGGGTCAAGGACAACACCCTGACCGAGAAAACATTTTTTTCCTCTTATTACACCTGATGGAATTAAATTCAATTTATAAGTATTATTGTTAACTATTACCGTGTGACCGGCGTTATTACCGCCTTGATATCTTACAACTAAATCAAAATCTTCGGAGAGAAAATCTACAATTTTACCTTTGCCTTCATCTCCCCATTGTAGTCCAATAACTGCTTTGTTCATAAAGTTAATTCAGCTATGTAATCAACATTACATGAAAAACCAAAGCCATCTAATTTTTTTTTATTTTTTTTATATTGATATCCTCCACCTTGGGCTATTATTTTTTTTGAAATATTTGAGTAAACATAGAAAAATATATCTTGATGGTAATCTTGAGAAAAAAAATCTTTTTCTAAATTTAATTCAAAAGGTGCGCTAATATTTTTTTTAAAAATATCTACAAATTTTGAAATATTATTTTTATGAATTTTAACATCTAAAAGATAACTTATATTTTTACTAATCTTTGGGTCAGTAAATACATAGGTGTAATTATTTTTTAAAATTTTTTTTAGAACTCTGTCTAATATCACTAAAGTATCTTTAAATGATTTATATTTCGGTAAATTGATTATTTCAACACCATGTTGTCTAAATTGTTTAATATTATTGTTAATTTTATCTTTTTTAAAAACATCTCCCATATAATAAAGAAAGTGCTTTGACTTAGAGTCATGGGTTAAAATTGTATTTATAACTTGACCTGTTATATCTGATCGAAGCTTAGCACCTGAGTGCGATTTTAAAGATTTATTTTCGATTACAGATGTGAATATTCTAGAAAATTTATTGTTGGAACCAACAATTTTAGTGAAGGATCTATCTAAATTTTCATATTTCTTAGCCATTTTAGAATATTTTGTATCAAAAGAGTTAACAAGCATCAGAGATTACTTTAATAATTTGTTTTTTTAATTTATTCAGAGTCATTACTTTTATATTTCTTTTATCATATTGCAAGTTCACTCTTAAAAGTGGTTCGGTGCCTGAGGGGCGAATATTGTAATATATATCTAAGTTTTCAAATAATTTATTTAATTTTTGATAAATACTATCTTGAACTAAATAAAATTTCTCTCGATCAATTATTTGATTTATGTTCACTACCTCAAGTAAATCAATACCTTTTTTTAATATTGATAATTTTTTCTTTTCTCTAAGAATCAAGGTTAACAATCTAATAGCTGTTGTCATACCGTCGCCTATTAATAAATCACCTCTAAATATAAAATGGCCAGATGGCTCACCTCCAAAAAAATATTTATTATCGATAATTTCTCTTAGTATGTTTTTATCACCCACTTTGACTCTTTTTAATTTCAAACCTAATTTATTTAAAGATATATCAAGACCATAATTTGCAATTTCGTTAGTTACAATTACTGACCCTTTTTTTATTTTTTTTTCAGCAAGATAATATTTAGCTAGAATATAAATTATTTCTTCTCCACATAGCACTACTCCTTTTTCATCAATTATAGTTACTCTATCTCCATCTCCATCTAAACAAATTCCAATATCACATTTTTTTTTCTTTACTAAACTTGATGCTTTAAATGGAAATAAGGATCCACATTTGTGATTTATATTTATGCCGGAAGGTTGATCGCCAATAGTAAATAAATCTAAACCTAATTCAAATAAGACTTCAGGTGCTACTTTATATGAAGCCCCGTTTGCACAATCTAGAGTTACTTTTAATTTACCATAATTTAAATCTCTATCAGCACTTTGTTTAAGAGCTTCGGAATATCTGCCCAAGGCATTATTTAGTCTTATGGCTTTACCGTAGTTTGACTGTTTAATTTTAAAATTATCAAAATCATAATTAAAAAAGAAATCTTCAATCTTCATTTCCTCTTCAGGGGAGATCTTAAAACCTTGACCAGAAAAAAATTTTAGTCCGTTATCTTTATAAGGATTGTGAGAAGCGGTGATCATAACAGAAAAATCTGCCCTAAGAGACTTACCTAGAACGGTTAAAGCTGGTGTTGGCAATGGCCCTACTAATATTACCTCGATACCCATGGATATGAAACCAGATGTTAATGCAGGTTCGAATATATAACCAGATAATCGGGTATCTTTGTTAATGACAACTCTTGAGATAGAGTTTTTTTTCCTAAGAACAAGTGCTGACGCCTTTGCTAATTTAAGAACGTTCTCAGATGTCAAGGGATACTTACCAACTTCACCTCTTATTCCATCAGTGCCAAATAATCTCATAAGAGGTATTTATAATTGAAATTAGGGTTAATTTGGAAGAGGAAAGTTTTGATCTTTTGTAAAGGAAGGTAAAGGACCTTTTTTTGGCGATTCATTCTTATTATCTGAACTATCATCTGAGCTATCAGCGGACAAATCATCATCTCTTTTAGGTTTAATTCCCTTAATTAAGTTTTTAATCTCATCACCTGTTAAAGTTTCATATTCTAAAAGCCCTTTAGCTATTGTGTGAAGATCTTTTATGTTTTCATTTAGTATGTTTCTTGCTTTAGACTCAGCTTCTTCAACAAGCTTAATAACTTCTTGGTCTATAATTCTCGCCGTTTCTTCAGATATATTTTTTGATTGAGTTACAGAATGTCCTAAGAAAACTTCTTCTTGATTTCCAGTGTATCTGACTCTTCCAAGTTTATCTGAGTATCCCATCTGTGTGACCATAGCTCTAGCTAAATTAGTAACTTGTTGAATATCACCAGCAGCACCAGAGCCTATTTTTTCTGGTCCAAATATTATTTCTTCGGCTATTCGTGCAGCAACTGTAACAACTAATTTATCTAGGTATTCATCTTTACGATGAATAACTTTATCTTGTTCAGGAACGCTCATTACAAAACCTAAGGCTCTTCCTGTAGGGATTATTGAGGATTTATAGATTGGATCAGCGTGCTTACAATGCAGATTTGCTAAGGCGTGACCTGCTTCATGATAAGCAATAACCTCTTTCTCACTATCGGAAATTATCTTTGACTTATTTTGAGTTCCAAGCATAACTTTGTCTTTAGCGTCCTCGAAATCGTCCATAGTTACAATCTTTTTGTTCTTTCTTGCTGCTATAAGTGCAGCTTCATTTACTATATTAGCTAAGTCTGCGCCAGAGAAGCCTGGGGTAGACCTAGCTATGGCAATTGTTTTGACAGATTTATCCATCTTTATTTTTCTTGTGTGTACTTTCAGAATTTTATCTCTTCCGATAATATCAGGGGCGGGAACCACAACTTGCCTATCAAATCTACCTGGTCTAAGTAGTGCTGGGTCGAGAACATCAGGTCTATTAGTTGCTGCTACAATAATTACACCTTCATTAGCCTCGAAACCATCCATCTCAACTAAAAGCTGATTTAAAGTTTGTTCTCTCTCATCATTACCTCCGCCTAATCCTGCTCCTCTATGTCTTCCAACTGCATCAATCTCATCAATAAATATAATACATGGGGCATTTTTCTTTCCTTGTTCAAACATATCTCTAACTCTACTGGCACCAACACCCACAAACATTTCGACAAAATCAGAGCCAGATATTGAGAAAAATGGGACACCGGCTTCTCCGGCAATCGCACGTGCAAGAAGCGTTTTACCCGTGCCTGGGGGGCCCACTAAAAGAGCACCTTTTGGTATTTTGGCACCTAATCTCTGGAACTTATGGGGGTCTTTCAAGAAAGAAACAACCTCCTCTAATTCCTGTTTAGCCTCATCTATTCCAGCAACATCATTAAAAGTAACTCTTTGTTTATTTTCATTCAACAATTTGGCTTTTGATCTTCCAAATCCAAGTGCTCCTCCGCCTTTACCTGACTGCATTTGGCGCATAAAGAATATCCAAACACCTATTAGTAGCAACATAGGGAACCAAGATACAAAAATACTAAGTAATGGATGCATTCCTGATTGTTCTGGTTTAGCATTAATAGCTACTTTATTTTGATTAAGAGTTTCGATTAAGTTAGGGTCTCTTGGAGCATAGGTTGTGAATTCAACACCATCCATAGTTTGGCCAAAAATATTGTTTCCTTGAATTTCGACTGATTTAATTTCACCATTTTGAGCTTTGTCAAGAAGAGTAGAGTAAGTATAGGTAACAGCAGCATAATCTCTCTGAGAGTTTTTAAAAACATTGAATAAACCCAACAATATGAGGCTTATAATAATCCAAACAAATATATTTTTAGAAAAATTTTTCATAATATTAATATAGTTAGTGTTGAGTACGTTTAAAGTGCTAAGTAAGATTTAAACATATTTTTTTATTAAAAACACCAATTTTTCCTGAAAATACTGATCTTTCTTTACCTTTATGAAACTTATCTGTTAAAATTTTAATGAAATTCCTAATATTTTCATCTCTAATTTGTTTTTTTAATATATTTCTATGCTCATGATAAAAAGATTGTGCTGTTATAAATTTAAGATTTTCATTTAAATTATTAAATTTTTCTAAGTCGATATAAAAAATTTTATTTTGTATTTTTTTAAAAATATTTTGATGTAAAGATTGAGTTATATTAATTCCTGAAAATAATAATCTATCTTTATTAATTTTAGACCAAAGTTTATTTGCTGATAAAAAATATCTTATTTTATTTCTTGTATAATCTAATTCTAAATTACTTCTATCTTCAAACCAAATTAGCTTTTTTATATTTGCATAATTTTCAATTTGTTTTTTTGAGTATTTGCTTAAGGGACGATGTAATTTGATACCTTTATAATCTTTAGAAAAAATATTTGATAAGCCTAATGTGCTAGATTGTTGAATTTTTCTCATAAAAAATGTTTCATTAAGATCATCAAGATGGTGACCTATAAATATATCTTTAATATTTCTTTTTTTTGAATATTTGTATAAAAATTCATATCTGATAGATCTAGATTTCTCTTGAAAACCTACTAATCCATTTTTTAGAGATAATTTCTTTACGGAAATATTTTTATTTATAATGTTATAAAATTGAATAAATTGCTTAATCTCATATTTTCCTTCAGATCTTTTTTGATGATCAAAAATTAAGTAGTATATATTTTTATCATTGAAGTATTTTGATTTTTTAATTAAGTCAAAAAGGACTGTGCTATCAAGACCACATGAAATTGAGAGTAATATTTTTTTATTTGCTCTTATATTATTTTGAAGATAATTCTTGACACTAAGTAAATCCAATATCTCTTTAGTCAATAATCAAACCGCAGCCTTTTTCAGTTTGAAGCAGTTTTGCAGACTGAATTACTTCTTTGCTTTCTATATAAGTATTAGAAAAAATTAGATCTTCCATAATTAAACAACCATTTTCATGATCTCCAATACTAAAGAGTGATTTTCCAAGCCAAAAATAATTTTCAGACTTAAATTTAGAAAAAGATGAAAAATCTCTGTGTCTTATTCCAAAATATTTTACAGCTTCGATTATCTCATTTTCCAAAAAATAAGATCTTCCGAGAAGGTAATAAGTTTCTGCAAGATACTCTTTTTGATCAGAATTGGAATTAATTATTAAAAGCAAACTCTCAATAGCAGATCTATTATCAAAACTAGCAAAGCTCGCTTTTGCATTTTTTAACTCTGATTCGACATCAATTATTGGCTTATTTAACTCTATTTCTCTCTCTTCAATAAGTTTATCTAAATCATTAAGCATCAAAATATTTACTTCTAATGAAGATTGTATCTCTATTTCATCTGGTGCCTCTTTTTCAATACTTGATGAAGAAATTGTTTCATCTGGTGCCTCATCGGGGATCTCAGTTATTTTTACTTCATCACCTTCAAGAACAGATAGACTGATTTGTCCTAATAATTGATCATCTTCTGAATTTTCTACAATATTTGAAGAGCTCTCTTCTATGTTTAATTGATCAGATGTATTGATAATTTTTTTTTCGTCAGTGTCAGATGATGTGTATAAAGAGTACAAATTACTGACGTCATCTTTTATATCAGAAATTTGTTTTTCTAGTGAAATAATACTTTTAGAGATATCATTTATTAGTAATTTTAAATCTTCTAAGTCATTTTTTTTACTATTATCAGAATTATTGCCTAATGATGATTCATTTTTGTAAACAAACTTTTGAAGATCAATAATATCATTTTTAATTCTCTCTAGTTCTACAGATACTTGATTATGTTTTTCAGAATAAGATTGGTTACTAAAAAGAAGTATAAAAAAAATAAACAGTATTTTGATTATTTTTTTCATAAAGATGTTGGTGCCCTTTAAACTAAAGAGCACCTTGATGAAATTTAAATTAGTTACTGACTATTGTAACGCCGCGTCTATTTTGACTGTAAGCAGTTTCATCAGAGCCAATTACTTCTGGTCTTTCTTTTCCCCAACTTACATATTCCATTCTGTTGGTATCAATACCAGCCTGTGCTAAATAAGAGTAAACAGAAAATGCTCTTTTATCCCCTAAAGCTAAGTTGTACTCGCGTGTACCCCTTTCATCGGCATGACCCTCAACAGTTATGTTAGTGTCAGGGTATTGCATTAACCAAGCTGCTTGAGCATCAAGAGTTGCCTGAGCATCAACGGTTAATTCTGAACTGTCAAACTCAAAGAAAACTCTATCTCCAACGTTAACAATCAAATCTTCCTGTGTACCAGCTGTTATTTCACCACCTGAGGATGAACTAGCACTTGCTGAGGTTGCATCAACATCTCCGCCTTGTTCTGTATTAGTAGCAGCGCATGAAGCAAGGAAAAAACCCGCAACAATAAGCATAAACAATTTTTTAAACATTATTAAAATCTCCGCGTAAATATATTCTTACTATAGTTTAGGTAAATAAACACTGAATTTTTTGGAAATCAAGACAATTCTTATATATTTTTTATTCATTTTTGTTGATTTCTAATGAAATTTTATAACAAAGGTGACCATGCTGGGTCACTTCCATCCCTTGGAGTTGGAATGACCCTCTCATTATATCCAGTTATGTCTATGAAATGTATTGATACTTCACCTCCAGTACCGTCTAGATTTGACCTTTTTTGCCTATGAAATATTAAATATCTTCCATTAGGTGACCAAGCTGGTGACTCTAATGCAAAATCCCTTACTATCACTCTCTCGTTATTTCCATTTATATCCATAATTCCTATATGGAAATTGCCCTGTGTTAACTTGGTAAAAGCAATCAAGTCCCCTCTTGGAGACCAAACTGGGTTTCCATACACACCTTTTCCCTTTGAAATTCTTTTAATGTTCTCTCCATTTTTATCCATTACAAATAATTGTGGGCTCCCGCCACGATCAGAGTTAAAAACAATTTTTTCACCATTTGGAGAAAAAGAGGGCGATGTATCAATTCCAGAGTCATTTGTTAATCTTAAGCGAGATCGGGTGTTTAAATCCATTAAATAAATTTCAGAATTTGCTGCATTGTTAGGATCTGAGAAAGACATTATTACGCTTTGACTATCTGGTGAAAATCTTGGTGCAAAAGTCATCCCAGGAAAATCTCCAACAATTTCTCTTTCACCAGTTTTAAGATTATAAATATAAACTCTTGGAAGATTATTTTTGTACTCCATATATGTTATTAATTGTTTATTTGGAGCAAAACGTGGAGTTAATACCAAATTTTTTCCATCTGTTAAAAATTGATGACTATCTAAATGTCCATCTTGATCCATGATTGCTAGTCTTTTTACTCTTTGGTCTAGCGGGCCAATTTCAGAAACATAAACAATTCTTGTATCAAAGTAACCTGTTTCACCAGTAATCCTTTCATAAACGATGTCGCTTACTGTATGACCCACTCTTCTTATTAGATTTTCATCGGGTATTGTGAGTTGTAATTTCTCTATCTCTTTTGCATTAAAGACGTCATAAAGCCTCATTCGTAGTCTAATACCGTTATCGGTTTTACTGACATCTGCGCTTAATAAAAACTGTGCCTTGATTAATTTCCAATCTTCAAAACGTGGAACTTTTTCAACTAAATTGTCTGATTGAATGTAAAGGTCCTCATTCACAGTATAAAAAAGTCCAGAATTAGTAAGATTATTTGAAATAATTTGTCTAAGTGTGTTTCCGTATCTAGCTGTGTCTGAGTCAGCTCCAAAAATTTGAGTTATAGCTATAGGAGTCGGCTCAACTTTACCTTGTGCAATGGTTACTTCTAATGCGGCGTTTGCCTTAAGTGAAAAAAACAAAATTATTAGGATATTTTTAATCATAAGAATATTTGTAGCCGATTACTCAATTATTATCTTAAATTTTTATTAATCAAACATCCAGCTGAAATCAAAAGTAAAGTTAATTTCTTTCCACTGTTCATATTTATCTGCGGGTAATAAAAGAGGGCTACAATCTGGATTATTTACTGCTCTCATTGCAGCTTCAGCAGCAGTTCTAAATGATGGATCATTTAATTTCTCTTTATTAACTACTTTAGAACTTTTTACAGTTCGATCAGGGTTAACTTCAATGTAAATAACAGGTTTTATTTCTTTTAAATTTGCGACACCAACATTTAGATTTAAACAGCCATGTAATTGTTGTCTTAATAAATCAATTTCTGAAATAGTCATCGTTGGTCCAACTTTTTCTGTGAAAACTTCCTCTTGTTTGACTTCGGATGCTTCCTGTTCTTTTTTAAATTCTTTATCTTGATTTTCTAAATCTTTTAGAACAGTACTAACATTGAAAGTTTTTTTTACAGGCTTTTTCTTAACAACAATCTCAATATCTTTTATAGGTTCAGGTATTTCTTTAGGTTCAGGTTTTTGTTTTAATTTAATCTCAAAATCATTTTCTATCGGTGGCGGTGTCTCCTCTTCTGGTTTTTTAATTTCAGGTTTTACTTTTTCATCAATGATAAATTCATTCGTTTTGTCTGCAGACTTATCAACTAATACTTCTTCATTAGTATCCTGAATTATTGGATCAATTGACTCTTGAGAAGCTATTTCTTTTATATCTGGTTCAATAGCCACAGATTCATTCTGTTTTGGAGTCTCTTCTTGAAATGTTGGAACAATCTCATTTATCTCCTCAACAAATTCAGGTGCAGCTGTCTCTTCTTCAATAATGAACATTTCAACTGGTAAAATCATTGGAATATCACTGATTTTTTTTTCAAAAGTAAAATTTATCATTGGTATCAAAATTAGTAGGTGTAATAGAAAAGAGAATATTTGAAAATAAAAATCACTTTTTTTGTAACTGAAATTTTCAATGAATAAGATTAAGTTTCTAAAAGGATTAAATATTGAAATAGTAGACACTTAACTTGGTTTTTTCGTTACAAGGGCAATTTTTAAAAAACCAGATGTGTTTAGAGCACCAAGAACCTTCATTACTTCTCCGTAATTAATTGTGGTATCAGCTCTTAAAAAAATTCTTATGTCAGTATTTGAGCCTGCAATAGTTTTAACTTTCAATATTAACTCATCAAAAGGTATTAATTCTTCACCTAAGTAAATTTCATTATTTTCATTAATTGAGATTTCAAGTGGTTCCTTTTGTGCATCTAAAGAATTAGCCTCAACTTTTGGCAAATTAACTGGAACACCTACAGTTAAAAGGGGAGCTGTGACCATAAACACAATAAGTAAAACCAACATAACATCAACCATCGGAGTAACATTTATATTAGAAACAGGTCGATGTTTTTTTCTCATATATTTATTTAACTTGGCGTGAAATTATATTGACTAAGTCCTTCCCAAAACTCTCAGCCTCTGACAAATAGTTATCAATTTTAGAAGTTATGAGGTTGTAGTAAGCGGTTGAGGGGATAGCAACGAAAAGGCCCAAAGCAGTTACAAATAAAGCCTCTGCTATACCGGGTGCAACTACAGCGAGATTAGTATTTTGAGCAATTGCTATTGCCTGAAAACTATTCATAATTCCCCAAACTGTTCCAAATAATCCTATAAAGGGTGCTACGGATCCAGAGGAAGCCAAAAAAGACAAACCTTTATTTAAATTTGTATCTTCAACAGCAATACTTAAATCAAGAGAGGTATAAAGTCTTTGAATAAAAGCCGAGTCTATTTTATTTTTCTGAATTCGAGATTTTTCATATTCATTCATAATATTTCTAAATATATTTGAGAAACTTTCTTGATCAAATTCGTCAATTTGTTTGTATAGTTCATCTAAAGACACCCCAGACCAAAAATGGTTTTCAAATTTTTTTGATATTTTCTTAAGTTTATTTATTAACAAAATTTTTTGAATGATTGTCTTCCAAGATTGAATTGAAAAAATCACTAACAATATTATTACAAATTTTACAACCCAGTCAGATTTTAGAAACATTCCCATCATTGAGAAATCTACCGAACCTTCAAGGGATGCTAAGTTGACTACTTCTTCCATTAATTATTCTTCATCAATTATATTTTTATTTTTAAGTTCTTTAGAGACTTTATCAAAATCATCTGAATGTACCATTATCCAAAAACCAGGTCTATTTTTTTCACATAATGCAATGACTGGGGTCTTTTTTTCCTTGTCTGCTAAAGATTTTGTATCATCCCATAATTTAATAGCTGTATGTTTAGCTCTTAATTTACACTCAATGAATAAATTATCGTGAATTACATCTGAATGAGTAACTTTTGAATTAATCCCACTAAGGGCATTTCTCATACCTCCAAAAAACTTTGCTACAAGTCTTTCCCTATTTTTCCAAGCTTTATCAGGCATTATTAACCTCTAAAAGTTCACTATCAAAATCAAGATTTGAAAAACAATTTTGAACATCATCGTTATCCTCTAACTCATCATTTAATCTAATAAGCTTTTCAAGATCTTCCTTTTTTTCAATTTTTACAGTTAAATTTGGCTTCCAAATAATATTTGCACTTTCAATGTCAAAGTTTTTATCTACTAGTATTTTCTCAAAAGATGCTAACTCCTCAAAGGAAGAATAAAGATATGTTACATCGTCATCTGTATTGTAATCCTCTAAACCATGGTCAAGTAAATCCTCCAGTGCACTATCATCTATTTCTTTTTTGATTTGTATTTCTCCTACTTTATTAAAATTAAAACTCACACTTCCTGTCTCCCCCAAATTCCCCCCATTCTTTGAAAAAATAGATCTAATTTCTGAAGCTGTTCTATTTTTATTATCTGTTAAGGCCTCAACTATAAAAGCCGTTCCAAATGGACCATATCCCTCATAGCGAACTTCTGAATAATCAGAAGCTTCAATATTATTTTTATTAATAGCTCTATCTACATTATCCTTTGGCATATTTACACTTCGAGCATTTGTTATTGCTAGTCTCAATCTTGGATTGGACTCTGGGTCAGTTCCTCCAATCTTCACGGCTATTTGAATTTCTCTTCCTATTTTTGCAAATTGTTTTGCTCTTTTTTTGTCTTGAGCACCTTTACGATATTGAATATTTTTAAATTTTGAATGTCCTGCCATGAGCTAAGATAATAAATTACTATTCAAAACGCCACCTATTTGAATAGATTGAATTGAATTCGTGTCTCCCTCTTTTGTAGTTATAACTGCTCCAGAAATAGTAGCTAATCCCTCTGCGGGTTCTAATCTATGTGAGTTTGATCCGGTTCTCATTCTTTTGATAGCGCTTTCTTTTTTCATACCAATAACAGAATTATAATCTCCTGTCATGCCAATATCAGTTTGAAAACAAGTGCCTTTTTCTAATACCCTAGCGTCTGAGGTTGGTATATGAACATGAGTACCATATATGGCTGTGAATTTTCCATCATAATTTTGGGCTATACCATTTTTTTCAGATGTTACCTCAGCATGTACCTCTAAAAATGAATAATCTATTTCATGGTCATTAATTATGGATAAAAGTTGTGTATCAATAGAATGAAAAGGGTTACTTAAGGGAAGGTCAATGAATGTTTGACCATGAACTTGGCTTACCAATATTCTTTTTCCATTTTTATGAGTAAAAATTTTAAAACCCCTACCAGGAGATCCAACTTCGAAATTTAAAGGTCTGATAATATTATGATCTGGATTTTGATCCATATATTCTATGATCTCTTTTTGTTTCCAAGCATGATTTCCTAAAGTGATAGCGTCAGCCCCCCAACTTATAAGCTCTTCGTAAATTTTTCCTGTAATTCCATAACCACCAGCAGAATTTTCAGCATTAATTATTGTAAAGCTAATTTTGAATTGATCTTGAATCTTTTTTAAATTTTCTTTTAGAGCTGTTCTACCTGATCTACCAACAACATCTCCTATCACTAAAAAATTCATAAAGAATAGATTTTTTGTTCTGAACAAATATAATCTACTTTTTGGTCAAAACTCTCCTGAAAATTGTAGTTGGTTTTTTGAATTTCAAAAGCAGCTAAAATAGTTATTAAATTTCCTTTTTTTTTCAATTCTTCAATAGTTCTATCAAAAAAACCTCCTCCATAGCCTACCCTAAAACCTTTTTCATTAAATGCAGAGCATGATGCAATAATTATATCAGGATCTAATGTCTTTTCACCCTTAGGTTCCATTATACCGCCAAAACCTTTTTCCAAATTTGGACTATGAGGGTTATATTCAAAGTACTTTAAAGAGGATCCTTTTGATATTACTTTGGGAAGTGAACATTTGATATTTTTATTTATTAAATCATCAGAAATTCTCAATACATCTACCTCATTTTTATATGGATAAAATAAGCCAACAGAACTATTTGGATTAATTTTTTCAATTAAATCTATTATTTTTGAATTTATTTTATTGGAAAAAATATCTAAATCCGAAGTGCTTAGTTGCATTCTTAGTTCCAGGTGATGTTTTCGAATTTGTTTTTTATTCAATGATTATATTATCATTTAGTTTTTTGAAAATTTGCTCAATGTCAGATTTTAGATGATTATTTTCATTCTGTAATTCTTGAATACGACTCTCATAAAATAATTTCTTATTTAAAGAATCTTGCAATATTTTTTCTTTTTTCAAAACATCTTCCATGGATTTAAGATAGGCAATAAGTGTAGATGTTAAAAAAGGCACATTCTCTTTCTTCTCATCATCTATGAGTTTACTAATTGAAGAAGCGATCTCTTTTACTGTTTCAACATTATCATCTGAACATTGTATTTTTAGTGGTCTTCCTCCAATTGTTAGAGTTAAATTAGCCATCTATGTCTATTGAACCCAGTAATTCCTCAATTTTATTAGTTGCTTGATCAATAAGTTGAGATTTTTCAGATAACTCAAGTTTGTTATTTTCTAATTCGGTTACTAATTCTGACTCTCTTCTTTCTAAATATTCTATCTTGGCTTTTAATTCTTGTTTCTCATTTATTAGTTCTTCGTTATTAATTTTATAATTCTGAAGTTTTGATGCAATTTGCTCAATTTTTTGAAGTATTTGTTGTTGAAATTCGTTCATACTTTAATTATTAGTTATTAAGAAAAGTTATTCCATTGAAAAATTATACTAAATTAGCAAACTGTATCAGATTTTTATCAATTGATGCGGTAGAAAAAGCAAAATCTGGTCATCCTGGTATGCCGATGGGAATGGCTGACATTGCCACAGTCCTCTTTCACGATTTTCTTATTCATAATCCCAAAGATCCAAACTGGTTACTCAGAGATCGATTCGTTTTATCTAATGGGCATGGTTCGATGTTGCTTTACTCACTTTTATACCTCACCGGTTATAAAAAAATGACAATTTCTCAAATTAAAAATTTTAGACAATTGGGCTACATTACAGCGGGACATCCTGAATATGAACCAGATGCTGGAATAGAAATAACGACTGGTCCTCTTGGGCAAGGAATTTCGAATGCAGTAGGAATGGCCATAGCCCTTAAAAAGCTCTCAAAAGAGAAAAAATTATCTAAAGCCCCAAAGGTATATGTTTTTTGTGGTGATGGCTGTTTAATGGAAGGAATTAGCCAAGAGGCAATAAGTCTAGCTGGGCACTTAAAACTTAATAATTTAATACTAATATACGATAACAACAACATTAGTATCGATGGATCTACAGACCTGGCTTTTAGTGATAACACAAACCTTAGATTTAAATCAGTAAATTGGGAGGTACATAGTGGAAGAGGTCATGATCATAAAAATATTTATAAACTTTTAAAAAAAGCACAAGTATCAAAAGTCCCCTGTTTGCTAAATTTCAAAACAACAATTGGATTTGGTTCTCCAAATAAGTCTGCAAAAGCATCATCACACGGCTCGCCCTTAGGTTCAGAGGAAGTGAAATTAACTAGAAGTAAATTATCTTGGAATGAAAAACCTTTTCAAATTCCAGATAAACTTTTAAAGGTTTGGCGAAATTCATCCACCAAAAATATACAAATATACAAAAAAACTAAATCAATATCTCACACAAATATTTCAAATAAAGACATAGATAAATTATTTAGTAAAATAGAAACAGATTTGAAATATTTTAAGTCTGATCAGGCTACTAGAAAATCCTCTGAAGCAGTATTAAATTATTTCAAAGAAGATCATCCGATACTCGGAGGTTCTGCAGACTTAACTGGCTCCAATAATACCAAAGGTAAAGAAATGTCTGTTATGGATAGCATGAACACAACGGGACAATATATCCATTATGGTGTAAGAGAGCATGGTATGGCAGCAATAATGAATGGTATTGCCGCTACCAAAATTTACAAAACATATTCAGGAACTTTTTTGAGCTTTGCTGATTATATGAAGCCAAGTCTTCGTTTAGCTGCACTAATGAAAATTAATCCTATACAAGTTTTCACACACGACTCTATTGGATTAGGTGAAGATGGTCCTACTCATCAACCTATTGAACAAATTAATATGTTAAGACTCATACCAAATAGTTATGTATTTAGACCCTGCGATCTTAAGGAAACAATTGTATGTTGGAGAGAGGCTTTAAAAATTAATGATGCACCTTCATTTATCTGTCTTTCAAGGCAAAATCTGCCACAAATATCAAATAAAAAATTAGACTCAAAAAAATTTAAAGGTGCTTACGTAATATATGGTCCAAAAAATAATAATAATATTACTATTATAGCTACTGGTTCAGAAGTGTCTTTAGCTGTCAACGTAGCTGTAAAAATTAGAGGCGATGGTATTATTGCAAAAGTCATTTCAATGCCATCAACTTCTGTTTTTGAAAAACAATCAAAAACTTTTAAAAATAATTTATTAAAATCAAAATCTAGTGAAACTTTTGTAATTGAAGCTGGATCAACAATGTATTGGAATAAGTACACAAAATATGAAAATATATTTGGATTAGATAATTTTGGTGCTAGTGCACCTGGGAATGAAGTTTTTAGAAAATTTGGTTTAACAACAGAAACCGTATCTAATAAAATAATAAAGAAAATAAAGACAAAATGAAAAAAAAAGTAGCTATTAATGGTTTTGGTAGAATAGGTAGGCTTGTTTATAGAGCATTTTTGGAGAGATTAAATGAATTTAGTAATCAATATGAGATAAGCTATATAAACGACTTGGCTGATATTGACTCAAATATTCACCTACTTAAATATGATAGTATTCATGGATCTCTAAAAAAAGAAATTAATAAAATCTCCAATGAACAATTTTCAATAGGGGAAAATACAGTTACTGTTACATCTGAGAAAAACCCTATTGATTTGAAATGGAAAGATAAGAAAGTCGACATTATTTTAGAGTGCACAGGTGTTTTTGCATCTAAAGAAAAGGCAATGTCTCATATCGAAAGCGGAGCAAGTAAAGTTATAGTTTCTGCTCCATGTTCTGGTGCTGATATAACGGTTGTGCAAGGAGTTAATAACAAAAATATTAATATAGATCATCAAATAATCTCTAATGCCTCGTGTACAACTAATTGTCTGGCTCCTGTAGCTTTTGTAATTGATAAAGAGTTCGGAATTGAAAATGGATATATGACAACTATTCACTCTTTTACAGGAGATCAAAATACAGTAGACACGTTTCATAAAGATCTTAGAAGAGCAAGAGCAGCATCAACTAACATTATACCAACAAGCACAGGTGCAGCAAAAGCTGTCGGTCTCGTCCTTCCTCATTTAAATGGAAAATTAGATGGCACAGCTATAAGAGTTCCAACGCCAAATGTATCTCTAGTAGATTTTAAATTTAACACGAAAAAAAATATCACAATTGAAAATTTAAATAATAAATTTCAAGAGTATGCAAATGGCCCTCTTAAAGGTATTTTAGGAGTGAATACAGACCCTAAAGTATCAAGTGATTATAATCATGACGCAAGGAGTTCTATTTTAGATTTAAGTGAAACAACAACGGTGTCAGATAATTTTGGTAGAGTATTGACTTGGTATGATAACGAGTGGGGATTTTCAAATAGAATGCTTGAGACAACCGCTCAAGTGTGTAATTTATAGGAGCTATTATGAAAGTTACAAATATTACAAGAAAAATTATATCAAACTACACTCACGAAAATATTGGAGTGAGATCAAACCTTATGAAAATTTTGGGACATGGAAAGTTAGGCGGAACTGGAAGAATGATAATTTTACCTGTCGATCAAGGCTTTGAACACGGGCCCGATAGAAGTTTTGCTGTAAATCCCCCAGCATACGATCCAAACTATCATCACCAACTTGCAATAGATTCTGGTTTATCTGCCTATGCTGCTCCTCTTGGTTTACTGCAAATGAGTTCTGGGAATTATAATGGTCAAATTCCAACTATATTAAAAATTAATAGTTCTAATACTCTTGCAACATCTCTTGATCAAGCTGTTACTGGGAGTGTAAATGATGCATTAAAATTAGGATGTGCTGCGATAGGTTTTACGATTTATCCTGGGTCTGATCATAATTTTGAATTAATGGAAGAATTTAAAAGACTTAGTTTCGAGGCCAAAGAAAAAGGACTTGCTGTTGTTTTATGGGCTTACGCGAGAGGTTCAAAGATTAGCAAAAAAGGCGAAACGGCAATGAATATAATTTCATATGCAGCACACATGTCTGCTCTACTGGGTGCAAATATTATTAAAGTAAAACTACCTAGTGATTTTTTAGAAGAAGATCCAACTAAAAAAGCATTTGAAGATAATAACATACCTATAAGCACTTTAAAGGATCGTGTGGCTCATATCAAAAAAGTTGCATTTGATGGAAAACGCTTAGTGGTATTTTCAGGAGGTGATGCAAAAGATGATCAAGCTTTAATGGATGAAGTGCTTGCAATTCACCAGGGAGATGGAAACGGCTCAATTATTGGAAGAAATTGTTTTCAAAGATCGAGAGTAGATGCGTTGGCTTTATTAGAGCAAATGATTCAAATTTATAAATCTAAATGAAAATTAATGCTAATGACTTAAAGATAGGAAATATAATTGAGCATAATAATTCGCTTTGGAAAGTCGCTAAATTATCCCATACACAACCTGGAAAAGGTGGGGCATACATTCAAGCTGAGTTGAAAAATATTTCAAACCAGTCAAAATTAAATGAGAGATTTAGAAGTTCAGAGTCTCTTGAAAAAATTCGTGCTGAAGAGATAGATCATCAATTTTTATTTCGTAATGGAGAGGATTTTACTTTTATGAATAACCAAACCTATGAGCAAATAGTTATGAATATTAGTCAAGTGAATGAAAATACAGCAAAATTTCTTGAAGATGGAATGGAAGTCTCTATTGAGTTTTATGATGAAAAACCAATGAATGTTAATCCACCTGAGAGTCTTACTGTACAAATAGCTGAAACAGAGGCAGTTGTTAAGGGACAAACAGCATCTTCATCATATAAACCAGCATTGTTAACTAACGGTGTAAGAGTTACTGTTCCACCTCATATTGAAACGGGTGACAAAATTAGAATAAACACATCTGAATTAACTTATATAGAAAAAGCAAAATAATTTTTTCTATGTCTATTGTCCCACCAGTAATTGTTGTAATGGAAAAGGCATGTAGGAATGCTGCTAAATCTTTAATAAGAGATTTTGGAGAGCTTGAGAAACTTCAAATTTCTAAAAAAGATAAAAATGACTTTGTATCCTCTGCAGACATAAGAGCATCTGAAACTATCAGTTATACTTTGGGAAAAGATAGGCCTGATTTTCTTCAAATTGACGAGGAGACTTTTGGTGCTGAAGATTTATATAAACTTAAAGGTGATACTCCTGTGTTTATCTCAGACCCACTTGACGGAACAAAAAATTTCATACACGGAAATGGTTACTTTGCAGTAACCATTGGATTGATGCAAAAAGGAGAGATTATTGCTGGTGTTACATATAACCCAATTTTAAATGAATTATTTTGGGCTCATAAGGGTTCTGGATCTTGGATTAACAACCAAAGGCTCAGGGTTTCCCAAAGAGATAAGTTAGATGGATGTATGTTTACATCTGGTGTGCAAATCAAGCATGAAGATATTCTTGAAAAAGGAATTGCTCAAATAGGATCGCTTCAAAGGAAAACAAGTGTCAGAATACTTGGTTCTTCAGCTCTTGATTTAGCGAATGTGGCATCAGGAAAATTTGATGGATTTTGGTCATTAAGATTAAATCTTTGGGATATCGTAGCAGGTATTATTTTAGTAAATGAGGCTGGTGGGATATGTCTAAATGAAAAAGGTAATGTTTTTGATCCCTTAAATGATGAAAGTTTAATAGCCTCTAGTGCAGCCATTAGCGGCGAATTGCTGAAAAGCCTATAAATATTTACTTGATTTTTTAACCTTTGATCTCTATTTTCTCATAACCATGAAACAAAAAATACATCCTGATTACCATGAAATTACTGTAGAACGTACTGACGGATCAACATATAAGACTAGATCTACTTGGGGTAAAGCTGGCGATACTATGAAGCTTGAAATTGACCCTTTATCTCATCCAGCTTGGAATCAAGGATCTGGAAAAATGGTTGACTCAGGTGGAAGAGTTGCACGTTTTAAAAATAAATATAAGTCATTTAATATTTAATATTTTAACAAGACCATGTCTGACAATAAACCTTTAATGCCCTTAGCTACGGCCGTATGGTTGGTAGACAATACTGCTTTAAGTTTTTCCCAGATATCTCAATTCTGTCAATTACATGAGCTAGAAGTTCAAAGTATTGCAGATGGTGAGGACGCTTATCGTATGCAAGGATTAAACCCTATAGCCAGTGGTCAATTAACTATGGATGAGATTAAACGTTGTGAGGGAGATCATTCACTTGAACTTCAATTGCAAAATAAAAAATCTGAGTCCATTCAATCGAGCGTTAAAACAAAAAAATACCTACCGTTATCAGTAAGACAAGAAAGACCTAAAGCTATAGCTTGGCTAATTCGTGAGTATGGACAAATACTAACAGATACACAAATAGCTAAACTTACAAGTTCTACTAAGCCTACTGTTGCTAATATCAGGGCTGGTAATCAATCTCAACCAATTACAGAATTTAGAAACCCCACCGATCTTGGTTTATGTACTTATGAAGAACTCGAAGCACTAGTTGAAAAAGGTCAGCGAAAAGCAGAACGCGAGAGAAAAGCAAAAGAAAAGGCAGAAAAATTGCAGTCTACTACTGCTTAGTGAAGAATAAATAAACATCTCCTAATCTTATACCAAATTTTTTCATAGTAGCTTTGTTGAATACATTTTTTTCATCTTGCATAATCATCCAATCATCAAATTTAACATTCATTATTCCATCACCATACTTAAGTTTTAAAGTGTAATGCCAATTTAAAGCATTACCTGAACTTTCACCTAAAGCTACACCTATAATATCATCAGAAATTCCTTCATAAGTATTTTCACCAGTTTTTTTTATTTCCCATCTTCTGAATTCTTCCTCTCCATCATCATAGAGGAAGGTCTCGTTTAAAATAAAATTATCTTCCTGTTGTATACCCTCCATTTCAACAGTAAATTGTCTCCTTACCTTTCCAAGTCTATCAATAAAAAGACCACTAGCTGTTGTTTTTCCTAAAAAATACTCTTCTATTTTAAATATTGGTTTTTTGTTGGCAAAGTCTTCAAGTTTCATGTTATTGCACCCACTGACAAATATTAATAAAATACTCGCTATTAATACATTTCTCATACACACAATCAATACGCTCATTGATGAAAGTAGATCTTTAACAGATTTAATTTACTTATTGATAAAATCTATTTGATATACATCAATGGTTTTTGCCTTAAAACCTCCTGAACAATATGATAAGTAAAAATTCCACATTCTTTTGAAATCTTCAGAGTAACCTAAATTTTTTATTATATCCCATTTATTGTTAAAATTTTTTCTCCACATCTCAAGGGTTTGATAATAACTATCCGCCATTTGATTTTTAATTTGGAAGTCAAATTTTTTTTGGTTAGCTATTTTTTCTAAAGCTTTTACTGATGGTAACATTCCACCAGGAAATATATATTTTTGAATAAAATCAATTTTTCGAGTATACCTCTCAAAGAAATCTTCAAAGATTACAATAGTTTGCATTGAAAAGACTCCCGATGGTTTTAACAAGTCTTTAATTTTTTCAAAATAAGTTTGCCAATATTGTATTCCAACAGCCTCAAACATTTCAATGGAGTAGATTCTAGAATATTCTCCTTGATGTTCTCTGTAATCTTTATATATGACATTTAGCTTATTTTCTAAATGATGTTCTCTAATTTTTGTTTTTACAAATTCGTATTGCTCTTTTGAGATAGTTAAAGTATCGATTTTGATATCAGGGAATTTTGAAATTAAATAAAAAGCAAAACTTCCCCATCCAGAACCAATTTCTAAAACATGATCGCCAGGTCTAGGCTCATTACCCTCAATAAGACTTTCAAATTTATTTTTTTGTGCCTCAGATAACGTTTCCAAGCCTGTTTTAAAAAAACCTGAGGAATAAGTTAAAGTATCATCCAGCCACTCCAAATAGAAGTCATTACCAAGATCATAGTGAGCATGAATATTTTTTTTACTCTGAAATAATGAGTTTTTAGTTTTATTCATATATTTTTTTGATAAAAATCTGTAAAACATAGATCCACTCATTTCGTTACCAAAAGCTCTTTCATTTAGTGCACCAAATTCTAAGAATTTACTTAAATCGTCTGCTTCAAATTTCTTTTTTATATAAGCTTCACCAAGCCCGACTGAACCACGAAAATACAAATCCCATATCATAGAGATACGACTAATTGTTAAATGCACTGAAGGACCCTCTAATTCACCATAAAACTCATAAGATTTACCCTTAACATTTAAAGTCAAAGATCCATATCTGATTTTAGAACAAACTTTTTTTATATATCTATCAATCAACAAGATTTTACCTAATTTTATCTAATCTAAGTATAGATTATCTTTTATTCTATTGGAATATTTAAAGAATTTACTTTTTTTTAAAAAAAGCTTGATTGCCTGATAGTGAATAAGAGTGATTGTTTTTACACTCCCAAAAATATTTAAAATTAAAAACAAAATAAAATTATAGAAAGTTATTTCTTTTAAATTTAAATCTATAGAGGCATAAAATATTTGCTCCTTTTTAAGGTTAAATTGATTTATATTACAAAAAAAATGGTTTTTTCTTTTATTTTTTGAAGAAATCTTATAAGTGCAGTCCATTTCAATAAATGGTGACACATACATATTTTTTTTAAACTCTTTATCTTTAAATTTGTTCAAAGTTAAATAATGAACTTGGTCTCCAAATGTATTTTTCACTTCATATATGATCGACTTAACTTTATTTTTACTATCAAGATATAAATAAAAGCTAATAGGGTTAAAAGAATAACCAAAAATTGATGGGATACATATAAATTGAATACTATTAAAATCAATATTGTGTTTTTCAGCAACATTTTTTGCAAAATCATATAAATTCTTTTTTTTATTTCTAAATCCGTGCTGTTTATAAAAAATTGAAAAAAAGTTAAATCTATTTAGAGATATAAATGGATGGATGTTTGTTGTGTTACTTAGATTTATACTTAAGTAAGGTGCATTATATTGAAAAAAATTATCAGTATCCCTTGTTCTTTTATGAATTATTTTACCTATTCCGAAACTATTAGAAGAAATTAATTCCATTGCACTCTTGATGTATCCGCATTTTTAAACTCCTTTAAATCTATATTTAACCTTTTACAAACTTTTATAGCAGATTGAATACCGTCTTCATGAAAACCATAGCCAAGATAACTACCAACATAATAAGAATTCTTATAGCCTTGAATTTGTGAAATATTTTTTTGAGCATTTAGAGTTTTAGGCGAGAATATTGGATGTTCGTAAATTGTTTGATAGTGACTCTGATTTTGATCCTGATTTAGAGAGACAAAGAAATTGTCATTAGTTTCTAGTGGTTGCAATTTATTCATCCAATAACTCAAAGTACATTTATTATTTAAATTCGTATGAAAATTCCAACTTGACCAAGCTTTTAAATGAGTTGGCATAAGAGAGTCATTTTGATGTAATTGTGCTAAATTTTTTTGAAAATCAAATTCATTTAAAACTTCATGCTCTTTCTGATGTATTTTATCTAAAAGAGGAAAAAAATGGTTGGGAGGACATGCAAATATTATAATGTCAAAAACAGATTTTTTTCCTTCAAAGAAAATTTCAATCTTGTCATTTCTTGAAATTTTTTGAATTCTACATGACTTTTTGATTTTAAATTTTGCAGATTTAATTAATAAATTGATATATTGCTTAGAACCATTTCTTATTGTTTTCCATTGTGGTCTATCCGTGAAATTAAACAATTTGTGATTTTGAAAAAAATTAATAATACTTTTTAATGGCTGATTAAGAGAGTCTTGATCGGGAGTTGACCAAATACTTGAAATTAAAGGAACAAGATGGAAATTAATAAATTCATCAGAGTAATTTTTTGTTTTAAGAAAATCTCTGATTGAAATATCTGATGTAATATTTTTTTTTTGATAAACTTTATAAAAAATAATGATGTCTTTTAACATTTTGTAGAATTTTAAATTAAAAAAATTTTTACGATCTGCAAATAATGCACTTAAACTTCCTCCCCCGTACTCGAATTTGTTTTCCTCATTAAGAAAACTAAAGGACATATTGCTATTAACAGTTTCGACTTTGAGAAGATCAAAAAATTTTGTTAAATTTGGGTATGTCAGTTCATTGTAGACAATAAAACCTGTATCTATTGGTATAGTATTACCGTTACTATCTTTGATTTCTCTTGTATTTGCATGCCCACCTAAATAATCATTTTTCTCAAATAGTGTTACATCAAAATATTCTTGTGAAAAATATGCTGTAGATAATCCCGCTATACCAGATCCAATTATAGCTACGCTTTTTTTCAAATTATGATTTTGTTTGTTGATAAGCATCAAGTGCTCTATTGCGAGACTCTTTCAAATCAACGATTGGATTAACATATTTTTTTTCTTTGACTAAACTATGTAATAATTTTTTATCTAAATATGGCTCAAATACTGTTTTTGATGAATTAAATATTTTTAATTGTGGAATATACTTCAAGATAAATTGAGCCTGTGGATCGAACTTTTCTGACTGAAGCACAGGATTAAATACACGAAAATATGGGGAAGCATCTGCGCCACAGCCTGCTATCCACTGCCATCCAGCTGCGTTACTAGCTTCATCATAATCTAGTAAACTTTTTTGAAAATACCGCTCACCTAATGTCCAGTTTAATAATAAATTTTTCACAAGAAAACTTCCAACAACCATTCTAAGCCTATTATGCATCCATCCCTCTTCATAAATTTGACTCATTGCAGCGTCTACAAGAGGTATGCCTGTTTTACCCTCAGTCCAAAGAGCAAAATCTTTTTTGCTACTTCTCCATGGGAATTTTTTAAATTTAGGGTTAATCGGTTTAGTTGATAAATCTTCAGAATAATACAACAATGAATAAGAAAATTCTCGCCAGCCAATTTCTGATAAATAAGTATTTACAGCATTATTAGATTTTTTTGAATTTTGGATTTTTTCAATTATTACCCGCGGGGATATCTCTCCAAATCTTAAGTGAGGAGATATTCTTGATGTTTGATCAAAATCAGGCCTATTTCTATTTACATCATATTTATCTATATGAGAAGAAATGTAAGTCTCAATTTTTTTCAAAGCTGCATCCTCTCCTGGACTCCAATAATTATTAAACTTCTCATACCAACTTCTATTAGATAAAAAATTGATTTTAGTTTTTTCATTGTGTTTAAATGATTTGATTAATGTATTTTTTTGGTAAGAAAATTTCTTGTTCAAATAAACTTTAAAAGCAGTTTTCCAATAAGGAGTAAAAACTTTAAAGAACTGACCAGAGTTATTTTGTACTTCCCAAGGCTCATTAAGTAAGTGTGAATTAAAAGTTTCAACATGAATATTTTTATTTTTAAAAAAACTCTTTATCTCAGTGTCTCTTTTAATAGATTGGTCTGAGTAGAGCCTATTCCAAATTAATGATGAAATTTTGTATTTTTCAATTAGGTGTGAGAGATTTTTTTTCGCTTCACCATCAGTTATAATAAGCTTTACATTAAATTTTTGTTCTAAATTCTTGGAGTGCAAATGAAGAGTCTTGTTTAACCACCATTGACCAGCATCTCCAGTGGCTTTCTTTTCAATGTCATCATAAATATAAACAAGTAATGCTGGGGATTTTTGTTTTGATATAAATTCCAGACAAGGATTATCAGTAATCCTAAAGTCTCTTCTCAGCCAATATAAAGTTCTATTTTCGATGATAAAATAATAACAAAATTATTTACTATGAGGAGGCATTTTCTTTTCTACAAACCAAACATGCTGTTTCAAAACAGGGTCATACTTTCTCTGGCGAAGTTTGTCAGAAACTTTCAATCCTTTAGTGGGTTTACGTACAATATATTTTGTACCAGTTTCGGGTTTTTCTTCAGGTATTAACTGTTTAAGTTGGTATGTAGACTTTTTAGCCATTGGCGTAAACTAAACTAATTTTGAATTTGGTCAACATTGATATTTAATGAAATTAAAGAACTTTTTTCCAATGTTCTCGCTTATCTTTGAGAGAACGTCTCTTTTTTTCTGTCATATTATCAAAACAGATGGAACATGAATATCCCTCCTCATATTTAGGAGATTTTCTCTCTCTTGGAGTTAAAGGCATGTTACACCCGTAACAAAGCTTACTCGTACCTTGAGAAAGTTGCTTGTTCAAAGATACTCTGTAGTCAAAAACAAAGCACTCACCCTTCCATGAGTCAGCAGATGTGGTTTCAAAATATTTTAATATTCCTCCTTTAAGTTGATATGTCTCAATACCATATTTTTCCATTAAAGGTCCTGCTTTTTCACATCTAATACCACCTGTACAATAAATACCAACTTTTTTATTCTGAAATTTTTCTTTGTTATTCTTTATATAATTTTTGAAATCTTTAAATGTTTCAATTTTAGGGTTGATAGCATTTTTATAATGGCCAATTTTAAATTCATAATCATTTCTTGTATCAAGAATTTCTACGTTTTTATCATTGGCAAATTTATCCCAATCACTTGGTTCAATAAACTTAGATTTTTTTATGTCTGAAATTTTTAATCCAAAATCAGATGTAACTATTTCCTTTTTAAGTTTAATTTTAAACTCGTTAAAAATTCTTTGGCCATTAAAGTCTGATATTTTTATATTTTCTTTAGTGACCCCTAAAGACATTAAATAGTCGATAATTTTTTTTTCTAATTTTGAAGAGACTGCTATTGTACCATTTAAACCTTCCTCACTGACAATAATCGAACCTTTTATTTGTTTTAAAAGAAAGTGTAAATTTAACCTTTCTTTTAATAATCTGGGATTGGATACGTTAAAGAAACTATAAAACGCAATGACTCTCATTAGTATGTTTTATAACAAATGTATAGATTGATCAAATAAGGTGATTAAATTACTTTGATTTTATTAGTAAATTGATTTTCAAATTTAACTAACTGAGGCATAAATTTAAACCAAGCATCTTTCAAAGCTTCTACAAATTTTTCGGTAGACTCTGGGTCATGACATGGAGTAGGAGTTATTCTTATTCTCTCAGTTCCTTTTGGGACTGTTGGATAATTAATAGGCTGAACATAAACCTGGTGCTCATTTAAAAGAAAATCACTAATCTCTTTGCATAATTTGCTATCTCCAATTAATACTGGGATTATATGTGAACCTGAGTCTAAAAAAGGAATACCTGCGGTTCTTAGTTCTTTTTTAACAAAATCAACATTCTCAAAGAATGAAGATCGAATTTCATCGTTTTTCTTTACTTGTCTAATGCTCTCTAGACTTCCAGCAGCTACTGCTGGGCACATGGATGTTGTGAAAATAAATCCTTTTGAAAAGCTTCTAACAAAATCAATTATTGTCTCAGTCGAGGCTATGTAACCTCCAGCTAGACCAAATGCTTTTGCCAATGTTCCATTGATAATATCAATATGCTCAGATAATCCTTTTTGATCTGCTACACCTGCTGCGTTGGGACCGTACAAACCTACAGCGTGAACTTCATCTAAGTATATTAATGCTCCATTGTCCTGAGCAACCTGAATAATGTCTTCTAGTGGTGCAAAATCAGCTTCCATTGAATAGACAGACTCCAAGACGATAATTTTTGGTCGAGAAAAATCTACTCCCTTTAAAATGTCCTTTAAGTGTTTTACATCATTATGACGATAAATAGCTTTTTCTTTTTTACTTGTACGTATTCCTTCTATAAGTGATGCGTGATTTAGTTCATCACTTAAAACTAAACAATTATCAAAAGCAGATATAATAGACTTTAGTGCAGACTCATTAGCACTATATCCAGAATTAAATGCTAGAGCTCTTTCTTTTTTATGTAAGAGTGCAATTTCTTTTTCGAGTTGAATATGGAAATTAGTAGTACCTGATATATTCCTTGTTCCTCCGCTTCCCGCTCCTAACTTTTCAGCAGCAGATTGCATTGCGGAAATAACTTCTTTGTTCTGGCTCATGCCTAAGTAATCATTTGAACACCAGACATCAATCTCTTCGGTTTGACCATTACTATGTCTTGTAGCTTTGGGATACTGTCCAGCTTTTCTTTCTATGTTGTTAAATACTCTGTAGTGGCCTTCATCCTTAATTTTATCAATTTCAGATTGAAGGGTGCTTAAATAATTAGATTTCCAATTATGATTTTTCACAATTATTAATTTATTTTTTACTAATTTAAAAGATACTGCAATAAAGACGCATAAAGCCTCTAATTAGAGGCTTTTTGTCCTATTTATCCTAGGAATTACTTCTTTGCCAATCAGTTCAATAGATTTGATTAAATTTTCATGGGTAATATCAGCTATATCCATTTGAAATTGGAATCTATCAATACCTCCAAGGGCTTGACTATGTCTGATTATCTTTTCAGCGACCTGATTAGGATCGCCTAAAACTATAGCTCCTAATGGACCAATTTGATTGTCAAATTGGTCTCTCGTCACAGGGCCCCAACCTCTTTCTTTTCCAATTTTTGTGAACATTTTATGATAACCCTCATAATACAAATCTATTGCTTCATCTATACTATTTGCGACATATCCCAGTGAATGAAGACCTACGGAGAGTTTTTCTGGGGGGTGTCCTGCTTCTTTACCCGCCTGTCGATAAATATCTACCAAAGGCCTAAAGCGATGAGTATTGCCTCCAATAATAGCAATCATTAGAGGTAAGCCCATTGAACCTGCTCTTGCAAAAGATTGAGGTGTGCCACCAACACCTAACCAAATTGGGACAGGGTTTTGAATGGGCCTTGGATAAATAGGTAAATTATTTATCGAAGGTCTAAATTTACCAGACCAACTAACAAATTCATTTTCTCTAATTTTTAAAAGCAAACCGAGCTTTTCAATAAACAGTTCATCATAATCTTTGAAATCCAAACCAAACAATGGAAAGGCTTCAGAAAATGATCCTCTTCCAGCTACCATTTCTGCTCTACCTCCAGAAATCAGATCAAGAGTAGACAAGTTTTGAAATACACGAACAGGATCTGCTGCGCTTAAAACAGTTACAGCACTTATTAGCTTAATATTTTTTGTTTGTGCTGCAGCTGCAGATAATATCATAAATGGTGCTGAGTCTAAAAATTCTTTTCTATGATGCTCTCCTATCCCAAATGAATTTAATCCAACTTCATCTGCAAAAATAATTCTATCAATAACATTATTAATGGCTTTAACACTATCTGAGCCCTCTCTTTTATCTGCAAAACTGTCTATACCGATTTCCAAGGTGTTCTTCTAAAATTTTTCAGTGTTTGTTCTAATTTCAATTTCCCATGACCAAGCTTTTTTATCCTGTAAATAAAAATTTAGGTATTGTTTTGCAATTTCATCAGGGTGTATCATTTGATAATTTCCAACTGGTTCTTTGCCTATTCCTCCATCTATAACGAAATGACCTATATGAATATTTTGTGGATGCAGCTCTCTTGCCAAAGATTGTGCTAAGCCTCTCAAACCAAACTTTCCCATAGCAAAAGATGCAGATTTGGCAAAACCCTTTACACTTGCAGATGATCCAGTGAAAAAAATATTACCTTTCCCTATTTTTAACATCCTTTTTACTGATTCATGCGCTACTAGAAAAGCCCCATAACTATTTACTTTTATTGATTGAAGCATTTCATCAGGATCGTATTCAATAAAAGGTTTTACAATTCTAAGAGATGGATTATAGATTACAATTTCTGGAGTGCCTATAATTGAGTCAGTCTGCAAAAATAAATTTTGAACACTTTTATTTTCCGTTGAATCACACTTAAAGACTAAAGCGTCGGTCTCTTTTTTTAAACTGTCAAGTTTGTCTATGTTTCTGGCAGCAAGTACGATTTTCATCCCCTTTGAATTAAATGCTCTAGCCAAAGAAGCACTTAAACCTGATCCTGCTCCGACAATTAAAACTGCTTTTTGTGTCATAATTTCAAACGTTATTTAGCTATAACATATTTTTGTAATAAGTACATATTGACCAATAAGTCTCGCTTAAATTGTATTAGCGTTGATTATTTGTTATTTCTTAATGTCATCAATGGTTATGAAAAAGATTGTTTTATTATCAAGAAAAAGTTTTCTCGCTAAAATTCAGACTCACATTGCGGAAATAGAAATTAATAAAATACAAAAAAATATAATTGATACGCATTACTCATCAAGCGTTGGTGACACGGACATGTCAGCTAAAGCTTGGGAACAACATGGATTTGGAATATTTACAAATTCACTCTCAAAAAAATTAATCTTAAAAGATGCAGATGTGGTAGTTCATTCATTCAAAGATCTTCCTGTTAAAAATCTTAATAGGACCTCTTTTATTTGTCTCAAAAGAGATGATCCAAGAGATGTTATTCTTATTAAAAAGACTTCATTAAATAAAAAAAAATTAGTTATAGGGACATCCTCCCCTAGAAGAAAATATTATTTAAAAAAATTAAGAAAGTTTTTACCCTTTGAAGAATTGAAGCCATTCGATATTAGGGGGAACGTACCATCTAGGCTGGAAAAAATATTAAATTCCTCAAAAGAGGACGGGGTATTTATGGCTAAAGCTGCTATAGATAGAATTTTTAAATATGGAGAAAAAATTAGTAAAAAAGATTATAGAAATTTTAAATTGAAATTTAAAAAGTTTGAGAAAATAATTTTACCAATTTCTGAATTTCCTAGTGCGGCAGCACAAGGATGCATTGCTTTGGAATATAGGAGAGATGATCGAAAAACAGAAAAAATATTGAAAAAAATTAATCATTTACCTTCGTTAGATGATTGTCAAAGAGAGAGAAAATATTTATACAAATGGGGAGGTGGTTGCAATTTAGATATAGGTGTAACTATTGAAAATATTCTAAATGAAAAAATCTTATTTGCACAAGGGAAAGATAATCAAATAAAAAAATATTTTAAAGAAAGAAAATATCTAAATAATAAAAAAGTTAAAAAAGTTAAAAATATATTTCCCTCAAGCTTATCAAAATATCAAATGTTTCAGAGAAATTTGCATGAATTTAATAAAACAGTAAAAAATAAAAATGTTTTGGCCACAAGATCAGAATTTAAAGAGTTAAAATCTTTGAAAAGTGTATCAAATCTTATGACTTCCGGCGTTAGTTCTTGGAAAAAAATAAGTAAAATGGGTATTCTTGTAAATTCTTCTCTCGATAGTTTTGGTGAAAATTATCGAGAAACTGAAAATTTTTATAAAGATAATCAAAAACCTACTTATAAACTTACATATGAAGGAAATATGCTAAATAAAAAATTCCCTGTTATATCACACTATAGTTTAGTCCCTTTGATAAATGACAATACGATTGATAATTTGTTTGTAGCGGAGAGTTTTTATTGGATGAGCTTCTCTGCATTTAAATTAGCTATACAACTAAGACCAGAAATACTAAATAAACGTAATTCGTGTGGACCTGGTCAAACGTATCTTCAAATTTCTAAATTTATTCCTAAAAATCAATTAAATGTATATCTTACTTATGATGATTTTAAAAATTTTGAACTTAAATGATTAAAAATTATTTCCCTATTGATCAGTCTAAATCTCTTAAAAAGAAAATTTTAATTCAACCTTTATTTGTGGATCAAAAGGTAAAAAATTCAAAGGAAATTAAAGGATTAGGTGATAATAAGAGTTGGTCATCTTCATCTATAATTATGACAATTGAAAAGGATTTAAAAAAAGGTATCAATAATTTTCTTCTTTTTATCGTTCCAAATAAAAAACAAAAACATCCGGAGGATTTTAGCTTTCACTATGAAGTTATAAGAAAAATTAAAAATTATTTTGGAAAAGATATAGTTTTACTTATAGATACATGCTTATGCTCAATGACTGTTGATGGGCATTGTGGAGTTACTCATAAAAAATCAATTGATCTTAATAAGACACATTACTCTTTAGGATTAGCTGCAAATACATATCTTGAGGCGGGAGCTGATATAATTGCACCAAGTGACATGATGAAAAATACGACTAAATATTTGAGAAAAATATTTGTTCAAAATGGTTTTTCAAATTCTCAAATAATGAGTTACTCAACAAAATTTAAAAGTCACTTCTACGGTCCATTTAGAGAAGTTGCAAAATCATCACCTCAGGGATTTGATCGGTCATCATATCAATTACCTGTTGAAGACAAAGTAAAGGCGATTAAAAGCTCAATTAGTAATGCAGCTCAAGGTGCAAATTATTTAATGGTTAAGCCTGGAATGACTTCAATAGATTTAATAAGAGATATAAAAAAGGAGACACTCCTTCCCACAGGCGCGTACCAAGTAAGTGGTGAGTATGCTAGTCTACAAATGCTCAGCAAAGCTAAATTTGGCAATTATGTTGATTTGCTCCTAGAGTCTTTAACGGTACTCAAAAGAGCTCAAGCAGATTTTATTATTACTTATGGAGCTAGAGATATTGCAAAATACCTATAACAAAAATTTTTTTAATGCCTTAAATAAAGTTGAACAAAAAATTCCTCCAATTTGGTTTATGAGACAGGCTGGTCGATATCATCAGCATTACAGAAAATTAAAAGAAAAATATTCTTTTGAACAATTATGTAAAGAGCCTGAGCTTGCTTGTGAGGTAACTCTTGGACCTATTGTTGAATTCGATTTTGATGCTGCAATATTGTTTAGTGATATTCTTTTTCCTTTAGATTATTTAGGTATGAGTTTGAAGTTTAATCCTGGACCAATATTTGAAAAAAATTTAAGTTCAAAAATGATATCTGAATTTAATATTGATGAATTTGAAAGTTTTATAGATTTTCAGAATATATCTCTAAAACATATTAGAAATGAACTATCAAATGATAAATCCTTAATTGGATTTACTGGTGGACCTGTAACCTTATACCATTTTGCAACGAGGAATAATCCTGTATCACAAACACTATTTCAACAAACCCTGCCCGTTTTAGAAATGTTAATACAAAAAAATATACAAATTCAGTTACAAAATGACATTGATTTGTTAATGATATTTGATACTGAAGCTAATAAACTAAATGATAAAGATTTTGATGAATTCGTTATTCCTTTTTTAGTTAAAATTTCAAATAGTTATCCAAATAAAATTGGATATTTCACTAAAGAAATTTCTCAAACTAAATTTAATAAATTACAAAATTTAAAAAATTTAAAACTTACAGTTTTAGGAACAAATTTGGAGGTTTTCACTGAATTACCAAAGACACATTTATCTTTACAAGGGAATTTTTCAAATGATTTGTTAGCTATGGAGGACACTAAATCCTTTTCTGATTATATTGATAAATATATTGAGAAATGCTTACAGAGTGAGCAATCTCATAGATCTGGGTGGATTGCTAGCCTCGATCACGGTGTAAAAAAAACTACTCCTGAGGCTAATGTTCATTTATTCATAGAAAAGATAAGAACTAAGTTATCATAAAAATCGTAATGTTTTTCAATGGCTTCATTTAAAGGTAATAAACTCTACGTTCATGGCTCTGGTCTTAAGACAGGTATTTTGATCACAAATTTAGGAACACCAGATGAACCAACTAAGTCGTCTTTAAAGACTTATCTAAAACAATTTCTATCAGATGAACGTGTCATAGAATCACCAAAAGCTATTTGGTGGCCTATTCTTAATGGAATAGTTTTAAATACTCGACCAGCGAAGTCAGCTAAAAATTACAAATCTGTTTGGACAGAGGAAGGTTCACCTCTTCTATTACACACAAAAAACCAATTATCGAAAATAAAAGAATTTATTAATAAGAAATATCAAAATATCGTATTTGATATTGGAATGCGTTATGGGAATCCTAGCATCTCTAAGGGTTTAAATAATCTTAGAAATCAAAATTGTGATCGTATTATTATTTTACCTTTATACCCTCAATATTGTGCTGCTACAACGGGCTCAACGTTTGATGCTGTTGCAGAAGAATTAAAAAGTTGGCGTTGGGTACCATCTCTTCGTTTTATTGGAGGATATTACGAAAATGAACTTTATATTAAAGCTCTAAAAAATAGCATTGAAGAATTTTGGACTAAAAATTCAAAACCAAAAAAAATTATATTTAGCTATCATGGTGTTCCAAAAAAATATTTAGATAAAGGGGATCCGTATCATTGTTTTTGCAGAAAAACTACTAGGCTGGTGGCAGAGACCATGGGCTTACCAGAGGAAAGTTATATGACCACATTTCAATCTAGATTTGGACCAGCAGAATGGCTTCAACCTTACACAGATAAAACTATAGAGAGCTTAGCAAAAAATGGTACAGACCACATTCATGTTATAAGTCCTGCTTTTTCCTCAGATTGTCTCGAGACAATAGAAGAACTTAACGAGGAAAATAGAGAAATATTCATGGAAAATGGTGGAAAGGAATTTGGATATATTCCTTGTCTAAATGATCGAGAAGATCATATACTCCTACTCACTTCGTTGATAGAAAACGAACTACATGGGTGGGTATGAGTGATCAAATAAAAAATCAACAAACTAAAGCAGAAAAGTGGTTTCGAGAACTTCGAAATCAAATGGTTGGATCAATACAAAAGCTTGATGGGTCTGAATTTATAGAAAAAGAGTGGCAGAGACCTGGTGGTGGTGGAGGTTTGATGTCCTTACTTAAAGGAGAAATATTTGAAAAAGTAGGAGTAAATATTTCTACAGTGCATGGTAATTTTAGTGAGGAATTTAGAAAATCAATGCCGGGAACCGAAGAGGATCCAAGCTTTTGGGCCAGTGGTATCTCAGTCGTAGCTCACATGAAAAACCCGAAAATTGCAGCAGCTCATTTTAATACTAGGTATATAACTACAAAAGGAAAACAATGGTTTGGTGGTGGTTGTGACTTAACGCCTGCAATACCTGAAAAATTAGAAACAGATAATTTTCATCAAGGTCTCCAACGAACATGTGATCAACATAATTCAACTTATTATGAAAAATTTAAAAAACAATGTGATGAATACTTTTATTTAGAGCATCGAAAAGAAAGTAGAGGTATAGGAGGGATTTTTTTTGATTATATCAATACAGACTTTGATAAGGATTTATCATTCATAAAAGATGTTGGGCAATTCTTTGTTAATTTTGTAATTGAAAACTCAAAAAGAAAAAAAGAATTTAACTTTAATCAAGATGACTTAGATGCTCTCTCAAAAAAAAGATCTCGTTACGTAGAATTTAATTTGCTTTATGATAGAGGGACATTATTTGGATTAAAAACTGGTGGTAATATTGATGCTATATTAATGTCAATGCCCCCGGAGGCTAAATGGTAACAAAATGTATGAGTTATTAAAAATTTTACATATCATATCTTTTGTATCATGGTTTGCTGGGTTATTTTATTTACCAAGACTCTTTGTTTATCATGTAGAAAACATAACCAATCCTGAAATGAATAGTGTATTTCAAAAAATGGAATATAAATTGCTAAAAATCATAATGAACCCAGCAATGATATTGACTTGGGTATTTGGTTTAGCCCTCATCCATTATGTAGGTTTTGAATTATGGCTTTTTTTGAAAATTATATTAGTTCTTATTCTCTCCGCATTTCATATGTATTTAAGTAAAATAAGAAAAAGTTTAGAGAATAATTTTAGAGACTATACCTCAAAATATCTAAGAATTATCAATGAAGTGCCTACAGTTCTTCTCATTTTAATTGTAATACTTGTAGTTGTAAGACCTTTTTAATTTTATGGATCTTACTCAGGGGGATATAAAAAAACAATTAATCGGTATGGCTGTTCCAGCAGGAACAGGTCTTTTATTTTATACACTTTACAATGTTGTAGATACTTTTTATGCAGGTCTCATAAGCACAGAGGCTATTGCAGGCTTATCAATATCTTACCCCCTGTATTTTATTTTATTGGCCTTCGCTGTAGGTTTTGGACAAGGCACCACAGCTCTTGTCTCAATAGCTATTGGCAAAAAAAAATTTAATCAGGCAGTTAAGATACATACTCAAGCTTTAATTATCACTTTATTGATTTCTATAGCCATTGGGTTTACAACCTTTCTATTATCTAGACCTGTATTTTTATATTTTGGGGCAGATGGTATTTTTCTTAACAATGGTCTAAGGTATATAAAAGTACTCTCAATTGGTGCTCCAATTTTTATTGTTTCTTTTGTCGTTAATTCTTTTTTATATGCACAAGGAGATACAAAAAAAAATAGAAATGCTTTAATCATAAGCTTTTTTATTAATTTAATATTTAGTCCTTTCTTATCTTTAGGTTATGGTCCTTTTCCTGCATTGGGAACTCTCGGCATAGCTCTTGCAACAGTCATATCTCAACTATTTCATTTTTTCTTTTTAAGCTATTATGCTATTCGCAGTCCTTTGTTTAAGTATTTCAATTACAATTATATTTGGCTAGAAAATAAATTCGTATTAAGAATTCTAAGACAATCTATACCCTCTAGTATGAATATGTTTATGATTGCAGTTGGTTTCTTCATAATGCAAAAGTTTGTTACAAGTTATGGTGCCTCAGCTAGTGCAGCTTATGGTATAGCTTTAAGAATTGAGCAAATTATTTTATTGCCTGCCATAGGATTTAGTAGTGCTTTATTAAGTATGGTAGGACAAAATTTTGGTTCGAAGAATTTTGATAGAATTTATGAAGCTTTTTTAATTTCATTAAGGTTATCTATGACAATGATGATTTTTGGTGCATTAGTTCTTATATTTGCAGGTGAAAGGATTGCTAGTTTTTTTTCAAGAGACAGTGAAGTGATAATTATCGCTGGTAGTTACTTGTTTATGGTAGCTTTTTTGGCTTTTATATATCAAGTTATTGATAGGTGTGATTCTGTACTTTCTGGTTTAAGAAAACCTTCTGTAAATGTGTTCTACACTTTTATTAGATTGGTATTTCTTCCCCCATTTGTAATTTATTTATTCTCTGAAACTCTTGAAAAAGGCCTAATTGGTATTTGGTGGGCAATATTTTTTACAAATTTACTAGGCTCAGTGTTTGTTTTTTTTCATATGAAATATTTATTTAAAAAAGAATCTAGTATCTTAATAAATTAACTAAAATCTTTCAGGTCTTCCAAATGCTTACTAAGAGCTTTAGTAGATAATTGTATCTCATAGATAAATAACATTATAGCTATTGAAAATATCAATATACCTAAACCAAAAAAGTTTAAGGCTAAGTCAGAAATCTTGATATAGCTAAAAAAAATAGATATTAAATTCAGCAAAAAGCTGATCCCAGAGAGGGTTTGAACTGACCTAACTAATGTTAAACGGGTTGTGAGTACTTTAATTTGATCTAAGTGATGTTGAACCACATTGCTAGTTGGTCTATTTGTAATTATTGTGTCATGGATCTTTCTGATTAATGAAGCAAGAGAAGTATATCTATTACCAAACGATATCATCATTAAAGGTATAGCTGGAAACAAAAGTGCTGGATAAAGTGTTGTAATGCTTGGCATACTATTAATGGAGCAGTTTGTTATAACTAGGAGGGAATAACTAAGTATCTATGTCAACACGGAGTTAATCGAAACTTTTAAAAACTGCTCCTATTATATTTATACATATAATATTTTAAAAAACTCGTGTTATGATTGCATAACAACTATGCAACTTACAGACAGCTGATGAAATAATTTATAAATAAAAAAATTAATCATCAAATTATTTCCAAGAAAATAATTGATAAAGTAAGTATAAGTAAATAAAGAATTATTATTATATTAACTAATTTCCAAACTTGTTTGTTCAAAAAATATAATCTTAGTGATTGAGCACCATAGCCTAAAAAATAAAAAAAAATAAATGACGCTAGACTTGCACCTAATCCAAATAAAATCTTGTCAGAAATAGTTAGAAAATTTTTTGATAAATTTCCTAGAATAAAAACAGTGTCTGAGTAAACATGTGGGTTTAAAAAAGTAAAGGCAAGTGTCTGAAGGGCTAATTTTAACTTTGACGTTTGTGTATGTGTTTGTGAAAATACAATATCATGTTTAAATGTTTTTATTTTCGACCATATAAAATTTGAAAGAAAGAGGACAAGCCCTATAGATAATAATAAATTGATCAGATCATTGATGAAATTTTTAATAAAGTGAAATATGAAAATTCCAAAAAAAATCAATAAGAAATCACCAATAATACATATTGAAGTTACTAAAAAAATATTATTTTTTTTTATACCTTGCTCTATGACAAATAAATTTTGTGCACCTATGGCAAGTATTAAACTTAAACCTGTTGAAAAACCAAAAATAAACTCGTTCATGACAATTTTGCACAGTTTATATACTTTACACCTAAAATCTATTTAGTAAGTTTGTGTGATGAAAGTTTTTGTTGGTGGAGTGTTTTTTGCTTTAATATTTATTTTTGTCGTAACTGATGGTTTTGTAAAAATTAGTCTACCTCTATAAAACTTCTTCTTTTACCACTACTCCACTCATCACTAAATTTTAAAGTCCCTAAGTGTAATGGTATTTTTTCTTTAACAATTAAATTATTTTCTGAAAATTCAAAAAAAGATTTATGAAGATAGCGAAACTCAAGCAAATGATTCATAATTCCAAAGTTTATATCCTTAATCACATTAGGATCTACATTCTGGTTTGAAATAAAAATATAATCATTATCTGCGGGAAAATTTAAAATTGAACGAAGCGATAAATTAGAGGGACGATTGAGTAAATCTGATTTTTTAATAATTGCATATTGAAATTGATTTTGTTCAATTTTTTTAATTATTTCATCAACGCTATCATCGAGGCGTGTATTGCATTCTAACGTGTTAGAGCCACCGTAACTATGAGATATTTCAAGTTCCCTGTCCAATACTTTGCAAATACTTTTAGCTAAAATATATTCTGTTCCCAATGTAGAACGAACCATGATTGTTAAAGAAATATCTTGAGAAAGGGCATACAATAAATTCGTTTTTAGAGATAATATTACAATAAAAGAAAATATTACTTTTAAATACATAGATTACTTTTAACATAAAACATTCTAAATTGTTAAATAGAATTAAATGCCAAATTTTTCAACTATTGCATTAATAGCTTGTTTTGCATACGCCATTGAAAGTATTTTTGGTTTTGGTGGTACGATAATCTTTCTGGGGATTAGTGGATTTTTCTTTGACTTTAATTCTTTGTTAAAGCTTGCAATGATTGTTGGGCTGTCCTCCGGTTTAGCTGTTTTAATTCAATCATACAAATATGTCTCTTTAAATCATCTGATCAAAATTTTAATTTATACAGTTCCTGGTGCATTAATAGGAACATATTTTATCAGTTATTTTGCATCAGACATTTTAATAAAAATATTTGCAATAATTTTAATTATTTATGGATGTTTCAACTTATTCTTTCCTGATATCAGGTTTCCTCAATTCTTGAAAAATTTTTTTGTAATACTAGGTGGATTTATTCAGGGAATTTATACTATTGGAGGACCATTTGTATTAATGGGGTATAAAGATTATTTCTCCTCAAAACAAGAGTTGCGATCAACTATGGCTGGATATTTTTTTATTATAAACTCTTTGAGAGTAATATTTTTTGTGTATTTGGGAGGAAGCTATCTAGAGATAGTGAAAATATACTATCCAATAGCTTTTTTAGTTATGTTAAGTGTTTGGCTGGGTTATTTTATACATAAACAAATACCGGAAATCCTATTTAAAAAACTTATTATTATTGCTATCACTTTGATAGGAGTATTGATTTTATTTACAAAATGATCGACTGGGAACCATATGGACCTATTTACTCTGTAGCTCCTGGAATAAAAAAAATAAAAGACCTTCCAATTATTGAATATGATGAGCATGAAGAAAGATATTTAACTTTGAAACAAAAATGTAAAGAAAATATTTTTATTGATAATTATTTTACAAAAGAAATTGATATAGCTGTATGCAAGAAGTTAAATTCTATATTAAAAAAAGAATACCCATCTAAAAACTCTAACTTTAATAACTTTGTAGAACTTGGTTATAATCTTCAAGAGGATATAGCCATTTTTCACAGATGTAACAAACTTATAGCTTTACATGTTTCATTTCCCTCTGTTTGGGTGCCTAAAGAAAAAATTGGTCTTAGTTTTGCTCAAATCCATCAACCTGTGCCAGGTATGGAAAATTTTTTAAAAAATGAGGATAAATATGTTCAGATGATGGTTGAAACAACAACTCCTATAATAAGATATGTTTGGGGAGAGCATTATGGATATTATTTATGTGAGCAAGAACCTTTGCAAGAAAAAGTAAAAGTGATGCACACAGAAAGACAGACTTTTATTGGAATTCCAGAGAGTAATATTGGTATTTTCTTAATTCGAAAGAAAGTGATGTTTTATGATGACACATCAAATGATTTTAAGGAATGGTATAAAAGGCAAGTCAGATCTATGACAGAGGATCAAAAAATTTATAAGATAAAAAGAATCTGAGTCGATACTAGCGATCGAAAAAATTAATATATTTGAAGGTAATCAGATTACTGTTCCTGATTTCCCTCAGCTGGAGCATTTGGATCTGTAAGGCGCTCTAATTCAGCTAACTCTTCTGCTTCTCTTTTTGCTTCTCTTTTAGCCTTTTTAGCGGCAAGTTTTTCTTGGCGCTTACGCTCTTTCTCCATAGCTCTTTCACCAGCTTTTGATTTATAGTCAAAGTGAAGTCCCATAAAAAGATTATATCAGAATTTTTTTGATACTAAAGTTTCACTTCATTGAATATTTATTAATTTAGAACTCTTTTTAAAAGATTAATCCAATTTAAATGTGAAATTTTAATCATTAAGTTTTCATTAAAACCCTGTGAAATTAATAGATCGATTAATTTATGCATACCTAGAACACTATTTAGATCTTTTGGCATCATTGCACCGTCAAAATCTGAGCCAAATCCAACTTTATCATCTCCCAAATAGTCAATTAGGTACTTAAAATGATCAACTATTATTTGTAAATCTGTATCAGAAACCATTTTTCCATCTTTCCTTAAAAAAGCTGGGGCAAAGTTAACTCCAACCATTCCTTGAGTTTCTTTGATTGCATCTAATTGCTTATTTGTTAGGTTTCTAGAGTGTGGGCAAATCTGATGAGCATTGCTATGCGTGGCTACTAGGGGCGAATTTGAATATTTTGCTATATCCCAAAAGCCTTTTTCATTTAAATGAGAGGTGTCAATTAACATATTTAGTGAATTACAATTTTTTATTAGCTCTATTCCTATTTCGCTTAAACCATCCCCAATATCTGGTGAAGTTGGAAAAGCAAAGGGAACGCCCTCTGCAAAAATAGTAGGTCTTGACCAAACTGGCCCAATTGATCTAAGACCAGCTCGAAATAAAGTTTCGAGATTATAAAAATTTTTATCTATACATTCTGCCCCCTCTATGTGCATTACCACAGATAATTGGTCATCATGTTTAAACGAGGTTTCCAAATCCTTGCCAGATAAACAAATCTTAACTTTATTTTTTGAGTTTCTTTCAATTTTTGAAAGGATAGATAATTGATTTAAAACAACTGGTAATGCATCGTTTACGTCTACGGGTCTTGGAAGAGGTAATAAATAGTCATCTTTCTCCATATCTTTATAGTTGACCAACTTATCAGAATCAGAGATATCCTGTTCTGGGGTAGGAACATATATGGCGCATAAGCCTCCTTTAAAATTAGCTTGGTTCATTCGAGGAAGATCTAAATGTCCCTCATTATCTCCATCGATAAAATCAAGATAGGAGTCAGGTTTGTTCTTTAAAAATAGTCTAAATAATACATCATTATGGCCATCAAAAATTTTATAATCCATGTCATAAATTTATCATTTTTTTTGTTACTTAGACTACATGCAAATTAAAAATATTTAATGAATTTGTTTGAAGTCTCATAAATAGACATCAGCTGTCTATATTTAGCAAAAGTAAAACTTATTTTTTAAACTATATATATGCAAGAAAGGAAATAAAATTATGAATAAAATTTTTGGATTTACAGAAAGATCTTTAAAGTTCTGGTTATCTCTTTTTAGTAAAAAAGAAGACAGTATTATAAATTTTTGTAAGGTTGAGTATGGTACAGATTGGCAATGGGCTTACTCCGAGTATCAAAGAAATCAGTCATTTCCAAATAGCTTAAAAGAGGCTGCATAATGAGCAATTTATTTAAATCTATTAGAAATATAATAATAGACAAAAAAAATGACCAAAAATCAAAGTCTTACAAAGAAGAGGTATATTTATCTCAAGCTATCGACATGATTGATCTTGAAAGAAGACAAAAAGAGATAGATAGAAGATTTATTAGAAAATTTTAAAAAGCCCTATCTAGGGCTTTTTGCCTAGCCTAACACCCAAATTTCAATAGCTACAAATATAAAAAGTCCTGCAAATATTAAATTGACAATGTTTTTAGGTCTATTGAAGTAATTTGAAAACTTTTTTATACCAAAAAAGTGGCCGATAATTGAATAATTCATTGCTGAAATAAAAAAACTACCTATGGCAAAAATTAGAGCGATACTAAAATTTAGGTTTTCACTGAATTGTAAAGTTGCTAGAGCAGACCAAAATGCGAAAGCTTTGGGATTGGTATAAGCAACAATTATTGCTTTCTTCATGCTGTTTAAAAAATTTCTTTCATTGGATAGTTTTATGAGTTGATTTTCAGAGCTAAAGTATTGGCTTCCAATTTGATATGCTAAATAAATCATATAAAGACTAGCTAAGATCTTTAAAACAATAAAACCCCAACCCATTAAATTTGAAATTAGAAAAGAAATACCTGTTGTAGCAAGTAAGCACCAAGTAAAAGAACCAATAGCAGTACCAACTGCAGCACCCCAAATTTGTTTTTTCTGTCCACTAATTCCAACGGATGCCACAAAAAAAGTATTAGGTCCTGGCAAAAATACAGCAAAATAAAATATTATCCATCCGGATAATAAAGCCATTACAACTTCATTCATCTTATACTTCTTTAATGATTAAGAATTTGACTTAAGAAAAGTTTAGTTCGATCACTTTTTGGGTTATTAAAGAATTCATCTGGGGATGCTTGTTCAACAATTCTTCCCTCGTCCATAAAAATCATTTGATCAGCAACAGTTTTTGCAAATCCCATCTCATGAGTAACAACTAACATAGTCATACCCTCTTCAGCTAATTGTATCATCACATCCAAAACCTCTTTGATCATTTCTGGGTCTAGAGCTGATGTTGGTTCATCAAACAACATAATATCAGGGTTCATAGCTAATGATCTAGCAATAGCAACACGTTGCTGTTGACCTCCGGAGAGCTGACCAGGAAATTTTTGAGCCTGCTCAGGAATTTTAACTTTTTCTAAATATGACATTGCAATATCTTCGGCTTCATTTTTTGGCATTTTTTTCACCCAAATTGGCGCTAAGGAAATATTGTCTAATACAGAGAGGTGAGGAAAAAGATTGAATTGCTGGAAAACCATACCGACATTTTTCCTTATTAAATCAATGTTTTTTAGATCATTTGTAAGTTCTGTTCCGTGAACAACTATTGTCCCTTTTTGATGTGCCTCTAGACGATTTATACATCTAATCATTGTTGACTTACCTGAGCCACTAGGGCCACAGATAACGATTTTTTGCCCTTTATTAACAATTAAATCAATATCTTTTAAAACATGAAAATCATCATACCATTTGTTTACTTTTTCTAAATGTATTACCTGATCTGTGCTCATTAACTATTATCCGTTTTTAGTTTTTTTTCTAAATATAAACTATAGCGTGACATACCAAAGCAAAATATGAAAAATACAAGTGAAATAAAAACATAAACTTCATAATAAAGTTTAGTCCATGTCATATCAGCTAAAGCTGCTCTGCCTATACCTAATAAATCAAATAATCCTATAATTAAAACTAAAGATGTATCTTTAAATAATCCAATACAGGTATTAACAATTGGTGGAATAGCTATCTTTAGAGCTTGTGGTAAAACTATTTTTCGAGTGGTTTGCCAATAACTTAATCCTAAAGACTGCGCAGCTTCAACTTGCCCCCTTGGAATGGCTTGCAAGCCACCTCTAATTGCTTCAGCCATATAGGCTGATTGAAATAAAGTAACGGCTACTAAAGCACGTAAAAGATTATCTGGATTTACACCATCAGGTAAAAATAAAGGTAACATCACATTAGCAGTAAATAACAATGTTATAAGAGGGACGCCTCTAATGAATTCAATAAAAACTACACACAATGATTTTATGATGGGCATTTTAGATCTTCTACCTAAGGCTAAAAGAATGCTTAAAGGAAAAGCTAAACCTATCCCAGTAACTCCTAAGAAAAGTGTTACTAAGAGTCCTCCCCATTTATTTGTACCGACAACACTTAATCCTGGTCCTCCATAAAGCATGAAGTAAGCCAAGAATGGAAATATAAACGTAAAATAAATAAAATATTTACGAAATGGAATTTTATCAAAAAGAATTCCAATAATTGCTAAAGGTAAAAGAGCATAGATTAAGTTTACTCTCCATGCTTCTTCAATAGGATAAAGTCCATACATAAATTGGTTCCATCGTGCAAAAATAATTGCCCAACAGGCACCATATTCACCAGGCATAATATTTTTAGAGCAAAATCCGCGATCAATAATTAGTTCACCTTGAAAATTATATCTAAAATCAGCATCAAAAATTGCCCAATTCAAAAAGAAACTTCCAACCTGATATAGGAATATTAGCGCAATAACAGTAAGTACTGTATTTACCCAAGAGGAAAATAAATTTTTTACTAACCAGTTGTAATACTTACTACGTGAAATAATTTGAATGGTAGTAGAGCTCATGCGTTACCCTTAAATTGTACGGACTTATTATATAAGTTCATAAAAAAAGAAATGGTTAAACTAATTGTCAAATAAGTAAGCATAACCATCATCATAATCTCTATGGCTCTTCCTGTTTGATTTAAAGATATACCACCAAATCCGTGAACTAAATCGGCATAACCTATTGCGATTCCAAGAGAGGAGTTTTTTGTTAAATTTAAATATTGAGAGGTAAGAGGCGGAATGATAACTCTTAGTGCTTGAGGAATAATAATCAGCCTCATTATGAAATTACTTTTTAAACCTAAAGCTTGAGATGCCTCCCTTTGTCCCTTTGATACTGATATAATACCAGATCGAACAGTCTCAGAGATAAATGCAGCGGTATAAATAGATAAAC
>CABYRQ010000004.1 GCA_902521485.1 uncultured Alphaproteobacteria bacterium | reverse complement strand
ATTCCTTCATTTTGTTTTTATTATTTTGTGATTAAAGTTGATCTTCCACCATCAAGTTGGAAGTTTTGTCCTGTAATCCATGATGATTTTTTAGATACCAAGAAAGAAGCCAAATTACCTATGTCATCACCCGTTCCAAGTCTTGACATAGGGTGGAGTTTTCCAATTCCTTCAGCAACCTTTTCATTAGAAACCATAAAATTTGACATTTTAGAAAAAGATAGGCTAGGAGATATTGTATTAAATCTTATCTTCGGAGCATAGTCTGCGGCTAAAGAATTTGATAAACCAATTAATGCACTTTTTGCAGAGGAGATTGCTGTATGATTTTTAAAACCTCTAACAGCTGCTATTGATGAAAAAAATACTACTGAAGATGAATCCGACATCTTAGTTATGCAATGATTAAGGAAATGAACGATATTATAAAAATTTTCATCCATAATTTTTTTAAAATCATCAACAGAGGTGCTTGAAAAAGGTTTTAAGTTTATCGAGCCAATGGCAAAAATTATGCCAGATATTTCATAGTTAATAGATTGTATGAAACTTTCTGTATTCGTGTAATCATTAATATCTAAAACATTTTTTTCAAAATTACCTTCAATATCACTATCAAACTCACTTCTTGATATTAGAACTAAATCATTATCATTTTTTAGGTTGTTAACACATGATTTGCCAGCAGAACCATTTGCACCAATAACAAGAATTTTACCCATAAGGTTTATACAAAATGTAACCCTAATTAGATTTAATTCTTAAGTATTTGAAGGCTATAACAAGTAGCTGATACAAACAATAAAGTGCCTATTATTTGATGGATAGAGCCCAAAGAGACTTGAACATTACTCAAAACAACAAAAACACCAATAAATAACTGAATTAAAACTAGAAATAGCACAATCAGGAAATGGATTTTTTGATATTTATTTTCAATTCCCTTAAAATGTTTAAGGCACATATAAAGAATTGTTAAAAATGATAAATAAGCTAAGGCTCTATGAAAAAAATGTATGAAGACACTGTTATCAAAAAAACCAAAAAGTCGATCCTCAATAAAAATTAAATTCTCAGGTATATAATTATCTCCCATTTTGGGCCAAGTATTAAATGATTTTCCTGCATCTAAACCAGCCATAAAGGCACCGTAAATTACTGTAAAAAAAATTATTATATTAAAAAAAATAAAAAAATTTTTATGTGAGTTAAAATTATTTTTATAAATTCCAATATCAAGCCTTTTTAAGAAAAGATAAGCAATTAAAGAGAGAATTATTTGAGCTATAATTAAGTGAACGGCAAGTCTTAAATGGCTAACGTATGGATTAACATCTAATCCACTTTTTACCATCCACCATCCGATAATACCTTGTGCACCTCCAAGAAAAAGAAGAAATAAATATGAGTATAGCTCTTCATTAGAAAAGTATTTTTTCAAAGCAAAGTAAATAAAAGGGATGATAAAAATAATTCCTATTAGTCTTCCCAATACTCTATGTCCATATTCCCACCAAAAGATGTATTTAAACTCTGATAGTGTCATGTTTATATTTTTTATTTGATATTCAGGATATTGCTTATAGTCTTCAAAAACTTTTAACCAATCTCCATGAGATAAAGGGGGTATTGTTCCCATAAATAATCTCCAATCAACCATGGACAAACCAGACTCAGTTAATCTTGTCAAACCACCAACAATGATCATCAGCAATATAATTGACATGAGACTTACAAGCCAAAGACTTATCTGAAAATTCTCGGATTTATACATCTAATCTAAATTTATAATTTTTTAGAATATATTTAGTATATTAATTTTAGTCGCATTAAGCCTGTCTAACTGATAGATCTTATAGTCTAAATATTTAAAAATTTCAAAATGACATATCATATTAACGTTATAGATCATGAGGGTTCACCTCATAAAATTGAAGCAACAGTTGGTTTTTCAATAATGGAGATTATTAGAGACGCTGGATTAGATATTGAAGCTATATGTGGGGGTTGTTGCGCTTGTGCTACCTGCCATTGTTATGTCGATGAAAATTGGTTAGAAAAAATATCAAAAGCTGATGACGATGAGGAATCTATGCTTGACCAAGCTATGGATATAAAAAAAAATTCAAGACTCTCATGTCAAATTCCATTTACAGAAGAGCTCAATGGTATTACTCTAACATTAGCACCTAAATTTTGACTGATTATAACTCATACAAATCCTGGCCATTTAATGAAGCAAAAAAAATTATAAAACGCTTTGAAAAAAATAATACCAAAGACAAAATAATCTTTGAAACTGGGTACGGCCCATCCGGCTTACCTCATATAGGTACTTTTGGGGAAGTGCTAAGGACAAATATGGTAAGATTTTGTTATGAAAAATTGACTGGTAAAGAGACTGACCTCATAGCATTTTCTGATGATATGGATGGCTTTAGAAAAGTCCCTGATAACATCCCGAACAAAGAAAAATTATCTAACTACCTTGATTACCCTTTGACATCCGTCCCAGATCCTTTTGAGTTGTTTAATAGTTTTGGTGAACATAATAATTCAAAACTTAAAGATTTTTTAAATAGATTTAATTTGCCTTTTTCTTTTCAAAGTTCAACAGATGCTTATAAATCAGGATTGTTCAATGAAACAATAAAGAAAATTATAAAAAATTATGATGAAATTATTAATGTAGTTCTTCCGACACTTGGTGAAGAAAGAAGAAAATCTTATAGTCCATTTTTTCCAATTAGTGAAATAACTGGTAAAATATTGCAAGTTCCAATTGAAGAAATTAATAATGAAGAATTTACTGTTTCATATTATGAGGACGGTGTATTGAAATCTAAATCAGTTTTAGATGGCAATTGCAAACTTCAATGGAAAGTTGATTGGGCAATGAGGTGGGCTGCTTTTGGTGTAGATTATGAAATGTGTGGTAAAGATTTAACAGAGAGTTATACCCTATCATCAAAGATATGTAAGATAATCGGTTCTAAGCCTCCTGAAAATTTAATTTATGAACTATTTCTTGATGAAAATGCTGAAAAAATTAGTAAGTCAAAAGGCAATGGTATAAGCATCGATGATTGGCTTAAATACTCTATTGAAGAGAGTTTGGCCATGTTTATGTATCAGAGACCAACAACTGCAAAGAAACTCTATTTTGATGTAATACCTAAAAACACCGATGAATATTTAACGCACGTTAATAAATTAGAGTCCGATGATTTAAATCCAGATAACCCTGCTTGGCATATTCATAAAGCTGAAAATCCATCATATAAATCAAAAATTAATTATAGTTTAATCCTAAATATTATATCAGTTTGCAAGTCTGAGGACCCTAATGTGATTTTTGGTTTAATAAAAAATTATCAATCTAATTTTAGCAAAGCGGAAACTGATCTTATTAATAGAATGATTGATTGTGGTATTAATTATTTTAGGGATTTTATACAACCAAATTTAAACTTTAAAATTCCAAATTCTGAAGAATTAATTATACTTAAAGAAGTTGTGTCTAAATTAAAAGAAGTAGAGTCTTCGGCTGATGCAGATGAATTTCAAACTGCAATTTTTAGTGTCGGAAAAAATTCTGTCTACAAAGAGAACATTAAAGAATTTTTTAAACTTATTTATCAAGTTGTTTTTGGTCAAGAGAATGGGCCAAGATTGGGCTCATTTACTAAAATTTATACAAAAGATAAAACTCTGGAGTTGTTCAACTCGAAGCTAAATGTATAATTTAGCTCATCGTATTCTCAAAAAGCTAGATCCAGAATTATCACATAATATATCTATAAAAGCTCTCAAATTAGGTATTTATCCAAAAATTATTTGTAAAAATACAGAAATTCTTGAACAAACAATATGGGGAAGAACTTTCAAAACTCCTATAGGGTTATCGGCAGGTTTTGATAAAAATGCAGAGGTTATAAATCCAATATTAAATTTAGGATTTAGTTTTACTGAGTTGGGAACAGTGACTCCTTTACCTCAAAAAGGCAATCCAAAACCTAGAATTCATAGGTTCCCTGCACAAAAAGCATTAATAAATTCTTTAGGGTTTAATAATAAAGGCATGGATGTATTTGAAAGGAATATCAATAACTCAAACCTTAAAGAAAATTTCCAAGATAAAATAATTGGTATAAACATCGGTAACAATAAGGATACCGTAGAAATTTTAGATGATCTCAAAAAGCTTTTTGATAGACTGTATAGACTTGGTGATTACATTGTGATCAATTTATCTTCACCAAATACACCTGGATTGAGAGATAATCTTAAATCTCAAAATTTTGAAAAGATCGTTACAAATATCCATAGACTAAGAGATGAGAATAATTCAAAAATCCCTATTTTATTCAAAATATCTCCAGATATTTCTGATCAGGATAAAAAGGATATTTCATTGATTTCACTGGCAAATGATGTGGATGGGCTAATACTGACTAACACAACAATTAATAAATCGATGGTTAATGAAAAGTTAGAGGGAGGGGTAAGTGGTAGGCCATTATTCCTTAAATCAAATGAATTAATAAGAGATTTTTATACTCTGACATCAGGAAAAATTAAAATTATAGGAGTAGGGGGTATTTTTGATGCTAATGATATCTTAACTAAAATGAAATTAGGTGCTTCATTAATTCAGATTTATAGTAGCTTTACATATGAAGGTCCTTACCATGTAAAAAAAATGACTTATGATTTGATGAATTTAATTCAACAACAAGGATTTAGAAGCATCTCCGAGGTAATTGGACAGTACTCTTGAAAAATATTTCATCTTTTAAAAATGTAGTTAGGAAATATGACTATTTTTTATTTGATCAGTGGGGGGTTCTTCATAACGGTCATAAAAAATTTACAGAAGCAGAAAAATGTTTAGAGTATCTTAAATTAGAAAATAAAAAAATCATTCTTATTTCTAATTCAGCTAGCCCCACTGTTCAATCAGAGGCAAATTTAAAAAGATTGGGTTTTAGTGAAAAACTATTTGATTACTGTATTACTAGTGGACAAATAGCATTAAATAACATCAAAAAAGATATTTATAAAAAGTTTGGCAGAAAATGTTACCCTTTAGAGCTATCAAAGCAAAAAATTAAGTATTTCAATCTGGATTGCACTAAAAAAGTTGAAAGTGCAAATTTTGCTATGATTGCAGATCTAAAAGATGGATTATCTATTTTAGATTTTGCTGAACATCTAGATAAAATTATGAAGTATAAACTTCCACTACTATGTGCAAACCCAGATTACTTAGTCCATAATAAAAATACTCTTTCTATGAGTGGTGGTACAGTAGCAGAGTTATACTCTGATTTAGGAGGGACTGTCTTAAGATATGGAAAACCTTATGAACCAATATATCAGGATATTTTTAAAAAAATGAGGATTAAAAATTTTCATAAGGTATTAGTTATTGGTGACTCATTGTGGCATGACATTGCAGGAGGTAAAAAAATGAAATTAGACTCGCTCTGGATTAAAAATGGAATTCATAAATCTAAATTGAAAAAAAAAGATGAGATCAACCCACTTTTAGAGAAGTACAGACCAAAATATGCAATAAGTCATCTAAAACTTTAAGAAACTATTACTTATTGTAAAAAAGGGACTTTTGTATTATAAACTCATTTCATGTCTAGATCTTGCGATATTACTGGAAAAAAACACCAAACTGGTCATAACGTCAGCCATTCTAATATTAAGTCTAAAAGGCGTTTTATGGTTAATTTAAACAGTGTCACTCTATTTAGTGAGTCTTTACAAAGAAAATTTAGATTAAGAATAGCCTCATCTACACTTAGAACCATAGATAAACATGGCGGTTTAGATCAATATTTAAATAAAACCAGCTCACGATCTTTAACTGATAAAGCCTTAAAAATCAAAAAACAAATCGAAAAAAACGTTAGCAAAAAAGCTAGCTAAATGTTTCAAGAATTATTTTTAAATTTATCAAATAACTTAAATAACTCTTCAGTTGTAATTATCTGGTTATTTCAAATTATATTTTGTTATCTTTCAATTTTACTCTCACTTAAGTTCTTCGGAAAGACAGGTATTTATGTTTATGTAGCGATTGCAATCATATTAGCTAATATTCAAGTTCTTAAAGTTGTAGACTTTCCTTTCTTTCCTGAACCTATGGCCCTAGGAACTGTTTTGTTTATTTCTATATTTCTTTGTACTGACATATTAAATGAGTATTTTGATAAAAAATCTGCAACTAAATGTATATACCTAGGTATTGCAGCATACTTATTTTCAACCGTACTTATGTTTTTAACAATATCTATGGCTCCAATTAATCCTGATGAGCATCCTGCATGGTCTTGGAGCTATGGTATGCATGAGTCAATTATGACTATTTTCCTTCCACAGTTTCCAATAATAGTTGGAAGTATTTGCGCTTTTTTTATAAGTCAAAAAATTGATATTTTTATATTTTCTTATTTAAAAAATAAAAATACTAACCTTTGGTTTAGAAATAATGCATCAACAATTGTATCGCAATTTATTGATAATATTATATTTAGTGTTCTTGCATTTAATATCTTATCTTCTAACCCAGTTCCTTTATTTGACCTAATTATTTCGTATGGAGTAGGTATTTATTTACTTAGAATTCTATTAAGCCTATTTGATACAATATTTATTTATTTAGCGAAGATCTTTTTGCCATCTAAACTTGACTAATTTTTTTCAAGTAAAAAAAAAGTCAAAATTATCAAATGCTCGACTTGGATTAATTAATACATCACACGGTAAAATCAATACACCTTCATTTATTTTTTGTGGTACCAAGGCCACTGTCAAATCTGTACTCCCCTCTCAATTAAAATTAGCAAGAACACAAATTATTCTTTCAAACACATATCATTTAATGCTTCAACCGGGTCCAGAGATCATATCAAAAGAAGGGGGTTTACAGAGTTTTACTGATTGGAATGGACCTATGATGACTGATAGTGGAGGATATCAAATATTTTCACTAGGATATGGTTCAGTTTCAGAGGAAATTAAAGGAAAAAACAATAATACAAAGAGAAAATCTCTCATAAAAATAACTGAGGATGGTGCATCATTTAGAAATTATATAAATGGAGATAGAGTATTCTTATCACCTGAGAGATCAATTGAATTACAACGTGACTTTGGTGCTGATCTGATTTTTGTCTTAGATGAATGTACGCCCTTTAATGTCTCAAAAAAATATACAGAAAAGTCTATGTACATGAGTCATCGCTGGGCAGAAAGATGTTTATATTCTTTCGACTCAAAATTTAAAAAGTACAACTCAACTTTTGGTTCCTCAGGAAAACAGTCACTATATGGTATAATACAAGGCGGTGTTTATGAGGATTTAAGAAAGATTGCTTGTGAAGAAACATGCTCAAAAAATTTTGATGGACTTGCAATAGGTGGCTCTTTGGGGAGTACAAAAAATCAGATGTACGATATCTTTTCTTTCTGTGAAAATTATATAGATAAATCCAAACCTATTCATATTCTAGGAATTGGAGGACTAGATGATATTTTGCATGGTGTAAGTTCTGGATATGACACATTTGATTGTGTATCACCTACAAGAATTGCTAGACATGGTATTATGATGTCAAAACTAAATAGTAAAGGAATTAATTTAAACAACTCAAAATTTAAAGACGATCATTCCAGTATTGATGAAGGATGTGAAATACAGGAAATAAATAAATTTTCAAAATCTTATATACATCATTTGTTTAAAGCTAATGAGATGCTCGGTATGACCATTTTATCAATATATAATATTTGGTTTATGAATAAGTTTTTTGAAGAAATAAGATTATCTATAAATGAGGATAGATTTGAAGAGTATAAGAATAAAATTTTGTCTAATTTAGTCGAATAATGACTCTATTTTTTCAAACATAATTCCACCTAACTCTTCTACATCATGAATGGTAATTGCTTTACTGTAATACTGACCTACGTTATGACCTATACCGATTGCTAATAGTTCAATGTTTGATTTCTCTTCAATCGCAAGAATAGTACTTTTTAGGTGTTTTTCTAAATAATTACTATTGTTTACAGATAGTGTTGAGTCATCTACGGGGGCGCCATCAGATATAACAATTAGTATTTTCCTACTTTCAGGCCTTTTCGAAATTCTAGAACTAGCCCAAAGAAGTGCTTCGCCATCAATATTTTCTTTTAATAGACCCTCTTTTAACATTAAGCCTAAATTTATTTTAGATTTTTTTGAGTTTTGGTCAGCAGATTTATAAATAATATGTCTTAGGTCATTAAGTCTTCCAGGGTTTTTTTGCTTTCCATTTTTGAGCCAATGCTCTCGAGTTTTTCCACCTTTCCATGCTTTTGTTGTAAAACCAAGAATTTCAACTTTGATTTTGCATTTTTCTAAAGTAGCGGCTATCATATCAGTTGTTAAAGCAGCTATCATAATAGGTTTTCCTCTCATTGATCCTGAATTATCAATTAACAAAGTTACGGTTGTATCTTCAAATTTAATTTCTTTTTCTTTTTTAAAAGAGAGAGAACTATTTGAATTAGTTATAACCCTGGTAAGTTTTGAAGTGTCTAGAACACCTTCGTCTAAATCAAAATTCCATGACCTATTTTGTTTTGATTGAAGTTTTCGATATAATTTATTTGCTAATCTTGATATTTGCTTTTGATATAAATCACATTTTTCATCGAGCTGCCTTCTTAGGGCCACTAACTCTTCATGATCACATAGTTTAATTGCTTCTATGATTTCATCATATTGATTAGTAGCTGCTTTATAATTTTGATTAAGGTTTCTATAACTATCAATTGACTTAAATATATCTTCAATTTGTTGGTCTGAAATTTCAATATCAATCTCTTCTCCTTGAACACTAGATTGACTATTATCTGAGTCATTTTCTGGAGTATGCATATTTTCCTCTAATTGGCTTTCTTCAGGTTTTTGGGCTTGATTTTCTTCTTGGTCTTGTTGTTGATTGAAATCCTCTTCATCATTTCCCTCATCGAGATCTTTATCATCTGGTTGGCTTTCATCCTCAACAGATGGAAAAATAATTCTAAGTAAATCTACCGATAAATTTAAATATTCTTTTTGGTCTTGAATATTCAGAGACAATTTTTGAAGTGCGTTATAAAATTCTGATATGTTGTCTTTAGAAGTTATATTCTTTAAATGATTATTATTTGATTTCCACATTTTACTGTTTACTAAATCAATGAAAAAATGCGTTAAGGTAAAATAAAATAAATCTTTAGAGTCTTTTTGTTTTTTTAGTTTTAATAACTCTAATCTTTTAAACCATTTATTCTCAATATTTTTTATAATACCTTTGAAGGGTTTTGAGCCATATGTCTCATATCGTAAACGCTCTAAGAAAATTATTTCTTCTCTAATATCAATATTTTTAGATGTTATTTGGTTTAACAGTTTTTCATCATGGTATTTTTTTTTAAGAGCAAATGAGTCTGCTGCACCACGCATATCCTCGTAATTGAAAATATTTGAGATTGAAGGAAGGTTTAAAGTATCATCTTTCTCTAAAACAATATTTGAATTTACATTTATTTTTAATTCTTTATTTTCCGATATTGTTTTATTAACAGAATTGAGAGTATTTGAAATTTGCCTGGGAATATTTAGTTGTTTCTCGGACAATTAGATATCAATTGCAAATGTTCTTTGGAAATATTCTTTATATATATCTATTTCACTTTCGTCACATTTATTCAAAAAAGTAAACTTCAAAGAGTTTTTAATATCTTTAATAATTTTATAATTTTCTGCCCACATAATTACAGTTCTAGGGCTCATGACAATAGATATATCTTTTTGTTCAAAACCTTTTCTTGTTAAATTTGCCATTTGAACCATAGAAGCTATTATTTTCTTCTCTTCATTGTTTGCAGAAACTTTTTTTGAAATAATTTCTATTTCTTTATCCTCATCAAGGTAGTTTAATTTTGCAACTATATTCCATCTATCCATTTGACCTTGATTGATCTGATTTGTTCCATGATAAATCCCAGAGGTATCCCCAAGACCTACTGTGTTAGCAGTAGCAAATAGCCTAAAATAAGGATGAGGTGAGAGCACCTTACTTTGGTCAAGAAGAGTTAACTTTCCCTCAGCTTCAAGTATTCTTTGGATAACAAACATTACATCTGGTCGACCTGCATCGTATTCGTCAAAAACTAACGAAACGTTATTTTGAAATGCCCAAGGAAGGATACCTTCCTGAAATTCTGTAACTTGTTTGTTATCTTTTAGAACTATTGCATCTTTTCCAATAAGATCGATTCTCGATACATGACTATCTAAGTTAACTCTTATGCACGGCCAGTTTAATCTTGCACAAACTTGTTCGATGTGAGAGGACTTTCCAGTTCCATGCAAACCCTGTAAGAAAACTCGTTTATTGAATTTTAGACCAAGCAAAATAGCAATCGTTGTACTTTCATCAAATACGTAGTTTGTGTCTAATTTAGGGCAATATTCACTAGCTTCATTAAATTTTGGAACTTTAATATCTGTTAGAATGCCAAAGACTTCTTTGGATGATACTTCAGAAATTTGTAAATTATCTTTTTTTTTCAGAGCCTCGATTTTATTCATTTTTTGTATCTTTCAATTAAGTAGTTATATGCTTCTACTATTTCTCTAAATTTATCAATAACTTTTTTACTATCACCCTTTACATCTGGATGATGCTCTTTGACCAGTTCTTTATACCTTTTCTTTATTAATTTTAAGTCTGTATTTATATCTAATTTTAAAATACTGAGGGATTTTAACAATTTATTTGATTGAGGCTGAAATCCGGAAGGATTATCAAATGTGCCCATATCCTCACCATTGATCGTAAAATTATAAAACTTTCTCCCCGATCCAAAAGAGCTTGTGGGTCTTCTCCAGATGGTGTCAAAACGAATATCGTTTTCAATTTCATTTGCATCCATTTTCTTATGGTAATTCCACTTTTTATTAAACTCTTTAATATGTTCAATACAAAACCACTGATAATTACCTAAATTGTCATAGTCTAAAGGTGCTTTATAAACACCTTCCTTTTTACAATTTGGATGATTGCATAAATTTTCTATTTTATTTTTTTTATTCATTTAAGATTTAATTATGAATTTAAATAATATTAAAATCCTTTTACAAGATATTAGTGAATTTGAAATTTTAGAAATTATTAACAACAGTGAAAAACACATGGGACATGCTGGTGTAGAAAATACATCAACCATGTTAACTCATGTAGAGCTCAGAATATTGAATAAAAATAATCTGAAGAAAATAGATATTCATAGAACAATTCATGAAAAATTAGAACCGGTTTTTAAATCTGGCCTACACTCCCTAGAAATAAAAATATCAAACAGATAGCTTAACCTTATTAATTTTGTTTATTGATCTAGAGATTATTTGCAATTTTACATCCTCAATAAAGAAAACCTTTCCAACTTTAGGGATTTCTTTTGCTAAATCATGAATTAAACCTGATAATGTTACAAATTGATCAGGTAAGTTAATATCTAGACTTCTATTAATTTCTCTTACACTAGCATTTCCATTAAATAAATAATTATTAGAGTCAATTTTCTCTAGATATGTTTCATCAGTGTCAGTTTCATCAAAAATTTCTCCAATTATTTCTTCAATAATATCCTCTAAAGTAATTAAACCTTGTATTTCTCCATATTCATCAACTATTAAAGCCATATGTTCTCTAGAAGATTTAAAATCAATAAGTTGTTTCATCGCAAGTTTGTTTTGGGGAATAAAAACAGGCTGAAAAGTATTTCTTTCAATACTTTCATTTGACTCCTCTAAAGAGGAGTCTTTTAAAAAATCTCTGATATCTATAATACCAACCAGATTATTAAAATCTCCCTTTATAACTGGTATTCTTGTGAATGTTGATGAACTTATAGCTTTAAAATTTTGTTTATAGGGGTCATCTAGGTTAATGAATAGAATTTCATTTCTGTGAGTCATAAGCTCATCAACTTTTAATTTTTTTAACTCAAGAATATTACTCATATAATCAGCTTCATATTCACCATCTTTTGAGTATTGTTTTTGCAGTTGAACAGCTCCTTCAAACTCCTCTTCTATAATTTTTGATTGGTCTGCATTTAAATTTAATCCAATTAATTTAATAATTTTGTTAGAAACTTTATTAATGAGATTTACAATTGGTTTAATTAATTTCGTGTAAAAGTAAAAAAACTTAGAAACTTTTAGTGCAAAAGTCATCGGTTTATTAATTGCGAAAATTTTGGGAGTAACCTCTGAAAATATAACAATCATTAATGTCATAAAAATTGTAGCAACAGATACTCCTAAACCACCAAATTCTGAAACAAGTAATTCTGTCATTAAAGCTGTAGCTAAAATATTAAATAGGTTATTAGCAAGTAAGATTCCCGTAATAAATTCATCTTTGAATTCTTTAATTTTTAAAATGAAATTAGCATTTTTAGCTCCTTTATCTTTTTGTCTGTGAGCTCGCTGTTTCGACACTGCAGTTAAAGCAGTTTCCGAACCAGAGGAAAGGGCTGATAATAAGAGCAAGATAATTATCGCTAAAATTTTTATAATAACAATTAAAGTCATTATTTTATTTGATTTAGAATAGATTTAAGATCTCTAATTGAAATCTTTTTAACAAAACCTCCATTTTTTCCAATTAAAACAATATTAACATCTTCATTTACAACTTTTTTATCAAATGCAATTTTTTTTATTAATGATGGAATAGTTATTTTATTTACATATTTGTTATAGTTAATAGGTAAATTGTATTTTTTTAAAATTTCAATTAAATTATCAACTGTTTTAGGATAGTAATTTAATAAACTAGAAATTTTTAATTCTACTATCATTCCTAAAGATATCGCCTCTCCATGTTTTAGATTGCCTTTATAAAAATTTGAATTTTCAATAGCATGACCAATTGTGTGTCCAAAGTTAAGAATTGCTCTAGAATTTTTAGATTTTAATTTTTCTCTAAAATCACTGATATATTTAAATTTCGAGTTAATAGATAGTTTGATAATTTTATTTATGTCTCCCTTGGATCCCTTAATAAGAAGCTTGTGAAGTTGCTTTGAATGAATAAGGCTATATTTTATTATTTCTGCATATCCACATGCAATTTCCCTTTTTGGTAAACTTTTAAGAAAATCTGAACATATAAATACTTTTTTTGGAAGATAAAAAGTACCAATTAAATTTTTACCAAATTTGCTATTAATTCCTGTCTTACCACCAATTGAGCTATCTACCATTGCTAAAAGAGAAGTAGGTATCATGATGTGTTCAACTCCTCTTAATATCGTGGATGCTAAAAAACCTGAGAGGTCTCCTAGTGTTCCACCTCCAAATGAGTAAATTATAGTTTTACGTTGAACTCCTAATTTTATTATTTTCTCAATTATAAACGAATAGTTTTGTATATTTTTAATTTTCTCATGACCTTTAATAATAATACATCGTTTAGGAAATTTTTTTAAAAGTTTTTTGATTAATCCAATTTTCTCAATATTCCTATCGAAAATTAAAATATCATGATTTGAAATATTATTAATTAATTTTTTTTCTAATTGGGCTATTTTTAAAAATTCAATTTCGTGTATGTGTTTATCAATTATCTTTCTTATCTTCATTATTTTAAATATTCTAATATAGTTTTTATAGTTTTTTGAATATTACTGGTTGCATTAATTGTAAAATCAGAAGAATTATTGTAAATTTCTTTTCTGTCATTGAAAAGTATTTTTATATTTTTCTCAATATTATTTTTTAATAGGGGCCTTTGTTTATTTCGCGAAGTTCTTTTAATTAAAGTTTCTAAATCACATTTTAAATATATGTTAAATGTTTGCTTTAAAAGGTCTTTATTTCTTAAAATTATTCCTCCACCAGTAGAAACAACAATCTTTTTCTTCAAAATCAATTTTTTGAATATTGATCTTTCTAATTTTCTAAAATGCTCCTCACCCTCTTGATTAAATATGTCCTTTATTTTTGATTGATTTTCTATTTCAATTTGTTCATCAGTATCGTAAAAATCAAATTTTAAGTAATCTGATAAAGCCCTACCAATCGTGGATTTACCTGATCCAGGCATACCAATTATACATATTTTTTCAAAATTTTTTTTCACCATTGTTATTTGATATGTTTTAAATATATAATATGAAAAACCAATAAATTAATAATAATGAGAAAAATAGCATTACTATCAACGATTATTATACTAATTTTATTAGGTTTTGTTTTAATAAACTCTATAAAAATACCAGCACCAACAAAAGAAAAGGTTTATGACATTCCAATAGATCAGTTCACATGAAATATCTCATTTTTTTTTTGCTAATAATAGTTCTCCCATTGAAGGCCGATGAAGTTAACGAGGAAATCATATTTCAAGAAAAATCATTCTCACAAAACAATATAATTTCATCAATTAAATCAGAAGAAATTCTTCTAAAACTTATAAACTCCACAGAAAATAATAACAATTTTTTTTACTCTTTATTTGACCCTTTGACAAATAATATTATTTATCCTGAATATTCAAATGAAAATGATTTTTTTTTCGAAAAAATAAATTTATTTAATAAAAAAAATTATAGATACCAAATTAACTCAAATTTGTTTGAAAAAGTTATTTTTGAAGAATTCCAAAACCCAAATAACAATCAGTCATATTTAGCTTATTTATTTGACTCAAATCAATTTAATGAATTGTGTCGATATTTATTTGATTTGGATAATAATCAAAAAAATTTTGATGATATTTTGGTTTATAATATCTTATGCTTAATAAAAGATAATCAATTTGAGCAGATTAATTTTATAATTGAAATTTTTGATCAAAAAGAGTTTGATAAATTAAATACAAAATTTTTGTTAGACTTTATCAAAAATAATACAATTGAAACCAATTACAACTTAAGTGAATTAGGTTTAATTGATAAATATATAGCTTCGATTTCTGATAGTATAAAAGTCAATGTAGATGAAATTAATAATATTCTTGAATTAGAGATATATCTTAAATCAAATACAATAGATCTTTATCAAATAAATTACCTTTTTAAAAATAGAGTCATAAACAAATCACAATATTTATCTATGCTAGAAATGCTAAAAGTTAAACCTAAAGAATTAGCTATGTATGAAGAGATGAAAAAAAATATTAACTATAATAAAAAACTTGAAATTTTAGAAAGCTATATTCCTTTATTTCAATTAGATTTATATGATGTATCCAGATTAGTTAATGATCAATTTAGTGAAATGAGAATCACTTCAAGAAATTTAAATTACATTAATGGATTAATGATTTTATCACTTTATGAAAATTCAAGTTTTTTAGAAAATTTATTAATTTTATTAAAGGATGTTCCCAACGGTGTAATTGAAAATAATGATATAGCAACAGCTTTAAAGAATTATTTAATTAAAAACTTCGAAAATAAATACTATGCAGATAACAATCAGAATATAGATAGTCCTTTGATGAAATTTTTGTTTTTGAATAGAAATATTAATTTTATAGAGAGTGACAATCTAAAGATAACAGAGACAGATACAATTTCAGTTAATCCTGTGTATTTGGCAAGTTTAGCCGAAAATTTAAATTTGATTGACTCATATATATACTATGTAAATTTAAGTGAAAAATTTTACTCGATAAATGAATTCGATTTATACTTCTTAAATAATTACATTATAAATAATGAATATCTCAAAAATGAATTAATAAAATTAGCCTTCAGAGCACATTTAATTAATTTATGAAATATGAAAAATATAAAGATTTATACACACAATTTTTAATTTCTGAAAAAAATCTCTCAAGAAACTCTGTAAATAATTATTTAGTTGATTTAGATCAATTTTTTTATGCTGAGGATATAAAAGTTAGTGATCTTAATGCTAAGATTAAATCATATATTATTAACTTAAGAAAAAAAAATTTGAAAATATCGAGCATAAATAGAAAAATTTCAACTTTAAAAAATTTTTTGAAGTTTCTCCAAACTGAAAAAATAATTGAAAAAATTGATTTTCAAGAATTCGAAAGCTTATCAAATTTAAAAAAAATTCCAAAGGCCATATCAAAACTACAAATGGAGCAAATATTTATGAATTTGTATAATTCAAAACAGACTAATAAAGAACTTTATATTTTAGTACTAAAATTAATTTATTTATCAGGTTTGAGAATATCAGAGGCGCTGAATTTAAAATGGTCTGACATTAACCATCAAGATAATTCTATTTACATTTATGGAAAAGGTTCCAAAGAGAGAAAAGTATATATAATAGAGGATTTTTTGGAGCTCTTGAAAAAATTAGGAAAAAAAAACCAATTTGTATTTGCGTTAAATAATAAAAAGATTTCTGCTAGATCCGTAAACAAATTTCTTGAAAATTGTCATAACGACTCAATAATTAAAGATAAATTGTCCTCTCATGTATTTAGACACTCATTTGCTACCACAATGTTAGAAAATAACGCTGATATTAGGCACATACAAAAACTATTAGGTCACTCAAGTATTTCAACTACAGAAATTTATACTAAAGTCGCAAAGTCAATGAAAAAGAGAGTTTTAGACTCTTATCATCCACTAAAAAATAAATTATAGTCCTTAAAATGTTCTACTTAGATTTTGAAGAAAAATTGGAGAAATTTGATATGGAAATACAATCTCTAATCAAGCTTTCAAAAGAAAGTGATATAGATGTTGATGGAAAAATTATAAATATTGAGAAAAAAAAACAAATAGAGTTGAACAGAATTTACTCTAATTTATCTCCATGGCAAATTGTCAAACTTGCAAGACATCCAAATAGGCCAAAAACAAAAAGTTATATAAATAGTATTTTTACAAAATTTACACCTCTTTATGGCGATAGACTTTATTCTGAGGATAATGCCATTATCTCAGGTTTTGCATTTTTAGATAACTTACCTGTCATCATACTAGGTACTGAAAAGGGCAATGATATGAACACTAGATTAAAACATAATTTCGGTATGGCAAAACCTGAAGGTTATAGAAAATCTCAAAGAATTATGAAATTAGCCTCAAAACTTAATTTACCTTTAATTTGTTTTGTGGATACATCTGGAGCTTACCCTGGTAAGGACGCCGAGGAAAGAGGACAAGCTGAAGCAATAGCTCAATCAATGAAAGTTGCATTAAATTGTGAAACACCATGCATTTCTATTGTTATAGGTGAGGGAGGATCAGGCGGAGCAATTGCTCTTGCCACAAGCGATATTGTCATAATGCTAAGCAATTCCATTTACTCTGTTATTTCTCCTGAGGGTTGTTCCTCAATACTATGGAAGTCTTCTGATTTTGCTGAGACAGCATCTAATTCTCTAAAAATAACAGCAAAAGATTGCCTAGAATTAAAAATTATTGATCGAATTATCGAAGAGCCAATTGGAGGAGCTCATAGGCATTTTGATAAGGTATCAAATGATCTTAAGGTTGCTTTGATAAAAAGTATTGAGGATCTTAAATTATTATCAAAAGATGAATTGATAAAGAAAAGAAATAATCGATATTTAGATTATACTGTTTGATTAATTACCTCCATGACATTGTTTGTATTTTTTTCCTGATCCACAAGGACAAGGATCATTCCTTCCAATTTTTTTAGTAATGGGTTCAATTTTTTTCTCTTCTTGATTTTCACTCTTTTTTTCAACCCTAATATTGTTTAAGACTAACACCATTTGCTTTTGTATTTCATATATTAGTTGATTAAACGCGCTTAAAGAGGCCTTACGAAATTCATTAACTGGATCTTTCCCTCCATATCCGCTGAGACTAACAGACATGCGTATATTAGTTAGCTCTTGGATATGGTTATGCCAATTTTTATCTAAAATAGACAGGCTTACTTGTCTAAGTATAAAAATATAAGCATTTGTATGTTTTGCATAATTTTCGTCTTTTATTTTTTTAAATGAAGATAGATAATGATCTTTATTATTATTTTCTTCTACATCAATAAAGGACAATAAGTCTGAAAAATTTTTAATTTCCTCTTTTTCGCTTTCTAATAAATTGGATATAAATTCATCCTCAGTTTCTTGAATAAAATTTATGATATCTTCATTAATTATAGTTTCTCTTTTGGAGTAAATTATATTTCTTTGTTTATCAATAATATTATCAAACTCTAATAATTGCTTTCTAATATCAAAATTATGACCCTCAACTCTTTTCTGTGCTCGTTCAATTGATGAAGTTAACCATTTATGTTCAATAACTTCTCCTTTTTTAAGGCCCAATGTTGAAAGCATAGATTGTAGTTTTTCTGACCCAAAAATTCTCATTAGGTCATCTTCTAAAGAGACAAAAAATATACTTTGTCCAGGATCTCCCTGTCTTCCAGATCTTCCTCTTAATTGGTTATCTATTCTTCTACTTTCATGTCTTTCGGTACCTAATATACATAACCCACCTAAATCAATAACCTTTTGATAATCATTCTCATTAAAATCTTTATCTATTTCTGGATTACCACCTAATCTTATATCTGTACCCCTACCTGCCATATTGGTCGCAACAGTTACTTGAAAAGGTTTACCTGCTGACGCGATAATTTCAGCCTCATTTTCGTGATTTTTTGCATTTAAAACGTTATGAGGAATGTTATTAGTTTTTAAAATATCTGAAATAAAATTAGATTTTTCAATTGAAGTTGTGCCAACTAAGATTGGCTGACCCTTTTCATATTTTTCTTTCACTAAATCTAAAACAGCTTTGTATTTCTCTTCTGGGGTTTTATAAATTTGATCATTTTGATCAATTCTGATCATAGGTTGATGAGTAGGTATTTCTATAACACTTAACCCATATATTTCCAAAAACTCTTCTGACTCAGTCAATGCAGTTCCGGTCATTCCGGATAATTTTTGATATTTTTTGAAATAATTTTGAAAGGTAATACTTGCTAAAGTAATACTCTCTTCTTGTATTTTGAGATTTTCTTTAGCTTCTAAAGATTGATGAAGACCCTCACCAAACCTCCTTCCTTCTGATAATCTACCTGAAAACTCATCTATGACAATTATTTGTCCATCTTTTACTACATAATCTTTGTCTCTCTCATACAAAAAGCGAGCCTTTAATGATTGATTTATAATTTGATAAGCCTCTAAATTTTCATTATCGAACAAACTATTTCCTTTTAAAAAATTTATTTTTTTTAAGTTAAATTCTATTTTCTTAATGCCGCTATCTATAAGTAAAACATTTTTTCTTTCTTCATTTATTTCTACATCATCTTTTGAGAGATCTTGAGTAATTTCATAGCATAATTTAAAAAGTTGGATTGGAGTCTTTACAGGTCCAGAAATACCTAAAGGTGACCTAGACTCATCTATTAGAACTGAGTCGGCTTCATCAATTAATGCTATATGATGCTCATTTTGCATTTTTGGTTGATTTATACCTCTTAAATTGTCTCTAAGATAATCAAAGCAAAACTCATTATTATTCCCATATACCACGTGTGATTGATAACTTTTTACTTTTTCTTCAATAGTCTGAGTATTTTGAATACACGCACAGCTGATATTAAGGTACTCAAAAACAGGACCCATCCATATAGAGTCTCTTTTAGCTAAATAATCATTTACAGTAATTAAATGAACTTTTTTATTTAAAACATAATTTAATATGATTGGAATTGTTGCAACAAGTGTTTTACCTTCTCCTGTTTTCATTTCAGCAACAAACCCATGATAAAGAGCAATACCCCCAATTATTTGAGAGTCATAATGTCTTAGTTTAATAGTTCTTTTTGATACTTCTCTTAATAAAGCACAGACTAGACTTATGTCCTCATCTAACAACTCATCTTTTTGATTAGAAATATAATTTTGTTTTAAGGTTTCAATCTTAAGACCCATTTCTTCTTTTGATAAGTTTGAAATATTACTTTCTAATTGATTGACCTTATTTAAATATTTATTTGAAATTTCTTTAATTAAGTTAGAATTTTTTTTTGAAGAAAAAAAATTATTAATCTTTTCGAACATTACATTACAAATATACTAAATTCATATTATTTCCATGATGTAAATGTAGCAATCTCTATTTCTAATGGAATATATTTATGATTATCAATTAATTTTGAAAATATTTTATTCGTTAATTTTAAAAAATCTTTTTTAAATCTAGGTTTTTCATTATAAATATTAGAAATCCCAAATTTTCTAAAATCACTTCTTATTTTGCTCAAAGAACTATAGTTTATTTCTATGTTATCTATCCCTACAACTACATCTTTATATTTGCTTTTATTTAAATCCTCTATCAATTTTGTAGTTTCTAAAAAAGGCCCAAATCTTCTATAAACTCCATCAAAAATCTTGTCATCAATTTCTAAAAAAATATTTTGAAGCGTTCTCATAGAATTTGATGTTATAGTATTGAAGCAAAATAAACTGTTATCTTCTAATTTAGATAAAATTCTATTAAAAATATCATTGCTATTCAAAAATAATGGTATTTGCAGAGAAAAATTTGATATTACAGCATCAAATTTACCTTCGACTGCACTAATGTCATTGATATTAATGATTTTTGTGTATTTAAAATTTGATACATCAATACTTAGTTCTTCATCTAAAATAAGGCAGTTTTGTATTTTTTTTGACATAAACTTTAATTTATCACTTATTAAATTTGATCCATTTTTTTCTAGTAAATTATTTTTGTCATAAAATGCCTTTCTCCTAACATTCCTCTTTTTTAAATTAAATTCATTCATAATGTGTTAATGTAATCTAACATGATATCCAGATTTAATTTAGATCAAAAAAGACTAGTATTTTATGAAAATCCTGAATTATTTCATAAAGAATTTACTGAATTAATTTCCTCAAATAATAATAATGAATTTTTGTATTCTACTGAAGAACCGATTGTAATTCTAAATAAAGATAAGACTTTAAAATTAACTATACTAAAAGATGATAAGGAATTAGAGTATATATTATTTTCAAATCATAGTATTTCTATTTTACCTCATGAAAAAATAAAAATTCATAAAGCGATTAAAGATGTATCAAATTACATTATTTATAAATTAAATAATTAAATGAAGGTTGCACTGATTCAAATTACAGTCGGTTCAAACTTTGATGAAAATTTCGAAAAATCAAAAAAATTTTTACAAGATAGTTTAAACTCAAGCCCAGATTTCATTTTACTTCCTGAGTGCTTTCTCTTTTTGTCAAGTAAATCAAAAATTTTGATTGAAATGAGCCATGACTCTGTAAAATATTTTAAAAATTTTTCAAAGATAAATAATGTACATTTGCTTCTGGGATCTATTCCTATAACCGAAAATGATAAATTATTTAATCGATCAATTTTAATTAATCCTGATGGAGATATAATTTCAATTTATGATAAAATTCATATGTTTGATATTACGTTAAAAAATGGAGAGTCTTACAAAGAAAGTGATTTTTACTCACCTGGATGTGAATTAAAAATCACTAAAGTATTGGGTACCTCAGTTGGTCACACTATTTGTTATGATTTAAGGTATCCTAAATTGTATAGAGCTTTGGCAAAAAAAGGTTCTCAAATTATTGTTGTCCCTTCAGCTTTTACACACACAACTGGCAAGGCTCATTGGCATTCTCTTATTAAAGCAAGGGCTATTGAGAATGGTGTTTTTATATTGGCACCTAATCAATGGGGAATAAATAATGAAAAAAGAGTAACTTATGGGCATACTTTAATTGTAGACCCTTGGGGAGAGACATTAGCTGAAGCTGAAGATGGTGAAATGATCATTGCTGCTGAACTTGATTTAAATAGAGTTAGAGAGTGTCAAAACGCAATACCTGTATTAGATAATGATAGAAATTTTGATTAATATTATTGAAAATTATCATTGAATAACCAAATATAAATAATGATTAAATTTGATTTAATTTGTGAAAATCAACACATATTTGAAGCTAGTTTTGATGACTCAAACTCTTTTGAAAAACAAAAAAGGAAAAAACAAATTGAATGCCCTTTCTGTAATTCATCAATAATATCAAAATCTGTTATGGCACCAAACATTTCTAGTAAATCAACAAGTTCAGCTAAAATAAATCGTGAAAAAAAGAAATTATTTTCAAATTATAATAAACAATTAAATAAAATTAAATCTGAAATAGAAAAAAATTTTACATATGTTGGAAAAAAATTTCCAGACGAGGCAAGAAAAATTCATTATGGTGAAGCGAAAGATAAACCTATTTATGGAGAGGCAACTGAAAAAGAAAGTCAAGAATTGGTCGATGAGGGTATAGGTTTAGTTAGACTTCCTTTTAGTAAAAAAGAAAAAAATAAAAATTAGTATTTCAAAGTACCAAAGTAATTTACTAAATCAAATTTACTTAGTTTGAAAGATTTAAAAATTGGATTGTATTGTATGCCCTCTATATCCATTAAATTTAAATTATATTTTTGACTAATTAATTGTAATTTAGAGGGAGATAAAAAAAGATTAAAATCGTGGGTTTTTTTAGGAAGTAGCTTTAAGAGATTTTCAGCAATATCAATTGCTAAATATTTTGATAATAAATTCTTATTAAGTGTAGATATAAATATATATGCGTTTTTATTTAGATTTTTAGTTAAGTTTTCAAAAAGTTGATACTTATCTTGTTCTTCTAAATGTTCTAAGAATTCAAACAAAAAAATAACATCAAATTTTTTTTTACAATTTTTTAAAAATTTATTTGCTTCTATGTTAATGAGTTTAAAATTTATTTTGTTTTTTATTTTAAAATTATTCTCGATATCAATACCTGAACACTCTGCACCCATACCATAATAATTATTAAGGAATTCGCCAGTTCCACATCCAAGATCTAAAATCTTTTTATTCTTAAAGAATTCATAAATATCTTGACCACTATGATCTCTTAATATTTTTGACATATACTGATGTCTTATAGCCATCATTTGCTCTAATGGTTCGTAATACTTGCTATTATAAGTGTCCATGTTCTTTACATCATAAATGTTAAGAGTATATTACCGTAATTCATGAAAATTAAAGTTTTAAAATTTGGTGGTACATCTGTTGGAAGCATTGAAGCTATAAAAAGATCAGCAGATATTATTCATGATTGGTCAAAAAAATCAAAAGTTATAGCTGTGTTATCTGCTATGTCAGGTGAAACTGATCGTTTAATAAATTTAACAAAATCTTTTTCAAAAAATCCAAATCCAATTGATTTTGATAACGCCATTTCATCAGGTGAAAATGTATCTTGCGCGTTAATGTCTATATGTCTCAACAATCAAAAAATTAAATCTAAATCGCTACTTAGTTGGCAAATACCCATTATAACATCGTCAGAGCATATGAAGTCGAGGATTTTGTCTATTAATAAAAAATTTTTATATGATGAATTAGAAAATTTTGATGTTCTAGTAATTCCTGGTTTCCAAGGTATTAACAACAAGGGAGAATTAACTACCTTAGGTAGGGGTGGTTCTGATACTAGTGCTGTTGCTGTTGCAGCAGCGATGGAAACAGAATGTATAATTTATACTGATGTTGAGGGTGTATTTACTACTGATCCAAACATAGTACCTAAAGCAAAAAAAATTAATAAAATTTCATATGAAGAAATGCTTGAATTAGCCTCACAAGGGGCTAAGGTTCTTCAAACTCGTTCTGTTGAGTTAGCTATGAGGAAAAATACTAAATTAAGTGTAAGATCTTCTTTCAAACCCAAAAAAATTGGTACCATGATTACTGACGAAAAAAGTGTTTTAGAAAATAATACTGTGAATGGAATAACTTACTCCAAAGATGAAGCAAAAATTACACTTTCTAGAGTTCAAGATAAACCTGGAGTATCTTCAAAAATCTTTGGCCCATTAGCTAAAGGTAATATAAATGTTGATATGATACTCCAAAATATTTCACAAGATGGAAAGTTTGCAAACTTATCTTTTACTTTGCCAAGACTAGACTTAGAAAAAGCATTAAAAATACTAAAAAAAGAGAAATCTATAATTGGATATAAAAAAATTATTTCATCTAATAATATTTCAAAAATATCAGTGGTTGGAGTAGGGATGAGATCTCACGCTGGAGTTGCCCAAACATTATTTGATACTCTTGGAAAAAATAAAATAAATATTCAAGTTATTACTACTTCAGAAATAAAAATAAGTATATTAATTCATGAAGATCAAACTGATTTAGCTGTACAAAAATTACATCAAGCCTTCAAACTACATAAATAATTTTTTGGATAAATTAATTTCAATCAAAGAGGCAAGAATTAAGAAAGGATTATCAATCAATGATTTATCCAAAGCTCTTAAATTAGATTTAGAAATAATACGACTTTTAGATGATAATTTAAAACTCCCTAAAAAATATCGTGCATATCAATCAACTTATAAAAAATCTATATACAGATACTTGGGTTACGAAATTAAATATAAAAGTTCAATTAGTGATATGCCAATCGATTACACTAAACTTTCAATAGTCTATTTCTTATTGTTACTTGTTTTTGTAATTTTAATTTTATTATCATTTAATATATATAATAAATTTAACAATAAAATTTCATTTAAAGAGGTTGAAAAAGATCAAGTTTATAATGATGTTTATAAGATCTCTAATCAATATGATTTGTATGAATTAAGTCATGATGATTTTATAGATAATCTTATCCCGTTAAAAAGAGCTAACTATTCGCAAAATTTATCAATTTTTGCAAAACCTAATAAGACTATTTTTTACAAAATTCAAAACAATATTAAAAATACTTTACAATTTGGTGAAATTACCAAATCTAATGAACTTATTCTCGATTTAGACAATGATTTTTTTATCGATTTATCTAATATAAATAATATTGATAAGATAATTTACAGAGGTGTAGAAATTAGATTAAATAACGAATTAAACTCATATTTATTTAATTTTCACATTAAAGATTTAGAGACTTTATTATGAAATACTCTCATTCAATAAATAGAAAAAAAACAAAAAAAATTCAAATTGGAAATATTTTTGTCGGTGGAGATTCTCCAATTACGGTTCAGACAATGACAAATACCCTTACACATGACATTGATGCAACGCTTGAGCAGATATCTCTTATTGAACAAGAGGGATGCGATATAGTCAGAGTTTCAGTTCCTGATGAAAAATCATCAAAAGCATTAAAAAAAATAATTCCTGAAATAAAGATACCCTTAGTCGCTGATATTCACTTTCATTATAAAAGAGCACTTGAGGCTGCAGAAAATGGAGCACATTGTCTTCGAATAAATCCAGGTAATATTGGCTCTAAGGAAAAAGTAAAAGAGGTTGTTGAAGCTGCCAAGCAGAACAAAATACCTATAAGAATAGGTGTTAATGCTGGAAGTTTAGAAAAATCAATATTAGAAAAATATAAAAGCCCAACCTCTGAGGCATTATTTGAAAGTGCTAAGCTAAATATAAAACTTTTAGAGGATCTAAATTTTGATAATTTTAAAATTAGTGTTAAAGCTTCTAATGTTTTTACAGCAGTAGAGTCATACAGAAAGTTATCTAATTTTTGTGATTATCCTCTTCATTTAGGTATTACTGAGGCAGGCAGTTATTTTAGTGGATCAATAAAATCTTCTATAGGTCTTGGATTGCTTCTTTATGATGGTATTGGCGATACAGTGAGAGTTTCACTTTCAGACCATCCAACTCAAGAGGTCAAAGTAGGGTTTGAAATGTTAAAATCACTAAATTTAAGAGATTATGGTGTAACAATAATATCTTGCCCATCTTGCGCAAGACAGCAATTTGATGTTATTGAGACAGTAAAAAATGTTGAGAAAAAACTTTCTCACATTAAAAAACCTATAACAGTTTCAATTATAGGATGTGTTGTTAATGGGCCAGGTGAAGCTACAATGACTAACATAGGCATAACAGGTGGTGGAAATAACACACATATGGTATACGTCGATGGAGAAAAGAGCCATAGAATACAAGACGAAGATTTAGTTGAGTACTTAGTTAAAACTATAGAAAATAAAGTTTATCAGATTCATCATTTAAAATGAAAAGAAATATTAGTTTAGTAAAAGGCACACATGATATTCATGGAGCTGAAATGGAGAAGTTTGAATTTATTATTGAAAAATTTTATTCAATCTGTAGGAATTTCAATTTTAAATCTATACAAACTCCTATTTTGGAACAACAAGATTTATTCTCTAGGACCGTAGGCGAGCAAACCGATATTGTCTCTAAAGAGATGTATTCATTTTTAGATAAAGGAGAAGCGTATATTTGTTTAAGACCTGAGGCCACAAGCAGTCTAGCTAGGTTTGCTGCTTCAAACTATCAATCGGGCTTACTTAAATTAATTACTCACGGCCCAATGTTTAGAAGAGAAAGACCCCAAAAAGGTAGATATAGACAGTTTCATCAAATAAATATTGAGTCTATTGGTGAAAAAAGTCCCTATGTAGATTTTGAATTAATTCTAATCGCAAAGTTATTATTTGATGACCTTGGAATTAAAGAAAATAAACATAGGTTATTAATAAATTCTTTAGGGTCAAAAGAGGATCAAATCAAATATGCTTATGAATTAAAAAAATATTTAACTGAATTTAAAATACAGTTATCAGAAATCTCACAATCTAGATTGGATAAAAATCCACTTAGAATTTTGGATAGTAAAGATCCAAAAGACTCTGAAATATTAGTAAATGCTCCAAAAATTAGTGAACACTTATCTGAAGAGAGCAAAAATTATTTCAATCAAGTTAAAAAACTTTTAAACGATAATAAAATTAAATTTTTTGAAGACCCAAAATTAGTTAGAGGATTAGATTATTATTCACATACGGCTTTTGAGTTTCAAACAAATGAAGATAAAAGACAAAATGCAATATTAGCTGGCGGTAGGTATGACAACTTAATTAGTATGATTTCTTCTAGAGACATACCAGGGGTTGGCTGGGCAGCTGGTATAGAAAGATTAATGGATTTGATATCTTTAAAAGATGAAAAGTCAGAATCAGATAAAAAGATATTATTTGCTGTCCAAGATGAGTCATATTTAAATAATAATAGAATTTTAAAACAAATTTACAGTTTAAGATATAATCATGAAGTTAGAGTTAGTAAAAATATAAAAAAACTTTTTAGTTATGCAGATAAAAACAATTTCAGTTTTATTCTTCTTATTGGTGAAGAAGAGTTCAAAAATAAAAAAATTATTTTAAAAGATTTAAAAAATAAAAATCAAAAATCTTTTGAAATTTCCAAATTCGAGCTTAAAAATGAAATTAGATAAACAAATCATTGATTTAAAAAATAAATTTAATCAATTAAATGAGAGACTTTTAAATTCTCAAAACCTAAAAAATGAGGAAATTATTCAAATAAATAAAGATTTATCAAAATTGGAGCCAATTATTGCTCTATCTGACACCATAAAAAATTTAGATAAGGAAATCAAAGGCTATAAAGAAATACTTGAAAATGAAAGCGATGAAGAGCTCCGAAATTTAGCAAAACAAGAATTACCTATTTATGAAAAAGATTTAGAAATGAAAAATAAAGAATTACTAATTGCTCTACTGCCTAAAGATGAGGCTGATGATAAAAATGTAATATTAGAAATAAGGGCTGGTACCGGAGGAGATGAGGCTGCATTATTTGCTGGAGATTTATATAGAATGTATGAGCGATATTCCTCATTAAAAAGTTGGAAGTTTCAGCCAATGGAGAAGAGCGAGACAGGATTGAAGGGTATAAAAGAAGCAATAATAGAAATTAAAGGAGATGGTGTATTTAAATTTTTAAAAAATGAATCTGGTGTCCACAGAGTTCAACGCATACCAGAAACTGAGTCTGGGGGCAGGATTCACACCTCGGCTGCAACTGTTGCTGTTTTGCCAGAAGCAGAGGATGTTGACTTAGAGATAAAAGATACTGATTTAAGAATAGACGTTTATAGATCAGGAGGGGCGGGAGGCCAATCTGTAAATACAACAGACAGCGCTGTAAGAATTACACATTTACCTACAAACATAGTAGTAACTCAACAAGACGAAAGATCTCAACATAAAAATAAAGCTAAAGCACTAAAAATTCTACGATCTAGGTTATATGAAGTTGAAAGAATTAAGAAACAAGAAGAGGTTTCATCCAATAGAAAAAATCAAGTTGGTTCAGGAGATAGATCTGAAAGAATTAGAACATATAATTTTCCACAGGGCAGAGTATCAGATCATAGAATTAACTTAACGCTCTATAAATTAGACCAGTTTTTAACTGGCGAGGCATTAGATGAAATGATATCAGCTTTGTCAGCCAGTGAACAAGCCGAAAAATTAAGTCAACTTAATGCTAATTAATAATTATTTAAGTAAATTAGATATAAAAAAAATATTACTTGAAAATTTAAAATCAATTACTGGATCTCAAGCAGAGCAAGAGTCCCAAATAATGATTTCTTATTCATCTAATAGTGAAAATAATTTAGATATTAAAAATAGTGAAGTTGATCAAGAATTAATTAATAAGATCCTAAATGAAAGAGTAAAAGGAAAGCCATTAGCAAAAATAATCAATGAAAAAGGTTTTTGGAAAAAAATTTTCTATACGGATGATTACACTTTAGATCCAAGAGCTGACTCTGAAATATTAGTTGAACAAATATTAATTGATTGTAAAAAAAATAAATATCAAAAACAATTGAAGTTGCTTGATTTGTGTTGTGGGACTGGGTGCCTCGGAATTTCAATTATAGATGAGCTAGATAACGCATTTTGTGATTTTATAGATGTTTCCAAACATGCTCTTACTGCTTGCAAAAAAAATATAATAAAATTTAAACAGCAACAAAAAACAAAAATATTCCACTCAAATTTATTTAAAAATTATCCAATAAATAGACTGAAATATATAGATTTTATTGTTTGTAACCCACCATATATACCTACAAGAAATTATTTAAATTTAAATAAAGAGACTTTACATGATCCAAGAATTTCACTTGATGGTGGAAAATCAGGCATGGATTATTATGTTAAAATTATTAATTTTTTAATTAATGTAAAGTTTAAAGGGGTTGTTTATTTTGAAATTGATCCAATTATCAATAAAAACATGTATAAATTATTATTAGAAAAAGGTGTAAAAATAGTTTATAAGAAAACCGATTATCTTAATTTAGACAGACTGATAAAGATAAAATTCCCTACTACTTAATTGATGGGCTTTTTTAGAGATAATTGATAAAAAATTAATGAAAAATTTTGTAAAAAGAAAGCCTTATGGCGGTCAAAGGAAAATAAACTCCTCTAGATCTGGTGTTGCAGACTCTCCATATCTACAAGCTAATGGAAATTCGAACGGATTTAAAAGAAATGGAAAAAATCCAAAAGATCAATATAACGATTATCTTAACAAAGCAAAAGATGCTAAGGGACAAGGTGACGACGTATTAGAGCAGTTTTACCTTCAACACGCTGAGCACTATTTTAGACAAACAGACAATTTAAATAGAGGTTTTGTTGCTAGAAAAATTATTAGTAAAGACAAATCTGAAAATAACGACAGCGATTTGAATAAAGACAATAAGTCAGAACGTAACTCAACCTCTGATTTTGATGACTTAGCTAGTCAGTTAGCTTAATTTATTTTATTTTTATAAATATTAACTTCTTCATCTATTTTAGAAACTAATATTTGAAATTCATTTAGTTGTTGTTCGTTAAGTTTCCTTCCTGAAGGTAATTTAAGTGTAGCTGGGTTTATTTGTTTTCCATTAACAATAATTTCATAATGTAAATGAGGTCCAGTTGATTTTCCTGTTGAGCCTACATAACCAATAACATCACCTTGCTTAACTCTTACACCACTTGATATTCCTTTTTTATAACCATTAAGATGTGCATAAGCTGTTTTATAAGTACTATCGTGACGAATTCTAATATATTTTCCATATCCTCCATTTCTACCTACGTACTCTACAATACCATTTCCAGCAGCAAAAATTGGAGTTCCTGTTGGAGCAGCAAAATCTACTCCTTTATGCATTTTATTATAACCGGAGATAGGATGTTTTCTCATACCATAACTGGAACTAAGCCTTGCACCATTGATTGGAGTTTTCATTAAGCTTTTTGTCATTCCTTTACCTTTTTCGTCAAAATATTCGCTGAATTCTCCATTGTCATAAAGATAGTAAATTAATGGAGTGCCTCTTGATGAAAGCATTAAGTATTTTGGATCTTCGATTTGAATTGTCTTACCATTATTGTTTACCTTTTTGACAAACAACATTTCAAAATTATCACCCTCATAAATATCTCTCTGAAAATCAACATCAAAACTGTAAATCCTGATAATTTCATTAATTACTATTTCAGATAACCCCTGATCTTTCATGGCTTTATATAAACTCGTTTTAATTTTCCCAGTTACAAAAATTTCTTTGGAACTCAAGGGGATTTCATTAATTTCATAAATAAAATTATCGTTTAGGTAAGATATGATTAATTCTTTAGTCTCAGAATATTTATAAATTAGGTTAAAAGTATTTAAACCCTCAGCATCATATTCACTAAATATTTTTACAGTATCCCCAATATATAATTTAGAAAAATCATAATATTCTTTTCCGTTAAGTATTACTAAATCTATATCTCTACCTTTTAGACCTCCTTTTTTTAAAACTTTTGCAAAACTATCTCCCTTGGAGACTATGATTTCATCGAAATTATCATTTAATTGCTCATGTATTTTATTTTCAATTGGTATGGAGTCATCTAATGTTTTTAGATTAATTTTATCTTCTTTTTTGGTTAAGTCTTTATCAAAAATATTTGATAAATTTTCAAGTGTTATATTTTCAAAATAATTTTTTGATTTTTCTAAGTCAAATATTGGGTCGTCTAGACTTTCAATGCTTATAACATCATAATATTTTTGAAAATTTTTTTTATCAAAATAGTTAATATCTACATCATCATAAATGTAAGCATATTCATTGTTTATTTTTACAAAATCAGAGTAGCTTATATAAAAGCAAAAAAAGCTAATTAAAACTAATAAAGTTGTTAGTGAAGCTTTTATTGTAAAACTATTTGTCCTTGCCATTTATTTCTTTATAAAGAAGTAAAATAATCGATTGTTATCATAATGGAAAATTCTAAAAAAATACTAGTAAATATATTTCAAGAAACTAGTAAAATTTTTTGGATTTTATTCAAAGTTATTTTGCCCGTTGTCATAATTATTAGAATCCTCGAGCTTATCGGAGCAATACCCTTTTTAGCTAAATTCTTAGAGCCATTAACAAGTTTTATTGGCATTGATGGTTCATTGGGTCTAGTCTGGATGGCAGCTATATTAGTAAACATATATGCAGGCTTGGCTGCTTTTGCATCCCTTCAAGCAATATTTGATTACACAATAGCTGAAACAACAATTTTAGGATTAATTATACTAATAGCACATAGTTTACCAATTGAAGTAGCTATTGCACAAAAATCTAGAATTTCATGGGTATTTAATTTAGCTTTTAGATTTGTAAATGCTGTAATTGCAGGAAAAATATTAAATTTAATTTTTACCAATTATAATTTATTTAATGAACCTAATATTTCAATCTTACAAGTTCCAACTAAAGATGTCTCAAATATAGAGTGGGCTATTTCACAACTTCAAAATTTTTTCCTAATTTTCTTAATAATTTTTTTTATTATATCGATAATCAATATCCTTAAAGCAATTGGTATTTGGAAATTTATAATTAATACTTTGAAAATTCCTTTGTCCTATCTGGGTATGTCAGAGAAAGTAGCTAACATAATTTTAATAGGCTTAACATTAGGAATTTCGTTTGGAGGTGGTTTTTTAATAGAAGAGTCTAGAAGAAACAATATCTCAAAAAAAGATATTTTACTGTCTTTGTCTTTTTTAAGTTTATGTCATAGCATTATTGAAGATACAATACTAATTATGTTATTAGGTAGTCATATTTCTGGTATTTTATTTTTTAGATTTATTTATACCGTTATAGTAATTCTTTTAATGAAAGTTTTATTAGAAACAAAAATGCAAAAATTCATACTGAGTAAAATTACAGATGGATAATTATATTCAATTTCCTCGCTACTCAATTTATTTAATACCCAATAAATTATTTATTGATCAAGTTGAGAAATTACTTCTAAAAAATAATGTAAAATTTGATAACTTTGAAATATCTAAGTATGGCCTTAATTATACTGTTAAAGCTCCTTTTTATTTAAGCCACCTTTATAATGAAGAGGAACTTATTAACTCATTTCAAGAGTATTTTTTATCTAATCAGAATAAATCTTATAAAGAAGAATTTAATGTTCTAGGTTTAAAGAAAATTAAAAATGTTTTTGCTCTAGAAATGAATTCTAATGAAAAATTTAATTTTCTATGCAATGATATAATTAGATATTTTGACTTATATAGAAAAACTCTCAACCAACAAGAAGTTCAAAAAGATATTAAGCGTTTCAGTAATTTAACTTCTTTGGAGATGGAATATTATTTAATATGGGGATATCCTTATTTATTTGAGTTTAACAATCACCATATCTCAGTATCAGATATCAAAAAAGAGATAATATTTGATAACTCAATCAAATCTTTGAATTACTCTAATATCAGCTTAATGAGACAAGATAGCTTAAATGGTAAATTTATCTCTATATGTAAAAGTGATTAGTCTTAATGCTAAAATTATATACACTACAGTAATAGTTAAATAAAATATTATTTTATGGGAATTTACGTTAAAAAAAAGAAATTTAATATTTTAAACATTTTTTTGATTTTTTTATTTGTAATTATAGTTTTTACAACTTTTTATTTTTTTAACATTTTTTCAAAAAAAAGTAATTTTGATCTATCAAATATTGCTAATACACAGTTTGAAGAAGAGCCAAATCAAATTATCGAACCAGATCTTAGCTCTTATTTAAAAAAAGAAGATGTAAATTTTGATGAGTATTTTACCAAAAAGGAATTTGATCAAAATATAAAAAAATTTATAGAGGAAAATCCAGATTATATCTTAAGTGTTCTTAGAGAATATCAATTAGAACAGAATAAATTAGAACAAGAAAAAACTAATCAAAAAAATATCTCAAGTATAAAAAATTTAAATCTTGCATATCATCCTATGTACTTGGGCGACTCAAATTCTGCAAAAGTTATTTATGAATTTGTTGATTATAATTGTGGTTATTGTCAAAAATTCCATCAAGAATTAATAAATGTAATAAACGATAATTCATTAAAACTTGTTATTATACAAATGCCAATTTTAGGGAATTTTTCAGAGGAATTGACTAAGTTGGCACTAGCTTCCTCTTTGCAAGGTCAATTTAAGGTTGTTCATAATTATTTATATTCTACTGAGAGAAAATCTAAAATGGAGGATATTTTGACTGACTTATTTCTAAGAGGCGTTGATCTCGACATACTTAAGAATGATTTGGACTCACAAGAGGTATCAGATTTTTTATCTATTCATAGAGGTTATGCTGATGAATTTAAATTTACTGGAACACCTGCAACTATAATTGGAAATCAAATAATTCCAGGCTTTATCGATGCTGATAAAATTACTGAGATTTTGGAAAAAGAATTTTCCTGAACTTAATGAAAATTAGTAATTTTTCAAAGATTTCATCAAATATTTTTGGATCCCGTGTAACTGGATTTATTAGAGATATACTTTTTGCAAATTATTTAGGTGCAAATTTAATGTCAGATGCTTTTCTTTTTGCATATAAATTACCAAATTTATTTAGAAGAATATTTGCTGAAGGTTCTATGAATAGTGTATTTATTCCCTTATATGTTAACCAAGAAAAGATGAATTCAAAATCATCAAATGATTTTATATGGATTGTTTTCAACTTTTTTTTTGTAATTACTTTATTTATAACTTTTTTAGTTTTTTTTTTTAGTGAACAAGTCATATCAATATTAGCACCAGGATTTTTATTAAATGAAAGCCAGTTTTTATTTGCAAATCAGTTATTAGTTATAACATTTCCTTTTTTAATATTTGTCACTTTATCATCAGTTTTGAGTTCAGTTTTGAATGTGAGAGGAAAATTTTTTTTGCCATCCTTTTTGTCAGTAATCCTTAATTCTTTTATGATTATAGCTTTGATTTCTTTCAAATCTAACTCCCATTTTGCACTCGCTTGGTCAATGATACTTGCTGGTTTTACTCAATTGATACTTTTATTTATCAATTTAGGTACGTTAAAAATATTTTGGGGAATTGGATTTAAAAGTATTAAAGTCCTTTCTGGTGAATTAAAAAAATTCTTTAGAAGATTTCTATTTTCTTTACTAGGTTCTGGAATTGTTCAGCTAAATATTTTTATTTCTTTGTTATTTGCGTCTTTAGTAGGTGGGGGTGCCATAAGTCAAATATACTTCGCTGATAGAATTATTGATTTACCATTTGCTCTTATAGCAGTAGCTATGTCTTTTACACTCCTACCTTATTTAAGTAAAAATATTTCCGATGAAAATGAAAATTCTAAGGCATTTAATGAGACAGTGATATTTTGTTTTCTTTTTTCTATACCCAGCTCGTTCGGCATTTTTATTTTAAGTGAAGACATTATTACAGCATTATTTGGTAGGGGTGAATTCAATAATGAAGATGTATTTATAACGTCTAAAATATTATTAATCTATTCTTTCTCATTACCAGGATATATGCTTGCTCGAATTTTTAATCAAGTTTTTTATTCTTATGAAAAAGTTGAGTATCCCGTTAAAGCAGCTGTTCCTACTTTTATATGTAACTTTATTCTATGTTTTCTCCTATACAAACCTCTGGGCGTTTTGGGTTTAGCCACATCAGGTGCTGTGAGTATATGGTTAAATTTATTTATTCAAATTTTCTATTTAAGAAAAAATTTTGAGAGTTTTTATAAAAAATTATTAATTTTCGATTTTAAGAAACTTTTAAAAATTTTATTTAGTGCAATTATAATGGTTATTTCAATATTAATATTTAAAAAAATTTTAGATCTAAACATTTATTTAGATTTATTGATTCAAATACTCGTTGGTTTATTAATATATTTTTTATTATTATATTGGCTTAAATTAAATGAAATGAAACTAATATTACAATTAAAAAAATTTAATTAGGAATTTTATTTACTAATTTGAAATTTAATTTAAAAGTATTAATCCCTATTTTGGGCGTGTAGCTCAGTTGGTTAGAGTACTTGCTCGACACGCAAGGGGTCACAGGTTCGAATCCTGTCACGCCCACCATTTACATTTTTACTCGATGGTGTATGCTTAATTCATATGAAAAAATATTTATTAACTTTTTTTATTTTTGTACTTTCATCCAATATTAATCTGAATGCAAATAGTTACTCTATTTTTGGAGGCACTTATGATTATGATGATGATAATACAACAAATTTATTTGGCTTAAATTATCATATATCTAATTATGAAATAAACTTTATTAATATTTTAAATATCAATCCAGTAATTGGTGGCTTTCTCACTGCTGAAAGTGCTTCAATGTTTTATGGTGGGTTTGAAACAAATATTGGAACAAACTCAATTTATTTAAATCTCTCCTCATCAGCTGGTATTTACAGTAATGGTGATGGAAAAGACTTAGGAAATGACATACAATTTAAATCTGAGATTAATATATTTTATAGTATTTCTAAAGAATCTAGGGTTGGTATAGGGTCTCATCATATTTCTAATGCAGGTTTAAATTCAGTAAATCCAGGCACAAATAATTATTACTTGATTTACAATAGAAATTTCTAAAATTACCAATAATTATCCAATTGTTAATTTGCAAAATTCGTTTATTTTTAGCTTGATGACTAAAAACTTTTTAGCTTATTTATTATTTTCAATCTTAATAGTTATAATTCTTGTAATCGGCTATGAGGAAATTAAATATTATTTTGATGCTAATCCGTACATAAATGGAATAATTTTGCTAACACTTATAATTGGTTTCCTTCTAAACTCCTTTAAGATATTCGCTTTAAGTTCTGAATTTAGATTTATGAATTCTGTTGCATTTGGAAAATTAAAGCTAAATGACTCATCTTTAGACAATTTTCCAATAACAAAATCTATTGCAAACAATCTAGGTATAACAACCACTAACAAAAGTATAACCAAAACACTTGACGAGATACTAGATGATCTTATATCCACTGTTGAAAGCGGTAGTGACATATCAAAATATCTTATCAACTTAGCTATATTCTTAGGGCTTATTGGAACTTTTTATGGTTTACTTTTAACAATAGGGAGTGTTTCGAATGTCATTGATGGTCTGTCAATTGAAGAACAAGACTTTGGTGCATTTTTTAATAATCTAAAAGATGGCTTAAAGTCACCTTTGTCTGGAATGACAATTGCCTTTAGCTCATCATTGTTTGGTTTAGTAACTTCTTTGATTTTAGGACTCTATGAAATAATTACTAAAGGAGTTAAGCAGAACTACTATGAATTCTGTGAAAATCAAATTCGACTTTTTTATAGATCTAGCCCGAATACAAATAAATTTAATCAGAATTTCGATAGCAACAACTTCTCTCAAAATATTGTTTCTAAGCTTGATGATTTGGTTGATGATATGAAAAATTCTAATGATGATTTAAGGAAAGAAGTTATTACAGAACTTAAGTCTGTAAGCAGGTCTATCAAAGACTTAGACAAAAAGTGAGCTATCTCTCTAAAACCCAAAGTTCAGATAATGGAAATATAATCTGGCCTGGATTTGTAGATGTATTGGCATCTACATTGATGGTTATAATTTTTATAGTCTTACTATTCACAGTTGCTCAAGTTTATTTGGGAGATCTAGTAGTAGGAAAAAATCAACAAATACAAAGTTTAGAAAAGACAATTGATATACAAGATGAAACTATTGTGGAACAAGATGTAACACTTACAGATAAAGAAATTGAATTAATTGACAGACAAAATTTAATAGAAAAACTTGATGAAGAGATATCAATTAAACAATCTCAAATTTTAGCTCAAGATACGATTATTCAAGACCAAGCACTTGATATAGACAAACTAAATACGATAATTGCTAAAATTACTGAAGAGTTATCTTTATCTTTAGCTGACAAGGAAACTCTTCAGCAAAACCTTTCTGAATTAAATAAACAACAAGAAATATTGAAATCAGATTTAATAAAACTTGGCGGAGAAAACAGTGAGTTAGTTGGCCAAATTAGCGACTCACAAAATAGAATCGAAAATCTTCTAGAATCATTAAGTTCCTCAGAGAATATAAATAAAGAACTGCAAAACAAATTATCTACTCTAGAAGAGGAGTCAGCAATACAATCAAGTGATTTAAATGAGGCTCTAAATTTGATATCTAATTTAGCCTTGGATATTGAGATACTTAGTAATGAAATTAATCTCTTAAATAACTTACTAGAGTCTAAAGAGGCTGAAATTGCTCAAAATGAGATAGAACTTGGAGAGTTGGGAGATAGATTAAATAGAGTACTTACAAGTGAATTATTCAAACTACAAAAGTACAAATCAGAATTTTTTGGCAAGTTATCTGAAGCTTTAGCTGATAGAGACGATATCCAAATTAAAGGTGATAGATTTATTTTTCAATCTGAGATCTTATTTGACTCTGGAAGTGCAAATATTCAAGAAGAAGGTAGGATTGCCTTATCTCTTATTACCAAGACAATTATAGATGTTTCAGACTCAATACCATCTGATTTAAATTGGATTTTACAAATAGACGGTCACACTGATAAAATACCTATCTCTACTTCTCAATTTCCATCAAATTGGGAACTATCTCATGCTAGAGCACTTGAGGTCGTAAAATTTCTTATCCAACAAGGTATCCCTGCCAACAAATTATCAGCAAACGGTTATGGTGAATATCAACCTATAAATTTAGGAGATACCAGGGAAGATCTCAAAGAAAATCGAAGAATTGAATTAAAAATTACTCAAAAGTAAGTTTATTCAATCCACATTTTGATAATCTTATCTGGATCATTTACCAGACCATTTTTTATAGGATCACCTTTTTTGATTGCATCAACAAATTCCATTCCTTCAATCACTTCACCCCAAACAGTATATTGTCCGTCTAAATGTGGAGTATCACCAAAACAAATGAAAAATTGACTGTCAGCACTATTTGGATCTTGAGCACGTGCCATACTTAAAGTTCCTCTTTTATGTGGCATGTCATTAAATTCTGCTTCAATATTATTACCAGAACCACCTGTGCCAGCTCTTCTTAAATCATAATTATCTGAATTTGAATTTCCAAACTGAACATCTCCTGTTTGGGCCATAAAACCATCTATTACTCTGTGAAAAACTACCCCATCATAACTGCCTTTGGCAACTAGATCAGTTATTTGTTTGACATGTTTTGGAGCCTTATCTTCAAAGGTCTTTATTTTGACGATTCCGTCTTTAAGTTGTAAATTAATAACATCCTCCTTAGAATATAAATTGCTAGAAAATAGTAAAAATGAAATTGAAAATAGTAATTTAATCAAACTCATTGCATGAAACTAACATAGTTTACAGTCAATAAAATTTATTTATTTGATAATTCTGTCGCTATTGATTTTATTTTTTTCCTTAATGAATTAAGGCCATTTGATCTGGATTGACCTAGATGATTAGAGAGACCAATTTCTTCAAAAAAAGATAAAGGGTTATTTATTATAGTTTCAGGAGTTTCTTCATTATAAGCAAAATAAACTAAATAAAACAAACCTTTTACAATTACAGAGTCACTTGAACCAAAAAGGTTAATTTTTCCATCAATAAATTTTGGTACCATCCATAGATTTGATGTACATCCTTGAACGCGATATTCCTCAGTTTTATAAATATCATCAAGATCAGGAAGTTTTTTTCCTAAATCTATAAGGTATTGATATTTATCTTCCCAATTATCAAAAAATGAGAAATCATCTTTAATTTTGTTGATTTTTTCATTAATTAACATAGATTTCTGCCTTATTATTTATAACTAATACATTAAATTATGAAAATTAAAAGTTCTCTTAAAACAGCAAAAACCAGAGATAAGAATAATCAACTGGTTAGAAGAAAGGGTAGGTTATATGTAATCAATAAAACCAACCCAAGAATGAAAGCCAGACAAGGCTAAAGTTAATCAAGATACTTCTCAACTTCTAAAGCTGCCATACATCCCATACCAGCAGCAGTAACTGCCTGTCTATAAATCTTATCTTTGACATCTCCTGCAGCAAATACTCCTTCAATAGAAGTCTTTGTACTATCTGGATCTGTAATAATGTATCCACCCTCATCCATTTTTAGTTGACCTTTAAATAATTGTGTTGCTGGATCGTGCCCTATCGCAATAAATACACCATCTATTTTGAAATTTGAAATTTTATTGTCTTGTTTATTCAACAAGTCTATTGACTCTAAATCATCATTGCCATTAAACTTAGTTACTTCACTATTCCAAATAAACTCTATTTTAGAATTTTGTTTTAATCGATCTTGTAATATTTTTTCAGCTCTTAGTTTATCCCTTCTGTGAACAAGATAAACTTTTGTTGCAAACTTGGTTAAAAATAATGCTTCCTCAGCTGCACTATTTCCACCACCAATTACAGCAACCTCTTTATCTTTAAAGAAAAAACCATCACAAGTTGCACAAGCAGATAATCCATGACCTTGAAATTTTGCCTCATTTTCTAAACCTAGCCATCTTGCTTGTGCTCCTGTACTAATTATCACAGTTTTGGAATTTAGAGTTGTGCCATTATCTAAATTTAATTTTTTTATTTTTTCGTTTAAAAAAACTTCTGTTACTTGTGAATTGATTATTTCAGTACCTACGTGTGCGGCTTGCTTTTGCATTTGTTCCATTAACCATGGTCCTTGGATAGGATCTTCGTACCCTGGATAGTTTTCTACATCAGTGGTTATGGTAAGTTGACCGCCAGGCTGAAAACCACTCACTAAAATAGGCTTTAAATTGGCCCGTGCAGCATATATTGCAGCAGTATATCCAGCAGGTCCTGAACCTATAATAATAACATCCTTAATATCAGCCATCTATTGGCCAGCTAGTGGGGAAGGTTACATAATTAATTTGCATGCATCTTCTCTCCACTTTTATTTCTTTTTTTTCAAGTCCATGCCAAGTATTATTTCCAGAGGCAAAAAAATAACCAGTGTTATGTTTGTATGGAACTGTTTTAACAAGATTCATATCAGTATCATAAAAATCTGTTCCAAGTTTTTCTGACTCATCGTAGGTGTTAATAAATAACATCATTGTCATTAGTTTTTCTTTGATATCCAAATGTGGCTTAAGCCAAAAACCTTTACGATCTGATATATACTCAATTCTAATAAAACTATTCGATAAATTTTTTTTGATTTTCTCTTGTATTGACTCAATAACATCCTTATCCCTCAAATCATCAATTAAACTCATACCATTTGATAAGTTTTTTGAATTATCACTTTCTAAAAAAACTCTAAGTTTGCCATCTATCCCATCTCCACCTGCATCAGCGGCTCTGGTACCGTCAAAAGACCGAGGTGCATCAGATATATCTACATCATTAAGTTCTTTTATGAGTCCATCTGTAAAAGGGGAGTCTAGCTCCCAATGAGGGAAAGGGTCTAAGTATGTTCTACAACGATTTAATATTGATTCCTTAAGCATTACTAGATCTGAACCTTAAATTAGATTGTATCTTATTCAAGATCTTAGTTTTTAGATTATTGTTATACTCATCAATAGAGATTTCATAAGGTTTTAAATTTTGATTATAAAATTGTGCAAAATTAAGATCTATAATCTTATCAAAAAATTTAAGATATCTTTTTGGACAAAATTTTTCTTCAAATTTATATAAAAAAGTACCAGCTTCAGAAGATATAGCTTCAGATATCATTGATATTGAGTCCCAAGTTACAATTTGTAAATTACCCTCAGATAAAAGTTCACCATACTTTCTTGGGTTAAATAAATCCTTGAAGGTATTAACATTTTCATTATCAATTTTTGATAACTCTTCAATGAGTCCTCTTGGTGTTCTTCGTGATGGTATAACATTGACTTTGAACTCATTACTTAAAAATTTTATGTCATTCAAAATTTTTTCTTGTGTTTGCTGTTGAAATTTAAAATATTTGTTTGGTCCGCCAATAATAAAATTTATTGTATTTTTATTTCTAATATTTTTTTTGAATTTAATATTATGTATGGCTAATAATGTTGAAATACAATTATCAAAATTTAAATTATCATGTTCTGGGCAAACAATAAGATCAAAATGTTTATAATTTATTTTAGGGTCTTGAATGTGTATATTAAAAATTAAATGCTTAAATTTTCTTTTTAAATAAACAGATGCTTTGACACTTTTTTTACCACAACTGATAAGAATTGTGTTTTCTTCAATTTTTAATAAAGATAAATTACTATAAGCAAAATTACTTGTAGGTATTAACTCAATAGGTAAATTTTTGAAAATAGATTTAAGTTTTAAATCAAAATTTTCATAAGACTCAGATATTAAACTAGCTAATCCCTCTATTTGACTTCTCATACCAGCAGCACCCTCACTGATGGTAATTACTTTGTAGGTATTCAAATTTTATTATTTAAATCTTACTGATTTAATTTCGTATGAAGTTATACCTTTTGGTGTTGATACTTCGATGTAATCACCCTTTTTTTTCCCAATTAAAGCTCTTGCTATAGGGCTTGTTACAGATATTTTTTTCTGCTCAATGTCAGCTTCCACTTCTCCAACTAACTGATACTTAGACTCTTTATCACTATCTAAGTTTATAATTGAAACAGTAGCTCCAAATTTTACAACCGTTCCTGATAACTTTGATACATCTATCAGTTCTGCTTGAGCAATTATACTTTCTATCTCAGCTACTCTACCTTCAATGAAGCTTTGTTTTTCTCTAGCTGCATGATACTCAGCGTTCTCAGATAGATCACCATTACTTCTGGCATCAGCTATAGCTTTAATAATAATCGGTCTTTCAACTGTTTTTAGATGTTTAAGTTCATCGAGGAGTTTTTTTTGCCCCTCTTCTGTCATTGGTATTTTTTCCATTTTTTTACTATTTTTATTAAGTTTTAGAAAATATTGAATTTTATAGGCTATTACAAATGAATTTTCATACTAAAAAGAATGATGAATTTGTATGGGTTTTACAGAAATAGGCTTATTTTTCAATGTAATCAATGATTTAATTAGTATTTTTGCGCTTCTTAAATTGGTGTAATATGGAACATTAAGATCTACTGATGTTCTTCTTATAGTAAAGCTGTCAATTATTGCCTGTTTTTTTTCGGTGGTATTTATAACTAAGTCAATCTTGTTTTGCTTTATATATTCTACTACATGAGGTGATCCTTCTGCTACTTTATTAACCAAATTTGAAGAAATTCCTTCTTTTAATAAAAAGTCGTGTGTTCCTTTTGTTGTATATAAATTATATCCATTTTCTTTAAAAGATTTAGCTATTTCATATATACTTTTCTTATCCTCATTTTTGACTGAGATGAATATATTTTTTAAATCATTAAGTTTCTGTCCTGCTCCAATTTGACTTTTGAAATAAGCTAAATAAAAATCCTCGTCTATACCCATAACCTCACCAGTGCTTTTCATCTCTGGGCCAAGTATTACATCGGTATTCGGAAATTTATTGAATGGAAATACAGCTTCTTTGATTGCAAAGTAAGGTAAAGTAATATTATCAAAATTCTGATGTTCTTCAGCTAGAGTTTTACCTACAATTAATTCAGCTGCAATTTTAATAAATGGTATTCCTATTGCTTTAGCTAGAAAAGGTATGGTTCTACTGGCTCTTGGATTTGCTTCAAGTATAAAAATTTCATCATCTTTGATAGCATATTGAATATTCATTAAACCTAGAGTTTTTAATTCACTTACCAGAGCTATGCTAAATTTTTTTATATCTGATATAATCTTATCATTAAGAGAAAAAGGAGGTATACTACATGCACTATCACCTGAATGAATACCAGCCTCTTCAATATGTTCCATTATTCCAGCTATCATGGTGTTACCTTGATTATCCCTTAATACATCAACATCTACCTCTTTTGCATTTTGAAGAAACTCATCGATTAGAATCACATTATTTTCTAATGCCCAATAATTTTGATCAATATAATTTTGTACATCATCTAAATTAACCATTTTTTCCATCATTCTTCCTCCAAGAACATAGGAGGGCCTTAATAATATTGGAAACTTTAGTTTGGACGATTTAGCAACAAGTTCTTTTGTTCCTATAGAAATATCACTCTTTGGTTGTTTTAAACCCACCTTTTTAATTAATTTTTGAAATCTCTCTCTGTCTTCAGATATGTCTATCGCTTCGAAAGATGTGCCTAATATCTTATAGCCATATTCTTTGAGTTTATTAGCTATCCTCAAAGGTGTCTGTCCACCAAATTGGACAATAACACCCTCAACAAAACCTTTCTCATTTTCTTTATCAATTATATTCTTGACATATTCAAAGTCTAAAGGCTCAAAATATAACTTATCTGATGTATCGTAATCAGTTGAAACTGTCTCAGGATTACAATTAATCATAATTGTTTCATAACCAAGCTTCTGAAAAGATTTTACAGCTTGCACACAACAATAATCAAATTCTATACCTTGACCTATTCTATTAGGACCAGAGCCAAGAATAATTATCTTTTTCTTATCCACTGGCCTAGACTCGCAACTAAACTCATTTGTTTCAGAAGTAAATGTTGAATAAAGATAAGCAGTTGAAGAGTCAAATTCATTTCCACATGTGTCAACTCTTTTAAATACTGTTTTTAAGTTATTTTTTTTCTGAAGATCATAAATTTCACTTATATCAATTTTTGTTAAATTACTTATATGATGATTAGAAAATCCAATTTTTTTAGCAGAAATAAATAAATTTTTCTCTAAATTAATACCTGCCTTTACTAATTGTTGCTCAATGTTGATAATACCATTAATTTCTCTTAAAAAAAATAGATCAATATGTGTTAATACACTTATTTCAGTTAAAGGTATTTTACGTCTTATAGCTTCCGCAACTATTAATAATCTATCAGGTCTTTGCTTAGTAAGTAAATTTTTTAAATTTTCATCTTTTATATTCAATAATTCATGACTTATATCTAAACCAAAGTTATCTGACTCAATTGAGTAAAAAGCTTTTAAAAGAGACTCTTTAAAAGTTCTACCTATAGACATAATTTCACCAACTGATTTCATAGCAGTATTTAACTCGCTAGGAGTTCCTTGGAATTTTTCAAAATTAAATTTTGGAATTTTGGTTACAATATAGTCTATAACAGGTTCAAAACTTGCAGGAGTTACTTTGGTAATATCATTATCTAATTCATCTAAAGTATAACCAACTGCTAAAAGAGCTGCAATTTTAGCTATAGGAAAACCTGTAGCCTTAGAAGCTAATGCGGAAGATCTACTTACTCGAGGATTCATTTCAATAATCAAAATCCTTCCGTTTTCTGGATTTACTGCAAATTGAACGTTTGATCCACCAGTCTCAACGCCTATTTTTCTAAGAATGGCAATACTTTGATTTCTTAATTTTTGATATTCTTTATCAGTTAAAGTAAGTGCTGGAGCTATAGTAATGCTATCCCCTGTATGTACTCCCATAGGATCTAAATTTTCTATTGAGCAAACTATTATTGAGTTATCTAAATTATCTCTAACTACTTCAAATTCAAATTCTTTCCATCCAATTAACGACTCCTCAACTAGAGTTTTTGACACAGGACTTAAATCAATAGCATTTTTGACCTTAGAGATGAATTCATCTTTGTCGTATACAATTCCTCCACCAGTGCCCCCTAAAGTATAAAAAGGTCTTAAAATTAATGGAAAACTGACTTCATTAACTATTTTATATAGATCAGACTTATCATCGACTATTATGCTAAATGGTGTCTCAAGCCCAATTTCAGACATGGCTTCGGCAAATAACTTTCTATCTTCAGCTACATCAATAGACTTAGGACTAGCACCTAAAATTTTGATTGAACTATTTTCGAAATAATCCTCTTTATTTAATTCTCTAATAATATTTAGGGCTGTTTGACCTCCCATTGTTGGTAAAATTGCATCAGGTTTCTCTTTATCAATTATTTTTTTTATTATTTCTTTATCAATAGGTTCAATATAAGTTTTATCTGCAAATTCTGGGTCTGTCATTATAGTTGCTGGATTTGAATTAATCAAAATAACTTCATAACCCTCTTTTTTGAGCGCCTTACATGCTTGACTGCCAGAGTAATCAAATTCACATGCTTGACCTATAATTATAGGACCTGAGCCAATAACCAATATTTTAGATATATCTTTTCTAGCTGGCATTATTTTCCATTAAATTTATAAATTCATCAAAAAGATATCTGCTGTCATGTGGTCCAGGGCTAGACTCTGGATGATATTGAACAGAAAATAAAGGTTGATCATTAGCCCTCATCCCATCAATAGTTTTATCAAACAATGATTTATGTGTTATTTGAAGATTAGATGGAAAATTTTCATCTAAAACTACAAATCCATGATTTTGAGATGTAATTTCAACCTTGTTTGTTTCCAAGTTTTTTACCGGATGATTACCACCTCGATGGCCTTTTTCCATCCGAGCAGTAGAGGCGTTAAATGCTAAACTCAATATTTGATGACCCAAGCATATGCCGAAAGTAGGTATTTTTTGTTTTAGTAATTTATTTAATTCAGTTTTTATATTTTCATAAACTTTTTTAGGATCACCTGGGCCATTACTTAAAAAAAAACCATCAAAATTTCTATTAATAATATCGTCAGCATTAAAATTCATATCAAATTCCTCTATCTTACAATTTCTGGAGTATAAGTTTTTCTTAATATTATCTTTCGCTCCAAAATTTAAGAAAGCTATTGAGTACTTTGTTTTAGTTATCTCTTGTTTTTCTATTTTCAGTTCTCTTGTAAAATCTTTAATTACATCATTCTCCTCTAGAGATAGACTTTTATCTATTTGTTTACAAATTTCTTCTATACCTTTGGTTTCAAAATATTTTTCAGAACATAGCATTATATTTTTTGGTCCAGAATTTCTCACAATTTTTGTTAAAGCCCTTGTATCTAAATCAAAAAAAGCACAAGAATTTTGACTAATAATCCAATTTGAAAAATCTATTTGTGCTCTCCAATTTGAACTTAATTCAAATAATTCATTACATATTAAGCCAGATGCATGTATTTTCCATGACTCATAATCTTCATTATTACATCCAACAATACCAATCAAAGGAAAGGTAAAATTTATAAATTGAGATTTATATGAAGGATCTGTTAAAATCTCCTGATACCCCGTCATACTGGTATTGAAGCAGATTTCTGCTATCTTAAATTGATCTTTTGATAGAAACTTACCTTTGAAAATATATTTTTTATTATAAATTAAATATCCGTTTTGATAATTGATTGTAGTTTTATTATCTAATACGGGCATATTAAATCATGTGTATTAGTATATTATATAAGAGGAAATTCAAATGAGTTTGGCAAAAAAAATTTCAGATGATGTCAAAAGTGCTTTAAAATGCGGAGATAAGAAAAAACTTTCAATATCAAGGTATGTCTATTCTGAGTTAAAAAATTTTCTAATTAAAGAGAATCTAGAGAGAGACGTGCTTAAATTATCTGATGAAAATATAATCAAAATTGTTAAAACCCAACTTAAACAAAAAAAAGAGTCACTAGATTTCGCAACCAAGGCTAAAGATCAAGTCAGAATAGAGGACTTAGAATTTGATATTAATTACCTTAATGATTTTCTCCCAAGTACATTGGATGAGAAAAATACAGTTGAGATTATATCAAATCATATAAATGAAAATAATTTAGAAAATAAAGACTTTGGAAAAATAATGGGTTTTTTAAAACAAAATTATAATAATAAAATTGATATGAGTTTAGCTTCTAAAATTATCAAAAATATTTTCAAAGAATGACAGATGATAATATTAAAGAAGTTATAAACAGAACGTCTATTGTTGATATTATTAACTCATCCGTACCTCTAAAGAAAAAAGGAAATAATTATTTTGGTTTGAGTCCTTTTAAAAAGGAAAAAACTCCTTCTTTTTCAGTAAATGAGGAAAAAAAAATATTTCATTGTTTTAGCACCGGAGAACATGGAAATGTTATTGATTTTTTAATTAAAGTTAAAGGATATAGTTTTAAAGATGCTTTGTATGAACTAGCAGATAAAGCTGGTATTGAATTAAGTTATAAATCATCAAGATTAAACAATATTATTTATGAAATTAATTTATTTGCAAAAGACTTATTTCATAAAAATTTATTAAATTCCAAAAAACACATAGATTACTTATTAAAAGAAAGAAAGTTTGATATGGATATAATCCATAAATTTGAATTAGGTTCATCAGTAAATTCATATGACCTACAAAAAAAACTTTTAAATAATTTTGACATCAAAAATTTAGTAGCTGCTGGGATTTTTAGTAAATCAAAAAACTCTAAATTATTTTTTTCTAATAGAGTCATGGTTCCAATAATTAATATGCAAAAAAAAACCTTAGGATTTGGAGGTAGGGTAATTGATGATAGCTTACCCAAGTATATTAATACAGCTGAAACTAAAATTTTTAAAAAAAAGCAAATCCTATTCAATGAAAAAATACTTAATAAACAAAATAATAAAAAAATAATTATAGTAGAGGGGTATTTTGATGTTATAAAATTAGAGCAAAGTGGTTATTCAAACTGTTTAGCCCCTCTCGGGACATCAATAAATCATGAAAAATTAATTGAAACTACCAAGAAAGGATTTGAAATTATTGTATGCCTTGATGGAGATATTCCTGGGAGAAATGCCACTATAAGACTAATGAATAATTTACTTGCTGATAAAAATTTTGAGCTTGGAATAAAATTTGTACTTTTGCCAAAAAATTTTGATCCAGATCAATTAATTGAGTCAAATATGTCTGACAAACTAAATAAACTTATAGATCAACCACTATCAATTGAGGAACTCATAGAAAAATACTTAGAAAAGTTTCGTAAAAGTGATGACGTTGATAGTCAATTTAAAGGATCTAAAGTTTTAAAAAGTTTACTAGATAATATTGCAAACATTGAATTAAAAAAAATATTAATCAATCATTTTAATAAATTAAGTTTAAATCAGCAAACTATGAAAAATAACTCAAAATTAAATAATCAAAAACTAGAACTTAAATTTGATTTGAAGTCAAAATTTTCTGCAGCACTAATCATTTTTTATATTGAAAACCTATCAAATAGGGAAAGAGTCTTTGATTTGATAGCCACAGCTAAATTTGATGGTAAATTTAGAGAAATTCGAGATTTGATAATCAAAAAAAATCATTTCAAATCAACGACTTATGAGATATACGAGGAATTAGACTCTAAGGGATTGAATTTTACAAAAAATTTACTATTTTCTAATGAAGTTCGAAGGCTGTGCAGATTTGTATCACCTAACTTTAATGAAGACCCGTATAATGAGATCGAGAAAACAATAAGTTATATTAATAGTTAATATGCCAAAAAAAAAAGTTACAACAAAAAAAACTAAAAAGAAAATTTTAAAAAAAAAAGCTGTTTCAGAAAAAAAGTCCAAAACACCAAAAATTGCTAAAAAATCATCTATTAAATCAAATCCCCTTGAGTTAATTTTCAAAGAAAATGAAAGCCAGCTTATTTCATTAATCACTAAAGAATTTGATAAAGAGTTAACCTCAAAAGCAAAAACATATATAAAGTCTTACTCTAAAATTGAAGACTCTATAATCACTGTTAATGATTTTTTAAATTATATTGAAAATCTTGATGAAGATCTTTTTAAATTATTTAAGGCATATACCTCGAGCTCGGACTCAGATTCATCTTCTTCTAACGAAGAAAATGAAGAGGAAGAAAAATCAACTGGTGTTAAAAGCGATGACCCAGTACGTATGTATCTCAAAGAAATGGGTAATGTCGAGTTACTCTCTAGAGAGGGTGAAATAGCAATTGCGAAAAGAATAGAGTCTGGATTGGATAGAATGATGAACTCAATTCTGGAGTGTCCAGCATCAATCGATATTTTGAAAAAATGGATTAGTCAAGTAAAGCAAAACGAAATTAATTTAAGAGAAATAGTTGATTTCGATGAATATTTTAATGAAGATAATGATCCTTATTCTAACTCCTCGAAAAGAAAAGAAATCCAAAAAATAATTAATGATAAAAAGAAAGCTCTCTTAAAAGAAAAACAACAATTAATGAAAGAGCAAGGAATTGAAATAGATAAAGAAAAACTTCAAGAGTCTACAAATGAAGAGGATATAGAAAATGAGAGCTTTTCAATTTCCATAATAGAAGAGTTCTATAAACCTGAGATATTAAAAAAGTTAGATAGAGTTTTAGTTCTCTCTGAAAATATCACTAAAATTAAAAAAAATAAGAATATTTCTAAAATATCTGATTTAAAATCACTTAAAGAGCTAAAAAAATATCAGGATGAGATACTTAATTACTTTAATGAAATTAAAATTAAGCCCCATAAATTAGAGGAAATAATATCTCATCTATATTCAATTAATAAAGAAATACAATCAAAAGAGGTATCTTTGTTAACATTGGCTACTCAAAATAAAATAAGCAGAGATTTATTTTTAAAGCACCATAATTTAAAAGATACATACACTCTTTACCAGAAACACATGATCTCTTCAGATGAGTCTTTTAAATCTTTATTTAAAAAAAATAGTGTTAAATTAAAAGTCATTTACAAAGAGGTTTTAAGCTTATCTAAATTAGCAAACCAAAATACTATCGAATTTAAGGAAAAAGTAAGAGAAATACAATCTGGTCAAAGAACTGCAAATCAGGCCAAAAAAGAAATGATTGAGGCTAATTTACGTTTGGTTATATCAATTGCAAAAAAATATACCAATAGAGGACTTCAGTTTTTAGACCTTATCCAAGAGGGTAACATAGGTTTAATGAAAGCTGTTGATAAATTTGAATACAGAAGAGGGTATAAATTTTCTACTTATGCAACTTGGTGGATAAGACAGGCAATTACTAGATCAATAGCTGATCAAGCTAGAACCATTCGTATCCCAGTGCATATGATTGAAACAATTAATAAAATTGTTAGATCAAGTCGGCAATTGATTCTTGAACTTGGAAGAGAACCCACACCAGAGGAGTTATCAGTAAGATTAAAAATGCCAATTGAAAAAGTTAGAAAAGTTCTAAAAATAGCAAAAGAACCTGTAAGTTTAGAAACACCTATTGGTGATGACGATGATAGTTTCCTTGGTGACTTTATTGAAGATAAGAATGCAGTAATACCTGAAGATGCGGTTATGCAATTAAATCTCAGAGAAACCACAACAAAAATATTATCAACATTAACTCCAAGAGAGGAGAGAGTTTTGAGGATGAGGTTTGGCATAGGAATGTCATCAGACCATACATTAGAAGAAGTAGGCCAACAATTTAGCGTAACTAGAGAAAGAATTAGACAAATTGAAGCAAAAGCTTTGAGAAAATTAAAACATCCAATCAGATCTAAAAAACTCAAATCTTTTATGGACTCTTAATATTTATCAATAATTATATTTCTTGTTTTTTTTTTATAAAATTATAATAGTTACAAATCTAATCATGGGCCTGTAGTTCAGTTGGTTAGAACGCGGTGCTCATAACGCCGTTGTCGCAGGTTCGAGTCCTGCCGGGCCCACCACTGCTAAGCTATATTTTTCTTATTTCTTTAGTTAAGGCCTCTAAACTTCCTCTATTTTTTCTTAATATTTTATTGAATTCTGATTTTTTGGTTACAAAATAAGAGGTATTCTCAACTATTACATCAATAATCTTATAAGATGATCCTGTGTCTATAACTTTCCAATAAAGATTTGCAGAAGTTTTTCTATCTGAAATTTCTGATTTTATTATGTAAATATTGTCTTTTACATCAACATCTATAAGAGTTATTAAACTTGAAGTGCTTGTGTTAGCTAATTTATAAATTGTTTTTATCAGATAATCCGTAAACGCACTTAAATATATTGATAGTTCACTTTTTGAGCTTTTATTAATAATATTTTCTCCAATAAGACCATATGCAATTGACTTAACTGCAAAATTTTTATTTACAAAATATTTATATCTTTCATAATTTTCACTTTCAGTTCCCTCGTTATTATTAATTATTTCCAAAAACTGACTTGACTCCTTTTCAAACCACTCTGAAACCTCTGATGCCTCAATAGTTGAAAAAGAAAAAATGATACCACATACAATTAGTATTTTTTTCATATGAGTTAGTAAATATAGTTTGGTAAACTATTCAATATAAATTTTTGGCACAGGTAGGTTTTGTATATATTCCTCTTCAAGTTGTGCGTTTCTATTTTGGTAGTAAATTGATTTAATCATCTCATATCTATCTGAGGAGGCATCTCTCACCTTTTCCAACTGTTCATCAATTTCCACTCTTTCATTTAAACCACTTCCTATTGCTATGTACTCCCTATTTGGAACATTATTCGATATTGGATCAACAAAATATTCAACTACATCTCCACTAAAATCTCTCAAATTACTTGGTCCTATAATTGGTATTACTATATAAGGACCACTTGATACACCCCCTTTAGCAAGGGTAATACCAAAGTCAGTTTCATTTTTTTCCATTCCAATTTTTGAGGCTAAGTCAAAGGTACCTAAGCTAGTTAATGAATTAATAGTAAATCTTCCGATTGAATTGAAAGACTTACTAAACTCTCCTTGAAAGATAAAAGAAATTGTTCTTATTGGTTCTTTTAAATTACTAAAAAAATTCGATACTCCTTTTTCAACAGGCTCTGGTGCTATGAATTTGTAAGTTTTTACTATTGGTCTAATTGCAATATCGTCTATAAAGAAATTAAAATTTAAAACCGCTCTATTTATTGGCTCTATCGGGTCATATATCTCGTCGTATGAAATTCCAGATACTGAAACTTCCTCATTTGCATATGAGGGAGTTGTCTGAAAAAAAGTAACAGATATTATTAAAAGAATTACTTTCAAATGTTTTATCATAAATTAAAATCTAGATTCATTATATTACATTCAATTTATGGATCTTAGTAAATTAAATAAAGAACAAAAAACTGCAGTTGAGCACAGAAAAGGACCGCTTTTGGTACTTTCAGGTGCTGGAACTGGGAAAACTAGAGTCTTAACATCTAGATTCGTTTATATTGTAAAAAATTTAAATGTTAAATTTAATAAAATTATAGCTGTAACCTTTACAAATAAAGCTGCTAATGAAATTAAGGAAAGAGTTAACTTAGAACTTCAAAGTAGTATTGATACCCCTTGGATAGGTACTTTTCATTCAATATTTGCAAAATTTCTCAGAAAGCATTCTAATTTAGTAAAATTAAAATCTAATTTTACGATATTAGACATAGAGGATCAAAAAAAACTTTTAAAACAAGTATTAGATTACTGTAAGATAGAAAAAGATATAAACGAAGGAATATATCATAATGAAATTCAAAACTTAAAAGATAATAAAATCCTTTTCTATGAAAATAAAAAAATATCTAAATTTTCATCTATAGAGAGATTAGATGATATTTACTCTTTTTATCAGCAAAGATTAATTGAAATAAATGCAGTAGATTTTGGAGATATCCTTCTACATAGCTATACCATATTATTTAATAACGAAGATATAAGAAATTCTTATCAAAAATTCATCGAACACATATTAATTGATGAATTTCAAGACACAAACTTAATCCAGTATGATTTAATTAAATTAATTTTAAATTCTAATAAAAATCTATTTTGTGTTGGAGATGATGATCAGTCAATTTATGCATGGCGGGGTGCAAATATAGAGAACATCATAAATTTTCCAAAAGAGTTTAATTCACCTGTAGTTCGCTTAACAAAAAATTACCGTTCAAATAGCTCTATTTTAGAGGCAGCAGCTTGTATCATTTCTAATAACAAGAATAGATTAGGTAAAGATTTAGTAAGTTTTAACAAAAACATTCCTGATCAAAAAATAAATTTAAATTCATTTTACTCTCAAGAAGAGGAGTCATTATGGATATCTGACAACATATCTAAGAAGTTTCAGGATGATAATAGCATTGGGGTTTTAGTGAGACTAACTGCCCAAATGAGAAGTATTGAGGATAAATTTATAAAATATGCCTTGCCTTACGAAATTATTGGAGGTCCAAGATTTTTTGATAGAAAAGAAATAAAAGATATTCTTGCTTACTTAAAACTCGCAAATAGTTTCAAAGACGATTTATCATTTGAAAGAGTAATTAATTTACCTAAACGAGGAGTAGGAGATCAATCAGTAAAATTGATAATTGATAATGCAAGAGAGAAAAAACTATCATTCTTCGAGTCTTTAGAACTGTTATATAACGATAATAATTTACCAGGATCCCTTATGTTAAAAACTAAACCATTTATTGAGATCATTAAAAAAACATCTGATCTCATTAACAAAACAACTCTTGAAGATATAGGTATTTTTATAATTGAGGAGTCAGGGTATTTAAAAATGTTAGAAAATGAAAAAAATAAATTAAAACAGGTAGAAAATGAGTCAAGGATTGATAACTTAAAAGAATTTGTCAACGCTCTTTCAGAGTTTGAGAATTTGGATGATTTCTTAGAACATGTGGGCTTGGTTAACGAAAATCAAAAAAAAACACACTCTAATTCTGTAAAACTAATGACATTGCATGCTGCTAAAGGGTTAGAATTTGACCATGTTTATTTACCAGGTTGGGAAGAGGGCATCTTTCCAAGTTCTCGTGCTTTAGAGCAAAATTCATCAAAATCATTAGAAGAAGAGAGGAGACTTGCTTACGTTGGAATTACTAGGGCAAAGTTTGATTTAAATTTAAGTTATGCAACCTCTAGATACACATATGGAATGAATAATTATTCATTACCGTCAAGATTTTTAAATGAAATTTCAAATATTGAAAAAAATTCATCAAATACTATCGAAGATCACTCTGAATTCAATCTCACAAAAAAGATCACTTCCGATAATATACAATTAAGTCCTGGAAAAAAAAGAATGTTAGAATTTTTAAAAAAAAATACTAAATGAAATCTCATTTAATTAAAAAATATTTAAAAGATAATGGAATAGATTTTTATCTAATAACAAATAACGATCTGCATCTTAATGAAAGTCCAAATCTAGATTTAAAAGACATATATAAATTATCTAAATTTGATTGCACTAGGGGATATATACTTTTTTTTACAAATAGATTCATCTTTTTTACTGACTCACGTTACATGTTAGCAGCTAAAAAATTTTTTAGGAACAATTGCGAAATATATGATTTAACTGAAGTAAATTTTGTTGACTACCTAATAATGCAAAATAAAAAATTATCAGGTGTTTTAGACTCAAAATTAATTTCAGTAAAAGAATACAAAGAAATAAATTCGAAATTACAAAAAAATAAAATTACTATTTTCCCACAGTCAAAAAATTATTTTAGAAAAAATTATTATCCAAATTTTAACATTTCCTTTCCATTAAGTATGCCAAAAAATTTAATACCAAGACCTTATAATAGAAATTTAGAAAGAATTAAGTCTAATCTTAAAACCGATGGTATTTTAATTTGGAATAATGCTCAGGTAGCGTACCTGCTAAATCTTAGGTCATTTGAAATATGGAATTCAACCAAACCTTTTGCAGGCCTATTTATCCCAAGAAAAAAAATTAAACCTGTTTTAATAACAAATAACTTAAATTTGAAAAAAGTAAGTAAACTTAAGAATAATTTTAATATTTTTGGGGAAGAAAAGTTTATTAAGTATCTTAAATCTTCAAAATTTAAAAATATTGATACTTCTTACGAATTTCTAAATCTTAATATGTATTTACGATTATCAAAATTTTTGAATTTATCTGAAACTAAAATAAATATTTCTAAATATTTGGGTATTAAAACATCTAATGAAATAAAAAATATTCAAACTTGTCATATTGAAGATGGCTTAGCTGTTCTTAAATTTATAATCGAATTAAAACAAAATAAATTAAATCCCAAAAATGAATTTCAAGTTTCTGAATATCTATATAATAAAAGGAAAGAAGGTATTAATTTTTTTAGAAACTCTTTTGATTATATCAGCGCATTTGACTCAAATGCTGCAATTGTTCATTACAAGGCACCTCCAAAGAAATCTCTTTCTTCAAAAAATAGAAAAATTTTACTAATAGACTCTGGTGCTCAATATTTAGAAGGCACTACAGATATTACAAGAGTAATTAAAATAGGAAAAAAAAATTATTCTAGAATAAAATACTCCTATACTTATTTACTGAAGTCATTAATAAAAATTGAAAACAAAACATTCCCAAGAAATATAAGGTCATCAGAAATAGATTTTTTTATAAGAAATTATCTATCTAAATTTAACATATCCTATAGTCACGGGACTGGACATGGTGTAGGAAATTTTGGCGATGTGCATGAAAAATATCCATCTATTTCGTCTAGATCAAGTGACATTCTTACTAATAACAATCTATTTTCTATTGAACCAGGTCATTATGTCGAGGGTAAATTTGGTATTAGAATAGAAAATCTATATGTAACAAAGGTTTTCAATAAAAACTTGAAACTAAAAAATGTCACACTAGTTCCTTACGATTTAGATTTAATTAATTGGAGATTAATAACGAATTTTGAAAGAAAGTATATAAAGCAATATCATTATAAAATTTACCAATCTTTTGAGTCAAGATTAAATAATTATCATAAGAATTATTTTATAAAAAATTTAATTAATAAGATTTAAAAAATCTTTCTCATTTAAAATATTGATTTTTAAATCTTTAGCTTTTTTTAATTTAGAACCTGATTTTTCCCCAAAAACAAGAATGTCTAAATTTTTTGATACATTTGAGGCGATTTTATATCCTTTTTTTTTTGCTAATTCTTTTGCCCTATCCCTTGACATTTTTTGAAGAGTACCTGTAAACAATATGCTTTTATTAAGACTAATTTTACTATCTTTATTTTCTATAATTTCAATTACATCAAGTAAAGCAAATGACTCTTCAATATTAATTTCATCAGAAAAGTAATTTACAAATGAACTTATAGCTTTTTCTCCTAATCCATCAATATTTTCAAGTTTTTCCCTTAGTTTTTTTGATTGTATGAAATTTTTAAATCTTGTTTTATTTTTAAAATACATAGATATAAGCTCAGAATTATTTTCACCTAAATACCTTAGACCAAGAGAAAATAAATATCTTGATAAATAAGTGATTTTGGATTTATTTATTGAGTCAATTAGGTTTAAAAAAGATTTTTCTCCAAAGCCATCTAATGTAATAATTTTATCTTTATGATTTTCTAATTTGTAAATATCTAATTTACTTGAAATTAAATTAAGACTTATAAATTTTTCAATTAATTTCTCACCAAGCCCGTCAATATTCATAGCTTTCTTAGATACAAAGTGTTTAAAAGACTCTAAGTTTTGAAATTTACATTTATTTTTTCCTGCACTACATCTTTGAACTGCCTCATCTTCAATTTTAATAATTTTAGATCCGCATAGACATTTTTTTGGGATATTAAATTTTTTATTAGATTTCTTCCTTTTTTCTGTATCTACTCTTGAAACATAAGGTATTACGTCTCCAGCTCTTTTGACCCAAACGAAATCATTAATTCTTATATCTTTTCTAGTTATTTCATCAAAATTATGAAGCGTTGCATTTGATACAATTACTCCTCCAATATTAATTGGTTTAAGCCTTGCAACAGGTGTTATGGCCCCAGTTCTTCCAATTTGTAGTTCTATTTTTTCAACTTGTGTCAATGCTTCTTCTGAACTAAATTTTGCAGCTATTGCCCAACGTGGAAATTTGTTCGTACTTCCTAACATCCTTTGTAAATCTAAGTCATTGATCTTTATTACCATTCCATCAATATCAAAATTAATTGATGACCTTTTCTTTTCAATGTCCGAAATATAATTATATATATCAATCAAATTATCATATTTCTTAGAATAGCCTGTTTGATCAAAATTATTTTTTTGGCAAAAGTTCAAAAATTCTTCAAAATTTAAAAACTCTTTTTCATAGGTAAATTTTCCATATCCATGAGGTATAAATCTCAAAGGTCGATTTTTTGTAATTTTACTATTGATCTGACGAAGAGATCCTGAGGCAGCATTTCTTGGGTTTGAAAATTGATTTTTTTTTTCAAATTGTTTATTCAATTTTTCAAAATCATTTCTAAAAAAAAATACTTCACCCCTTATTTCTATAAGATCAGACTTACAATTTTTTAGAAGCTTAGGTATACCCCGAATACCCAATACATTTTCTGTTATCTCTTCTCCAACAACACCATCTCCTCTAGTAATTGCCTTAAATAATTTGTTATTTTTATATATTACCGATAGAGACACCCCATCTATTTTACAGTCTACATTAAATATATAATTTAAATTTTGCTTTTTTAAAAAGTTACTTGCTTTATCGAAGAACTCCTCAGTGTCACTTAAACTAAAACTATTTGAAAGAGATAGCATTGGTTCAAAGTGATTAAATTTTTTAAATTTTGATGAAGGTGATGTACCTATGCCCAAATCATCATATTTTTTTAACTCTGGATTTTTTAATAATAAATGGTCATACTTTTTCTTTAAGTCATCATATTGTGAGTCATTAATTGTAGGATTTGAGTTGTAATATTGTCTACTATACTTTTTTAACTTATCTCTTAGTTTGATAAGATTATCTTTTGCTTTCATTTTTTATTTTTGAAGTAAATCTGAAGCTACTTTTTTAGCAGTTGCAGTAATCTTAGTTCCACTTATTAAACTTGCTATTTCATCAATTCTTGATTCTTCATTTAACTCAATAATTTGGCTTGTCATTTCATCATTTGTTATAATTTTCTCAATTCTCCAATGTTTGTGAGCTTTTGAAGCAACTTGAGGTGAATGTGTTATGGCTATGACTTGATTCTTTTGTGAGATATTATTTATTTTTTCAGAGACATTAGATGCAATTTGCCCGCTCAAACCACTATCTACTTCATCAAAAATGAGAGTTAAATTGTTATCATTATTAGCTGACAATGATTTAATTATGAGAAGTAATCGTGACAATTCACCCCCGGATGCTACTTTTTTTATTGAGCTAAATTCAGATTTTTTATTAGTTCTAAATAAGACATCTAGTTCATCAAATCCTTGAGAGTTATAATCATTTTCATTTTTTTCTGAAAACTTAAATATAAGTTCACCTTGCTCTATATTTACAATTGGTAATTGTTTATTAATATTTTCTAATATTTTTTTTGACACTTTTTTTCTTAAATTTGAAACTTTTAAAGCTTCTTTTTTAAAATTATTAAGATCAATATTATACTTATTCAAAAGATTTTTTTTCTCTCTATCAAAATTTTCAAGAGAGTCTATTTCATTTAAAATTTTATCTTTTATTGAAAATAGACTTTTAGGT
>CABYRQ010000003.1 GCA_902521485.1 uncultured Alphaproteobacteria bacterium | reverse complement strand
GTTATAGAATAAAAGCATCTTTTATTCCAAATAACAAAAAAATTTCAGAGGTTATTAAAGAATTATCACTTACATATATTGATCTAAATCAAAATAAACTTTTAGAAAAAAATTGTATTTATTTGTGTGAATTAAATGAAAAGTTAAATTTACCAAATGATATAATGGGTAAATCAAATCCAAAAAGCACAACTGGTAGATTAGATATTTTTACTCGTATAATTACTGATAATGGAAAAGAGTATGACTATGTAAATTATAATTATACTGGTAAGTTATACCTAGAAATTATACCTCAATCTTTTAGTATAATCATAAAGAAAAATATATCTTTAAATCAAATAAGATTTTTTCAAGGATTAAATATTGAAGAGAAAATTAGACAAATTAATATATCTGTATCTATTAAAAGAAATCAAATAACAGCCTACAAAGCTAAAAAAATTACTTCTGCAATTGATTTAAATAAAATTAATTTCTATAAATCAGACAAATTTTGGGACAAAATTATTCCCAAAGACAATTACTTTATAGTTGAAAGAGACGAGTTTTATATCCTTCGATCTAAAGAAACAATAACTGTTAAAAATAATCAAGCAGCGGAACTAGAGCCATTTAAAGATAGTTTTGGCAATTTTAGAGTACATTATGCAGGTTTTTTTGATCCTGGGTTTGGTAATCATAAATCAGGTACACCAGCCGTACTAGAATTACGAGCTTATGATACACCTTTTATAATAAGAGACGGTCAGCTAGTAGGACAACTAAATTATTATAATATTGATGAAATTAAAAAAGAAAGTTATGGAAAAAGTATTAAATCCAATTACTTTAATCAAAATTTAAAGTTAGCAAAACAATTTAAATAGTATGCTTAGATATAAGAGTTTTATTTTTTAATGTATCAGGTATATTCTCTGTAATGTTAGACAAAAAAATAAATGATACAATTGATATTCTTATAAAAAAATTAAAGGATAATAAATTAGGATCAATTAAATTATCAAACAAAATAAATACTATTGAAATATCTAACAATTTGGTGAACCAGAGTTCATATCAAAACAATCAAAATAATTTACAAACTGGCAGTCAGAATACCAAGAATGATAAAAACGAAGAAGTTATTACTATTGATAGTCCTATGGTGGGAATTATTTACTTAACTCCTAAACCTAGTTCACCACCATTTGCTAAAAAAGGTCAAAAAATTAAAAAAGGTGACACAATTTGTCTAATAGAAGCTATGAAAACGTTTAATGAAATTAAATCTGATAGAGATTGCACAATAAAATCTGTAATGATTAAAAATGGAGAAGCAGTAGAATTTGGCCAACCTCTCTTCGAAATATTGTAATTGTTCAAGAAAATATTAGTAGCAAATAGAGGTGAAATTGCAGTTCGAATTATTCGAGCATGCAAAGAGCTAAATATCAAGACGGTAGCAATTCACTCTAATGTAGATGCGGAATCAATGCATGTAAAACTTGCTGATGAAAGTATATGCGTTGGTAGTGCCCTACCAAATGGTAGTTACTTAAACATAGCTAGTATAATTAGTGCAATTGATATAACTGGAGCTGATGCTGTACATCCCGGTTATGGATTTTTAAGTGAAAATGATAAATTTTCAAAAATATTGAATTCTCACAAAGTGAAGTTCATAGGACCAAGCTCTAAATCTATTTTAGAATTAGGTAATAAAAGTAATGCTTTAAATTTGGCAAGTAATTTTGGATTACCTATATTAGGTGATAAAAATTCTAAAAATATTGAAAATACAAATGAAGCTCTAAGAACAGCTAATGAAATTGGTCTTCCTATCGTAATCAAAGCCGCCTATGGCGGTGGAGGAAAAGGGATGAGGGTTTTTAATAATAAAAATGAAATTGATAAGTTTTTCTCTCAATTAAAGGCAGAGGCAAAAAATTATTTTGGAGATGACACAATGTATGCAGAAAAATTTTTGACTAATGCAAAACATATAGAATTTCAAATTATATCAGATCCTGTACATAACTATGCTGAAATAATAGGTCAAAGAGACTGCTCAATTCAACGCAAAAATCAAAAAATTATAGAGGAAATACCTTCAGATTTTGTAAAAATTAAAAATTTAGAACAAATAGAGAAAAATATAAAAAATTTACTTATAGAAAATAAGTATGAGGGTTTAGGAACTTTAGAATTTTTGTATCAAGACAATGAAGTATTTTTTATAGAGATGAATACAAGATTGCAGGTTGAACATCCAGTAACTGAAGAAGCATTTGACATTGATTTAGTCAAATATCAAATAATGGTAGCTGCAGGATATAAAGTAAATTTAACTAGTTTGATTAAAAGAAATCACACAATTGAATGTAGAATAAATGCTGAAAATGCTAAAGATTTTTCACCAAGCCCTGGAACAGTAAACTTTATTAATGTACCAGGAGGGAGAGGAGTTAGAGTAGATACTGCCTTATATACAAATTATAAAGTGAACCCTCACTATGATAGCCTAGTATTAAAAATAATATCTAAAGGTAAAGACAGAAATGAATCTATATCAATAATGAAAAGGTCTTTGGATGAAATTATTATTGATGGTATAGATACAAATATTGCATTACATAAATGGATTTTAAACCAAAAAGATTTTATCGACGGTATATATAATACAAATTGGCTAGAAAAAAATATTTCTAGATTTAATTAACAATCAGTTAATGAAATTTCATATATTTTATTAGAATAAAGATTTAATTCATCAGTTAATTTAAAAAACCAACCAATAAATATATCATCATTTTGAGATATCCTTATTAAAGCAGCTTTATCAAGATATTTATCAAATTCAATATTTTTGCATGATACAATTTCAAATGATAAATTTCTAAATTGGTAAGTCTCTGAAAATTTAAGTTCATATTTAGATGATGAGGATTTGTCTAAAATTAGTAACTTTGTATTATTTATTTCAGTTGCAAGTGTTTGATTAGAAATACTAATCAAAAATGAAATTATTAATAATTTCTTCCAAAGATACTGCATCAATATTGTTAACTGAGTAGTCATTATTCTTTAGTAATTCCTCACTATTCCCCAATTTAATTTCTATGTAAGAGGATCCTATAAATCCATTATTTGATACTTTAAACACTGAGTCATCAGGAATCTGAATATTTTTGTCAACAGATGATGTAATTATAGCCATGTAAGTTTCTTGATCTAATTTAATATTTAAAACCTCACCTACTTTTACACCATTAATTTTAACATCATTGCCTATATTCGTGTTGCCTATATCAAAGAAACTAGAATTAATTTGAAAAGTTTCGATCTTATTAAGAAGATTTATTTTAGAAGAAAAATAATAAATACTTATTATTGATACAATCAATATCAATAATCCAAGTACAAATTCTGTATTTATTTTATTCATTTATATCACTTAAATATCTGAGGAATGTATCAACTGAATATGAGTCTTGTGTATGATTAAACACATATTGTTCATTTGATTTATTTAAAAAATCACCGAAACCTGGTTCTATAGATATTGTTTTTTTTCCAAAAATACCATCACTTTTAATTTTTAATATTGAATCCTCAGGGATGTTATAATCTCTATCAATATATCCATAAACAATAACGCCATCTGTTGATAATATTATCTTATTAATACCTCCAATTTTAATACCTGATATTTGAACATCAGTATTTTTGTTAATTCCTTCAATATAATTGAACGTCGCAACAAAAGGCATAGAGTTTTTATTATTTGAATATTTAAACAGAAAGTAGACAGTAGTTAAAACAAAAATAAAAATTATACCAATTTTTAAATGAAATCTTGTGTCATAAGAGTCTATTTCTTTTATTATTTTGGTTGCCAACTATGATAGCCCTTATCATTTGTCTCTTTATGTTTTACTGAATGTTTTCGAACTCTTCTTTTGACCAAACTCTCTTGATTACTATCCTCAGCCTCAAAACTAAAAATTTCATCAGAAGTATTATGTAACCAATTATGAAATTGAGTTGGTAATGAGTCAGGTCCAAAACCGGGTGCATAAACTACCCATCTTTTAGAGGAATTATTTTTGTCATGGTAGTATTTATTACCTAGCGAATCCTGGTGAACAAGACTACCATTAAAAAAGGAATATAATTTAAAACCTAAGGACATGAACTATTATAACAAATTAATAAGGTTATGAGAATAATACTTATTATACTTATTTTAACAGTCAATTTATCACATCCCTTATTTGGTAAAATTGCAAGTGTAATCGGCAATCCAATATCGCAAGAAATATATTTTGAAGTTAATAAGGATACAAAAAATTATCCAGCGTCACTTACTAAACTTATGACACTTTACATTTTATTTGACGAACTAAGGTTAAAAAATATAGACATTAATGATCGTATTTACTTTTCTAAGCATGCTACTTACCAACAACCGTCTAAATTAGGTATAGCAGAGAGGGATTTCATAACTGTAGATAAATTGATTGACTCATTGATAATAAAATCTGCGAATGATGCAGCTGTTGCAATAGCTGAAAAAATATCTGGCACTGAAAAAAAATTTGTTCTTAAAATGAATAATTATGCAAAGAAATTGAATTTAGAAAACACGAATTTTGCAAATCCTCATGGTCTTCCCAATAAAGCTAATTTATCTACTGCTTATGACATATTTAAATTAAGCTCTAGAATAATTATAGATTTTCCTGAGCACTTACATCGATTTAAAAGAACAAAAGTTAAAATTAAAGGTAAAAATTATACAACTCATAATACATTGTTAGAAAAATATGATCATTATGTTGGTTTAAAAACTGGTTATACAAGAAAATCTGGATTTCAGATATCACTATTATCAATAAATGGTGATAAATATTTATTAGGAATATATTTTGGAGGGAATTCCTCAAAAGAAAGGAATAATAAAATTAATTTTTTAATGAATAAATTTACAAATAAAGAGGTATCTAAAAATGAAGAAACTAAAAAATTAATTGTTAAAAATGAAAAACAAAATAATATTAATTATACAGTTCAGACATCTTCTTTCAAAAAGATTAGTAAATCAAAAATGCATATTGCTTTACTTAAAAATAAAATAAAAATACTTAGAAGTTTTGAGCATCAAATAAAAAAAAATGGTAGATATTTTATTAGTTATATTAATGTAGATGATCATCGAACAGCAAAAAACTTATGTGATGAAATTAAATTAAATAATTTAGACTGTTTGATTAAAGCTAGTTAACTCATTTATATCCAATGAATATGACTCAAGTATTGATATTAATTTAATTAGCTCTTCCTTAAATTTATCTTTAACAAAGTGTTCGAGTCTAAACACTAAACAATTTTGAGTATTTGAGGCTCTTAGTAAAAACCAAAAATTTTTAGTTTCAAGCCTGACACCATCAATTGTAATTAAATTGACTTCACTATCGTAGTGTTTAGGAATATCATTTACTATTTTATCTAAAAGACTAAATTTAATTTTTTCATCACAATATAATTTTATCTCAGGTGTTGATGATGATCTCATATAAACACTTGTTAATTCATTTAATGTTTTTTTTGTATTATTGAGTATCTTAATTAATTTCAAAGAAGCATATATGGCGTCATCATATCCATAATATTTATAATTATAAAAAATATGCCCACTCATTTCGCCTGCTATATCAGCATTCTTTAAAGATATCATCTCTTTGATTAAAGAATGTCCAGTTTTTGACATGTGTATGTCGACACCATTATTTTTAAGTGTATCAAAAAGTATTTTACTACATTTTACATCAGCTATAGCGACTAAATCTTTTTTTTCTTTTAAGAGATCGAGAGACAAAAGTAAAAAAATAATATCTGAGTAAATTAAATCTCCTTTGTTGTCCAATATTCCAATTCGATCACCATCACCATCAAAAGCAATACCTAAGTCAAATTGTTTTTCTTTAATATACTTTGATATCTGAATAATATTTTTCTTAATAGTTGGATCAGGGTGATGATTAGGAAAATTACCATCTATGCTTCTATTAAAAATTATATTAGTTCCTTTTATAGAATTTATAATTTTATGAATTATTGGTGCAATGGCTCCATTACCTGGATCCCAAACTATTTTAAGCTTATCTAAATTATTAAATTGTGAAATAATTTCCTCTGTATAGGGGGTAATTACGTCTTTAAATGTTAATTGACCCATTGTTGAAGATAGAGAAGCATCGTCTAAATCGTTTAAAGATTTTATTTTTTCTCCAAAAAAGGGTTTGTTATTAATAATTATTTTTAATCCATTATATTCTTTTGGATTATGAGAACCTGTAATCATAATTAAATTAGGAATACCCAGTTTTTTTGTAGAATAATAACTCACTGGTGTTGGTATTAATGAAATGTCTACTACATCAACACCATGTCTTATGAATGTATCAATAAGTTTATTTTTAATATCTAAGGAAGATAATCTTCCATCATGACCTATAATAATTTTAGTAGTATTAATATTAGAAATTATATTTGATATTTTTTTTGCAATTTTTTGTATATCTTCTAATTTTAATGATTTTTGGTAAATGCCCCTAATATCGTATTCTCTGAGTATTTCAGGGTTGATCATCGAAATAAACTATAAATTTAATATGTAAGTTGCAATTGATAAAAATGATAAAAATCCGAATACATCTGTGAAAGTAGTAAGAACAATTCCAGATGCCAAGGCTGGATCTATTTTCATTTTATTTATTGTAATTGGGATAATAATGCCTACTAAACAAGCAAAACCTAAGTTTACTAAAATGGCAAAAGAAATAGCAAATGCTAATACAAGACTATCAAACCAATAATAAGCTATTAATCCCATTATTAAAGAAAGAGCAAAACCATTGATACTTCCTATTAAAAATTCTTTAACAACCAATTTTATATAGTTTGAATTATTAATATCTTTTGTGGCAATAGCTCTTACGTATATTGTCATAGCTTGTGTGCCTGCATTACCACCCATTGAAGCCACTATAGGCATCAAGACTGCAATCGCTATCATTTGCTGTAATTGGTCAGAATATATATCTATAACAAGAGATGCTAAAATGGCTGTCAATAAGTTTAATCCTAACCATATAAATCTTGAAGTAGCAGATGTAAAAGCACCTTTATAAAAATCATTTACAAACAAACCACCCAATTTTCTCATATCATCTTCTGATTCTTCATGATCAATTTCGACAACATCATCTACTGTCATAATGCCTATCATTTTATTATCAGAATTTACAACGGGTGCTGAAACTAATCCATACTGTCTAAAGGTGTAGGCAATTTCTTCAATTTTCTCATCAGATTTAATAATGTGTATATCTTTATAAATAATTTCTTTTAGTTTTTTTGATCTTTTTGATCTTAAAACTCTTCCTGAAGGGACATAACCAATAGGGATATTTTGGTCATCTACGATAAAAATATTATAAAAATCTTTTGGACCTCGTCGGGTATTTCTTAATTGATCAATCAGTTCACCGACAGTTAAGTCAGACTTGATTGAAAGATAGTCTCTGTTCATTAGCCTGCCAGCAGAATTTTCATCATATTGTAAGCTTTCTTCAATTCTTTCTCTTTGTTGAGATCCAAGCTTGGAAAGTATTTGAACTAATTCTTTAGTTTCAAAATCACCAAGAATTTCAACTGCATCATCTAGATCTAGATATTTAATTAAATTAACTAATTGTTTGTTGGGTATCATATGCAATATATCTTCACGTGTTTCTTCACGTAAATAGGCAATAAAGTCAGGGTGAAAGTTTTTAGTATGGGTTTTTAATATTGATGACTGTAATTCAAATGGAAGACCTTCAATACTGTCTGCTTGATCAGCAGAATGAAGAGACTTTATGGACTTAATATACTCTTTTTTATTAAATTTTTGCATTTATATTATATATATGGTGCGGACGAGAAGACTCGAACTTCCACGGGATTTAATCCCACAGCGACCTCAACGCTGCGCGTCTACCAGTTCCGCCACGTCCGCAATTAATAGATTAATTAATAAAGAATGATTGAAATAAAACAACTAAAAGGAAAAAAAAAATATCAAGAAGTAACAAAATTAATGAATAACCATATACAAAAAATGTCTGAAAATGTAAAAGATGAGGAAATATGGTTCTTAGAACATCAAAATGTCTTTACTGCAGGAAGCTCTACTCCCAAAGAATTTAAAATAGATGAAATAAATAAGATCCCAGTAATTAAAGTTAATAGAGGAGGTAAAATAACTTTTCATGGCCCTGGCCAATTAGTCGTTTATCCCTTAATTAATTTAAAAAAAAGAAAAAAAAATATTATAGATTACATAAATTTATTAGAAGACATATGTATAAAGGCATTCAAAAAAAGTAATATCAAACTTTATAGAAAAAAAGAAAAAAATAGAGGTTTGTGGGTTGAAAATAATAATGAATTAAAAAAAATAATATTTATTGGTTTAAGATACTCAAAAGGTATCATTCATCACGGGTTATCAATTAATTTTAATCTTGATCTAGATAATTTTAATAAAATTGATCCTTGCGGTCTTAATTCAAAAGATATAAGCAGCTTAAAAGAACTAAAAATAAATTACAATAAAGAAAAAATATATCAGGATCTTAAAGAGGAATTTATGAAAGTATTTTATTAGGATTTGTTTTAAATTTATAAAATTTCTCGTCTAGTTTAAAAATAATTTTATAAGAACAAAGAAGAAGTTTTTTAAATTTTTTACCTGAAAACTTTTTATCTCCTACGATGGGATTTTTATTAAGATAGAATTGAAGTCTAATTTGATGCTTTTTTCCTGTAAGTAATTTAATCAAATATGAATTTTCATGATTATTTAACATAATTTTTCTGTAAGCTAGTTTTAATTGTTTCTTGTCAGAATTATAGTTAATCAACGTATCATTATTTCTTAAAAATTTAGTATTAGTTACTGAAATATAGTATTTTTTAATTTTATTATTTAAAAATAATGATGAAATTTTACTAGCTGTAATTCTATTTTTTGCAAAAAGCATGAGCCCTGAAGTATCTTTATCTAGTCTATGTACTATATATAATTTATGATTAATAACATTTTCATATATGTCTTTTAATGAAATAAATACTTTAGATCCTTTTTGAACAGAATATCCCTCTATTTTGTTAATAACTATAAAATCTTTATTTTGAAATATAATTTGATCCTTAAAAAACTTCTTTTTGACTTTGGAGAGTTTTATAGTACTTGAAAATTCATTATTAATTTCAAATTTATAGTATATATACACAACATCACCTTTTATTAATGGCGAGTTAGCTTTGGACTTTTTGTTATTAATTTTAATTTTGTATTTTCTAATTAATCTTTGTAATAAAGATAAAGGTAAAGACTCAAAATATTGAAATAAAAACTTATCTAATCTTTTATAATTTTGATCTATCTTAATTTGCAAATCTAAGACTGATCATATGAAATAAATAAAAGAATATAAAAGATATAAAAATGTTAAGAGAAAAATATATAAATGCTTTGATAAAAGATTTATCTGAAACTAATGAAAATAGCTCAATATTGAAAGAAGATAGAGTAGTAAAACTACCAAAAAACCCGATATAAACAAAAATGTATAGTGCACCATTAAATTTATTTAAAAAATAACCTGCCATAGCAGAACCAATAACATTCACTAATATAGTTGCTGCGGGTAGCCCTAAAATAGTGAAATTTAACAGTGTGAAAAAGTAACGAAAGCTAGATCCCAATATAGCACCTATTACGAGCGCTAAATAAGATGACATTAATAATTATTTTACGAACTGTATGATGCTTGTATGAGCAAAATCGCCAAACCTATTACCTTTTTTGATAATACGAGTATAACCACCATTTCTATTTTTTTGATCTTTAGAAATTTCAGAAAAAAGTTTTTGACAAGCTTCCATATTGTTAAAAAGCTTGGCCAAGATGTATTTTCTATTACTTAAATTATCATTTTTAGCTTTGGTTACCAATTTCTCAATAAAAGGTCTCAGCTCTTTCGCTTTTTCAGTTGTAGTAGTTATAGTCTCGTGCTTAATAAGACTAATAGACAGGTTTTTTAACAAAGCTAATCTATGGGAAGAAGTTCTATTTAACTTTCTTTGTTTAAGACCGTGTTTCATTATACTTTAAATGGATCCTCGTATTTTTTAGATAATTCTTCTATGTTTTCTGGCGGCCAGCCAGGCAAATCCATTCCCATTGAGAGACTCATTGAAGATAAAACTTCTTTTATCTCGTCTAGAGATTTTCTACCAAAATTAGGGGTTCTTAGCATCTCACCTTCAGTTTTTTGAACTAAATCACCTATATAAAAAATATTGTCGTTTTTTAAACAGTTAGCTGATCTGACAGATAATTCTAGTTCATCGACTTTCTTAAGTAAATTCTTATTGAACTGTGGTTCGTTGGAAGATTGTAATTTTTTTCTTTCATCTTCTGTTGGCTCTTCAAAATTGATGAAGGGTTTAAGTTGGTCTTGAAGGATTCTTGCAGCTAAAGCAGCTGCATCATCTGGTGATACAGTTCCATTAGTTTCTATATCTAGTATAAGTTTGTCAAATTCGGTGTCTTGGCCGATACGCGAGTTTTCAACATTGAACGAAACTCTTTTTACAGGGCTGTAAGTAGCATCTAACATAATTTGCCCAACACTTTTATTTTCATTATCAATGTTTTTTTCTGCAGATATATATCCTTTATTGACATCTAAAAATATTTCTAAATTTACTTCTCTATTAGAGTCAACATTCATAATTACAGCGTCTTTATCAATAATCTCAACTTCTGGGTTATCTTCGAAATCTGAAGAGAGCACCTCTTTTGGTCCTTTAATATTTAAACTTAGCTTTTGAGAATGATTACTTTTTGAGTTAAAAGTAACATTTTTTAGATTCATAATAATATCAGTAACGTCCTCTCTAACACCCTCAATTGTAGAAAATTCATGGAGAACACCGTTAATTTTAATAGAAGATATAGCTGTACCTTGTAATGATGATAAAAGTACTCTCCTTAGAGCATTTCCAAGTGTTGTGCCAAACCCTTTTTCCAATGGTTCAATAACAACAGTACCAAATTTTTTATTGTCACTAATTTTATAATCAACTTTGTTTGGTTTAACCAAAGTAATCCAGTTATTCTCTATCAATTTTTAACTCCTATTTAATTATTTTATACTCTTCGTTTCTTTTTAGGTCTGCATCCATTGTGAGGAAGCGGTGTAACGTCTTTTATATTATTTATTATAAATCCAATATTTTGTAGTGCTCTTAAAGCTGACTCTCTACCAGAACCAGGACCTTTCATAAGAACGTCTAGTTTTCTTAGGCCAATATCATAGGCTTTTTTTCCAGCAGCATCAGTAGCAATTTGGGCAGCATAAGGGGTTGACTTTTTTGAACCTCTGAAACCCATTGAGCCACTTGAGGACCATGAGACAGCGTTTCCACTTACATCAGAGATTGTTACAATAGTATTATTAAAAGAACTCTTTATGTGGACAATCCCATTTTGTCCAAAGCTTTTTTTTGTTTTTTTTTTATCGGACGTTTTTTTTTCGATTTTAGCCATTTTATTTTGTTACTTTTTTCTTTCCAGCGATAGCAACAGCTTTTCCTTTTCTGGTTCTTGCATTTGTGTGCGTTCTCTGCCCTCTTGTAGGAAGTTGTTTTCTATGCCTTAGTCCACGATAGCAACCTAAATCTTTTAATCTTTTAATATTTTGGGAAACTACTCTTCTAAGGTCACCTTCTACGGTATAGTTTTCATCTATAGCTTTTCTTATTTTAGAAATTTCATCATCAGAAAAATCTTTTATTCTCTTAGTTGGGTCTAAGCTATTTGCTTTTAAAATATCCATAGCATACTTAGGACCTATTCCATGGATATAGGTTAGAGAAACTAGTGCTCTTTTATTTACTGGTAAATTTACACCTGCTATTCTTGCCAATTGAGATCTCCTGAATTGGTGAAATTATTAAAAAAGTATTTAAAAGTCAATATAAATTACCTTAATTTAATCCAAGTTTATCAACGATTTTAGCGGTTACAGAGCTAATTTCATCATTGGCTTGTATGTCAGTAACTGAATAATTTTTTTTTAGTGAATTTAATATTTCTAAGTGAGATTTTTTATAAATTTGTAGTCTTTTTTCAAAAAAACTATCGTCTGCTCTAGACTCTTCCATAGACCTTTTTTTAATTCTTTGAAGAAGTTGTTCATCATCAACATCAAAATTAATAATACTTAAATCTTCGTTCTTAAATATTTCAAGAAGAGAGTCAGCTTGAATTGAACTTCTTGGAAAACCATCGATTAAAATCTGCTCGTTTGACAAAGTGTCTATTTTTTCTTTTAAAACTGAAATTACAATTGTATCCTCAATTAAGTCACCATTATCCATTTTATTTTTAATATCTTTTCCCAAAATACTCTCATCTTGAGATTTCTCTTTCAAGAGAGAACTAACAGTTAAAATATTTAGATCAGGTAAAATACTTTCTTTTAAAATATTTGCTTGCGTGCCCTTACCACAACCAGGGGGGCCAATAAATACTATAACCATTTACTTTTATAAATTTTATTTTTACTTAATAATTTTTCATATTGAGATGAAAATAATTGTGTTTGAATCTGTGAAAAGAAATCCATTGCCACAATAACAACTATCAAAAGACTGGTTCCTCCTAAATAAAAGGGAACTGATAGTCTAGCGATTAAAAATTCAGGAATTAAGGCAATTAAACCTAGATATATAGCACCTACAAAAGTTAGCCTATATATCACGTGTTCTAAGTAAGTAGCTGTTTGCTCACCTGGTCTGTAACCTAAAACAAAACCGCCGTTGTTTCTTAAATTTTCTGCCTGTTCTTTAGGGTTGAAAACAATACTGGTATAAAAAAATGCAAAGAAAACAATCAGACCAAAGAAAAAAGCCATATAAAGTGGTTTTCCATGTGATAAGTAAAATCCTAAACTAGATAAGAAGCCTGAACTTTCAGGCGAGAAATTAGAAATAGTATTAGGAAATAGGAGTAAGGATGATGCAAAAATAGCAGGGATAACACCAGAAATATTTATTTTTATCGGTAGATAAGAAGATTGACCTCCAAATACCTTATTTCCTACTTGACGTTTAGGATATTGAACTAATAATCTTCTTTGGGCTCTTTCTATAAATACAATTACTACTATTAGTATTAGAAGTAGAAAAATTATTGATATAATTGCAATAGCTGATAAAGCGCCAGTTCTTCCAAGTTCAAATGTGTTGAAAATAGCAAAAGGAAGATTAGCTACAATACCTGAGAAAATAATAATTGATATTCCACTTCCAAAACCATTTTCAGTTATCTGTTCACCCAACCACATTAGAAATATGGTTCCAGATGTCATTGTAATTACAGCAGAAATCTGAAAAAAAGCTACACTACCTAAAGTAGGATCAACTGTATCTGATAAATTTAGTATACCATTTGAAATACCATAACTTTGGAAAAGGCCTAAAACTATTGTTAGATACCTTGTATATTGTTGGATTTTTTTTCTTCCCTGTGTGCCCTGTTCTTTAAGAGCTTTTAAGCTATCAAATGATGACTGCATTAAAGTCATTATAATAGACGCAGAGATATATGGCATAACACCTAGTGTAAATATAGACATACGCATTAAAGCGCCACCTGAAAACATATCAAATATTCCTAAAATCCCCCCACGATGTTGTTCAAATATTTGTTCTAAAACAGCTGAGTTAATACCAGGGACAGGAATATATGTTCCAAGACGATAGACAGCTATTGCAAATAAAACAAAACCTAATTTTTTAAATAAGCCTGAGCTTTTTATCGCTTCGCTATAATCAATATTTGGTACTTTTATATTCATAATCTAAAATTATGATGTAGATCCACCTAGTTCTTCTATCCTTTTTTTAGCACCAGGGGTAATCTTAAAATTTTTAAATTGAAGTTTATTTTTAAACTGAATCGAGTCGATTAGTTTAATTGATTTTTTATGATCTTTCTTTTTTAAGAAACCCTCTTGTATTAAAAAATTATTATCAATTAAAGAATTTTCTTTAAACTTGTTAAAACTCACTAAAGACAAAGTTAAAGATTTAGGATTTATTTTTTTTAATGAATTAAAACCTCTTTTTGGAGTTTTTCTATAAATAGGCATCTGACCACCCTCAAAATTTCTTACAGCAACACCTGACCTAGATTTTTGCCCTTTGTGGCCCCTACCAGCAGTTTTTCCTAATCCAGAACCAATACCTTTACCTTTTCTTTTTCTATTTGTTTGTCGTTGTTTTGAAATTTTATTGATCATTCTTAGTTTTCTCTTTTACTAATTACAGAATTTATTTCTATACTTCTTCTGGCAGACACTGATTTTGGTGTATTGATACTTTTTAAAGCTTTTATTGTTGATCGAACAATATTATGAGGATTTTTTGTTCCAATCGCTTTAGATACAACATCCGAGATACCCAGAGCCTCAAAAATAGCTCTAGATGGACCGCCAGAGATTATACCTGTTCCTTTTGGAGCAGATCTTAAAATTACTGTGCTTGAGGAAAATTTGGCTTTTACATCATGGTGAATAGTTCTACCCTCTCTTAAAGGGATCCTAACCATAGTTTTCTTGGCTTCTTCTGATGCTTTTCTGATTGCTTCAGGTACTTCTTTAGCTTTTCCTGAACCAAAACCAACTCTACCTTGTCCATCACCGCTTACAACAAGGGCAGCAAATCCGAACCTTCTTCCACCTTTGACAACTTTAGATACTCTTCTAACTGAAATAAGCTTTTCTATTAATTCTTTATTTGTATTACTTTCTAACATTAAAACGATAGACCCTTTTCTCTTGCTGCATCAGCTAATACTTTAAGTCTTCCATGATACTTATATGACCCTTTATCAAATTTGACTTCTTTAATACCTTTTTCTATGGCTAGTTCAGCAATTTTTGACCCAACGATTTTAGCTACGTCAACTTTTTTTTGCCCCTCAGCTTTCTCTAATTTAACAGAAGAAAATGAACATAATGTTTTATCATTAGTCTCAGACAATACTGAAGCGTAAATGTGTTTGGAGGATCTAAAAACTAAGAGTTTATGTTTTTTTATATTATTCAATTTTTTTCTAACTCTTAATTTTCTACGAACAGCTCTAGTTTTATCTTTACTCATTATTTTTTCTTACCTTCTTTTCTATAAACTCTTTCACCTTCATATCGAACACCCTTACCTTTATAAGGCTCTGGCTTTCTAAATGATTTGATTTCAGCTGCAACTTGGCCAACTAATTGTTTACTTGTTCCAGTAACAACTACTATATTTTTTTCAACTTTTATAGAAATATTCTCAGGAATTTCAAAGTTAATATCGTGACTAAAACCAAGTGATAGGACGAGCTTTTTTCCAGAAACATTAGCTTTGTATCCAGTTCCAATTAGTTCAAGTCTTTTTTCAAATCCTTTTGAATTACCAATAATTTCATTTTTAACATTTGCATAAATAGTTCCAAGAAGAGCTTTATTTTCTCCAGAGAAATGTAAAAGATTATCTTTATGATCAACCTTAATTCCAATAGGAAGAACAGTTGAGGATTTTCCTAACTTACCCTCAAAATTAATTTCGTTATCTTTCATAGAAACTTTTATATCTTCGGGAATATTAATAGGGTTTCTTGCTAATCTTGACATAGTTTAGAAAACGCTTATGAGCACTTCTCCTCCTACTTTTTTCTCTCTAGCGTCTGAGTCTGACATGACGCCCTTTGAAGTTGATAAAATTGTGGTGCCTAAACCTCCAATAGTCTTAGGAATTTCATCTACAGAACTATAAACTCTACATCCTTGTTTTGTAATCTTTTCGATTTTGTTAATTAACGGTGAGCCTTTATAATATTTTAGTGTAATTGAAATATCTTTCTTTGTATCACCTAAAATTTCAAAATTGTCAATATATCCCTCTTTTTTGAGTACATCACAAACATTAACATTTAATTTTGAAAAGATCGCTTTAATTGAAACTTTATTTGCTTTTTGGCCATTTCTTATTCTTGTGATCATATCTGCTAATGTGTCACTCATACTACCAACTCGCTTTCGTTAAACCAGGTATTTGACCCTTACCAGCCATATCTCTGATAGCAATTCTAGATAAATTAAATTTACTATAAACACCACGAGGCCTACCAGATAGGAAACATCTGTTTCGATACCTTATTCTTGATGAATTTCTAGGTAAGGACTCAAGTTTCATTTGTATCTTTACTCTTTCTTCAAATGGTAAATCTTTATTAGATAAAAGACTTTTTAATTTTTTTCTTTTTTCACTGAGTCTATCGATTAGTACTTTTCTATTTATATTTTTTTGTATTGAGCTTTTTTTTGCCATGGTTAATTCAGAAATGGAAAGTTCATTAATTTTAAAAGTTCATACCCCTCTTTGTCATTATTTGCAGAAGTGGCAATAGTGATATCAAAACCGAAGATATTTTCAACATTTTCAACACTAATTTCGGGAAAAATAATATGATCTTTAATACCTATGGTAATATTACCTTGGCCATCAAAAGACTTTTTGTTGTAACCTCTGAAGTCTTTAATACGAGGCATGGCAATATTTACAAGTCTATCGTAAAACTCCATCATCATATTTTTTCTGAGAGTAACAGAAAGACCTACTGGCATTCCTTTTCTAACTTTAAAGGAGGCTATAGCTTTTTTTGACATTCTAACAACTGGTGATTGACCAGTTATAAGAGATAAATCTTTTTTTATTTTTTCAATAGCTTTGTTATCCTCTTTTATAGCTCCGATACCCGCGTTGATTACTATTTTTGATATTTTTGGAACAGCAAGCTTATGAGATATTTCTAAATTTTTGGCTAGCTGGTCAGAGACATTGAAGAGTTCTTGAACTGAATTTGACATTAATATTTGTCTCCCGATGATTTTAAAATTCTAATTTTTTTTCCACTTTCAATTTTGAAACCTACTTTAGAGGATTTTTTAGATTTCGAGTCATAAGCTAAAATATTTGAAATATGAATTGGCATTTCTTTATCAACAATACCTCCTTTAGACTCTTGAGATGGCTTTTGATGTTTTTTACTTACATTGACACCAGATATCACAACTTTATCAGCAGAGTTTATGATTTTTGAAATCTTTCCAATCTTACCTTTATCTTTACCGACTCTCACAATAACTTCGTCACCTTTTTTGTATTTTTTAATCATTATAATACCTCAGGAGCTAAACTAACTATTTTCATCATATTTCTTTTTCTAAGCTCTCTTGTAACGGGTCCAAAAATTCTAGTTCCAATTGGTTCATTTTGTTTGTCTAAAAGAACAGCTGCATTAGAGTCAAATTTAATTGATGTACCGTCTTCTCTAATTAATGGCTTTTTTGTTCTAACTATTATTGCTCTTTGTACTTCACCTTTTTTAACTTTAGATCTTGGAATAGCATCTTTGACTGAAACAACAATAATGTCACCTATTCTTGCATATCTTCTTTTTGATCCACCGATAACTTTTATGCAGCTTATTAATCGAGCTCCAGAATTATCTGCTACATGTAAATTCGACTCTGCTTGTATCATTATTTAATAATTTCCCATGATTTATTTTTAGAAATAGGTCTAGTTTCTTGAATTTTTACAGATTCTCCCACAGTAATTTTATTGTCACTGTCATGAGCAAGGTACTTTTTCGAAACTCTTATTATTTTTTTATAAACAGGATGGGTAGTCTGTCTTGTTACCAAAACAGATATGGTTTTGTCACCAGATTTTTTTACAACTTTTCCAGTTAAAATACGTTTAGGCATTTTTATTTAGCCTTTCTTTTGTTAATAGTGATGCGATTTGCTTTTTAACTTTTTTAAATTGTGAGGTATCTGTGAGTTGACCGCTTTTCTTCATAATTTTAAGGTTAAATAACTCTTTTTTTAAACTATTTATATCTTTATCAGCCATTTAAAATTGATCCAATGATACGAATGAAGTTTTTACGGGTAATTTAGCAGATGCAAGTTCAAAAGCTTTTTTTGCTAAATGCTTATCAACACCATCGACCTCAAACATTATAGTTCCCGGTTTTACTCTGCAGACCCATCTATCTATTGCACCTTTTCCTTTGCCCATTCTAACTTCTGCAGGTTTTGCTGTGACTGGTACATCTGGGAAAACTCTAATCCAGAGTCTTCCAGCTCTTTTTAAAAATCTAGTGATAGCTCTTCTAGATGCCTCAATTTGCCTTGCTGTTACTCTTTCGGCGTCTAACGATTTAAGTCCATAATAGCCAAATGTTAGTTCATAATTACCCTTGGCACTGCCGTGTATTCTTCCTTTGTGCTGTTTTCTATATTTTGTATTCTTAGGTAATAACATTAATTAGTTTTCTCTTTTTTATCTTCTGATATATTCGTTTTATTTTTACTCTCGCCTTTATAAAGCCAAACCTTAATTCCGATAATTCCATAAGTAGTTAGAGCTCGAGCAGTTGCGTAATCTATATCAGCTCTAAGGGTATGTAAAGGCACACTTCCCTCAGAAAACTTTTCTGATCTTGCTATTTCAGCACCGCCTAGTCTTCCACCACATACAATTTTAATGCCTTTAGCACCAAGTTTAATTGCCGATAAACCTGATTTTTTCATCGCTTTTCTAAAAGCAACTCTTTTTTCAAGCTGTCTTGCAATAGAGTCTGCTACTAATGAGGCATCTGTTTCAGGTTTTTTTATCTCTTTTATATCTAATGAAATACTCTTATCAGATAATTTAGAAAGTCTATTTCTAAGTTTTTCAATATCAGCACCTTTTTTGCCAATAAGAACCCCAGGTTTCGAAGTGTGAATAATAATTTTTAGGTTTGCAGCAGCTCTTTCAATGATAACTGAACTTATTCCTGCTATTGAATAATTCTTTTCTATATAATTTCTAATTTTATGATCTTCTTTTAAGAAAGTAGAGTAACTTTTCCTTTCAAACCAAGTTGATTGCCAATATTTATTAATACCGACTCTTAGAGAGGTTGGGTTGACTTTCTGTCCCATTATAATCTCTCCTCTAAAACTAGAGTTAATCTAGAAAAGGGTTTAATAATTTGAAAAGCTCTACCCTTGCTCATTGGTCTAAATCTTTTCATCCTTAAACTTTTGCCAACGTAAGCTTCTTTCACAAAAAGTTTGTCAATGTCTAAATTGTTATTATTTTCTGCATTCGCAACAGCAGAATTCAGAGTTTTTAGTACTTCTTTACTTACTCTTTTATTTGAAAATTTCAAAATATTTAAAGCTGCATTAATATCTTTTTTTCTTATATCTTTAACAATTAAATTAAGCTTTTGGGAGCTAGTTCTTATCATTTTATTAATTGCTTTTACTTCTTTAGTCATAATTATTTTTTAGCCTGGACTGCTTTCTTATCCCCTGAATGACCCTTAAAAACCCTAGTTGGCGAAAACTCACCAAGTTTATGGCCTACCATGTCTTCAGTTACATAAACTGGTATAAAAGATTTGCCATTATAAACGGAAATAGTTACTCCGACAAAATCAGGTATAATAGTTGATCTTCTTGACCATGTTTTAATTGGGGATTTTGAACTTTCTTCTTTAGATTTTTTAACTTTTTTGAATAAAGTTACATCAAAGTAAGGTCCTTTCCATACAGATCTTGCCATTACTTTTTAGCCCTCCTTGATAAGATCATCTTAGATGTAAATTTAATTCTTCTTGTCTTCTTACCTTTTGTTTTCATACCCCATGGCGTTGAAGGGTGTCTTCCGCCCGATGTTCTTCCTTCTCCTCCACCGTGTGGGTGATCAACAGGATTCATTACAACACCTCTAACTGTAGGTCTTATACCTAAATGTCTTTTAATACCGGCTTTACCAATTTTTTTGTTTTTATTATCTTGATTAGATACTACCCCTATCGTAGCCATACATTCGCCATGGACTAGTCTTGTTTCACGGGATGAAAGTTTTACCATTACATATTTTTCTTGCTCTCCTAATACCTGCGCAAAGGATCCTGCTGATCTACATAGTTTACCACCAGCTCCTGGTTTTAATTCAATGTTATGTATAGAGGTTCCAGTTGGTATATTTTTTATCTTCATCGCATTACCAGATGATATTTCTGTTTTAGTTGATGAAATGACCTTATCACCAGTTTTTAAATCAGTGGGAGCAATAATGTATTCTTTTATATCTTGATAGTTAATTAGCGCTATAAAAGCACTTCTATTAGGATCGTATTCAATTCTCTCTACTGTACCAATTTTATCGAATGTGTTTCTTTTAAAATTTACTAGTCTGTATTTCTTTTTGTGCCCACCAGATCTATGTCTAATTGTAATCTTACCAGAATTGTTTCTACCAGAATTTGGTTGTAAGTCTTCAATTAAAGATTTTTCTGGACGTCCCTTAAACAACTGTGACTTATCGATTTTAACTGTTTTTCTATAAGAAGGTGTTGTTGGTTTGTAAGTTATCAGTCCCATATTATACCTTACCACTCATATCTATGGTGTTGCCCTCTTTAAGAGTAACTATTATTCTTTTAAGCTCTGACCTTGTACCTCTTTGACCCTTGAATACTTTAGGTTTGCTCTTTACATTTAAACTATTTAGCTTTTGAACTTTAACTTTATATACGTCTTCTATTGTCTTTTTTATATTAATTTTATTTGCATCGTTTCGAACTTCAAAAATGTACTTGTTAAATTGAGCATTAGCTGTAGATTTTTCTGTAATGACGGGTTTTTTAATTAAATTAAGATCCATTTTAATTATTACCAATGTATGAATTATAAATTGTTGATTTTTTAGAAAATAAAACCATGTCTGATTTTAATGCTGTATGGACTGAATAACTACTATCTGAGAGGAAATATATTTTTTTATAGTTTTGAAATTTAATAATCAATTTATTTTCAGTTATATTACTAAGCACAAAAATAATCATTTTATTTGGGTTTTTTTTTAGCAAATCGGAAATATTTTTTTCATCTAATTTTTCCTCATCAAAAACAAAGAGTGATTTATTATTACTTTTACTAACTATTGATGAGACTATGGCACTTTTTTTGACTTTTTTGTTAACTTTATAAGAAACCTCATGAAATTTTGGCCCAAAAGCTTTCCCACCACCTCTTCTTTGAGTTGTTTTTTTATTACCAGCCCTTGCATTACCAGTTCCTTTTTGTTTAAAAAGTTTTTTACCTGAGCCAGCAACTTCAGATCTATCAAGACTGTGGTTATTTCCTTGTTTATGAGAATAGATTTTTTGTAATGATAAATGTAAAGCTTTTTCCGATATATTTTTATCTTTTAGTGTAATTTGTTCAAACATTTATTTAAAAACCTTCACTATAGATTTATTTTTTCCTGGAACAGATCCTTTAATAAATATTAATTTTTTATCTTCATCAATTAAAAGTACCTCTAAATTTTTAGTAGTTGTTAAACGATCACCTAAATGACCAGCCATTTTTTTTCCTTTGAACACCTTACCTGGATTCTGATTTTGACCTGTTGAACCATGAGCTCTATGAGAAATAGAAACACCATGTGTTGCTCTCATGCCACTAAAATTGTGTCTTTTCATTGCGCCAGCAAAACCTTTACCAGTTGATTTTGACTGAACTGAAACTTTATCACCAACTTTAAATTTAGGGTCAATTAAAGAGCCAATATCTAGAAGCTCCTCATCAGACTTTATTCTTTGTTCTTTAATTATTTTTTTTGGCTCTAAATTTAATTTATTAAATTCTTTTAATTGAGGTTTGTTAAGTTTTTTTGGTTTAAGAAATCCTATAATGTTTGCAAGATAACCATCTCTGTCAATAGTTCTATTACCTACAACTGCGCAACTATTGTAATCAAGAACGGTTGCTGAAACTCTAGTACCATTTTTATTAACGAATGAAGTTTGGCCAATTTTGGTACTAATGATCATAATGAATTATTTTTTTATTTTTATATCGACATTAACACCAGAAGCTAAGTCGAGCTTCATAAGTGCGTCAACTGTTTGTGGCGTTGGTTCAATTATGTCCATCATCCTAATGTGTGTTCGTAGTTCAAACTGTTCCCTACTCTTCTTATCTACATGTGGGGATTTATTTACTGTAACTCTTTCAATTTTAGATGGCATGGGAATTGGTCCAATCACTTTAGCACCAGTTCTTTTAGCTGTCTGAAGAATATCAATTGAACTTCTATCTAAAATATTATGATCAAACGATTTTAATCTTATTCTAATATTTTGATTTATCATGATTATGCCAGTTTAGATTTAATTTCCTCTTCAACATTTGAAGGTACGACATCATAGTGTGAGAATAACATTGTATAACTTGCTCTTCCTTGGCTCATTGAGCGTAGATTATTAACATAACCAAACATATTAGCAAGAGGAACTACAGACGATACAACTTTGGCGTTACCCCTGTCTTCCATTTTTTCAATTTGACCTCTTCTTGAATTTAAATCACCAATAATATCGCCCATGTAATCTTCTGGGGTAACTACTTCAACTTTCATCATTGGCTCAAGTAATTTTGGTCCAGCTTTTCCAACAGCTTCTCTGAATGCGGCTCTTGAAGCTATCTCAAAAGCTAATACAGAGGAGTCAACATCATGAAATGCACCATCATGAACTTCTGCTTCAAAGTCTATAACGTTATAGCCAGCTATGACTCCATTTTGAGCAGCAAAATTAATACCTTTTTCTACTCCAGGGATATATTCTTTTGGAATATTTCCTCCAACTACTGTGTTAACAAATTTAACACCAGAATTTCTCTCTAATGGTTTGAATTTCATTTTTACTCTTGCAAATTGCCCAGCACCACCAGATTGTTTTTTATGTGTATAATCTACTTCGACATCTTTAGTAATAGTTTCTCTATACGCAACTTGAGGAGCTCCTACATCAGCTTCGACTTTGAATTCTCTTTTCATTCTATCAACCAAAATTTCTAAATGAAGTTCGCCCATACCTTTAATAATTGTCTGTCCAGACTCTTCATCTGAAGTAACTCTGAAACTTGGATCCTCTTGAGCTAATCTTCCCAAGGCTTGTCCCATTTTTTCATAGTCAGCTTTTGTTTTAGGTTCAACTGCAACTTCAATAACAGGATCAGGGAATTCCATTTTTTCTAAGATAACTTTTTTTGATGGATCACATAAAGTATCACCAGTAGTGACATTCTTTAAACCAACTAAAGCAACTATATCTCCTGCCTTTGCATCTTTAATTTCTTCTCTAGTGTTTGAATGCATTAAAAGCATTCTTCCAATTCTTTCTTTTTGATTTTTTGATGAATTAAGTATAGTAGAGCCTGAACTTAGGTTTCCACAATAAAGTCTACAAAAAGTTATTTGGCCAACAAAAGGATCAGCTGCTACTTTGAAAGCTAAGGCCGCAAAAGGTTCTTCGGGGGTATTAGGAATTTGTAATTTATCATCTGAGTCTTCTTTTATTCCTTCAACAAAACCTATGTCTTTAGGAGAGGGTAAATAATCTACAACAGCATCAAGTAATGGTTGGACACCTTTATTTTTAAATGCAGTCCCACACAAAACTGGAACAAATTTAAAATCAATTGTTCCTTTTCTTATACAAGCTTTTAAAGTATCAACAGATATTTCTTTTCCCTCTAAATAGTCTTCTAGAGCTTTATCATCTGCCTCAACTGCATTTTCTATTAACTCTTCTCTTTTTTTCTTAGCTTCCTCAATTAAATCATCGCTAATATCAGTAACGTCATATTCAGCGCCGAGACTATCGTCTTTCCAAATAATTGATTTAAAATTGACTAGGTCCACAACTCCTTTGAAGTCTGCCTCTTTTCCAATTGCCATTTGCAAAACAAGAGGATTGGCTCCCAATCTATCTTTGATAGATTGAACATTCATTTCAAAATCTGCTCCAAGTCTATCCATTTTATTACAAAAACAAATCCTCGGAACTTTGTATCTATCAGCTTGTCTCCAAACTGTTTCCGATTGTGGTTCAACTCCTGCAACACCGTCAAAACATGCAACAGCACCGTCTAAAACTCTTAAAGATCTCTCAACTTCAATTGTGAAATCAACATGGCCTGGCGTATCAATAATATTTATTCTGTGATCATTCCAAAAACAGGTTGTAGCAGCTGAAGTTATTGTTATACCTCTTTCTTGCTCTTGTTCCATCCAATCCATTGTTGCGGCACCATCATGAACTTCACCAATTTTATGAGACTTTCCTGTATAATATAAAATTCTTTCAGTGGTTGTAGTTTTACCCGCATCAATATGGGCCATAATTCCGATGTTTCTGTATTTGCTTAAATCCATTTTTACCACCTGTAGTGAGCGAATGCTCTATTAGCCTCTGCCATTTTATGAACTTCATCTTTTTTCTTAACAGAATTACCTTTATTTTCAAAAGCATCTATAAGTTCATTTGCTAACCTCTCTCTTTGGGTTTTTTCATTTCGTTTTTTTGAATTAGTTAAAATCCATTTAAATGCTAATGCTTGAGCTCTAGTGCTTCTAACTTCCATTGGTACTTGATAAGTAGCGCCACCTACTCTTCTTGATTTGACTTCAACAGAAGGTTTAACGTTATTGATAGATTTTTGAAAATACTCTAAAGGATCGTTACTTTGATTATTTGTTTTAATTATATCGAGGGCACCATACACAATTTTTTGGGCTACTGTTTTTTTACCCCCTACCATTACCTCATTTATGAACTTATTTAAAACAACACTGTTGTAAATAGGATCCGGCAATACTTGTCTTTTCTCTGCTGCTCTTCTTCTTGACATGATTTAAATTTTAATTTTTCGGCCTTTTTGCACCGTATTTAGATCTTCGTTGCCTTCTTTTTTCAAGCCCTTGAGTATCTAAAGTTCCTCTAATTATATGATATCTTACGCCTGGTAAATCCTTAACTCTTCCGCCACGTATTAGCACAACAGAGTGTTCCTGTAAGTTATGTCCTTCACCCGGAATATATGCCGTAACTTCTTGACCATTTGTAAGCTTAACTCTTGCAACCTTTCTTAAGGCTGAATTAGGTTTTTTAGGAGTGGTAGTGTAAACTCTAAGGCATACCCCTCTTTTTTGAGGACATGACTTAAGAGCAGGAACTTTATTTCTCTTAGAGACTTTCTCCCTAGATTTCCTAACTAATTGGTTTATGGTCGGCATAGTTCGCAGAATATATTTATAGTATTAAGTATAGTCAACATCTATTTAGAGGTTTCTAACTGTTTTTGTATTGAATTATCACGGATTTTTGCCTCTTTTCGTAGAGCTCTAATTACGTTACCAGTTCCAGCAGGTATTAATTTACCCACAATAACATTTTCCTTGAGGCCAGTTAATTTATCTACTTTTCCGTTTATAGCTGCCTCGGTGAGAACTCTAGTTGTTTCTTGGAAAGAGGCCGCTGAAATGAAGGAGTTAGTTTGAAGACTAGCCTTTGTAATTCCTAAGATCATCATTTTATAATTAACCTCTTTTTTACCTTCTTTTTTTAATGCGCTATTCTTTTCTATAACTTCTATTTTATCTTTTATATCACCAACTAAATATTCACTGTCACCAGCATCGATTACTTCGACTTTTTGTAGCATTTGACGTGTAATACATTCTATGTGCTTGTCATCAATCAAAACACCTTGTAAACGATAAACTTTCTGAACTTCTCTTACCATATATTCAGCTAAGGCCTCAATTCCAAGAATATTTAAAATATCTGTCGGAGCTGGAGTCCCATCAACAATCATATCACCTTTGTTTACCTTATCTCCCTCATTAAAATAAATATAAGTACCTTTTGGAATTAAAAATTCTACCGGCTCTCCTTCTTCGGGATTGATAATAATTCTTCTTTTACTTTTAATATCTTTTCCAAATTCAATTGTTCCTGATATTTCTGCTAAAACAGCAGGGTTCTTTGGTTTTCTTGACTCAAAAATATCAGCAACTCTTGGTAGTCCACCTGTAATATCTTTTGTTTTTGAGGACGCTCTTGGAATTCTAGCTATTACATCACCAGCAGTAACATCTTTTCCTTTTTCAATATTTAGAACAATACCAACACTTAAATCATAGGTAGATGAATTTTTTGATTTAATTGGATTGCCATCTTTATCTGTTATTAACAACTGTGGCTTTAAATCTTGCTTTCCCTGAAAGCTTTTCCAATCGATTATAACTTTTGATGAGATACCTGTGGTCTCATCAAACTTCTCAATAAATGATACGCCCTCAACTAGATCACTAAAATCTAATTTTCCAGTTTCCTCAGCTACTATAGGTACAGTGTAAGGATCCCATTCGAGTAATAAGCTGTTTAGCTTAACATCTGCACCGTTTTTTACTAATAAAGTTGATCCATATGGGGCTCTGAACGAGGAGACTAATGTTTTATTATTATCAAATATTTCAAGCTCAGTTGTTCTATTAATAATTATTTCATTTCCAGATCCATTTACAACAGATCTGAGGTTTTTAATTTTAACTTTACCATCACTAGGAGACTCAAAATTTGATTTTTCAGCGGAGGAACTTGCGACACCTCCAACATGGAATGTTCTCATTGTTAACTGGGTACCAGGTTCACCAATTGACTGAGCTGCGATAATACCAACTGCTTCGCCAGTATTTACAGGTACTCCTTTAGCTAAATCTCTTCCATAGGATTTAGCACAAATACCATGCGTTGTTCCACAAGTGATTGGTGATTTAATTCTAACAGATGTAATATTTTCTTTTTCTAATAATTCAATTTCTTCGTGTGAAATGTAAGAGTCATTTTTTATGATCACATCACCTTTTTTGTTTTTAACATCATCGGCAAGATATCTACCAAAAACTCTTTCAGTCAAAGGTATAGAGACCTCACCAGACTCATAAATAGTGTCAACAGTTAAACCATTTTTACATGTGCAATCTTTACATGTAATTGTTAAATCTTGAGCAACATCAACTAGTCTTCTAGTCAAATAACCTGAACTTGCTGTTTTAAGAGCAGTGTCAGCTAAGCCTTTTCTAGCTCCGTGAGTAGAATTAAAATATTCAAGAACTGTTAAGCCATCTTTAAAGTTAGATGTAATTGGATTTTCAATAATCTCTCCTGATGGTCTTGCCATCAAACCTCTCATACCCGCCAACTGCTTTAGCTGAGCCTCAGAACCACGCGCACCAGAGTCCGCCATAATATATACAGAATTAATTTGGCTATCTTTATTTGATGAAACAGTTTTCATCATTGCTTTTGCAACTTTGTCTGTGCATGTAGACCACAAGCCTACAACTTTATTATATTTTTCTCTTTCAGTGATAAGACCCTCTTGATATTGATTTTCAAGGCTATTAACTTGTTTTTGAGTGTCTTGTATTAGAACATTCTTTTCCTCAGGTATTACTAAATCATCTTTTCCAAATGAAATACCTGCTTTTGCAGCATACTTAAAACCTACGTTCATTATTTGATCAACGAATATGCAGGTCGCCTTCTGACCAGTAAATCTATAAACATTGTCTAAAAGATTACTAATATCTTTTTTTGTAAGAACTTTGTTAATTACATCAAAAGGTAAATCTTTGTTCTCAGGAACTGTTTTAAAAAGCATAACTCTACCCGCCGATGTAGTATATTTCTTGTATTCAAAACTATCCTTTTCTGAGTTATAAATTTTAGTTCTATAAAGTATAGGTGTGTGTAATTCAATTGTTTTGTTTTCAAGTGCAAACTCAACTTCACCAACATGAGAGTAGTATTTCTTTGGCTCTTGTTTATCATTAATCAATGATAAGTAGTAAATGCCCAAAACTATATCCTGACTTGGAACAATGATCGGTTTTCCACTAGAAGGTGATAGAATGTTATTGGTGCTCATCATTAAAACTCTTGCTTCTAACTGAGCTTCGAGACTTAGAGGTATGTGAACTGCCATCTGGTCACCATCAAAATCTGCATTGAATGCAGTACAAACTAGTGGATGAAGTTGTATAGCTTTGCCTTCTATTAATATAGGTTCAAATGCTTGGATACCTAATCTATGTAATGTAGGAGCTCTATTTAAAAGTATTGGATGTTCTCTAATTACTTCGTCAAGTATATCCCATACTTCAGGTCTTTCTGACTCTACCATTTTTCTAGCAGATTTAAGAGTTGAGGCGAAACCATAAGACTCAAGCTTATTATATATAAATGGTTTAAATAATTCTAAAGCCATTTTTTTAGGTAATCCACATTGATGAAGTTTTAACTCTGGTCCAACAACGATTACTGATCTGCCAGAGTAGTCAACTCTTTTTCCTAGTAAATTTTGTCTAAATCTACCTTGTTTACCTTTTAGCATTTCAGATAAAGATTTGAGAGGTCTTTTATTAGTACTTGTGATAACCCTTCCTCTTCTTCCATTATCAAAAAGAGCATCTACTGACTCTTGCAACATCCTTTTTTCATTTCTAACAATAATGTCTGGTGCTCTTAAATCTAAAAGTCTTTTTAATCTGTTATTTCTATTTATAACTCTACGATATAAGTCATTTAAGTCAGATGTAGCAAAACGGCCTCCTTCTAGAGGCACAAGTGGTCTTAACTCTGGTGGGATAACAGGTAGTACTTTTAAAATCATCCATTCAGGTTTTATACTGGAGTTTTTGAATCCTTCCATTACTTTCATTCTCTTAAGGATTTTTTTCTTTTTAGTCTCAGATGAAGTGGCTTCACTTTCTTCAACTAGTTTTTGTATCTCAGCCTCTAAATCAATTTTAGATAAAATTTCTTGAACAGCTTCTGCACCAATTCCATGCTTAAAAGAATCTTCACCAAATTGGTCAATTGCCTCTTCTAATTCCTCATCAGATAACAATTGATTTGCACTTAAGCCTGATAAAAGAGGGTCAATCACAATGTGGCTTTCAAAATATAATACCTTTTCAAGATTCTTTAGAGTTATATCAAGAGCAAGACCAATTCTACTTGGTAATGACTTTAAAAACCAAATATGAGCAACTGGAGCTGCTAATTCTATATGGGCCATTCTCTCTCTTCTAACTTTAGATAGTGTAACCTCGACACCACATTTTTCACATGTAATGCCTTTAAATTTCATTCTTTTATATTTTCCACATAAACATTCGTAATCTTTTGTAGGTCCAAAAATTCTAGCACAAAACAAACCTTCTCTTTCGGGTTTAAAAGTTCTGTAATTTATAGTCTCTGGTTTTTTGATTTCACCAAAAGACCATGATCTTATTTGTTCAGGGCTTGAAACAGAAATCTTAATCTGATCAAAATTCAAAGTTTGATTATTTGTTTTAAATAAATTAGTTAAGTCTTTCATTATGCGCTCTCTCTACTAGCAGTTGGATCTGTTTCTATTAGTTCCACATTTAATCCAAGGGATTTTAGTTCTTTAACTAAAACGTGAAAAGACTCAGGAATTCCACTTTCAAAGTTATAATCACCTCTAATTAATGCTTCATAAACTTTTGTTCTTCCAGCAACGTCATCAGATTTGATAGTTAAAATCTCTTGTAAAGTATTTGACGCTCCATATGCCTCCAAAGCCCATACTTCCATTTCTCCAAATCTTTGACCACCAAATTGGGCTTTACCACCTAAAGGTTGTTGTGTAACTAAACTGTAAGGGCCGATAGATCTTGCATGAATTTTATCATCAATCAAATGATGAAGTTTTAGAATATATTTATAACCTACAGTTACTTTTCTTTCGAACCTTTCCCCTGACCTTCCATCGTATAAATGGACTTGGCCACTATTATCAAATCCTGCCTTATCTAATAAATTTGTAATTTCTTGGGTATTTGTACCATCAAAAACAGGTGTAGCAAATGTAACACCTTTTTCTAAATTTTCTGCTAATTCAATTAGCTGATCGTCATTCATCTTAGTTATTTCAGTATTTGAGTCTTTGTTCTGTTCATAAAAACTTGATAGAGACTCTTTTAATTGGATGATATTTCCCTCTTTCTTGGCCATATCTAAGCTTTGTGAAATTTGTTTACCTATACCGTAAGCAGCCCAACCCAAGTGTGTCTCTAATATTTGACCAATATTCATTCTACTTGGGACACCTAATGGGTTTAATAAAACATCTACAGGAGTTCCATCTTCCAAGAAAGGCATGTCTTCAATTGGTACAATCTTTGATATAACACCTTTATTACCATGTCTTCCAGCCATTTTGTCACCTGCTTGCAATTTTCTTTTTACAGCAACAAAAACTTTAACAACTTTTAGAACACCAGGTAGTAAATCGTCACCACTTTGAATTTTTTCAATTTTATTTTGGAATTTTTTGTCTAACAAAATTACAGCATCGTTGAAGATTTTCTTTTGAGAAACAAATGTTTCCATGGAAATACTGTCATCAACTTTAATTTGTTCCAAAATCTCAATAGATTTTGATTTCAATAGATCTTCTTCAATATTATTACCTTTTGTAAAAATATCTATGTTTGAACTGGCATTCTTGTTTTTAAATATACTTATTAGATTTTGTTTGTAATTATTTTCTAAAATATTCTTTTCGTCGTCTCTATCTTTAGCTAACCTATCTATTTCCACTCTTTCAATAGCTATTGTTCTTTCATCTTTTTCAACGCCTCTTCGAACTAATACTTGTACGTCGACTACAACACCAGAGTAACCAGTTGGTAGTCTCAAAGATGTATCTTTAACATCGGCCGCTTTTTCTGAGAAAATAGCTCTTAATAACTTTTCCTCAGGTGTAATGGGTGAGTCACCTTTGGGGGAAACCTTTCCAACAAGTATATCTCCTGGTTTAACCTCTGAACCTATATAAACAATACCAGCTTCATCGAGATTAGTAATACTTTCATCACCAACATTTGGCATATCTCTTGTGATTTCCTCAGGTCCTAGTTTTGTATCTCTGCATAAGACTTCAAACTCCTCAATGTGTATTGAGGTATATCTGTCTTCATGAACAACTCTTTCAGACATTATTATAGAGTCCTCAAAGTTGTATCCATTCCATGGCATAAATCCTACGAGTAAATTTCTTCCTAAGGCTAATTCACCTAAGTCAGTTGATGGACCATCAGCTATAATATCACCTCTTTCTACATAATCGCCGATTTTAACAATTGGTTTTTGGTTAATAGCAGTGCTTTGATTAGATCTTTGAAACTTTTTTAAGTTATAAATGTCGACGCCACTTTTATCCTTACTAATATTTTTAGAGTCAGATCTAATAACTATTCTTGATGAGTCAACTTGATGTACGTACCCACTATTTTTTGCTACAACTACTGCTCCACTATCTCTTGCTACTTTTGACTCGAATCCTGTGCCAACAAGAGGAGCTTCACTTTTAACTAAAGGAACGGCTTGTCTCATCATATTCGATCCCATCAAAGCTCTATTGGCGTCATCATTTTCAAGAAATGGAATAAGAGAAGCTGCAACAGATACTAATTGTTGAGGATTTACATCCATGAAATCTATTTCTGATGGATCACAGAAAATAAAATCCCCTCTTCTTCTACAACTTACTTGTTCTTCTGAGAATTTACCGTTTTCATTAATTGGGCTATTTGCTTGGGCTATAGTGTAACTTTCCTCTTCATCTGCATTTAAATATAGAACTTCGTCAGTTACAGTGCCTTTAATAATTTTTCTATAGGGAGTTTCGATAAAACCATACTGATTTATTCTAGCAAAGGATGAAAGGCTATTAATTAGTCCGATGTTTGATCCTTCAGGTGTTTCAATAGGACATATCCTACCGTAGTGAGTTGTGTGAACATCTCTAACCTCAAATCCTGCTCTCTCTCTAGTAAGTCCACCTGGGCCCAGTGCAGAGATTCTTCTTTTATGTGTAATCTCACTCAATGGGTTTGTCTGATCCATAAACTGACTTAACTGACTTGTTCCAGTAAATTCTTTTAGAACAGTTTGTATAGGTTTTGAATTAACAAGATCCTGAGGCATAATTGACTCAATATCAACTGTACCCATTTTTTCTCTAATCGCTCTCTCCATTCTTACCAATCCAATTCTGTATTGGTTTTCAATTAATTCTCCAACTGAGCGAACACGTCTGTTTCCTAGATGGTCTATGTCATCTTTACCAGCACTCTCTGTTTTCATATCAAAAAGTTTTTTTGCAACAGCAAGAATGTCTGATTTGCTTAAGATTCTTGTCTTATTTTCCTTATCCAAAGATAAGTATGAGTTTAGTTTAACCCTGCCTACTTCAGATAAATCATACCTATCTTCACTGAAAAACATATTTTGAAACAAATAATTACTTGCTTCTAAAGTTGGTGGTTCACCTGGTCTTAAAATTTTAAAAATATCAAAAAGAGCTTCTTCTCGTGAATTATTCTTGTCAGCTACAAGTGAATTAATAACACCTAAATTACCTGTAGCCTGATTAGCGTTAATGACAGAGAATTGGCTTATAGATAGTTCTTCAAGTCTTTTAAAAAATTCCTCACTTAACAGTGTTCCAGCTTCAGCATAAACTAAGCCATTATCATAATTAACAATGTCATTTGATAAGTAAAATCCATATAAATCTTCTTCTTTAAAAAAGAATTTATTAATTTTTTTGTCTTTAATTTCTTTTAATAATTTTAATGATAATTTGACATCTTTGTAAGCAACTACTTCATTAGTGCTAGGATCGACTAAGTTAAAAGGTAAATTTTTATATTTAAATTTATTTAAATCTAAACTAACAATCCATCCATCTTTATTTTTCTTAAAGTTAAATGTTTCATAAAAATAAGTTAAGATTTCTTCTGAAGTCATCCCTGAAACTTTATAAATGTCGGGCTCAACTTTATTTTGCATACATTCGTATAAATATTTTTCTGATGCCTTAGATGGCAATGCTTGTAAAATAGTGGTAGATATCATTTTCTTTTTTCTATCAATTCTAAAGAAAAGGTTATCTTTGTGATCAAATTCAAAATCTAACCAAGAACCCCTGTAAGGTATTATTCTTGCATTATATAAGACCTTACCACTTGCATGAGTTTTTCCCTCATCATGGTCAAAAAATACGCCTGGAGATCTATGTAATTGGCTTACTACAACCCTTTCAGTTCCATTAACAACAAATGTACCGTTATTTGTCATCAAAGGTAAATCACCTAAATAAACTACTTGTTCTTTTATATCTCTTAGTGATTTTTCTTCAGTTTCTTCATTGATATCCCAAATGATTAATCGGAAAGTAACCATTAGAGATGCGGAAAACGTTAAACCCTTCCTTCTACACTCATCTACATCATACTTAGGGTTATCAAGGTAATAGTCTATATAGTGAAGTTCAGATTTACCTGCATAGTCTTTTATTGGAAAGACAGAATTAAAGACTTCCTGCAGACCTGTATTTGAACGGTTCTCTACTGATTTCCCTAACTGAAGAAATTTATCGTAGGAAATTTTTTGAATATCAACTAAATTTGGAACTTCGATCGTTTTACCGATCTTACCAAAAGAATAGCGAATTCGTTTTTTTTCTGTAAAGCTAAGTGGCATATTAAATAGAACCTATAATAACTAATTATTTAAGTTCTACTTTTGCGCCTGCGGCTTCTAGCTGTGTCTTCATAGCTTCCGCATCTTCTTTCTTAGCTCCCTCTTTTAAAGTTTTTGGAGCACCCTCAACCATGTCTTTAGCTTCTTTCAAACCAAGACCTGTAATAGCTCTAACTTCTTTAATAACGTTAATTTTTTGATCTCCGGCTGCTGTAAGTACAACATCAAAAGCATCTTTTTCTTCTGCTGCATCAGCTGCAGGGGCTGCCCCACCTGCTGCTACTGCTACAGGTGCCGCTGCGGTTACACCCCATTTTTCCTCTAAAAGCTTTGAAAGTTCTGCTGCTTCCATTACTGTAAGTGTTGATAACTCATCAACAATTTTATTTAAATCTGCCATTTTTTTGTCTCTCCCTAATTAGTCTTTTTTGTTTTGTAGTATTGAAATAATATCCTGATCAGGCCTTTGTAATAATCTTACAAGTTTTGAAGCAGGAGCATTAATCAATCCAACTATTTTTCCTCTTATTTCATCAAGAGAAGGTAAAGTTGCAACCTTTGCTATATCCTCTTTTGAATATAACTGGTTATCAAAAAAAGCTGCCTCTGCAGATAGCTTTTTCAAATCTTTTTCAAATTTTTTACAAACTTTTGCTGTTCCAACAGGATTATTTGTAAAAATTAATAATTTTTGATTAGATAAAAAATCGATTAGACCTTTTTTTTCATCATCTTTGTTAACAAATATTTTAACGATATTATTTTTGGAAACTTTAGTTACTCCATCATTATTTCTAATTTCAGTACGAAATTCGATCATTTCTTTTACCGACATCTCTGAAAACGATGCAACGAATATAGCAGAATAATCCTTTGACATTTGATCGAGGTTTTCAATATATTGTTGTTTTTCAGCTTTATTCATTATATTTCAACCCTTAAACCAAAACCCATAGAAGAAGATAGATAAACAGAATTCACAAAGTTACCCTTCAATCCTGACGGTTTTATTTTTTTAATTTCTTCAATAAAAGAAGTTACGTTTTCAGTTAATTTACTTTCGTCAAAACTAACTTTACCTAAAGCAGCATGTATGGTTCCTGCTTTATCATTTTTATATGCTACGAGTCCTTTATTGATATTTTCAATTGTACTTTTTATATCATTTGTAACAGTGCCTGTTTTAGGGTTAGGCATTAAACCTTTTGGACCTAAAATTTTAGCAATTTTACTTACAACGGACATCATGTCTGGAGTAGATACAATTACATCTACGTCAATCTTTTTTTCAAGAGTAGCGACCAAATCATCTCCTCCAACATATCTAGCGCCAGCTGCTTTAGCCTCCTCTGCAGATTTTCCTTGAGCAAAAACTGCTATTTGAACTTTTTTTCCTAAACCATGGGGAGGTATAAAACTACCTCTAACATTTTGATCAGACTGCTTAGAGTCAATACCTGTATTGATTGATACTTCTAAAGACTCATCAAATTTAACATATTTTTTTTCTTTTATAATTTTAACTGCATCAGATATTTTGTATGACTTTGTAAAGTCTATACCTTCGATTTGTTTTTTTTTGTTCTTAGTTAAATTCATTATACAATTTCCATTCCCATCGACCTTGCTGATCCGAGTATTATTTTTGATGCTTGATCAACATCATATGCATTGAGATCCTCTAATTTTTCTTTTGCTATCTCTTCAACCTGTTTCATTGTAACCTTACCTAATTTTGAACGACCGGGTGTTTGACAGCCTTTTTTTATTTTTGCAGCTTTTTTTAAATAAAAAGTAACGGGTGGTTTTTTTGTGACAAAATCAAATGATCTATCTTTGTATGCTGTAATAATAGTTGGGATGGGTGCGCCCTTTTCTAAATCTTTTGTTTTGTCATTAAATTGTTTACAGAAATCTTGAATATTTAAACCTTTTTGACCTAAAGCAGGACCTACTGGTGGAGCTGGATTAGCTGAACCAGCTGGAATTTGTAATTTTATGTAACCTAAAATTTCTTTAGCCATGCTCTTAGCCCTTAACCACTTGTGAATAATCTAGTTCTAAAGGTGTCGGTCTCCCAAAAATTGAGACGGACACTTTAAGCTTTTGTCTTGAACTGTCAACCTCTTCTATAATTCCGCTAAAGGAAGCAAATGGTCCATCAGATACCTTAATCTGTTCACCTACCTCATACTCAAACTTTGGCTTAGGATTATCAGCACCCTCAGTAATATCTTGCAATAATTTAGAAACTTCTCGTTCAGATATAGCAATTGGCTTATCTTTTGTGCCAAGAAAATTTGAGACTTTTGGTATATCTCTTACTAAATGCCAAGTGTCATCGTTCATTTTCATCTTAATTAAAACATACCCTGGGAAAAATTTTTTTTCAGAGTTAACTCTTACACCCCTTCTTACCTCCACTACTGCTTGTGTAGGAACAGATACTTCAGAAATCGAGTCTTCTAAATTAACTTTTTTTGCCTCATCTAAAATTGAGTCTGCAACTTTTTTCTCAAAGCCAGAGTGGCAGTGCACAACATACCACTTTGATGTATCTGTATTTTCAACCATTGATCTATCCTAAAACTATTCTCACAATAAAAGAAAAAAATTGATCTAATAGCATCAAAATAATTGCAGCAATACTAATTACAACCAAAACAATACCTGCTGAAGTAAAAGTTTCTCTTTTAGAAGGCCAGGTAACTTTAGACACCTCCTGTCGAACTTCTCTTAAATACTTAGCAGGATTAAATTTCATATTTTTTTTTTATTTTTTGGCAGGAGTGGCAGGCATCGAACCCGCAACCTCCGGTTTTGGAGACCGGCGCTCTACCAGTTGAGCTACACTCCTTCATATTAGTATTACTGCAGAGAATATTTTTATTCGATAATCTCTGATACAACTCCTGAGCCAACAGTTCTTCCACCTTCGCGAATAGCAAAACGTAAATTGTTATTCATTGCAATAGGAGCAAGTAGCTCAACTTCAAGTGTAATGTTATCTCCAGGCATCACCATTTCAGTGCCTTCAGGTAATTTAATCGAACCAGTAACGTCTGTAGTTCTAAAATAAAACTGAGGTCTATAATTAGCAAAAAAAGGAGTATGTCTTCCACCCTCTTCCTTACTTAATGCATAAATCTCGGCCTTAAATTTTTTGTGAGGTTTAATACTACCTGGAGCTGCCAAAACTTGGCCTCTTTCAACTTCTTCCTTTTTAGTTCCACGAAGAAGGGCACCAATATTATCTCCAGCTTCACCAGAATCTAAGAGTTTTCTAAACATTTCAACACCAGTACAAACTGTTTTGGTTGTATCTTTTAATCCAATAATTTCAATTTCTTCACCTGGTTTTATTACACCTTGTTCAACTCTTCCAGTAACTACAGTACCTCTTCCAGAAATAGAAAATACGTCTTCAACTGGCATTAGGAAAGGTTTATCTAATTCTCTAGTAGGAGCTGGAATGTACTCGTCAATTTTTGACATTAATTCAATAATTGAATTTTTACCGATGTTTTCATCTCTGTCTTCTACTGCTGCGAGTGCTGATCCTTTAACGATAGGAATGTCATCTCCAGGAAAATCGTATTTTGAGAGTAGTTCTCTTATTTCGACTTCTACTAGCTCTAATAATTCTTGATCATCTACTTGATCTACTTTATTTAAATAAACAACTAGTGCAGGTACACCTACTTGTCTAGCTAAGAGAATGTGTTCACGTGTTTGAGGCATTGGTCCGTCCGCTGCATTTACAACTAAAATACCACCATCCATTTGAGCAGCACCTGTAATCATATTTTTTACATAGTCTGCGTGACCTGGACAGTCGACGTGTGCATAGTGTCTTTTATCAGTTGAATATTCAACGTGCGCTGTTGAAATTGTAATACCTCTCTCTTTTTCTTCAGGTGCTTTATCAATTTCATCATACGCAGTAAACTCTGCACCACCCTTCTCTGCTAAAACTTTTGTTATTGCTGCAGTAAGTGTAGTTTTACCATGGTCGACGTGACCGATAGTTCCGATGTTGACGTGTTCTTTCGATCTGTCAAATTTTTCTTTAGTCATTTTAAGTTGTTACCTCTTTTTAATATCTATTACTTAATTTTTTCAATGTAATTGGAGCGGGTGAAGGGAATCGAACCCTCGTAGCCAGCTTGGAAGGCTGGAGCTTTACCATTAAGCTACACCCGCGATTTAGCGGGTAACCACTTCAAAACATCCACAAAATCAAATCCTTGTGAGTTCCGATAAACTACTAATTTTTCTTTAAAATTCAATAGGAAAAGTGAAAAAAAAGTGGTGGAGGGAGTAGGATTCGAACCTACGTACACTTGCGTGAACAGATTTACAGTCTGCCGCCTTTAACCACTCGGCCATCCCTCCAAACTGTATAAAATCAGGTGTTGATTAATAGATAATTGTCTTTGAAAGTCAATAGACTTCCTTAAATTTTACTGTTATTTAAAATAATGCTTATTTCAGGCGCTAATTCTTGTTCGAGTTGTATAATTCATAATCCGGATAAAATTATTGAAATTTTCATAAATATCGATAAACAGTCAGATTTTGCGAATTTAATTGAGAAAAATAAACTTAATAATAAGACAAAGTTACTTAAAAAAAACGATTTTAATAGACTTGGTATTAAAAATGATAGATTTATCAGTGATATTGTCATTCGAAGAGAAAAGTATAAACCCTCTAATTTAGATGAAATCATTATAAATACTAAAAAATCGCTTATTATCATTGCCGATCAAATTACAGACCAAAATAATCTAGGAAACATAATTAGAACGGCTCTACTGATGGGAGCTGATGGTCTATTATTATCAGAGCACTCTTCTGCAGATATTAACGATGTAACGTCGTTAACCTCTTCTGGAGCTGTTGAAGTGTTGAAATATCATATTTCCAAAAATATTAACAGAACAATAGAAATTCTAAAAAAAAGTGGCTATTGGACTTATTCTTTAGATATTAGTGGTGAGGAGATGAACAGAAAATTTAATTTTGATAAAAAATCTGTCATCATTGTAGGAAATGAAGGAAAAGGTATTAGAAGAAATATTTTAAATAAGAGTGACTTTAAAATAAGTATCCCTCAAGAAATTGTAGATGGTATTGATAGTTATAATGCAGCAAATTCATTGGCAATTGCTGCGTATCATTTCAAAATTAGTAATTTTTAAATATTGTTTATTCTAAATTTTAATATAAATAATAACACATTGCCGGCTTAGCTCAGTTGGTAGAGCAGTTGATTTGTAATCATCAGGTCGGGAGTTCGAGTCCCCCAGCCGGCACCATTCACCTTTACTAGAAAAAACACTTAAACACGTATTTGATTATTTTTAATACTTACTTTAAGGTTAAAATCTTATGGTTTCGGATATTGATCAATTTGGGAGAAATACCTCAAAATATAATACTCCAAGTTTAAACGAAGAGAAGTCAAAGAAAATTTTAGACTCATTAGCTGAAATAAAAAATCAATTAGAAAATAAAGTTTACAATCCAAATTTTGATGACTCATCACCAAGAATAAGAGTCAGTAATTTGAAAAATAAATCTGATTTTGAAGTACTGAAATTAAAAATTGAGTCTTTAGAAAAAAAAATTAATACTATTGATACATTTCTGAACAATAAATCAAGTGTCAAAGAAGTTCATGAACCGACGTCTAAGAAACTTGATGGGGACTTAAGTATTTTTCATAGGTTAGATAATCAATCATCAATACAACAGAACAAATCATTGCTAGTTCTTGAAGATGAGGGAGATTTCAATAGATCAAATTTTAATTTATTTCGTTTTATAATGACAATAAATTTTCTAACAATAGTTCTTATAGGCTTAATTGTTTATATAAAAGGTATACCGATCAAAGATATAATAAGTATTTTTTAAATTAGTTGACTGAAGGTTGAATTTTTTCAACACTAGCTGCGCTAAATTTAAACTCAGGAATTTTACCAATTGGATCTAACTGAGGGTTTGTGAGCACGTTTGCAGCAGCCTCAGCAAAACAAAATGGCATGAAAACCATACCTTCAGGAATTTCTCTATCACTTCTGACCTTAATAGCCAGCGATCCTCTTTTTGTTTTAACTAAAACTTGATCTCCAGGATTAATTGTCATCCTTTTCATGTCCCACCTATTCATACTGACTATTGCTTCAGGTTCTATATGATCCAGAACATTTGCTCTTCTAGTCATAGATCCAGTGTGCCAATGTTCTAATAATCTTCCAGTTGTCAATATCATCGGAAAGTCGTCATCTGGTAGTTCTGCTGGTGGTATTAATTTAGCAGGTACTATTTTTCCTCTTCCATTTGCGGTAGGAAAATTTTCATTGAATATAATCTCATTTCCAGGTTTGTTTGGATCTTCACAAGGATATGTAACAGAGTTTTCATTTTCTAGTCTTTCATAAGTAATATTATTTAGTGAAGGCATTACTTGTGCCATCTCATTAAAAATATCTCTTGGATGTAAATAACTCCAATCTAAACCCATACCTTGGGCAATGGCTTGAGTAATCCACCAATCTTGTCTCGCTGAACCAGGAGGTGGTACTGCTTGACGACCTAATTGAACTTGTCTGTTAGTATTTGTATAAGTTCCAGTTTTTTCAGCATGGGCTGATGAAGGTAAGATTACATCTGCATGCCAGGCAGTTTCAGTCATGAAAATATCTTGAACTACTAAATGGTCTAATTTAGCTAATGCTGCTCTGGCGTGATTTTGGTCAGGATCTGACATTGCAGGGTTTTCGCCCATAATATACATACCTTTGATTTCATCTTCTAAAATTTTATTAATCACTTCAACGACGGTTAGGCCTTTTTTATCATCAAGACCTGTCTTCCAAAAATTTTCATATTTTTGATGGGTACTACTATCTTCAACTGACTGGTAATCAGGAAAGACCATTGGAATTAATCCAGCATCAGATGCACCTTGAACATTATTTTGACCTCTCAGAGGGTGTAACCCTGTGCCCTCTCTTCCAATCTGTCCTGTGGTTAAAGCCAAAGCAATTAGACATCTAGCATTGTCTGTTCCATGCACATGTTGAGATACTCCCATGCCCCAAAAAATAATGGATCTCTCTGATTTAGCATAAAGTCTGGCAACTTCTCGTAACTCTTGAGCTTTAATGCCACAAATAGCTTCCATTTTTTCAGGTGAAAAATCTTTTATCTCTTCTTGTAATTTTTCAAAGCCCTCTGTTTGTCCTTGAATATATTGTTCATCATAAAGTTTCTCTTCAACAATGGTAAATAAAAGTGCGTTGAGCATTGCAACATCAGTGCCCGCTTTAAATTGTAAGTTATAGGTAGCATGTTTTGTTAAACCTTGCTTTCTTGGATCCATAACAACTAACTTGGAACCTCTTTTTGCTGCGCGTTTAAGATAGGTTGCTGCAACAGGGTGGTTTTCTGTAGGCCTTGCACCTATTACAATTACACAGTCAGCATCAGATGCAGACATAAAAGGAGCTGACACAGCCCCTGAGTTTACACACTCCATCAGTGCTGCAACAGAAGATGCGTGACAAAGTCTAGTACAGTGATCTACATTATTTGATCCAAAACCAACTCTAACCAATTTTTGAAATAAGTAAGCCTCCTCATTAGAACACTTTGCTGAACCAAAACCAGCTAAACTTTTTGGTCCATGATCTTCTTTTAAATTTAAAAGACCAGAAGAAGCTCTTTCGATTGCGTCTTCCCAAGTAGTCTCTTCAAAATAATCATATATATCAGCGTCTTTAATTTCAAGATTTGGGTCTTTTTTAACACCAGCTTTTCTCACTAATGGTTTTGTGAGTCTTCCATCATGATTGATATAGTCAAAACCAAATCTACCTTTTACGCATAACCTATTTTCATTAGCGGGTCCATTTTTACCATCCACGTATAAAATTTTGTCATCTTTTACGTGTACTTCAGTTTGACATCCTACACCACAATAAGGACAAACACTCTCTACGACTTTATCTGAATAAGACTCTCTTTTCCCATCATTATCAACTAAGGAGGACTCCATTAATGCTCCTGTTGGACAAGCTTGGACACATTCTCCACAAGCTACACAAGTGCTATTGCCCATAGGGTCATCTAAATCAAATATTACTTTGGCTGTTGACCCTCTGTAGGCCATTCCAATTACGTCGTTTACTTGTACCTCACGACAAGCGCGAACACATAAATTACAATTTATACATGCGTCTAAATTAACACTCATCGCTTTATGAGATCTATCTAATTCTATTTTTTCTTTGCTTGGAAAACGACTATCACTAACACCTAATTTTTCAGACCAATTCCAAAACTTTGACTCAGGGTCAGGAGAATTATTTTTTTCTGGTTGATCAGACACAAGAAGTTCAAAAACCATAGATCTTGATTTTTTTGCTCTTGAAGAGTTAACTGTAACCTCCATGCCTTCAGTAGGTTTACGAATACAAGATGCTGCAAGAGTTCTCTCCCCTTTAATTTCAACCATACATGCTCTACAATTTCCGTCTGCTCGATAACCCGGCTCAGGTGAGTAACATAGATGAGGGATATCTATATTATTTTTTTTTGCGACGTCCCAAATCGACTCGTCTTTGTTAGCTAGGTATTCGTTGCCATCAATTTTAAATTTAATGTTATCTGACATTAGTTGGTTACCTCCTCTGGGAAGTGTTTAATAACAGAAAGCATTGGATTTGGAGCAGCTTGTCCTAAACCACATATAGAAGCGTCCATCATTGCAGATGATAATTCTTTTAAAAGGTCTACATCCCAAGATGATTGATTCATAAGTTTTAGAGCTTTTTCAGTTCCGTTTCTGCAAGGAGTGCATTGACCACAACTTTCATCATGAAAAAAGAACATTAAATTTTTTGCAATATCTTTCATGTTATCTTTGTCAGATAAAACGACCACAGCAGCCGAACCAATAAAACAGCCATGCTCTTGTAATGTGTCAAAATCAAGTGGAATATTATCTAATTTTGCAGGAAGTATTCCTCCAGAGGCCCCTCCGGGTAAATATGCTTTAAATGTATGTCCCTCTTGAATACCGCCACAATATTCATCAATAAGTTGTTTTATTGTTATCCCTGCTGGGGCTAACTTTACACCAGGGTTTTTTACTCTTCCCGATACAGAGAAAGTTCTTAGACCTTTTCTACCATTGAGACCATGACTACTAAACCAGACAGCACCTTTTTCCAAAATCTCTCTGACCCAAAAAACTGTTTCAACATTGTGTATTAATGTTGGTCTACCAAAAAGTCCTACTTGAGATGGAAATGGAGGTTTATGTCTAGGTAAACCTCTTTTACCCTCTAAACTCTCTAACATTGATGACTCTTCACCACAAATGTAGGCACCAGCACCTCTTCTAAAATGAATTCTCGTTTTAATATTTAAATTTTTTTCTTCTAAAATTTTAATTTCTTTCTTTAAAAATTTTATTACATCAGGGTACTCATCGCGCATGTATATATATACATCTGTTGCCTCAACTACCCATGCAGCAATTAACATTCCTTCAAGAAATCTATGTGGATCTCTTGTAAGATAATGATGATCTTTAAATGTTCCTGGTTCACCCTCATCACCATTAATTGCCATTATTCTGGGTTTATCTTCTGCTCTTACAAATCTCCATTTTCTTCCAGTTGGAAATCCTGCACCACCAAGACCTCTCAAACCTGATTGCTCCATTTCTTCTATGAGCTTCATCGGATCTTTTTTATTTTCAATACAATCCTTTAGAATAATATATCCACCATTTTTTACATAATCATCATAGCTAATGTAATTTGGTATAACTGGTTTTGTATCTTGCTCCTCTAAGGCTTTTTGAACTACACTTACATTTGCATTTACAAAATGTTTTTTTCCAACCTCAACTACTGGTGCTTGGTGACACCTTCCCATACAAGGTGCTCTAACTACTCTCACATTAGAAGATACACTATCACTTAAATTTTTTTCTAAAGTTTTGCATCCGTTCATCTCACATGTAATACCATCACAAACTCTAATTGTCGTTTCAGGTGGGCTAATATCATCCTCTTTATAAATATCAAAGTGAGCATAAAATGATGCTGTTTCGTAAATTTCAGTTAAAGGTAAATTTGTTAATTCGGACAGTGCTGTTAAATATTTTGGTTTAAGACATTTATAATAGTCTTGAATTAAGTGAAGGCTTTCAATAAGCATATCCCTTTGTCTAAAATAATCATTAGGTATAAGGTTCTTAAGATCATCAATTGACTGGTCATCACTTTGGCGACCCTTGTTGAATTCTAATGCTTTTCTTCTGCCAGAACCTGGATGAATCTTACTTTGTGAGTCTTTCATTTACTATAATTTAGTAATTTTTTATTAAGTTTCAATTATCAATAAGTAATTAATTGATAATTATTACTTATTAAAGCTTTTTAAGAATTTTAAAAAGTTATTCTTAATTGGTGATGGGCGATTATCATCAATATGAACTATACCTACCTTATGAGATATTTCTGGGGAAATTAATTGAATAAAATTTGTATTCTCATCGTAGTTAAATGACTGAGTAAATATATATGGCATAATTGTTGAAAATTCTGAACTATTTACGTGAGAGTAAATATGAGTCATAGAGTTTGATTCAATTAAAACTCGTGGATTTATATTATTCTCTTTAAAAACAGCATCTAATATTCTTCTAAATTGATTTTCTTTAGAAATTAAACATAGATCTAAATTGCCAATTTCTTGCCATTTTAATTTCTTTTTATTTTTTAAATTCCCTTTTTTAGATATGAGAAAATATGTTTCTTTGTATAACGGTATCTTCTCAACTCCTAATATTGGTTCATTTTCTAAATAGCTTATCCCTAAGTCTAATTTAAAATCATGAAGATTTTTATCAATTTCATTAGAAGACATAGAAATAACTTGCAATTTGACATTTGTAAATTTTTTTACAAAACTATTTAATAGGAAGGAAACTTCCAATAAAGCAGTAGGTATAACACCTATTCTTAAATTTCCGGTTAAATTATTTTTTAACTCAGAGCTTAACTGTTTGATATTAGTGTATTCTTTGACAATATTTTTAAATCTTTCCTTTAAAATTTCACCCTCAGAAGTTAGTCCAATATAGTTCTTTCCTCTTTTTACTAATCTTACCCCTATTTCATTTTCTAAAGCCTTTAGCTTCATAGATAAAGCAGGTTGTGATATTTTTAATTTTTCTGCTGCTCTATTAAAATGCTTTTCACTATCTAAAGCTAAAATTATTTCTAAATTCTTTATTTCCATGTATTTTTAAAATAAATATATATGTAAATGGATTATTATCTAGATACTAAAGGCTTTGAATGCCCTATACCTGTCTTAAAGGCTGAAAAATTTATAAAAAAGTTAAAAAAAAATGATGTTCTTACAATAGAAAGCGATGACCCATTATCACAATTTGACTTTAAAAATTTTTGTGAAGAAAAAAAATATGAGATAATTTTACTGGAAAAAAAGGGTAATTTAGTAAATATCAAATTTAAAATTCAATAAATCTAATCTTTTCGCCTTTTTTAATTTTATCATTTCCTTCTGGGACATACGCTAACCCATCTGCTTCAGAAAGAGAAATTAATTTAGCAGAACCTTTTGAGTTATGAGTATAAAGTGTATTTTTAGATAATTTCACACGATAAAATTTTGTTATGTTAGATTTTTTATTTTCTGAAAAACCAGATTGGTAAGATTTGGTAATGCTAGAATTATCTTTGCGAGAAGGATCTAAAAATAAACTTACTAAAAAAAATAAATTAGTGAATACAGCTAATGGATTTCCAGGCAGTGAAAAATAATAATTAAATTTTAATTTTGAAAAAATTACAGGCCGACCTGGTTGAATTCTTACATATTTAAAAAGAAGTTTAGTATTTCGACTTAGAAAAGAAGATATGTAATCTTTCGAGCTAAATGAGGAGCCTCCTGAACTAATTATAATATCAAATTTACTCTGATTTTTTTTATAAAAATTATTAACTTTTATTTCATCATCTTTTAAAATACCTAGGTCAAAAACTTTTATATTAAATTTTTTTAAAAAATGAATTATTTGATATTTGTTTGAATCATATACTTGATGATCTTTTATTTTTTTGCCAGATTTTATTAATTCATTTCCTGAGGATACGACAGCAACTCTCAAAGTTTTATATACCCATAAATTTGTAATTCCAACTGATGAAAGTAGTGCAATTTTTATAAAATCAATTTTTTCATTTTTTTTTATTAATATTTTATTTTTTTTTAAATCCTCTCCCTTTTTTTTTATATCTTTATTAGATATTTTTGAATAATGGACTAGTAAATTTTTTCCTTCAACTTTTGCATTTTCTAATGAAATAAAATTTTTAAAGTTTTGTGGAATAATTGCACCTGTATTTATTTTATAGGCTAAGTTGGGATTTAATTTTTTATATGAATGTCCAGCATTTAGAAGAATCTTAGATATTGATACTTTGTTGAGATTTTTTTTTGAGACAATATAACCATCTAATCCTGCAGTGTTTTGTAAGGGTAGGTTTATTGGTGAAGTAATTGTTCTTGATACTACAGCATTATATGCTTCCTTTAATTTAATCTTAGACTCTTGAAATAACTTCTTTTTTTCCTGAATAATTATTTTTTGTGCAAGTTTGAAAGAGATTAGATTAGGAGTTTTCATAATATATTTTAGAGGCAATTTTTTCTATTTGACTGTGATTAAAGGTCTGAATTGGGTGATCGATATTATCGTCTGTAACGATATATTTAACATTATTTATAGATTTGTAGAGGTAGTCTTTGTTATTTTTTTGTAAACTTACTTCTAACTTTATCAAATCATCAAACCTCTTAAACCCCTCAAATATTAGCAAATCACAATCTTTGTTAAACTCTACCAGACGTTCTAAATTAATATGTGACTCAGCTTTCTCTTCTATAAATGCAAGTCTTTTATCTGACACTAGTGTAGTTTTATAAGCTCCAGATTTTCTAATTTTATAGCTATCTGTATTGGGATGATCAATGTCAAAAGAATGGTGGGCATGTTTTACCACACCAACTTTAATTTTTTTATCTTTAAAAAATTTTACTAAATTACTCACTAAAGTAGTTTTGCCACTATTTTTCCAACCAATAACAGCTATTGTTTTCACCTTGTCACCATAATACAATCAAGAAAAAAATGACAGATTTTTTAATCAAACCTAGTGTAAATAACAGATCTTTATTTAAATTAAAAAAATCAATTAATGAAAAAGGAGAAATAACAAAAATTCCAATCATTGAAGAAAAACCACTCACTCTATACTTAAATAACCAAGAAATAGTGACAATAATGACTATAGGCGATTATCCAAAATATTTAGCTATAGGTTATTTATTCAATCAGGGAATGCTTGATAATATAGACGATGTAAAAAAGATTGAGTTTCATAAAGACCTAAAGACTGTTGTTGTAAGAACAAAAAGTAAAACTAATTATGAAGAAAAATTAAAAAAGAAAGTAAATACCTCTGGTTGTGCACAAGGAACAGTATTTGGAGACTTATTTGAAGAAATAAACACCATTTCTTTGAATAAAAAAATAAAAATAGATCATCAACAGCTTATGAATTTATCCAAAAAAATTAATACCGAGCCAAGTTTATATTTATCTGTAGGTGCAATACACGGTTGCGTCTTATGTAAAGGAGATAAACCTTTGTATTATTTTGAAGATGTGGGAAGACATAATGCTGTTGATAAAATAGCTGGTTTAATACTTGATAAGAAAATAGACGCAAAAAAAATGTCTTTTTACACTACTGGTAGGCTGACAAGTGAAATGGTATTAAAATGCATTAAAATGGAAATACCAATACTATTATCTCGTTCAGGTTTCACTGCTTGGGCAGTTGAAATAGCTAGAAAGAAAAATTTAACAATGATTGGAAGAATTAGAGGTAAAAGATTAAATATTTTATCTGGAGAATTTAGATATACCAAAGATGAGTAAACTTGTATCTGTAATACTAACAGGTGGTAAATCGTCCAGAATGGGTTATGAAAATAAAAGCTTTTTAAAAATTAAAGATAAGAGTTTTATTGAAATTTTAATAGAAAGTTTGCATGAAAAGTCACATGAGATTATAATTAATGCCAATAGAGATATCAGTAAGTACAAAATCTTTGGATATAAAGTTGTAAGTGATAAAATTGGTGGTTATAAAGGGCCACTAGCTGGGTTACATAGCGCTATTGATCTATATAAAAACTCAAATGAGGATTTGTGGTTTGCACTTTTCCCCACAGATGCACCAATAATAAACACAGGTATAATAGATAATTTTATCTCAATTACAGAAAAAAAGAATAAAGTCTATATTTGTAAGATTGATAATATTATCGAACCAATGTTTTCTTTTTGGTCATCAAAAATATATACAGAATTAAATGAAGTCCTTTTAAAAAATAATGGTTATAAAATAATGAAATTTGCTGAAGAAATTGGATTTGATTATATAAAATTTAAAAAAAATAAAAAAATAGAATTTTTTAATGTAAATGACAAAAATGATTACACAGAACTTCTAAATCTTTGAGAAATTAATTAACAAAGAACCATTATTATTAATTTTTTTTTCAGTATGACGGTATCCTCTCTCATTTAAGTAAGGAACTAAGTCCCTAAAATTTATGTATGTAAAAGCTGGTATACCTTTTCCAAATTTTAAAGGCTCTACAGTGACAAAAATTTCATCAATTAAATCAGCATATAAGAAATAATCATGAACACAGGTTCCCCCTAAAATTAAAACACTTTCTTTGCAGAGATTTTCAAATTCATCCCACTGATTAATATCTGGATTAAAATAGTATTGATTTATTGAATTTTTTATTTGTTTGATTTTTTGGTATTTTCTAGAAAAAATAATTCTTGATCTTGACTCGTTTGGATTTAATTCATGTGTCTTTCTGCCCATAACTTGCCATTTATGATTCTTTATCAAATTGTCTAGGTGTTTTTTGTCTTCCAAGCTAGTCCATTCAAATGGATTATCACCAGAATATTTTGCAATAAAACCATCGCTTGAACATGCAAATGCTAAAGTGTATTTAATCATTAATTTATTTTATAAATTTTAAGTATAATATTTTATTTCAATATATGAATTTTTACCTACCTATTGCTGAAATATCCATAAATATTTATATATTAATTTCCCTCGGTGTTGGAATTGGGTTTATATCTGGACTCTTTGGAATAGGTGGGGGTTTTATATCCTCACCTCTATTGATACTAGTTGGTATACCTCCAGCTGTTGCAGTTGGAACTACAACTGTTCAAGTATTTGCCTCAACATCTACTGGCGTTGTAAGTCATTTTCAAAAAAAAAATATAGACTATCAGATGGGCTTAACAATGGTTATTGGCGGATTATTAGGAACACTTTTTGGTGTATTAATTCTAAATAATTTAAAAACAATTGGTTTAATTGATAACTATTTAAATAGTATCTATATAATTCTTTTAATTATAACTGCTGTATTTATTCTTTATGAAACAGCTAAAGTTAATATCGTACATAAAAATAAAAAATTTAAATTACATCAGCATTCTTGGATACATGGACTTCCTTTTAAAATTAAGTATAGAAAATCTAAACTATATATAAGTGTTTTAGCGCCACTTTTAATTGGTTTTTTTATAGGTGTATTGACAGGACTAACTGGTATTGGTGGAGGCTTTATACTTATTCCATGTATGATTTATTTTTTAGGTATGAAAACTATTTCAGTGATAGGTACATCTCTATTTAATATTACAATAGTATCCTTCGTATCTTTATTTTTACAAATTTATATAAATCAAAATATAGATTTTGTTTTGGCTTTAGCATTAATAGTAAGTAGCTCTATTGGTGCTGCACTAGCAACAAGAATAGTTGATATACTTGATCAAGAAAATTTAAAGGTGACATTTGGTATGTTACTATTAATTATTTCATCATTTTTAGCGTATGATTTATTTAGAACACCTGAGAACTTATTCATTATAAACTATGTATAAATATATTTTAATATTCATATTTTTTTTTAAAGTTGGTTTTGCTTCTAATTTTTCCTTAGATCAATTTAAAATTGAAATAAACTCTAATTTTTTAGGTAAAGAAGTAGTTTTATTTGGAAATAAAGATAAAGACAGTGATGTCATCTTCATTTTTGAAGGAGAGGATAAAAAAGCTAAATTGACGACAAAAGTTAAAGAGGGTTTTTTATGGATTAATGAGACAAAAGAGTTGAATAATCAACCTAGTTTTTTTGCGATCTTCACATCTCCTAAAAAGACTTTGAATGAAATATTTTTATTGTCTAGTTTAAAGGATAGACATTTATTAATCAGTAATCACTCTCTTGAACTTCATAAAATAAGAAAAGCAATGAAAGTAAAAAATTTATATATAGAAGAAAATCTTGAAAGTTTAAGTGGAAATTTATTTTTAAAAAAATTTTTGATTCCAGATAATATCTCACCTGGAAATATAAAAATCTATATGTACGAATTAAAAAACAATGAAATTGTTAAGATGGTATCTAAAAACTTGCAAATAAAAAAAGGTGGAATTTCATTTAAGTTGGAAAAGTTGTTAAAAACTGAGTCTTTTATTTATATTATAATTTTGATTGCTATATCATTATTGCTTAGTTTAGTTACAAATTTAATATTTAGAAAAAAATGAAAAAAAATAATAATAGAAACTATTTTGTAGTTATTGATCAAAGTGCTGAAATGTGGACTGCAGTTAAATTTGCTATAAGAAGAGCAAAAATAACTAAATCTAATATTACTACTATTAGTTTTATTCAAAGTGCAAGCGAAGGTATGATGCTTACATCAGGGGCTGAAAAAATTTTGGATAAAGATCAGATCATAACAGAAAAATTAAAACATAAAGAAGTTCATAATTACATCTCAGATAAATCTAAAATTAAAGCAAAATCTGAAATATTTAAATATAATGAGATTGATGAGTTTATAAGTTTCTTAAATAAATATTCATCTAATTCAACTATTATTCTTGCTGCAAGTAATGATATGGGCAAGCCTGGACCTTTAATTGACAAACTTATATATGAAAAATCTAACTCGTTACATTGCCCTCTTGTTATAATTAATGGTAATCTCGAAGATAAAGAGATTGAGAAGATTATTTAGCTGAATAAAAAAGATTTCAAAATTTGCGTGGTATGCCAAAGACCATTTAATTGGAGAAAAAAATGGGAAAAAGTATGGAATGATGTTAAATATTGTTCAGAAAAATGTCGAAGGTCAAAGTCAAAAATAATAAAGAAAAGATAGCAAACTTACTGTTAAGTATTGGATGCGTTAATATCGACTTCAAAAAACAATTTACTCTTACATCTGGCAAAAAAAGTCCTGTTTATGTTGATTGTAGAAAATTAATTTCATTTCCAAAAGAAAGAGAATTAATTATTAATGAAATGAGCAAGCAAATTAAATCGAAGTATAAAGATAACTCGACTATTATTGCTGGAGGTGAAACAGCTGGCATTCCCTACTCTTCCTTTCTGTGTCAAAAGATGAAATATCCAATGATATATATAAGAAAGAATCCTAAAGGGTTTGGAAAAGGTAAACTAATAGAAGGAGAGTTTAAAAAAAATAATCAGTCAATATTAGTTGAGGACATGGCAACTGATGGAGGAAGTAAATTACACTTCATAAAAGCTTTAAGACAAAATAAACTTAAAGTTAAAGATATTTTTGTAGTTTTTTACTATGGTATTTACCCTAAAGCTAAAAAAAATATATCTAAAATGAAAGTGAATTTAAATTATCTCACATCTTGGAGAGATATATTAACTATTTCTCCAAATTACATTTCCAACAAAGATTACAACAATTTAAAAAATTATTTAGAGTCTATTTCAATTGGAAAATAAAATTATTAGTGTTGTTTCAGGTGGATTTGACCCCATCCATCCTGGACATATTATGATGATGAAAGAATGTTTAGAGTTTTCTAATTTTTTAATTGTAGGTGTAAATTCTAATAAATGGTTAATTAATAAAAAAGGAAATTTTTTTATGGATATTCAACATAGAATGTATGTTGTTGATAGCTTAAAAGTGGTGAATGAGGCTATGGAATTTGAAGATGATGAAATGGGAAGTGCAAATAATTTGTTAATTCAAGTAAGAAACAAATATCCAAATGAAAAAATTATTTTTGCTAATGGAGGTGATAGATCAGACGCTTCTAAAATTTTAGAATATGAAATATCAAAGAAATACAATATTGAATTAAAGTTTGGTGTAGGTGGTAATCACAAAGAGTCGTCTAGTTCTGATTTGCTAAAAAGATGGAGTGAATATTCTAACTAAGGGCTTAGGGTATATGATACCCAATCACTATCTTTGAACTCAAATACTTCTCTTTTATGAATTCTATGAGGCATATCCTCCCAAAACTCAATTTTGGAGTATTTTACTATAAAACCTCCCCAGTAATCGGGACGAGGGAAATCTTCTTTTTCAGGAAATTTATTTTTATAAAATTCAATTTTATCCTCTAAATCATCTCTTGAACTCAAGACCTTTGATTGATGTGAAGCCCATGCCCCTATTCGACTTAAATAATGTCTTGAATTAAAATATTTATCTGATGTTTCTTTTGAGACTTTTTCGACCTTACCCTCTATTCTTATTTGTCTTAGCAATGACTTCCAATGAAAATTTAGGCAAACATTAGCATTTTTTAAAATGTCATTTCCTTTATTGCTATCGTAATTTGTATAAAAAATAAAACCCTCATCATTATAATCTTTTAATAGAACCATCCTTGAATGAGGGGTGTTTTTATCGTCAACTGTTGATAGACACATCGCATTAGGATCGTTGATCTCTTTTTCAGTGGCTAAATCAAACCATTCTTTAAACTTAATAATTGGATTTAATTTATCTGACATGGTATGAGTATTATATTAATTTTATCAAAAAATGGATTTAAAAAATAAAAAAGGACTAATAATGGGAGTGGCTAATGATAAGTCCATTGCCTGGGGTATAGCTCAACAATGCGCAAAATTTGGTGCAGAATTAGCATTTACTTATCAAAATGATCTCTTATTAAAAAGAATAGATCCTTTAGCTAAATCTGTTGGTTCTAATTTATTGATACAATGTGATGTTAGTGATGAAGGATCAGTAAAAAATACTTTTGAAAAAATTAAGGATAAATGGGGAAAATTGGATTTTTTTGTTCACGCTGTTGCGTTTGCAGATAAAAATGAACTAAGAGGTAAGTATGTTAATACTTCAAAAGAGAATTTCTTAAATAGTTTAAATATTTCTTGTTACTCCTTCACTGAGTCTTGTAAATATTGCTATAATTTAATGGATAATGGTGGGAGTATCTTAACTTTAACTTACTATGGTGCAGAGCAGGTTATGCCACATTATAATGTAATGGGAGTCGCAAAATCAGCACTTGAAGCTTCAGTAAAATATCTTGCTGTTGATATGGGGGATAAAAATATAAGGGTTAACGCTATATCTGCAGGCCCAATTAAAACTCTTGCAGCTTCTGGTATTGGTGATTTTAGATTCATTTTAAAATGGAATGAGCTAAATTCTCCATTAAAGAGAAATGTTACACTTGAAGATGTTGGTAACACAGGAGCATACCTTTTAAGCGAACTTTCATCTGGTGTAACCGGTGAAATTCACCATGTTGATTGCGGTTATCATACAGTTGGAATGGTTGCAGTTGATGAAGCTGAGGGTGTAGCAGGATTATTAAATGAGTTTAGTAAAAAATAATTAGTTCATGTCACATAATACTTTTGGAAATTTATTAAAGTTTACAACTTGGGGAGAAAGTCATGGAGAGGCTATCGGTTGTGTCGTTGATGGTTTTCCAGCAGGAATACCTATTAATACAAAATATATTCAAACAAGACTAGATTTGAGAAAACCAGGTCAATCAAAATTTACAACACAAAGAAAAGAGAAAGATGAAGTTAATATAATCTCGGGAATTTTTAATGGTAAAAGCACGGGCGCTCCGATATCGATGATAATTTACAACTCTGACCAAAGAAGCAAGGACTATTCAGAGATAAAAAATAAATTTCGACCTGGTCATGCCGATTACACTTATTTTATGAAATATAAAAATTATGATTATAGAGGTGGAGGGAGGTCCAGTGCTAGGGAAACTGCCATGAGAGTTGCTGCAGGTGCTCTTTCAGAAATACTTCTTAAAAAAATTTCAAAAAATAAAATAAATGTTACAAGTGCTGTTATACAAATTGGTAATGAGAGGATAAAAAACCAGATATGGAATAATAATTTTATTAATAAAAATCCTTTTTTCTCACCGAATAAATCAATCCTTAAAAAATGGGAAGAACTAATCCTTACTCATCGAAAAAAAGGTTCATCTCTTGGTGCTGTAATTGAAGTTAGAGTCTCAAATTGTCCTGTGGGTATAGGAGAGCCAATATATCAAAAACTTGACTCAGAGTTATCAAAAGCAATTATGAGCATAAATGCAGTAAAAGGTATAGAGTTTGGTACTGGTTTTGATTTAGTAAACTATGATGGAACTAATGGATCTGATCAAATTAACTTTGAAAATAAAAAAATTAAATTTCATACTAACCATGCTGGAGGAATATTAGGTGGTATTTCTTCAGGACAAGATATTATTTTTAGATATATTGTTAAACCTACAAGCTCAGTATTAACTGAGAAAAATACTGTCACAAAAAAATTTAAAAATACAAAAATCAAAACTAAAGGTCGTCATGATCCTTGTGTAGGAATCAGGGCAGTGCCAGTGGGAATAGCTATGACTAATTTTGTGATAGCTGATTTATTATTAATTCATAAATCCAAATCACTTTAAAAACTTTATTAGCTTTTCGTAAATTATTTTTGGGGAAATACCTGATTTAGAATATTGATCATCAATGTCAGATTGATCAATAAATTCATCTTTCATAAAAAAATTTAATATTTTTGGAGTATCGTTTAGTTTATTTATTAAAAAGTCATTAACCTGACTAGAGAACCCCCCAATTGCATTCTCCTCAATAGTAACAAAAATTTTATGATTTTTCGTAAGTTTTTGAATTAATTTAACATCAATTGGCTTTGCAAATCTCATATCTATTATGGAGCAATCTAATTTATAATTTTTTTTAATCATTTCGCTAATCTCTAATACTTTTTTTAACCTCGTCCCAAGATTTAGAAAGGCAATTTTTTTTCCATTTTTTATAATCTTACCTTTTCCTATTATTATTTTTGAAAATTTATCATTATTTTTATATTCATTTGCTAAATCTCTTGGATATCTAATTGCACATGGTTTGGTATTTATTGATAATGCTAAATTAATCATATTTTTTAATTCCTCACCACTAGACGGTGCCATAACGATAAAATTTGGGAGACAACAGAGGTAACTAAGATCAAAAGATCCAGCATGAGTAGCACCATCAGCGCCTACAAAACCAGATCTATCAATCAAGAATCTAACAGGTAATGATTGTATAGCAATGTCATGTACAACTTGATCATAAGCTCTCTGCAGAAAAGTTGAATATATTGCAACAAAAGGCTTAATAGACTCTGTTGACATTCCACCAGCAAAAGTAACAGCATGCTGCTCGGCTATTCCTACATCATAAAATCTGGATGGATATTTTTCTTTAAACTTATCTAAGCCTGTTCCTGAAGGCATTGCTGCAGTAATTGTTACAATTTTTTTATCTTTTTTTGCTAATTTAAGAATAGTGTCACTCACTACATTTGTATATGTGACAAGTTTAGATTTATTTTGTAAACCTGTTTTAACATCAAATGATGATACACCATGAAATTTATCTTTTGATAGTTCAGCAGGTTTATAACCTCTACCTTTCTGTGTAATTAAATGTAGGAATACTGGACCATGTAATTCTTTTTTTTTATATTTCTTAAATAATTGAACTAATAGCTTTAAATTATGTCCATCAACAGGTCCTAAATAATTTAAACCCAATTCTTCAAATAGAGTATTACCAGTAAGATAACCTTTAAAATAACCCTCTGTTTTTTTTGCAAATTCTCCAACTTCACTTGGAAGTCTTTTAGTAAAGTTTTTGATAATATCTCTAAAACCTTCGTATGATTTTGAACTCAATAAATTCACAAGATATTTGCTCATAGCACCAACAGGTTCAGCTATGGACATCTCGTTATCGTTCAGAATTATTAGAGAATTTTTATTTAGGTGTCCTAAATTGTTTAACCCTTCGAAAGCCATACCTGCGCTAATTGCTCCATCACCAATAACACTAACTACATCAAAATCTTTATTTAATATATCCCTTGCAGCTGTGATACCAAGGCTAGCAGAGATTGAAGTTGAGCTATGTGCTGCACCAAATGGGTCATATACACTCTCTGATCTTTTAGTAAAACCAGATATTCCATTTTTTTTTCTTAAGGAGTGTATTTTATTTTTTCTACCCGTAAGAATTTTATGTGGATATGTTTGATGCCCCACATCCCATATTATTTTATCTGATGGGGCATTAAATACATAATGTAAGGCAACTGTAAGTTCTACAACACCAAGACTAGCACCTAAGTGTCCACCAGTTTTTGATACTGTTTCAATTGTATAATCTCTTAATTCATCATTAAGTTTTTGTAATTCACTAAATGATAATTTTTTTAAATCTTTAGGTAATTTGACTCTACTTAAAACTGACATAAATTTAATTATTGAAATTCTGTTGATGCAAGTGATTTATTCTTTTTTACAATTTTATCAATTTTAATTTTTGCAGATTTTAATTTTTCCTCACAGTATTCTTTTAACTCTATGCCCTCCTCAAATAACTTGATACTTTCTTCAAGAGGTGTTTCTTCATTTTCTAATAAGTCGGATATTTGCTCTAACCTTTTAAGAGCACTTTCAAAATTTTTTTCATTTTTTTTATTCATTAGAGTACTCTATTAAAGCTTTGAGGTGGCTATTTAATCCATGAAGTAAGCCTTGCATATCATATCCTCCCTCTAAGACTGAAATTATTGGAACATTATTTGCATACTTTTCCAATACAATTTTTGTCACCCAATAAAAATCTTCATTTTCTAAATTAATTGATGCGAGAGGGTCTAACTTATGGGCATCAAAACCTGCTGAAAAATATATTAAATCAAAATTATTATTTATTTTATTAATTATTTTATTTTCAAATAATGCTCTAAATGTTTTAGAGTCACAACCAGCTGTTAAAGGGCAGTTAAATATATTGCCAGTCCCTCTCTCATTCTCAGAACCAGTACCTGGGTAAAATGGATATTGATGAGATGATGCATAGTATATATTATTGTTATTTTCAAAAATATGTTGCGTTCCATTACCGTGATGAACATCAAAGTCTACTATTAAAATTTTTTTAAATTTGCCTGACCTAAAGGCATATTCTGCTGAAATAGCTAAATTATTAAAAACACCAAATCCCATTGCTTTGTTTTTTTCTGCATGATGTCCTGGAGGTCTATGGGCACAAAAATAAACATTTTTTTTATTATTACCTTCTATGATTTTTTTTACAGCATCCACACTTCCACCAACGGCTAAAAGATAACTCTTTAAACTATTTGGACTAGCTAAAGTATCAGGATCAAAATAATTAAAACCAGATGCAGGTATAGAGTCAAAAATATAATTTACATAATCTGTATCATGTACTAAGGAAATTAATTTTTTATCAGCTATAGATGGTTCAATAAGGTTACAGTAAGAGTAATCTTCTCTGATTAAACTATTTACAACTTCTATTCTTTTTATGGACTCTGGATGATTACCAGTATCGTGATTTTTATATTCATCTGAAAAAATGATATTTATCATTTTAAAAGCTTTAATAAAAAATTTTGAAACCAATTATAATTTTGATTTTGGTATTTTTTAAAATCTTTCATTATTTTATTTAAGTTATCTATATAAGGATATTTTATTTTAACTATATCATGCCATCTTCTAATTGTATTAGAAGTAACTTCTGGGTGAAATTGAAAACCATAGATATCTTTCCTTTTAATCTTGAAGGAATCAACTTCATACAAAATACCTTTAGCTAATAGTTCCATATTTTTATTATAAAAAATACCCTCTGTATGAAATTGTAAAAAAAATTGATTATTTTTGAAAACTTTGTTATTTTTTTTTAAATTTTTCTTATAACCACATTCAAATAATTTATTTTTCGATTTAGATATTTTTGATCCATAAATTTTTGCAATTAATTGAGCGCCCAGACATATACCTACAATAGGTTTGTTTCTTTTAATAATATAATTAAGAAAATTATATTCATTTAAAATAGCCTTTGATTTACTATTTGCGCTCTGTTTTCCTCCATGAAATATAAATAAATCAAATTGATCAATATCTTTTTTTTTTAAAAAATGAAGATTTTTATAAAAAATTATAGATGATTGATGTTTTTTTTGAAAAAATTTTGAAATTACGCTAACATCTGCAACTTCACTATGAATTATTTGTAGTACTCTCTTCATTTTTACTAAAGTTGATGACTGTACCAAATATTATCGCATAAGAAAGCATTGATGAACCTCCATAGCTAATAAATGGTAATGTCATTCCTGTTGGAGGTATTAATTTTATAGATGAGCCTATATTTACAAACGCCTGTAAACACATCAAAAAACATAAACTGAAAATAGTATTAGATATAAATAGATTTGAAGGATTAGCAAAAGACCTTCTTGCTAAAATAAAAAACACTGGATATAAAAAAGATAAAAATAATCCAAATAAAACACCAAATTCTTCTATTAAAATAGCAAATATAAAATCGTTATGAGACTCAGGTATTGAATATTTAAGTTGTCCTTCGCCCAATCCTACACCGAAAATACCACCTGTCTTAATTGCAGATAGACTTTTAGAGACTTGGATATTATCTCCATCTAAAAAATTATCAATTCTATAAGTAACATGATCAAAGAAAAAATATGCTATTAATAAAAAAAATACTCCTATAAAACCCAGTAAAATTAAAAGTTTAAAATTTCTAAAATATAAAATTAAGGTTAAAGAAAAAATAGATATATAAATCAATGAAGTACCTATATCTGGTTGAATTAGTAGTAGTAATACAACAACAAAAATCATTATAAAACTTACAAATAAATATCTTTTATTATTAGTCTTTATAAATAAATAACAAAACCATGAGAACATACAAACAATAGGTCCCTTCAATAACTCAGAAGGTTGAATAGAAAAAAAATTAAAACTTATCCATCTAGTAGCTCCTTTAATTTCATATCCAAATATTGGAACAATTGATAAAAGTAAAATAAGAAATATACACATAACATTCAAAATTTTTCTTAAATCATTTTTAGGGAGCAATGATAGAAATATGAGAACAACTAAAGATATAGATAAAAAAATAATATGTTTAATTATTAGTAAGATTGAATACTCGGTACCTATTAAAGAATAAATAGCAAGAATACCTATAAAAGATAAAATAAAAGGAATAATAAATAGTTTTTTTGGCAAAACATACCAACTAGATCCTATTAAGCTTTTATCGTCTCTAAATAAAATATTTTTCAAAATAATACTTTTTTGATTAATTGATTAAAATGTTTTCCCCGTTCCAAATAATCATTGTAGACGTCATAAGACTCACCACCAGGCGAAAAAAGTATATAATCAAATTTGTGAGATTTTATTATTAATTTTAAAAAATCTATTAATTGATTTAAATTATTAAATTTAAAATGTTTCGAATTAACAAAGTTTAAATGATCAAAAAATAAATCGTGTTGACGCCCAAATATTAGTACTAATGTGTTTGTGACATTGAATTTGCAATTAACATCCTGTTTTTTAAATTTACCCCCAAGAATAAGTATTTTTTGTGAACTATTTATTAAATTATTTTTATATATTGCATTATTTAAATTAGTACACTTACTGTCATTATAGATTTTTAAATTAATTGAGTTGTAGATGAGTTGATTTCTAAATTTTAAACTATTTTGAAACTTAGAATTTTTAATTTTTATTTTTGAGTCAATCATATAAATAAG
>CABYRQ010000002.1 GCA_902521485.1 uncultured Alphaproteobacteria bacterium | reverse complement strand
GACATCTGTTTTAGACTCAAGACCATCAGAAAATGGTTCCGTAATTAGGAGAAGAAGAGTTTGTATTGATTGTAAAGGTAGGTTTACAACACATGAAAGGATACAGTTTAGAGAAATAGTTGTTGTTAAAAAAGATGGAGACAAGGTAAATTTTGACAGAGACAAAATAGCAAAATCTGTTGAGTTGGCATTACGTAAAAGACCTGTCGATACTGACGCTAAAGAAAAACTTATTTCTAGAATAGTTAACGATGTTGAGGGTATGGGTGAAAACGAAATTAGTTCTAATGTTATTGGTGAGGCTGTCATGAAAGCTCTTTATACAATCGATAAAGTAGCTTATGTGAGATTTGCATCTGTTTATAGAGATTTCAGAGAAACTAAAGATTTTGAGCAGTTTTTAGACACAATAGATAAAAAGTAAAATTTGATTAGTTCTAATCACTTAAATTATCTTCAAAGTGTAAATAACTTATCTATCAAAAATATTGGATTAACTGGAAAAAACCCATCAGTAGCATGTTTAATAGTAGACTACTCTAAATCTTCAAAAGGAGTTATTCTTAGTTATGGTTTGACATCAAAAAATGGTAGGCCACACGCTGAAATTAATGCCTTAAATAAAGTATCTAAAAATAAAATAAATAATAAAACCGTTATGTATATTAGCTTAGAACCTTGTTTTAAAAATAATAGCTGTTGCGCAAAAGCAATTGCCAAAGCTGGAATAAAAAAAGTTTTTATAAGTTCATTAGATCCAAACCCAAATATAAAAGGAAAGGGGATCAAATTTTTAGAACAGCAAAATGTTAAAGTAATTCAATCATCAAAATCTTTAGATAAATTTCAAAAAATTAACAAATATTTTTACACTTACCAAACTTTAAATAGACCTTTTATTACACTCAAAATTGCAATCTCCAAAAACGGTTTTAGTAAAAGCTCAACCATTAAGAATATTACCTCTAAACAAACTCAATATTTTATGCATCGGATTAGATTATCACATGAGGCTATTGCTGTTGGTATGAATACATTATTGGATGATAAACCAAAATTAACTTGTAGATTACAGGGTGTTGAAAAAAATATGCAAAAAATCATTATCTCAAATAAAAAAAATAAAATTAAAAATTACTTGTCACTTAAAATTGATTACAAAAAATTATTAAATGAGGATTTTTCTTTATTTAGAGATTTACAAGTTCAATCAATTCTAATCGAAGGCGGAATTAGTACTTTTAAATATTTTCTTAATTGTAATTTGTTTGATGAGATTATAGTCTGCCAATCAAATATGATTATAAAAAATTCCAGTAAAAAATACTTTTTATCAATGAAATCATTGAAAAATAATTTTAAATTAAAATCTTCATATCAATATGGACAAGATACAATTTATAAATTTCTAAATTAATGTTTAGTGGAATTATTCAATCTCTAGGTAAAATTAAAAAACTATCTAGAGAAGAAAAATCTTTGGTAGTTGAAATTCATTCCTCTTTAAAAGGATATAAGTTGGGTTCTTCAATATGTTGTTCTGGTATTTGTTTAACAGTTACATCAAAAAATAAAAATACCTTTAAAGCTGATGTATCATATGAAACATTGAATAAAACGAATGCTAAATATTGGAATGTTGGAAAAAAATTAAACTTAGAAAAATCTTTAAAGGTTGGCGATGAGATTTCTGGTCATTTTGTTTTTGGTCATATTGATACCACTTGTTCTGTTGAAGAATTATATAAAGTTGGAAGTAGCTGGTTTTTATCATTTAAGTTCCCAAAAAATCTTAAAAAATTTATTGTCCAAAAAGGTTCTATTTCTTTAAATGGAATTTCACTTACAATAAATGAAGTTAAGTCAAATAAATGTCATTGTATGATCATACCTCATACTTACAAATATACTGATATTCATACATATAAGAAAAATGAAATTTTAAATCTTGAAGTCGATATGCTAGCAAGATACGCTCACTTTTCAAAATCATAGGTTATTAAATTAATGTCAGATTTTACAAATATTGAAAATATAATTAGAGATGCTCGTAATGGTAAAATGTATATTTTAGTTGATAGCGAGGATAGAGAAAATGAGGGTGATTTAATAATACCTGCTTCTCTATGTAAGCCAGAACACGTAAATTTTATGGCGACCTATGGAAGAGGTTTAATTTGTTTATCTATATCTGAGACGAGAGCAAAAGAGTTAAAGCTTCCATTGATGAATCCTGATAACTGGAAAAAAAAGACCACTGCATTTACTGTCTCTATAGAGTCGAGCACTAATATAACCACAGGTATTTCCGCATTTGATAGAGCAGAAACAGTAAAAGCTGCTATAAATCCAAATTTTAAATCAGGTGATATTGTAAGTCCTGGTCACATATTTCCATTAATTGCTTGGGATGGTGGAGTTTTAACTAGAGCGGGGCATACTGAGGCGGCTGTTGATATATCAAAACTGGCAGGATTAAATGACTCTGCAGTAATTTGTGAAATTATGAATGATGACGGTACTATGGCTAGGGTTCCAGACCTTATACCCTATGCAAAAAAACACTCTTTAAATATTGGGACAATTCAAGACCTTATCGCATATAGAATTAAAAACGATTTACTTATAAAAAAAATTCCTGATAAGCAACACCGGATTAAAAATATTTATTCAGATATTTTTGAATTTAATGTTTTTGAAAACACCATTGATGGATTACATCACGCAACATTACACTTAGGAGATTTATCCAAACAAGATAGCGTAATGACAAGAGTTCATCCTGTTCAGGGTTTCGATGATATTATTATGAATTTTAATAATCCTAAAACAAAAGACTTACATGCTTCAATTGAAAAAATAAAATTTCATGGATCTGGGATTATAGTTTTAATAAATAATCCCATATTAGGAGATCTAGGAAAGTTATCAAATGATGAAAAGGTCAAATATTATGGTCTAGGAGCACAAATACTTAAAAATTTTTCTATTAATAATATTTCTGTATTATCTAATTCATTAGGAGAGGATCTAGATCTTGGTATTTATGGATTAAGTGTAAATAAAATAGAGAGTCTATGAAGAAATTAAAAATTAAAATAGTAGTTGCTGATTATTATAAAGAAATAACTAATCCATTAACACAAGCATGTATTGAGATTTTAGAAAAAAGTAAACTTAAATATGAAATTTTAACAGTTCCTGGTGTTTATGAGATACCTCAAATGATAAAATGGAATATTAAACCAAATGATAAGAATTTATTTATTACCCTGGGTTGTGTTATTAAAGGTGAAACATATCATTTTGAAGTTATATCTGACTCTGTTGGAAAGGCACTTTTAGATATCGTAAATCAAAATAAAAACACACTCATATCCAATGGTATAATAAATGCCTATGACAAGTCTCAAGCAATAAAAAGATCTAAAACAAAAAATAAAGGAATAGAAGCTGCTAACGCTATGGTTAAAATGATTGAATGCTTAATTTAAATAAAAATACAAGATTATTTTTCTTTCAGTTTATATTTCAAAGAAATTATTCAACTGACTTTGAGTTAGATGAATTTATAAAACAAAACATAAAAAAAAGACCTTTTAACAAAAAAAAATTACTTTCATTAAATGATAGCTTTAATTCTAATTTAGAAAAAATTAAAGGACTAATAGATTCTAAGATTATTGAAAAAACTAACAAAATAACAGTTTTCCTTCTTTACGCCTTTTGCTCTGAGTATCTTTTAAATAAAAAGAAAAAAAAGATATTAATGAGTGAATATATCAAGCTTTCCAAGGATTTTCTTACTCAAGAAGAGGTAAAATACTTCAATTATTTGTTAGATGATGCCTCTAAAAAAGCACCTTGAAAATAAAATTAAAATAGATTAACAACTTACCATGTCTCAAATACAGTTCTTGCAAATAGTAATATTTGCCGCAATAGCAGCAATTGCTTTCGGATTATTAACAACCAATAAGATTTTAAGTTTACCAAAAGGCACAAAAAAAATGACCTCAATTTCTAGTGCCATTCAAGAGGGAGCAAAAGCTTACCTAAACCGTCAATATACCACTATAGCCATTGTTGGAATTGTTATTTTCTTCGCATTTTTTTTAATACCTTTCAAACATATCTACGATGTACCAGTTGGTTTTTTGATTGGTGCTGTTCTCTCTGGTCTTGCTGGTTACATAGGAATGAATGTTTCTGTCAGAGCTAATGTTATAACTGCTCAAGCTGCAAGCTCGTCTCTTAAAAAAGGACTTTATGTTGCTTTTAACGCTGGAGCGGTAACTGGATTATTAGTTGTCGGATTAGCTCTTGCAGGTATAGCAGGGTATTTTATGATTTTATTTTATGGTTTTGAAAGAACTGGAAGAGAGCTCATAGAACCTCTAGTTGCTCTTGGTTTTGGATCCTCATTGATTTCAATATTTGCAAGATTGGGTGGTGGAATATTTACCAAAGGAGCAGATGTTGGAGCTGATTTAGTGGGAAAAGTTGAAAAAAATATCCCAGAAGACGATCCAAGAAACCCAGCTGTAATAGCAGATAACGTTGGAGATAATGTGGGTGACTGCGCAGGTATGGCTGCAGACTTATTCGAAACTTATGTTGTTTCAATTGTTGCAACCATGGTGCTAGCTATCATTTTTCAAGGAGCTGTTAGCGAACTAACTATTTACCCTTTATTAATTGCAGGTTCTAGTATTTTAGCTTCTATTATTGGTTCTCAGTTTGTATCAATATCAACTCCTAAGTCCTCGATTATGGGTGCATTATACAAAGGTTTTTTTATGACTTTATTTATTTCAGTAATTTTATTTGCAATTATCACTCAGTACTCAATTGGCTTTGATAAATTTTTCCAGTTAGGTAGCAAATGGTATAATGGAATGGATTTATTTCTATGCGCAGTTTATGGATTATTGATTACTTTGGCACTTGTTTTTATTACAGAATATTACACTAGTACTGAGTACAGGCCTGTAAAAAGTGTTGCTGAAGCATCCCAAACTGGTCATGCTACTAATATTATTCAAGGACTTGCTATGGGTATGGAATCCACAGCTTTACCAGTGCTAATCATATGTGCAGGAATTGGTTTAACTTTTTCAACTGCTGGACTTTTTGGTATCGCAATCGCAGTTACTTCAATGTTGGCTCTTGCAGGAATGGTAGTTGCTTTAGATGCATACGGACCCGTTACAGATAATGCAGGTGGTATTGCTGAAATGTCAGGTTTGAATAAGAGAGTTAGAGAAAGAACAGATGCACTAGATGCTGTTGGAAATACCACCAAAGCTGTCACTAAAGGGTACGCTATTGGATCAGCTGGATTGGGTGCATTAGTCTTATTTGCTGCCTACACTGAAGACCTAAAATTCTTTAACCAAGATACTGGAAACAATGCTTTCAATGTATCTTTTGATTTATCTGAACCTTACGTGATAATTGGATTACTATTAGGCGGGCTACTACCTTTCTTATTTAGTGCTTTAAGCATGACAGCAGTTGGAAGAGCAGCTGGTTCAGTTGTTTTAGAGGTTAGACAACAATTTAAGGAAAAAAAAGGTATAATGTCCGGAAAAGAAAAACCAGATTATGGCAAGTGTGTTGATATTCTTACAAAAGCTGCCATTAAAGAGATGATTATTCCATCTTTATTACCAGTACTTTCTCCAGTTATAATTTTCTTTGGCGTTTATTCACTTACAGGTAGTGTCAATACTGCTTTTCAAGCACTTGGAGCACTTTTAATAGGAGTTATAATTACTGGTTTTTTTGTAGCTATATCTATGACTGCTGGCGGTGGTGCATGGGATAATGCAAAAAAATATATTGAAGATGGTAACTTAGGAGGAAAAGGTAGTGAAACTCATAAAGCCTCTGTTACCGGAGACACTGTAGGTGATCCTTATAAGGATACAGCTGGTCCAGCTGTTAACCCGATGATTAAAATAACAAATATAGTATCTATCCTATTGCTATCAATAGTTGTGCATTTAAATATTATTTAGTTTAAATTAATTTCCTCAACGGAACTTAAAATATCACCTTCGAATTTAAGTTTTAAAGTCTTGTTGTAGATTGTTTGTTTGAAGGCAGCAATTCCTGTTTTTTTATCCGTTCTATAAATCCACAAATTATCTGAGTTTTCTTTTATCAAAGGAGGTCCAATAATTGCAATTATATCATCTTTTGAGTAGTTTTTTTTTTGATAATTTTCTTTAATTTCTTTCAGACTGTTCTCTGAAATACCAGAAAAATATACCTCTTTAGAACAAGATAATAAAATTATTGAGCTTAATAAGGCCATAAAAATAAAAGTTATTTTTAAAATATTCACAATAAAAACAAATAAGGTATAAGTTTCTTTAAAGCAATAATAAACATTTATGAGTAAGTATATAATTAACCTTGATCTTCACGGAGGAGACTTTGCTCCACAATCAGTTTTAGAAGGGGCACTAATAGCACAAAAGATAAATCCATCTATTAACTTTAATTTACATTCTGACAAGCATACTTATGAGAAATTTAAACCATCATTTTCAACGCTATTTGCTAACTCTAAATGGATACAGTCTGAAAATTTTATCTCTTCAGAGATGAAACCAAGCGACGCTTTAAAAAAGGACAATCGAAATAGTTCTATGTCAAATGCTATTTTAAATTTAAAAGAAAACAAAAATCATATAACTATTTCTGCAGGTAATACTGGTGCAATGATGGCCTATTCAACTGTATATCTAAGAACCATTGAAAATATTACAAGACCTGCAATTGCCTCACTTTTTCCATCTGAAAGACATCCAGTATGTTTTTTAGATTTGGGCGCAAATGCTGAGTGTAACTCAGAAAATCTTTTAGATTTTGCTCTTATGGGCAGCACATATTACAAAGTTCTCTATCCAAAAATTGATACCAAAGTGGCACTTTTAAATATTGGATCAGAAGAGCTAAAAGGAAATAATTTGATTCAAGAGACACATGAATTGATGAAGAGTGATAAAAGAATAAATTATCAAGGATTTGTCGAAGCTGATGAGATTACCTCAACAAATAATCATGTTATTGTCACAGATGGATTTTCTGGAAATATTGCACTGAAAACAGCTGAAGGGGTATCTAAATTTATTACTGACTCGCTAAAAAAAAGTCTAACTTCCTCTTCTTACTCAAAAATACTATCTTTACTATTAAAAAAAAATTTCAAAGACTTTAAAAATTTAATTGATCCTAGAAATTACAATGGTGGAATGTTTATAGGAGTAAATGGTATTGTAATTAAAAGTCACGGGAATGCTGACTCACATGCATTCGCAAATGCTATAGAGTTTGGTGTAAAATGTATTGACAATGATTTATTAAATGAGATTAAGAAAAATGTCTCAAGATAAAGCAACCAGAGAGAGTATTGCTAAACAAATATCTATTGAATTTGGTATAGCATACTCCACAGTTTACAAAAAAATTGATAAAATTCTTGAAATTTGGAGTAATGAAATGATTATTTCTGATTTATCAATTAGTAATATTGGTTCGTTTAAAATAAAAGAAAAAAATGAAAGAATAGGTAGAAATCCAAAAACTAAAGAAGAATATTTAATAAAATCGAGAAAAGTTATAAGTTTTAAAAAATCAAATAAATTAGTCTTATGAACAAAAATTTTTACAATATTGATGATGTATCTCAATTAGTGGGAGAGAAGAAACATACAATCAGATTTTGGGAGAGTAGAATAAAAAAACTTAAAGTTATTAGAACTCAATCTGGCCATAGATTATATGATTATGACAACTTACTTCTTCTAAAAAAAATTAAATACTTACTTGATGTTCAAAAATTGACACTTGATGGGGTCAATGATTATTTATCAAAATCAAAGCTTAAAATGAAATTGCTTGATGATAATATCCTTTCAGACTTGAAGGATTTATTGGGGCTATTAAAAAAGTCAAGATAATCGGGGGTTAGCTCAGTCTGGTAGAGTGCGCGTCTGGGGGGCGTGAGGTCGCTGGTTCAAGTCCAGTACCCCCGACCAAAAAAAATGAGAATATTGTTTAAATAATCTGTTTATTATCAATTTATGAAGAAAATTTTATCTATAATCCTTGCTTTTTTAACGATTTTACTTATATTCCCCCTATCGTGAAGACTACTACTTTAAAAAAATCTGAATTTCAAAAAGCATGGCATTTGCTGGATGCCACCGACATATCTGTTGGAAGGCTTGCTTCAAGAGTAAGTTTAATTCTTAAAGGTAAAAACAAACCACAATATTCGCCTAATCTACCAGTAGGAGATGGTGTGATTATTATTAACACAGATAAAGTAAAATTTTCAGGTAATAAAAACACTGACAAAAAATATTACAAACACACTGGTCACCCTGGAGGAATTAAAGAAACAACACCCTATAAACTCAAAGAAAATAACAAATCTGACGAAATTATTAAAAAAGCGATCAAAGGAATGCTACCAAATTCTCCTTTGTTTAGGGACCTCATGAAAAATAATTTAAAACTTTATAAAGACGCTAAACATCCACATGAATCTCAAAATCCAAAAAACTTAAATTTTAAATCTATCAATAGGAAGAACGAAGTAAATGTCTGATCAAGTCTACAGCACTGGAAGACGTAAAGAGTCTATTGCAAGAGTATGGATTTCTAATGGAACAGGAAATATTATAATTAATAAAAAAAATATTGATGATTATTTTCCTGATAAAGCACTAAGAATGATAATCAATCAACCATTAGAAGTCGCAAAAAAATCTGACTCCGTAGATCTTAAAGTTACAGTATTAGGAGGAGGTTTATCTGGTCAAGCAGGCGCAATAAAACATGGACTTAGCAGAGCTTTAACAAAAATAGATCCAAACACAAAAGATGTTTTAAAGAAAAATGGTTTTTTAACAAGAGACTCTAGAACAGTAGAACGAAAAAAGTATGGTAGGCAAAAAGCTAGACGTAGTTTTCAGTTCTCTAAAAGATAATTTTTTATTTATTTTTTCTTTTATTTTTTTATTAATAATTACAGTATCATGCGAAAGATCTTTTAAAGATTTTGATAAAAACTTGCTAGAAAAGAAAAAAGAATTAGAGGAATTCAATGAAAAGAGTAATATTAGGAAAGAAGAAATTTTAAAATCTCAAAATGAACAAGATTAAAATAGCAATTTTAGGTTTAGGAGTAGTGGGCTCTCATGTGGTAAAGATATTAGAGAAAAATTCATATATTTTAGACGACACAAAATGTGAAATAGTCGCTATTGGTGCAAAAAATAAGAAAAAGAAAAGAATTTTTAATATTAGTAAATACAAATGGATTAATGATTTCAAAAGTTTAAATCAATTTAAACCCGACTTAATCATTGAAACTATTGGGGGCACAGGTAAGTACATAAATGATCTTTATAAGTATTGTTTAAAGAATAAAATATCTCTCGTCACTGCTAATAAGGCTCAATTAGCAGAAAAGTCCAATTTATTTTTTGAGGACTTTGATAATTCAAATTTATTTTTAGGCTTTGAGGCTGCAGTATTAGGCGCTGTACCAGTAATAAGAACAATAGAACATAGCATTCACCCCTCAAAAATAAATTCAATTTATGGAATTTTTAATGGCACAACTAATTATATTATCTCACAAATGTATGAAAATAAGATTAGTTTCAAAGAAACATTAGAACAAGCTATTAAAAATGGATTTGCTGAACAAGACTCAAGTGCGGATTTATCTGGTAGAGATGCTATGCATAAACTTGTTTTACTCTCAAATATATCTTTTGGAAAAAAATTTAATTTTTCTGATATGCATTTCAATGGAATTGAAAATATTAAGCTAATAGATTTAGAACAAGGTCTTAATCTTGGTTATAAATTAAAACTTGTTTCTATAACAGAGAAGAATAAAGATAAATTTTTTTCATCTGTAGCACCTTGTTTCGTGCCAGAGTCAAGTTTAATTGCAAAAACTAATTTTGAAGAAAACGTCATTACTTTAGAAGGTGAGAATTTTTTAAAAACAAGTTTAGTTGGCAAAGGAGCGGGAGGGTACCCAACAGCTACTTCTATTATTTCAGATATCAAGAGATTTATTAATTATTCCTCTAAAAAAGGTATTTTTATAAAAAAATACTCACAAATGTTGAGTGCAAAATTTGTGAGTCAATCACAAAGAATTAGACCATATTATTTAAGAATGTCTGTGCTCAATAAAGTTGGTGTTCTTAAATCTATTGCCCAATTATTTTCTCAAAAATCAATTTCCATAAAATCTATAATTCAACTAAATACTACTAATGAAAAGGTTGTTCCAATAGTTATTATATCTGATCCTGTTGGCTTAAAAAGTATCACTCAAGTTGTAAATAATTTAAAAAAAACAAATTTTATTAAAAAAGAGATATCAGTTATTAGGATAGAGGAAAATATTGGATAGAAATCTTGCTATTGAGTTAGTTCGAGTTTCTGAATTTGCAGCACTAGCTGCTTCTAAACATATTGGTAGAGGAAATGAAAAGGCTGCTGATCAGGCTGCTGTAGACGCAATGAGAAAGTGTCTAAATTCTCTTACAATATCTGGAACAGTGGTTATAGGTGAGGGTGAAAGAGATGAAGCACCTATGCTCTTCATTGGTGAGAAAGTGGGTCAGGGTGGCCCTAATGTGGATATAGCCCTTGATCCTTTGGAGGGCACTACAATCACCGCAAAAGGTGGAGAGAACGCTATGGCAGTCATTGCGTTGGCTCAAGAGGGTGGTTTTTTAAATGCACCTGATGTCTATATGAGAAAAATTTCAGCTAAGGTTGAAAATGAAAATGTAATATCTCTCAGCCAAGATCTTAAATCAAATATTAAGGCACTTGCAGAGTATAAAAAAATTAATACTGAGGATTTAGTAATATGTGTTTTAGATCGAGAAAGACACCAAGAAGACATTGAAATAATAAGATCTGCCGGTGCTAGAATTAAAATTATTGGTGATGGAGATGTAAGTGCTGTCATTTCTTCTGTTATAGATAACAGTAACATTGATATGTATTATGGTATAGGCGGTGCTCCAGAAGGTGTACTAGCTGCAGCTGCTTTACAATGTGTAGGAGGCTATTTAGAGGGACAGCTTATTTTTTATAACGATCAAGAAACGGAGAGAGCAAAAAAAACAGGCATTACTAATTTTGATAAAATTTATAAACTTAATGATCTAGCTACAGGAGATGTAATGTTTTCAGCTACAGGTGTAACTAATGGTACCATGCTTCGAGGTATAAATATTAACAAGAATTTTGCTACAACTCATTCTATTGTGATGCGTTCAAAAACAGGGACTATTAGAGAGATTGATGGAAAACACAACTTTGACATCAAACAACTTGATTACTGATAAAAGTTTTAACGGTACTGTTTGGAAACCATTAAATACAGATTTAAACGATGAATTAGTTTTTGAAGTAGCTCAAAAGAATAATATATCTATTAATCTTTCAAAATTATTAATAAATCGTAAAATTAGTAAAATACCAAATTTTTTAAATTCAAAATTAAAAGATAACATATCTTTTAATGAAATTTTAAAATTAAATAATTTAAAAAAAATAACTTCATTTTTTAAAAAAATAAAAAATGATAAAAAAATTTCTATATTCTCAGATTATGATGTAGATGGAGCCTGTGCTGCATCAATTTTCAAAAAATATCTAACTCAATTTGACATTGAGGTTTTTGTTTATATTCCAAATAGATTAAATGAAGGGTATGGATTAAGCACACCCGCCTGTAATAAATTACTAGAATTTAGCTCGAACATTTTGGTTTTAGATTGTGGTAGCAATAATTTTGATGAACAGAAGTATATTAACAGCCAAGGTGCAGAACTTCTTGTAATTGATCATCATGAATGTGATCATTATTTTAATGAGTCGATTGTTATAAATCCTAAAACACCGGAGGATAAATCTAATCTTGATGATTTATGTGCAACAGCTCTATCATTTTTAGTTATCTTTTTTTTAAACAATGAGGAAATATTTGAAAAAAAAGACGTATTACAATATTTAGATCTTGTTTCTCTTGCTACTATTTGTGATTTAGTTCCTTTAAACAATATAAATCGAACACTTGTAAAACAAGGACTGAGACTAATTAATTCTGATAACAGCAATAAAGGTATACAAACTCTTATTAATCTTTCGAAGATAAAACAAAAAATATCAGAATATCATCTCGGATATATTATAGGCCCTAGAATTAATGCTGGAGGAAGAATGGGAGAGTCTTTACTTGCTTATAATCTTTTATCTTCAGAAAATATACACCAAGCTGTTCAGTTTGCACAAATTATTGAGCTACATAATCAAAACAGACAAAAAATTCAATCGAAAATTGTTAAAGAAATAGACATCAACATCAATAACAATTTAAATATAAATTTTTTCTATGATGAAAAATGGCATATTGGCGTTGTAGGAATTATAGCTGGAAGATTAATGCGTATTAATAATCGTCCATCATTTGTAATGACTCAATCAAACGATTTGGTTGTTGGATCAGGTAGATCGCAGGGTGAAAAAAATATTGGATTATTGATGATGCAAGCTACAGAAAAAGGTATTTTGATTAAAGGTGGCGGTCACCATAAAGCATGTGGTTTTACTTTAAAAAAAGAAAATGTTGATGACTTTAAAAACTTTTTAATTGCAGAGACAAATAACTTGGAAATTTTAAATGAAAAGTCTTATGACTCTTTAATTGATGTTAATGTGATCAATAATAATCTTTTAAGTGACCTTGAGTCTTTAAGTCCTTTTGGCCAACAAAATGCTGAACCAATATTTAAAATTGAAAATGCTAAAATTGAAATATTACAAATTTTTAAAGATAAGCATGCCAAATTAAAAGTATCTGATAATCTTGGCTTTTCATGTGAAGGCATGTTCTTCGATATTTCATCGAAAGAATTAAAAAATTATTTATCAAACAAACCTGAGTTTAATTGCTATTTTAAGGTAAAAAAAGATACTTATAGTGAAAAAACTATAATTCATCTTGAAGATATTCATTGATTGATTTTTTAGTAAATCTAGCTATTTTGTTTGTTTTAAACACCGATGTCTCCTTCGTCTAGCGGTTAGGACATCACCCTTTCACGGTGAAGACACGGGTTCGATTCCCGTAGGAGATGCCAAAATATTGACTTTTTTATTTCACTTTGTGAAATTTTAATAAATATTGTATTAAAGCAATCCATAAGGTCATTATTTGTATAGAAAGGATATAGAATAAATTATGCCAGGTAAAACTTCACTTTTCGTACCAGGACCTACAAACATGCCAGATAGGGTAAGACAGGCGATGGATATTTCAAACGAGGACCATCGTGCGCCCGGTATGGATAAATTTTGGCACCCACTAATAAACGATTTAAAAAAAGTTTTTGAGACAACATCCGCACAACCAATTATATTCCCTGGTACAGGTTCAAGTGGATGGGAAGCAGCACTTACAAATTTATTAAGTAAGGGAGATAAAGTTTTATCAGCTAGATTTGGACATTTTTCACACCTTTGGATAGAAATGTGTAAAAAACTACACATTGAAGTTGAGGAAGTTGATTTAGAGTGGGGTTCCGGGACGCCTCATGACGAATTTGAAAAAATATTATCAGAGGATAAAGATCATAATATTAAAGCAGTTCTTGTAACTCATAATGAAACCTCCACAGGGGTTACAAATGATGTTAAAGCAACAAGAGACCTTTTAAATAATCTAAACCATCCTGCCTTACTATTTGTTGATGGCGTAAGCTCAATAGGTTCAATCAAATTTGAAATGGATGCATGGGGAGTTGATGTTGCAGTTTCAGGTTCTCAAAAAGGATTTATGTTACCTGCTGGTTTAGCTATATCTTGTGTGAGCCAAAAGGCTTTAGAAATTGCAAAAACATCTAACTTACCCAGAGCTTACTATGATTATCATGATATGCTAAAAATAAATGAAACAGGCTATTGGCCTTATACTAATCCAATGCCACTTCTAAGAGGACTTAGAGAGGCGCTTAATATGATGATGGAAGAGGGAATTGATAATATTTATGAACGTCATAAATTTTTAGCACAAGCTGTTCAAAAAGCATCTAGTGCTTGGGGTCTTAAACTTTGCGCAAAGGATCCCTCACTTTATTCAAATACTGTTACAGCAATAATGGTACCAGAGGGAATTGACTCTACTGATGTAGTTAAAACAGCATACAACAAGTATAACACCTCATTTGGAGGAGGGCTTAATAAAGTAGCTGGTAAACTGTTTAGAATAGGCCATCTTGGAGATTTAAATAGCACTATGATTTTAGGTGCAATCTCTACTGCAGAATTAGCCATGTACGATGTGGGAATAAAATTTGAGCTTGGAAGTGGTGTTGCTGCTGCCATCAAACATTTAAAGGCTTAAATGAAAATTTGTATTTACGGCGCAGGAGCAATTGGTGGTTATCTGGGAGCAAAACTTACTGAGATAGGTGCAGATGTAACTTTAATTGCTAGAGGGCCTCATTATCAAGCTATCAAGCAAGATGGACTGAGATTAAGAAAAGATGGCAAAGAACTAGTTGTATACCCAAAGTGTGTAGACACAGCTGAAAAAGCTGGAAAGCAAGATTATATTTTTGTAACTCTAAAAGCTCATTCAGTTCCGGGTTGTCTTGATGCATTTGAAGTTCTTATGAAAGATGATACTTCATTTGTTTGGGGTGTGAATGGTATCCCATGGTGGTATTTCTACAATCACACTAACCCAGATTTCAAAGATAAAAAAGTTACTTCAGTTGATCCAGATGGAAGTCAATGGGATCGAATTGGCCCTGAAAAAATTATTGGCTGTATAGTTAATCCCGCATCAGAAGTTATCAAACCAGGTGTTATTCAGCACTTAGAGGGAGATAAGTTTCAACTTGGAGAAATAAATGGAGAGGAAACAGATAGAATTAAAAATCTTTCAGAGACTTTAGAGAAAGCTGGCTTTCAAGCACCAGTAAGACCTAATATAAAAGGTGATATTTGGTTAAAACTTTTTGGTAATCTTTCTTTGAACCCAATAAGTGCACTTACAACATCTACACTTGTCAAAATTTGTAGCAACGACGAAGTCAGAGCCGTCATAAAAAATATGATGAATGAAGCTCATGCAATTTCTCAAAATTTAGGAATAGACAAACCTTTCGATGTTGAGAGAAGAATTGATGCAGCTAAAGCAGTTGGCGAACATAAAACATCAATGCTCCAAGATTTAGAACGTGATAGACCTATGGAGATTGATGCTTTAATCACCTCTGTTCAAGAGCTTGGAAAAATTACAAATGTTCCAACACCTACAATTGATACAGTTCTTGCTTTAACCAAACTTAGAGCTAAAGAAGCTAAACTATATTAGTTTAAAGCTTCTTTGATTGTCTCACCTAGCTTAGCTGGTGATTTGGATATATGAACTCCTGCTTCTTCTAAAGCACTAAACTTTGACTCTGCAGTGCCTTTTCCACCAGAAATAATAGCACCTGCATGACCCATTCTTTTTCCAGCAGGAGCACTAGCACCAGCTATAAAAGAGGCAACTGGTTTTTTTATTTCAGATTTTTTAATAAATTCTGCAGCTTCCTCTTCAGCAGTTCCACCAATCTCTCCAATCATTATGATACCTTCAGTTTCGGGATCTTTCAAAAAAAGATCAAGGCAATCTATAAAGTTTGTTCCATTGATAGGATCTCCCCCAATACCAATACAAGTCGATTGACCCAGACCTACAGCAGAAGTTTGTGCAACTGCTTCATATGTTAGTGTGCCAGATCGACTAACAACTCCTATTTTTCCTTTTTGGTGAATATGACCTGGCATAATACCTATTTTGCATTCATCAGGTGTAATTATACCAGGGCAGTTGGGCCCAATTAAACGCGATTTTGATTTTTCTAATTTTCTTTTTACTTGCATCATATCAAGAACTGGAACTCCTTCAGTTATACAAACGATTAGTTCCATGTTTGCATCAATCGCTTCAATTATAGCACCAGCTGCAAAAGGAGGTGGAACGTATATTACAGTTGCATTTGCTTCTGTGTTGTCTTTTGCCTCTTTAACACTATTAAACACAGGAAGTCCTAAATGCTCTTGACCACCTTTCTTTGGTGTCACCCCACCAACCATTTGAGTTCCATATTTTATAGCTTGTTCTGAGTGAAATGTACCTTGAGAACCGGTAAAACCCTGGCAAATAACTTTTGTGTTTTTATTAATTAATACTGACATAATTTCTCCTTTAGTTTAAAGCCCCAACTGCCTTTTGAGCTGCATCTTCTAAATTATCTGCCGAAATAATTGAGAGCCCAGATTTATTTAAAATTTCTTTTCCTAGGTCAACATTGGTCCCTTCTAATCTTACTACCAATGGAACTTGAATAGACAGCTCTTTAGCTGCAGCTACCACACCCTCAGCGATGATGTCACATTTCATAATGCCACCAAAAATATTAACCAAAATAGCTTTTACATTTGGATCTTGCAGAATTATAGAAAAAGCTTTTGCCACTCTCTCTTTTGTAGCTCCTCCTCCTACATCTAGAAAATTTGCAGGACTGCCACCATGTAATTTAATTATATCCATTGTCCCCATTGCAAGACCAGCTCCATTTACCATGCATCCAATTTGACCATCTAATTTGACGTAGTTAAGCTCATGTTTTGAAGCCTCAATCTCTGCAGGGTCCTCTTCAGTTTCGTCTCTCATTGAAGCTACATCTTTATGTTTATAAAGCGCATTATCATCTATCGAAACCTTCGCATCTAAAGCCAAAAAATTACCCTCACCAGTCAATACAAAAGGATTAACTTCCACCAAAGAGGCATCAGAAGACAAAAAGCTATTGTAAATTTTTTGAATTTGATCACAAAAATCATTTGATAGGTTTTGATCTATATTAAGACCTTCAGTTAATTTATTTAAACTATTTTGGTCAATAATACTGTCCCCAGGGACGTTAACAGTAATAATTTTTTCAGGTTGCTTTTCTGCTACCTCCTCAATTTCCATGCCACCCTCAGTAGAGGCTATAATTGAAATTGAAGATGAGGCTCTATCCACGAGCATACTCAGATAGTATTCTTTTTTGATATCACACCCTTCCTCAATATAAAGTCTATTTACCTGTTTTCCACTTGGGCCAGTTTGTTTTGTAACTAAAGTTTTACCAAACATTTTTTTTGCATTGTCTTTGGCTTCATCTTTTGAGAAGCAAACTCTCACACCGCCTTTGTCATCACCACTATCTTTAAATTTTCCTGCGCCTCTTCCACCTGCATGAATTTGAGACTTCACAACCATAACGGGTGTTTGGATAGAGTCTACAGCAGTTTCTATATCGCTATCATCTAATACTGGGTAGCCATTTAAAACTCTAACGTTATTATTTTTTAATAATATTTTTGCTTGGTATTCGTGCAGGTTCATTTTTTTTCTCCTTTTATGCTTAAAACTATTTTTCCTGTATGGTCAGATTTTTCCATAACCTCATGTGCTTTATTTACATCACTCATATTAAAAGTTTCAAAAATCGTTGGTTTATATTTATCATTCTCTATCAAAGGCCATATTTCTTTGACAACCTGATCAACAATATTTCCCTTTTCAGATGGAGATCTTGATCTTAATGTTGATCCAGATATTTTTAATTGTTTATTCATTATATGTAAAAGATTAGTTTCTGCTTTAATCCCACCGAGGGCAGCAATATAAGTAAGTCTTCCTTTAAAGTTTAATATTTTTAAATTTTTTTTTAAGTAATCTCCTCCAACCATATCTAATATTACATCAACCTTTAATTTTTTCTGATTAAAATATTCTTCAAAATCTCTATCTTTGTAGTTAATAGCATCAGTGGCTCCTAATTCTATACAACTCTTACATTTCCCACTCGTACCAGCGGTTACAAAAATATTTTTTGTATAATTTTTAAGAATTGAAATAGCAGTTGTGCCGATACCACTACTTCCACCATGTATCAAAATCACCTCATCTCTTTGAAATTTAGATACATTGAAAATATTCTCAAAAACAGTGAGTGTGGTTTCTGGTAAGCAGCCAGCTTCATGTAAATTTAAATTTTTTGGTAATGGCATTACTTGTTTTTCATTAACATTTACGTACTCCGCATATCCGCCGCCTCCAAGAATTGCACAAACTTGGTCTCCTAAACTAAAGTTTTTTACTGACTTTCCTAATTTGGTAACTATTCCGGAACACTCTAATCCAATAATTTCACTCTCACCTGAGGGTGGTGGATAATGTCCGTTTTTTTGGAGAATATCTGCTCTATTTATTCCAGCGAAATGAATTTCAATTTGGATTTGTTCATCAAGAGGGTCAGCGATCTCTTTTTCATCTAGAAACAAACTTCCATCTTTATAATTTATAAACTTCAATTTAACCGCCTGTGGTATTTTGTATACATTATACAATTAAATAACACAATCACTGTTGTAAAAGTTAGGAAAATCAATACTAAAACAAGGTTTTTTTCTAATTTTAAATTAAATCCTAAATTAAGAATATATTTTTAATATTCTCTTAAATAGTTTATTGTACTGCTTAACCTATAGGAGGAAACAATATGTCAATAATCAAAAAATTAGCATTAGTTATTGTTTCACTTTCACTTGTCGCTGTTAGTTCAGTGTCTTCTGCGAAGCCTTTTAGTCCGAAGAAGCCTATTGAGCTTATTATCCCAGCTGGTCAAGGTGGTGGAGCTGACGAAATTGCTAGATTAGTTCAAGGTGTTATCGAGAAAAACGATTACGCATCTAAGCCAGTGATTCCAATTAATAAAAAAGGTGGTTCTGGTGGTGAAGCTATGACTTATGTTAAGAAAAAAGCTGGTGATGAGCACACACTTATCATTACTCTTAACAATGTTCTAACTACACCTGTTAACCAGCCTGAGTTAGGAATTGACTTCTTTAATGACTTCACACCATTAGCAAGACTTATTACAGATACATTCTTAGTATGGATTGCAACTGAAGGTAAAAATACTCAAGGTGTAGAAACATTTGATGACTTCATCGCACTTGCTAAAGGCAATGGTCTAGTAATGGGTGGTACAGGAAGTATGTCAGAAGACGAATTACTTCTTGGTATGATGAGAGGTCAGTTTGGATTTGATGCAAAGTACGTACCATATGACGGTGGTGGTGCTGTTGCAAAAGGTCTAGTTGGCGGCGAGTCAGATTTCACATTAAACAACCCTTCTGAGCAGATGGGATTCTATCAATCAGGTGACTCAAAAGCATTAGTTATGATGACTCCTGAGAGAAATCCTGCTTTCCCAGATGTACCATCTTCATATGAATTAGGTTATCCTGATCTTGAATACTATATGATGAGAGCATTTATGGCTCCAGCTGGTATTGATGCAGAGGTAGAGAAGTACTACACAGGACTTCTTCACACTGTTTATCATGATAACGAGTTCCAAACTTTCAACATCGACGATGGAAAGTTAATGAGCTGGTTAGAGGGTTTTGGTCTTAAAGATTTCTTAGCAATCGAATATGCTAAGCACGGTGAGATCATTAAAAACTTTAACTAATATTTAAATTAAGAGTGATATGAGCGTAACAAACAAAATAACTGTCAAAAGAGCAGAAATTGCAGTGGCCGTTATTTTAGCGTTATGCTCAATCGCTCTGATGATTAAAAGTGCTGAGAATAGAATTACATGGAACGCAGAAGAAAACATGGGTGCGGGATTTCTTCCTTTTTACCTTTCTCTTGGCATGCTTATTTGTACTGTCCTTACCATAATTAAATTCGTTCTAAAAAGGTCACCACAATCTAAAGATGACTCGCCTTTTATTGAGGCTGAAGCATTCAAATATATTGCAGTAACAATTATTTCATTAGTTATTTTAGTTTTAGCAATAGGCTATTTGGGAATTTACTTTTCACTTATCTTTTTTTTAGCTTTTTATCTTAGATATTTTAGTTCTAAAAGTATCCTATTTATATCTGTATTCTCTTTAATCACACCAGTTTTAACTTTTTTATTTTTTGAATGGCTTTTAAAAATACCTTTACCTCAAGGTATTTCAGAGCCCTTATTTTATCCAGTATACGATTTTATGTATTCATAATGAGATTGGTAAAGTAAAGACATAAAAAAAGATGGATGTATTTATACTTCTTTTAGAGGGAATTTTTGTATCCTTTGAACCCTTAAACCTTGGTCTTTTAATATTTGGCTGTCTAATTGGTTTATTTGTGGGTGCAATGCCTGGTCTTGGTTCAGTTAATGGTGTTGCAATACTTATTCCAATTACATTTATTATACCACCCACTGCAGCAATAATATTTTTAGCAGCTGTCTATTACGGTGCTATGTATGGAGGTGCCATAAGCTCCGTTATGCTAGGCATACCTGGAGCTTCTACTGCAGTAGCTACAGTTTTTGATGGAAGACCCTTAGCTGTTAAGGGAGAAGCTATGACAGCTTTAACTGCAGCAGCAGTAGGTTCCTTCGTTGGTGGAACTGTATCTGTTATTTTATTTACTTTATTTGCACCACCTCTGGCTGAGGTAGCACTAAGATTTAATGCGCCTGAAACCTTTGCATTAATGGTAATGGCCTTTGCAACATTTGTAGGCTTAGGTGGAGATGACGTTCCAAAAACTATTTTTTCTATATTAATTGGATTAGCTTTATCAACTATAGGCTTAGATCTAATTACAGGAAAACCAAGATTAATTTTCTTTAATATCCCTGGATTTCTTCATGGAATTAATTTCCTTGTACTTGCTATCGGAATTTATGGAATTGGAGAGATGCTTTGGACCCTTGAAGAAACAAAAGGTAAAGTTCAAATGTCAAAATTATCAGTCAACATGAAGGAAGTTGGAAGAGCATTTGGCGCTCTTAAAAAAACTATAATGGCAATGAACATTGGTTCTTTTCTAGGTTTCTTTGTGGGAATTCTCCCTGCGGCAGGTGCCACACCGGCATCACTTATGTCATATGGAATTACAAAACAATTATCAAAAAATTCAAAAGAATTTGGTTCAGGTGTTCCTGCTGGAGTTGTTGCTCCGGAATGTGCAAATAATTCTGCTAGTACTGGAAGTATGCTCCCTATGTTAACATTGGGTATTCCAGGATCACCTACAACTGCTATTTTACTTGGTGGCATGATTTTATGGGGACTTACACCAGGTCCTCTTTTATTTACTCAAGAACCAGAATTTGTTTGGGGCTTAATTGGTAGTCTTTACATTGCTAACTTCTTTACACTGGTTTTGAATATTGCGTTAATTCCAGCTTTTTTAATGGTATTAAGGATACCATTTGCCATCTTGGCCCCAGTTATTTTCGTTCTTTGTGTAACAGGCGGTTATGCACCTACACAAAGCCTTCACGACGTATGGTTAATGTTGCTATTCGGTTTTGCCGGATACATTTTGAGAAAATTAGATTACCCTGTGGCACCAGCTGTTTTATCTATTGTTCTTGGCCCATTGGCTGAAAAAGCTTTAAGACAGTCTCTAATTTTATCTGATGGTAGTATGGGAATATTTTTTGATATGGCAGAAAAACCTATTGCTGCAATCATAATGTATATTGCAATTGTACTTTTAATTATGCCAGCATTTGGCCCTCTTTACAGAAAATATATTAAAAAAAAACAGACTACATAAATGATCCAAAAAATAGGACCGGTAAACCTAAAAGGTAAGGTATACGATTCACTAAAAAAATATATTTTGTCACTTAATATATATTTAAAACAAAGTGATTTTCATCTAGATGAAAGACAATTGTCCGAAAAGCTAGGAGTTAGTCGGACACCTATTCGAGAAGCTGTTGCTAAATTAGAGCAAGAGGGAATTGTTAAAACAGTTCCAAGAAGAGGTGTATTTGTGCACAGAAAATCAAAAAAAGAATTGATTGATATTGTAACTGTGTGGGCAGGTCTAGAGGGTTATGCAGCTCATTTAATTATTGCTAATTCTACTAAAGATGAGATTGAAAGTTTAAATAAGTATTGTCATTACTCAAAAGAGAACGTCTTGTCTGAACTTGATAACTACTCAAATGATAATATTAAATTTCATAATCAAATTATGAAATTAACTAAAGTAAAATTAATGGGAGAAATTTTAGAGTCACAGTTAATTCATTTACAATACTTGAGGAAAAAATTTGTAATAGAGTCACATAGAGCTGTAAAATCTATTGATGAACACAATGACATTGTTAGATCTCTTGTCGCAGGCCAAGGATCAAAAGCAGAAAAACTTCTTAAAAATCACGCACTTACTTTAGTTGATAAGATACAAGAAAGCATTAATTCATAAGGCAAAATTCTTTGCAAGACCTCTCAATCTGGTATACATTATACCACCAGGGAGAGGTTAAAAATGTCTACAGGATCTAACGAACAAATGATAACTGGTGGGGAGCTGGTTGCTAAAGCCCTTAAAGCAGAGGGAGTTGAGGTTATTTACACTTTATGTGGGGGACACATTATTGATATTTACAATGGATGTCTAAATGAAGGAATTAAAATTATTGACGTACGTCATGAAGAAGTTGCCTCTCATGCAGCTGATGGTTATGCAAGAATGACAGGTAAACCTGGGTGTGCAGTTGTAACCGCTGGACCAGGCACGACACATGCATTAACAGGAGTAGCAAATGCTTTTAGAGCTGAAATCCCAATGCTTTTAATAGGAGGACAAAGTTCACTCACACAACACAAAATGGGATCTTTACAAGATTTACCTCACGTAGACATGATGCAACCAATTACAAAATTTGCAGCAACTGTAATGTCAACCGAGAGATGTGCAGACATGGTATCAATGGCTTTTAGGGAAACCAGAAATGGATCTTTTGGCCCATCATTTTTAGAAATTCCAAGAGACATACTTGACTCTTCAATTCCTATGAGCAAAGCCGTCTTACCAGAAGCTGGAAAATATAGTGCCTCATCAAAAACATTAGCAGACCCAGTAGATGTTCAAAAAGCTGCAGACATAATTTCAAATGCAGAGAGACCATGCATACTTTTAGGTCAACAGGTTTGGACTTGCCAATCTACGAAAGATGCAATCGACTTTGTTAAAAATATGAATATCCCTGCTTATTTAAATGGTGCTGCAAGAGGTTCAATGCCTCCTGGAGACCCACATCACTTTCACAGAACAAGAAGAAATGCCTTTACCAAGTCAGATTGTATTATAATTGTTGGAACACCTTTTGATTTTAGAATGGGTTACGGTAAAAGATTAAATCCTAACGCAACTGTTATTCAAATTGATATGGACTATAGAACTGTTGGAAAAAATAGAGATATATCACTTGGTTTAGTTGGACATATAGGAACAACTCTAAAGGCTATCTCTGAAGCAGGAACAAAAAAAGATCGATCAGATTGGTTTAATGAACTTCGATCTGGAGAAGAGGCAGCTTTAGAAAAATTGATGCCTACATTTACAACAGATAAATCTCCTATTAGTCCTTATAGAGTAGCTTGGGAACTCAACCAGTTTTTAAATGATGATACTATATACATAGGTGATGGAGGAGACGTTGTAACCATAAGTGCTCAAGCAGTTCAACCTAGAATGCCTGGTGCTTGGATGGACCCAGGTCCACTTGGAACTTTAGGTGTCGGAGTACCATACGCGCTTGCAGCCAAATTAGCTGCACCTGAAAAAGAAATTCTTTTATATTGTGGTGATGGTGCTTTTTCGATGACCGGAATGGACTTCGAGGCTTTTGTCAGACACAAAGCACCTGTTTTAACAGTTATAGGTAATAACTCTGCTCAAAACCAGATCAGATTTGGTCAAATTATGAAGTATGGTGAAGATAAAGGAAATGTTGGAAACATCTTGGGTGATGTTAACTTTGATGAGTTTGCAAAAATCTTTGGTGGTCATGGCGAAGCTGTTAGAGAAGCAAAAGAAATCCAACCTGCCCTTCAAAGAGCTAGAGAAGCCGTAAAGTCAGGTATACCTGCAATCGTAAATATTTGGGTGGATAAAGAAGAATTTGCTCCTGGTACAAAAAACCAGACTATGTACAAATAAACTTTAGGAGGAAACTATGGAAGCTTTAAAAGGTGTCAAAATATTAGACATGACGCACGTCCAGTCCGGACCAACTTGCACACAATTACTAGCTTGGTTTGGTGCAGATGTCGTAAAAGTTGAAAGACCAGGAGTGGGTGATGCTACAAGAGGTCAGCTAAGAGACGTTCCTGATGCAGACAGTTTGTACTTTACAATGCTAAACTCAAATAAAAGAAGCATAACATTAAACCCAAAGAAACCAGAGGGTTCAAAAATATTTACAAAGTTAATCCAAGAGTGTGATGTCATGGTAGAAAATTTTGCTCCTGGTGCTTTAGATAGAATGGGCTTTTCATGGGAAAAAATTCAAGAAATAAATCCAAGAATGATTTATGCGTCTGTTAAAGGTTTTGGTCCTGGCAAATATGAAGATTGTAAAGTTTATGAGAATGTTGCTCAGTGCGCAGGTGGATCTGCTTCAACAACAGGTATGCTTGGAGAAGTTCCTTTAGTCACCGGTGCACAAATAGGAGATAGTGGAACAGGACTACATTTAGCATTGGGTATAGTTACTGCTTTATTCCATAGAGAAAAGTCAGGAAAGGGACAAAGAGTATCTGCCGCAATGCAAGATGGAGTTTTAAATCTTTGCAGAGTTAAACTTCGTGACCAACAGAGACTTTCAAGAGGGCCTTTAAAAGAATACTCTCAATTCGGAGAAGACATTCCTTTTGGTGACTCTACGCCTCGCGCAGGTAACGATTCAGGTGGTGGTCAGCCAGGAAGAATTCTAAAATGTAAAGGTTGGGAAAAGGATCCTAATGCATATACATATTTTATTACCCAGGCGGCTGTTTGGGAAAAAGTATGTGATGTTATTGGTAAACCCGAATGGAAAGAGGATGAAAATTACTCAACTCCTGCTAAAAGACTACCAAGGTTAAACGAAATATTTGATACAATTGAGTCATGGACAATGACCAAGACTAAATTTGAGGTAATGGATATATGTAACCCTTTAGATATACCAGTTGGTCCAATATTATCTCTAAAAGAATTAGCTGAAGATCAAGGTCTGAGAGACACTAATACTATAGTTGAAGTCGATCACCCTGAACGAGGGAAATATTTGACTGTTGGTAATCCGATTAAGTTATCTGACTCCCCAGCAAAAGTTGAAAGATCTCCACTTCTCGGAGAGCATACTGATGAGATATTAAAAGAATTTTGTCAGATGAGTGACGATGAAATTAAAGCTGTAAGAGAGGCCGGAGCAGTATAAGATATATTTTAATTTAAGGAGCAATAATGAAAATAATTTTAATGGGGCAACAGGCATTTGGAAAAAGTGCTTTAGAAAAATTTCATACAGAAACAGACCATGAAGTAGTAGCAGTATATTGTGCACCTGACAAAGAGGGTAAACCAGTCGATCCTGTTAAAGAATACGCTCAAAGTGTTAGTTTGCCTGTTTACCAACCCTCAAATTTTAAAGACCAAGAGGTACTAGACCAAATTAAGTCTCATGGTGCGGATTTATGTGTCATGGCTTATGTAATAATTTTTGTGCCTGAAGGAGCGAGAGATATTCCCACTCATGGATCTATTTGTTTTCACCCCTCACTACTTCCACTCCATAGAGGGCCAAGTTCAATAAACTGGCCTATAATTGGTGGCTCCACAAAAACAGGTCTTTCAATTTTTTATCCAAATGATGGGCTAGATGAGGGTGAAATATTACTTCAAAAAGAAGTTGATATTGGTCCTGATGATACTTTAGGAGATGTTTATTTTAAAAAGATATTTCCATTAGGTCTTGAAGCATGTGTTGAAGCTGCAAATTTAATTGAGTCTGGTAATGCACCAAAGACACCTCAAGATGACTCTAAAGCAACATATGAGTCTTGGTGTAAAAAAAGTGATGCAAGAATTGATTGGAAAAAACCCGGAAACGAAATTTATAATTTAATAAGGGGTTGCAACCCTCAGCCTGGTGCATGGGCTGAATTCATGGGTGATGAGTATGTCTTTTATGACTCTAAGTTTATTGACGAGCAAAGTGCTGAGCATTTTCCAGGTCAAATCATATCAATTAATGCTGAAAACGTCAGAATCGCAGTTAAAGGTGGATTTATTGAGGTATCAAGATTTAAATCAGACCAAGGTAAATTATTTGTTAAAGACATGAATACTGCAGTATTTACAGAGGGTGATTTATTCTCATAATAGCTTTTAGTGGCTAAACTTAATAAAGATTCACTTAAGACCTTATCATTTATAACTTATTTCATAATACTTTTTGTATTCTGGTTTATTTTATCTGGTTACCTTAAATCGCTTTTACTTTTTTTTGGACTAGTCAGTGTTCTTTTTGTTTTTTGGATGTCTTATAGAGCTAAAGCTCTCGAGGAAGACTCTCTTCCTTTAAAAATTATTCTTAGATTACCATTTTATTGGATTTGGTTATTTAAAGAAATTTTTAAATCTGGAATTACTACAACAGCTTTAATATGGAATGGTAAATACTCTCCACAACTAATAAGCGTTAAAGCATCTCAGAAGAATAGAACAGGTATTGCAAACTATGCAAACGCTATAACTCTTACTCCGGGTACAGTAACAATAGAAGTAGATAAAAAAACATTTCTAGTTCACGCATTAAGTAAGAAGCTATCAGAAGACTTGCAAACAGATGATATGAACAAAGTAATTACGGATTTAGATAAATGATTTTTTTTGCAACTTTAATTGTTCTGGGCGTCTCTGTAGCATTATGTTTAGTTCGAGCAATCAAAGGACCAACTCCTTTTGATAGAATATTATCTATATCAAGCATTGGAACTATTATAGCCATAGGTATCAGTGTTCATGGTTTTGCATTCGATAGACCTGATTTTGTCGATATTTCTTTGATGTATATACTTTTGAATTTTTTAGGCACCATTGCAATACTTAGGTATTACAAAATAAAAAGAAAAAAAAGTAATGTCGTATAATTATATCGAGTTAGTTTCTTTAGTCTTATTAGCTATTGGCTGCTTCTTCATTTTATCTGGTAGTCTAGGCCTTATAAAGTTACCCGATGTATTTAGTCGAATTCATGCTGCTGGTTTAATTGATACTCTAGGATCAGGTTTTATAGTCTTAGCTTTGATAGTTTATTCTGGTTTTAGTTTATTAAGTCTTAAACTTTTATTAATACCTTTATTTTTAATATTTACTAGCCCTGTAACAGGCCATGCAATAGCTCTATTTGCACATGAGTCGGGGTATAAGCCAAAGGGAAAAAATAAAAAATGAACTTTTTATTAATTAATTTTTTCTTAATTTCGCTTCTATTGGTAACAACCTTTTTTATTTTTAAAACCACGTCATTAATAAGTGTTGTCGCACTCACAGGCGCTTTTACTTTGTTATGCTCAGCTATATATGTGAATTTAGATGCGGTTGATGTAGCATTTACTGAAGCTGCAGTTGGTTCTGGTATATCAACAATTTTAATGGTAATGGCTGCTGCGAAATTACCAGAAGGAAAAAAAAATAAATTAATAAACTTATTTCCGAGTATTATTCTTGCAGTAGCGATATCACTTATATTGATTATTATAATTGCAAACCTCCCTTTATTAGGAGATCCTAATGCACCAATACATCTTCATGTAGTTCCAGAGTACTTAAAGGAAAGTAAAGATTTTTTTCATATACCTAATGTTGTTACTAATATTTTAGCAAGTTATAGAGGTTTTGATACTTTGGGAGAAACAATAGTAATATTTACCGCAGGCTTAGGTGTCATTGCTTTATTAACTAGCAACACTCTTAATCGTAAAACTAATTTTAAAAAAAATAAAAAAAATGAGAGATAAAATTTCATCTAGTCCAGTATTAAGCGTTGTTAGCAAAATTCTTTTTGCACCGATTATTATATTTGGGCTTTACGTTCAATTTCATGGTGACTATGGACCAGGCGGTGGATTTCAGGCTGGGGTAATAGTAGCGGCAGCATTTATATTGTATTCAATGATATTTGGGCTTTCAAAAGGAGAAACTTTAGTTCCAATAATGATCAATCGATATTTAATGTGCATAGGTGTTTTGTTATATGCAGGTGTCGGAATAGTTTCAATATTTCTTGATGGGATGTATTTAGATTACAATGTTTTGTCATCAGACCCATCAACTGGTCAACATATTGGTATTATATTAGTTGAGCTAGGAGTAGGCATTACAGTTGCAACTGTAATGATTGCTTTGTATCACTCTTTTGCTTCCTTTGGGGAAATTAATGAGTAATTTTATTTATTTTTGGAACCATTTTGCCTTTATTTTACTTATGGTTGGCGGATTATTTATAATCATCACAAGTCAAAACTATTTAAAAAAGGTAGTTGGCTTAGCAATTTTTCAAACTGCAGTTTTTGTATTTTTTGTATCACTCGCAAAAGTTTTAGATGGAACCGCCCCTATATTAACAAAAATGGCAAATGCCTATTCAAATCCATTGCCACACGTCTTAATACTGACCGCTATCGTCGTTGGAGTGGCTACTTCAGCGCTTGGATTAGCTTTAGTATTACAAATTTACAAGAACTACGAAACAATTGAAGAAAAAGAAATAGAGTCTTTGGAGCTAAAGTCAGATAAATAAATGTTTGATATATTTTTAGACGATGCTCCTGCATTGGTAGTAGTTTTACCTCTACTTATTTCTGCAATTATTGCATTTATGCCGTCAAAAATATGGCCTTGGATAATTTCAATCATCACTTTGTTGTTACATTTATTTTTATCTTTACATCTTCTTAAAGAAATTTCTGTTTCTGGTTTAATTATATATGAGTTTGGAAATTGGGAACCACCATGGGGTATTTCTTTTAAAATAGATGGGGTGAATATTGGACTTCAATTGTTATTTTCAATTTTTGTTTTGGTATCAACATTTTACTCAAGAAAAATCTTCTTGAATGAAATTGACTATAGGGATTCTGGAAAGGCGTATTCTTTGTGGTTATTGGCAGTTGGAAGCCTGAACGGGATTATTTTAACCAATGATATTTTCAATTTATTTGTCTTTTTAGAAATATCTGCATTAGCTTCTATTTCTTTAATTGCCTTAGGTGCAGGACAAAATAGAAAAGCATTACTCGCAGCTTTTAATTATCTAATTATCGGGGCGATCGGGGCTACATTTTATGTAATTGGGGTTGGCTTTGCCTACGCTATGACAGGTACGTTGAACATGAATGATCTTGTAATTCAACTGGCCCAATATTCCGATGGTCAGTTAGCTATCTTCGCAGGTATGTCATTCATGCTTATAGGTCTTATGGTAAAGGCTGCAATTTTTCCTGTCCATATTTGGTTACCACCTGCATATAGTTATGCTCCATCAGCTGTCTCAACACTTTTGGCTGCTTTAGCGACAAAAACAATTCTTTATTTTTTTGTGAGACTTTTGTACGAAGTATTCATAATTTATCCGAGCTATTTAAGTTTGTTTTTAGATTTTGTTTTATATCCTCTATCTTTACTCGCTATATTCATTGGGACTGTAATAGCCATCTATCAAGATGATATCAAAAAACTTTTGGCATTTTCCTCAATTGCGCAAATTGGTTACATCACACTGGCTTTTAGCCTTAAAGACCACAGTGGAGTAGCTTCGGGCTTTGTGCATATATTTAATCATGCTTTGATCAAAGGAGGATTATTTATGGCTGTTGGTTACTTCGCTATTCTTTATAAGGATCGAGTAACCCTAAACAGTTTAAAGGGTTTTGGCTATAAATACCCCATAACTTCATTTGCTTTATTAATTTGTGGATTATCTTTAATTGGATTACCTCTAACAAATGGCTTCATTTCAAAATTATATTTATTTCAAGCTCTTTATACAAACCAGATGTATCTTTCAATCGCTTTAGTTGCGGTAAGCTCCGCATTAGCTGTTGTATATTTTTGGAAAATAGTGGAACAGATGTGGTTTTCAGAAATTAAATTTAAATCTGAAAAAGAAGATGCTTATATTTATTTACCAATATGGATAGTTACAATTTCAATTATTGTTTTTGGGATATATTCAACACCAATAATTGAATTTTCTAACTTGTCCGCAGACTATTTAATATCAGGTTATCAAAATTGAGTAATTCGTTTTTAATTATACTGGGTATTATCATCCCACTTTTTGCAGCATTATTTTCTTATGTCTGTAGATATAATAATAACTTAAGAGACTCTTTTGGTATAATTGGAGGTCTCATAACCTTTGTAATCAGTTTAAAAATTTTTCACGGAATACAAAATAATGAGGTATATCAAATAACTTTTTTTACACTTTTTGATGGGGTAGATTTTGCTTTTAAAGTATCAGCTCTTGGATCTATTTTTAGTTTAGTGGCATCTTCATTATGGATACTGGCATCTATCTACACTATTGGTTATATGAGGGGTGCTGGTGAAAAAAATCAAACAAGATTTGTAATTTTTTATTCAATCGCAATCCATGCTGCATTGGCAATAGCTTGGTCTGGAAATCTTCTAGTCTTATTTATTTTTTATGAAATATTAACTTTTTCAACTTTCCCTTTAGTTGGACATAAGCAAAACGCTGAATCGCAATCTGCAGGAAGGCTCTATTTGTCGATTTTAGTAGGTACCTCTTTAATATTTTTCTTACCAGCTATATTTTGGATTTGGCTTAAAACAGGTACTTTAGATTTTCAAGATGGGGGAATACTTATGAATAAATTCCCAGCAGAGTACCTATCTTTTCTAATAGCTATGCTTGTGTTTGGTATAGGTAAAGCAGCAATTATGCCTATTCATCGTTGGTTGCCTGCTGCAATGGTGGCGCCAACTCCAGTTTCTGCATTACTCCACGCCGTTGCTGTAGTAAAAGCTGGTGTATTTAGCTTTCTTGTGGTCGTTGTTTATATTGTTGGTCCAGACTTTTTACTTCAAACAAAAAGCTCTGACTGGTTAGTCTGGTTAGCATGTTTCACTATAATGGCTTCTAGTATCATAGCGATAACAAAAGATGACTTAAAAGCGAGATTAGCTTATTCTACTATAAGTCAACTTTCCTATATTATTTTGGGAGCAGCTTTGGCTTCATCTTTAGCTCTAAAAGGGGCATCTTTTCATATTATAACTCATGCTTTAGGTAAGATAACTCTATTCTTTTGTGCAGGTGCTATTTATGTAACTGCCCACATTAAAAAGGTAAGTGACCTAAAAGGTATGGGCTACAAATTACCGTTAATATTTTTTGCTTACACTTTAGGGGCTCTTTCTATTATTGGGGTTCCTCCCTTTATTGGTTCTTGGAGTAAATTTTATTTAATCATGGGCTCTATTGAGAGAGAATTTATAATCGTTGCAATAATCTTAGGTATTTCCTCATTGCTAAATATTTATTATCTTTTACAGCCTGTAGTAATAGGTTTCACCCAAAACTCTAAGAAAGAAATAAAATTAATTAAAGCCCCTTTAACTGTTTGGCCACCATTAATTACAGGTTTAGGCTGTTTAGTTTTCTTTTTTTATGCAAACTATTTTTTGAATAATATTAGTGGAGTAATAGTGAATTAAATGAAAAAAAATGATTTAAAGAGTATGGGTAAAAGCTTTACAAAGTACATACTTATAATCGGAGTACTTTTAATTTTTTTAGACTTTACTTTTCACAGACATGAATACTTTTCCTTTGCCGAGATATATGGCTTCCCAGCATTTTTCGGTTTTGTAAGTTTTGTTTTTATAGTCATTTTAGGAAAGTGGCTGAGGAAATTCTTAATGAGGAAGGAGGATTATTATGATCAGTAGTTTTATTCCCGGTTTAATTATGATAATTACTTCATTCTTATTGCCAACCATTCCTCAATACTTTAGACATCCTGCGATGTTATTATCGGTGGGTTTATCAGCTTTATCTTTATTTAATGGTTATGGAACTTTTTTAGAGTGGGACATACTTGGTTTAAATTTAATATTATATCAATCAGATAGTTTAACTCTTCCATTTGCTATTATTTTTCATATTGCAGCTATACTTGTAATAATTTTTAGCTGGCACAGTAAAAATTTAATGGAGCACATGGCGACACTAGCTTATGCAGGCTCTGCTATTGGTGCTCTCCACGCAGGAGATTTTTTTAGTTTATTTATTTGGTGGGAAGCAACAGCTCTTACTTCAGTCTTTATAGTTTTTGCTGGAAATACAAATGCAGCAAAAGATGCAGCTATGAGATATTTGATCATTCAAGTTTCTTCAGGTGTATTACTTTTAATTGGCGCATGCTTAATGCTATATCAAACAGGAAACCATAATTTAGCTGTTCTAGATTTAAAAACAAATTTTGGAATTTTTATATTTATTGCTTTTGGAATTAAGGCTGCATTTCCTCTTTTAAATGGTTGGCTACAAGACTCTTACCCTGAGTCTTCGGTTACTGGCACAGTGGCACTTTCTGCTTTTACAACAAAATTGGCAATTTATGCTTTAGCTAGAACTTTTCCAGGCACTGACTCACTGATTTGGATAGGTGCTATAATGACAGCTTTTCCTGTATTTTTTGCAGTCATAGAAAATGATTTAAGAAGAGTTTTGTCATTTAGTCTTAATAACCAATTAGGCTTTATGGTTGTTGGTATTGGTATTGGGACAGAACTTTCTCTTAATGGAACGGTAGCGCATGCGTTCGTTCATATAATTTATAAAGCTCTTTTGTTTATGAGTATGGGTGCTGTTTTATACAGAGCTGGAACAACAAAAGCTTCTGAATTAGGTGGCCTTTACAAATACATGCCATTCACAACAATATTTTGCATTATAGGGGCCATGTCTATTTCTGCATTTCCGTTGTTCAGCGGATTTGTCGCCAAATCTTTAATAATGTCCTCGCTTGGAGGTATGGGAATGGTTTTAATTTACTTTATTTTATTCTTTGCATCCGCAGGTGTTTTGGAGCACTCAGGGATAAAAATTCCTTACTTTGCTTTTTTTGCACACGAGAGGAAGAATAAAGTTAAAGAGGCTCCAATTAATATGCTCATTTCAATGGGCATCGCTGCTTTTTTATGTATTGCTATAGGTGTATTCCCTAAATATTTGTATCAAATACTTCCATACGCAGTTGAGTATCAGCCCTATACTTTAGACCATGTAATAAGTCAGCTACAACTTTTAGTTTTTGCAATTATTGCATTTTTATTTTTAGTTAAATTTAAACTTTATCCCTCCGAGATTAGATCAACTGTTTTAAATTCTGATTGGTTTTACAGAAAAATGTTACCTGGTATTGGTAAACCCTTATTTAAAAAAATAGGTTTATTAACAGATAGTTTATATAAAAATTTAGGTTTATCTTTTAAACAAGTATTAAGTAAATCTTATAAATTTAGTAATTTATCCTACATTAAAGTTACAACACCTAGTTTTGCAGGCACAATTCTAATATCAATTTTATTTATAATGTTAGTAATCGTTTTGGTGTGATTATTTTTTTATTTTTGCAGACTCTAGTTTAATAGCTTCTTGTATAAAAATTTGCCAAATTCTTACAATTATTTCAGTGTCAATTTTATTTTTTTTTGCTTTTGATTGAACAGACTTTAAAATATGAGTAATTCTTTCGTGATCAATTATTTCTTCTCTATTTTCTTTTAATTTAGTGACTTTGTGTATTTCTTTAAATCTATCACCAATCAGCTCAATAATCTTGTTATCAATATTATCAATTTTCTTTCTTACTTTTTTAAGCTCTTCAATGTTATTTTTTTTAGTCATTTTTTTTAATATTGTTGTACAGTAAATCTATATGAAATTGAAAAATTCTAAACATAAAGTTGCCGTATTTTGCGGATCTATGTTTGGATCAAACAAAAATTTTAAAGATTTAGCTATAACAGTTACAAAATATCTAGCACAAAATGATTATGACATTGTTTATGGAGGTGGAGAAAATGGATTAATGGGTGTTGTTGCTAAGACAGCACTAAAATATAACGCCCATGTAACTGGTATTATCCCATCTTTTCTAGATAAGCGTGAGAAAATTCACACAAAAATTAATAAAATATATGTTACGAAAACAATGGAGCAAAGAAAAACAAAGTTTTTACAATTGTCAGATAGTTTTGTCGCTTTACCCGGGGGTGGGGGTACAATAGAAGAAATTAGTTTAGTAATCAGCGCTCTTCAATTGGGTGTTATAAAGGGTAAAAAATGTATTTTGTTTAATTATAATAATTATTGGTCTGATATAATTAATCAATACAAGAAAGTAATGAACTCCAAATTTGCTTATAAAAACTTTAAAGATTTATTTTCAGTTTGTAATAATCTAAAAGAATTTAAAGAATTATATTAATTCTTTCTTAAATAACTTAGCCAATTTTTTAATTCTTTGTGTCTTAAAGTATCTTTTAACAAAGATTGACTATAACTCTTGTTATTAGGTCTTTTAAAGTCTTTGATTAACCCTTGTATTTGATTTTTACTAAACAGTTTTTCTTTGAGTAAAATATTTTTTCTTGCATTTAAAATTTGTCCTGTGTATTTAAAATTAAATTCAGGGTGATATTGGGTACCCCAAAATTTATTGCTTACAAGAGACTGAATTGAGTAATGATTGTCTGACAGAACATGAGATCGATTAGGCTTTTGGGATATATGGTCAATATGAGAAGCAAAAGCATCAAATATCAAGGGCTTATCTTTGTACATTGGATGATGCGCACCATATTTATTAATATTTATATTATAGGCTATTCCAATTTCTCTACCTTTAGGATTTTTTTTAACTGCGCCACCATTTGCAACAGTAAAAAGTTGCATACCCCAACAACTACCAAACATATTTACCTTTAACTTTGATAACTTTTTCATGAGAGAAATTTGGTTTTTAATTTCTCTTGTATTATCATAAATATTGAGACTTGAACCTGTCCACACAATGCCGGTAAATGATTTGATAAAACTTTCATCATAATTTTCATCTAAGTTCATAGATGGATAAATGAATGTAGTTTTTATTTTTGTATTAATTATTTTTAGTTGGTCTCTATAAAACTCACATATTGGTTGTAATCCATATCTAGCTAGTTTACCCCATCCGTTTTTGTCATATCCATTAACTATTAGTAAATTCATTCATATTTAATATATTTAGATTAACCACATGTCAGCATTTATCTACAAGTCTTTGTCCGTCCTTTTTTTTGTTTTAATGAGCGTATGTATAAAAGCAACAGGTGACAACTTACCATTATTTGAGGTAGTTTTTTTCAGAAATCTATTTGCTCTTATTCCATTGATAGTTGTCATTTATTATTTAAATCTAAAAATATCTTCTATTAACAATTATAAACTTCATTTTTTTAGAGGTTTAGTAGGAATTTCAGCTATGAGTCTTTTCTTCATATCTCTTAGATATGTTCCGCTGATCGAAATGCAAACAATCAGTTTTTCATCTGTTTTTTTTATATCTATATTATCAATTTTTTTTCTGGGTGAAAAAATTGGATATAGGAGGGTAATTGCAATTATTATTGGTTTTATAGGAGTAGTAATTATTTTGAAACCGGACGTGAATTTATTAAACAACTATTCTGTTTTACCACTTTTAGCTAGTATTTTTTTGTCAATGGCAGTGATAATTCTAAAAAAAATATTAATAACTAATAATAATATTTTAACGGTATGGGCCTTTACTTTATTTGGAACAGTTTCAAGTTTATTTTTCTATAGTGATGATTGGATATGGCCAAATAATTTAGACTTAGTTTTTCTAATTGCTTCGGGTTTTTTAGGGTTTACTGCTCAATTTTGTCTTACAAAATCTTTTCAATTAGCAGAAGCCTCTGTTCTTGCTCCTTTAGACTTCACTTCTGTTGTTTGGGCATTTGTCATCGGTTATATTTTTTTTGGTGAGTTTCTCTCGAAAGAGGTGCTACTAGGAGGTCCATTAATTTTACTTTCAGTCGGATATATTTTTTATCGTGAAACTGTCCTTCGAAAAAAAATAGTCCTTGGAAGCAATAAGCAATTTTAGATATTTTTAGACAGATTTAAAATTTTTTGATATTTAATCTTAATGGAATATTTGCACACAATGGTTCGAGTAAGTGATATTGAGCAATCACTTGACTTTTATTGTAATAAATTAGGACTAATTGAATACTCGAGAAAAGAGAGTGAAAAGGGTCGATTTACTCTAATTTTTCTTTGTGCTCCTGATGATAAAGACACTGCTGATAGTAAAAAGAAACCTCTTTTAGAATTAACTTACAATTGGGACAAGGAAGAATACAATGGTGGCAGAAATTTTGGTCATCTAGCTTTTAGAGTAGATAATATTTATCAAGTTTGTGAAAATCTTATTAAAAAGGATGTTGTGATAAACAGGCCTCCTAGAGATGGATATATGGCATTCATAAAATCACCAGACGGCATATCAATAGAGTTACTTCAAAAAGGTGAGAGCCTTGAAATAAAAGAGCCTTGGGCCAGTATGCAAAATAATGGGTCTTGGTAGATTATATTTCTGAGAGTTTTTTTACTAGATCTTCTCTAGTCAGGCTACCATTATTTTGAGCTAATACATCTAAGGCTTTACGTATTATGTCTTCATCTCCTGGTTCCTCAAGATCAGATAATATTATTTCTCTCAGTAATTCTGAATTATCGGATTGTCCAATATCATCTAAAATGTATTGAGCAAAGATTTTGTTTCTTGAATTTCTTTTTTCAAATTCTGTTTGCTCTTTTTGGCTTTGCTCTGCTTCAAAGGCTTTTTGTCTGTCTTTAAATTTGTCCATGATTCATTATTTCATAGTTGGCATGTTGAGTGAAGCCCCTGCGACATCATCTGGCCATCTCGATGTTATTGTCTTACGTTTTGTATAAAAATTAATCCCTTCTTCTCCATGCATTCCATGACCACCAAATATTGAACCTTTCCAGCCACCAAAAGTATAAAAAGACATTGGAACTGGAATAGGAATATTTATCCCAACCATTCCTATTTGGACATTTTTCATAAAATTTCTCGCTAATGAACCACTTGATGTATAAATAGAAGTGCCATTGCCAAACTGATGTTTATTAATCAGTTTTATAGCCTCTTCAAAATTATTCATATTAAGAACAGATAAAACAGGGCCAAAAATCTCTTCTTTGTATATAGTCATACCATCAGTAACATTATTAAATATTGTAGGACCAACAAAATTACCATTTTCATAACCTTGAAGACTAATTCCTCTTCCATCTAACTCTAATTTTGCACCCTCTTGAACACCTTTTTCAATATATGATAGAACTTTTTGTTTGTGTTCCTTTGTAATGAGAGGTCCCATTTCACTTTGTGGGTCTAAAGACTCCCCAACTTTGATTTTACTTGCCTTCTCCTTTAGCAAATCCATAAATGGTTTTTGAATATTTCCAACAGGCATAGCAACTGATGTTGCCATACAACGTTCACCAGCAGATCCAAAAGCTGCTCCAATTAGTCCATTTACTGCATCCTCTAAATTCGCATCTTCCATTATAAGCATATGGTTTTTAGCACCACCAAGAGCTTGAACTCTTTTATTTGTTTTTGAACACTCGGTGTAAATGTACTTAGCAACAGGTGTTGAGCCAACAAAACTTACTGAAGATATATCTTCACACTGAAGTATTAGATCTACAATATTTTTATCGCCATTTACGACCGTGAGGACGTTATCAGGTAGACCAGCTTCACTCATTAATTCTGCAAGTTTTAAAGAGCATTGAGGAACTTTCTCAGAAGGTTTTAGCATAAAGGCATTTCCACATGCTATAGATAATGGAAACATCCACATTGGAACCATAGCTGGGAAATTAAATGGTGTAATACCAGCACAAATTCCCAAAGGCTGCTTAATATCAAACAAATCTACGTTTGTTCCAACGTTAATTGAGTGATTTCCTTTCAATAAATGAGGAATACCGCATGCAAAGTCAACTACTTCAAGACCTCTTTGTAAAGATCCTTTAGCATCAGAAAAAACCTTGCCATGCTCTTCAGATATTATTTTTGCTATTAAATCAAAATTTTTTTCAATTAAATTTTTAAATTTAAATAAAATTTCACTTCTTTTCGTAATGGGTGTATTAGCCCATAAAGGTTGTGCTAATTTCATTTTATTAATAATTTTTTCAAACTCATCTCTTGTTGTTTTTGGAACATGCGCATATTCCTCACCCGTACTAGGTTTATATAATTTTATGAAGTCTTTTGAATTACTAGATATTCCTTTAGAGTCAGAGAAGTTTTCAATTATTTTCATGTGATGTTTTTAATATTAAATTTGTTTTTAGTAAAGATAATTGATTTATTTTAGTTAGTTTGATAATATTAAAGCTTAAGGGGTGCTGAAAGGCTGAGAAAGGTAATACTTAACCCTCGAACCTGATCCAGGTAATTCTGGCGTAGGAAGTTTCCCTTAAATACTTTTAAAACAAGAACAAATTAGATGGAAATTCTTTTTTTAATTATTTTTGGATTAATTTTTACTGCGTCATTCTTTTTTTTGAAAAAAAATGAATTATCAGATGATAAGTTCGTTATTAAAAATAAATATAACTTATTTTTTTCAATATCTTCTTTTGTATCTTCTGCATTGGGTTTTTGGATAATATTTTCTCCTGCCGCAGCAGCTACTTGGGGTGGAATGGGTAATGTGATTGGTTATGCACTTGGAGCTGCGATGCCTTTAGTTTTATTCATCTTTATAGGGAAATATGTAAGAAAGGTTTTTCCAAACTCAACAGGCTTTCACGATTGTATCGAAAATCGGTTTGGCAAGAACTTATCCCACTTTGTTATAATAGTTTCGTTAGTTTATATGACAGTTTTCTTAATAGCTGAAATTACAGCTATCTCAAAGTTCTTTAATTTTTTAAATGATACACCTTATTGGATTTCTTCAATGATAATAATATTAATTGCTTTATCGTACGTTCTAATTGGAGGATTGTCGGCAACAATATTCACCGATTTAATTCAATTCATATTCATTATAGGAATTTGTTTTTTTTTAGTTTTTAAAATTCCATTCCAAGACTTTTCAAATAACTCTTCATTTATGATCGAAAATGCACATTTATTTGATTTTAATAATCAATTCCTATGGATAACAGGTTTGACTTTTTTAATAGCAGTTACATTTACCAATCTTTTTCACCATGGTAATTGGCAAAGAATTTATGCTGCTAAAGATAATAAAACACTTAGTATTGGTTTAGTTATATCTGCTTTTATTATATTTATAATTGTTTATTTCATTGGATACTCTGGACTAGTTTCAATCTCACTTTACGCAATGGATGATCCTGATTTAACATTTGTGAAACTTTTCGATTTACTCGAGACTTCATTTATAAAATACATTTTTGTAATATTAGCTACTTCCCTTGTATTGAGTAGTATTGATACATTAATAAATGCGATAAATTCTCAGATTGTCTCCCTGAGCACAAGTTACTCCTTAAAATCCTCTTCAAATTTATACTTTATTATTGTTTTTTTGGTGGCAGTTTTCATATTATCTTCACAAGGCTACAATGTCCTATACGTGTTCTTAATTGCCGATTTAATTTGTTGTTGTTTAGTTTTACCTTTTTTGTTGGGATTATTTGGTTTTAATATCACTACTAAACAAATATACATAATTTCTTTTTTGAGCTTACTACTGGGAGTATTAATATTTCCCGACCCCTCTTATAGTAAAAATATATTGAGCGATTTTTTAAATATTAATTTCACATTTATTAATAACTATAAATTATTCTCATCATTTTTAGTGCCAATTCTATTTTCAACAATATTGACACTTTTGATGAAAAAGAAAGGTATATAATGGAGCATATTTATAATGATTTAAAAAATTTAAGAGATAAAGGAGCGCTTGTACATTGTATTACAAATTACGTGGCAATGAACATAAACGCTAATATTCTTCTCTCTATCGGAGCATCTCCTTTGATGTCTCATGCAAAAAATGAACTTAAAGAAATAGCTACTATATCGTCTTGTCTTGTTAATAATATTGGAACGTTAGACGATAATTGGAGGCCTAGCTTTTTAGAGGCTTCTAAATATTATGTTGAACAAGAAAAACCAATCATATTAGACCCTGTGGGTTCAGGTGCGAGTAAGTTAAGAACACAAACTTCTCTTGACATTATTAAAAGCTCTAAAAACTTAATTATTAGAGGAAACGCATCTGAAATTCAATCACTAGTAGATCAAAATAAAATATCTTCAAAGGGAGTTGACTCATCAATTGAAAGTCACGCAGTTATTGAGTCTGGAAAAATTTTATCTAACGAGAATAATTGTGTTGTATTTATAAGCGGTAGTGATGACTTTATTATCTACGAAGATAATGTCACTAAAATTTCAAATGGATCGAGTGTTATGACGAAGGTTACAGCTATTGGTTGCTCTTTATCGTGCATAGTAGGAGCATTTGCTGCTGTAGGTGAAAGTTTATATAAATCTGCGATAAGCTCAGCGGCTATTTTTTCAATCGCAGGAGAACTCGCAGCATCAAAATCAGAGGGGCCAGGAGATTTTCAAGTAAATTTCTTGAACAAATTAAATAATATTACAGAAAAAGAAATTTTAGATAATTTAAAGATTACTAGTGTTTAAATTTTGTTTTGTTACTGACGATAAACTTACACCATTAAGTAAGTTAGATAGTTATTTGAAAATAATATTTGAGAGTAAGGTCGATTGTATTCAATTAAGGTTTAAAAATTTAAAAACAATTGATTTATACAACTTAGGAAAAGATTTAAAAAAAGATTGTGTTAAATTTAAAAAAACTCTCATTGTCAATGATCGTGTTGATATTGCAAAATCTATAAATGCTCATGGTGCGCATGTTGGTATGGATGATTTACCGTATAATCAAGCTAGAAAAATATTGGGAAGAAAATCTATAATAGGAGTTTCAGCAAGTAATAAAAATGAATTCATAAAGGTAAAAAAGTTAAAGGGAGTTGACTACATAGGTGTTTCAGCCTTCTCGTCTAATACAAAAAAAGAAATGAAAAATTATTTTGGTTTAAGCGGGCTTAAAATTTGTGCTAAAGCTACAAAAATTCCTTTAATAGCAATAGGAGGAATCAATATTAGTGATGTAAATAGTATACTTAAACTAAAAATCCATGGTGTTGCTATGATATCCTCTTTATTAAAAGGTAATATTAAAAAGAATTGTATGGATGTAAGTAAAATTATTTCAAGTTATGAAAAGATATAAAACTGTATTAACAATTGCAGGATCTGACTCATCAGGAGGGGCAGGTATCCAAGCTGACATTAAAACTATAACATACTTTAAATGTTATGCGATGTCTGTAGTTACTGCTTTAACTGCACAAAATACTCAAGAGGTCAAAAGTATTTTTAATACAACCCCAAAGTTCATTAGAGAACAACTTAATACGACGTGTAGTGATATTAAACCAGACTCAATAAAGATTGGTATGTTAAGTGATAAAAAAATTATTCAAGAAATTTCAAAATTTATTGACAACTATAAAATATCTAAAGTTGTTTTAGACCCTGTTATGGTTTCAACATCTGGTTATTTACTCTTAAAGAAAAGCGCTATATCAAGTTTAACTAAAAACCTTATAACAAAATCTATGATAATTACTCCTAATTTGAAGGAGGCAGAAATTCTTACAAATACCAAGATTAATAGTAAAGATGATATGATTAATGCAATTCAAATTTTAGAAAAAATTGGCGCTAAGGATATACTGATCAAAGGTTTAATTAAAAATGGAAAAATATTCGACTGTCTATTTATAAAAAAAAATAAAAAAATTCACTTTTTTGAGTCTAGTATCATTAACAGTAAAAACACACATGGAACTGGGTGTACTTTATCGTCAGCAATTGCTTCGAATTTAGCTTTAGGTGAAGATATTTTAAATTCTGTCAAAAAATCAAGAAATTACATAAAAAGAGCTATAATTAAAGGAAGTTTGTATAAAATTGGTAAAGGTAGCGGCCCGGTTTACCATTTTTAACTTTAAATTTAGAAAAATTGCTATAAAAAGTTTACCAATATTTAGGCTTACTATTTGAATACTAATTAAAAAAATCTCATAAAATTTTTAACTATGTTTGGATACACTAAATATTTACTACTTAAGATTAAGAAAGGACTATAAATGGCTACAGGAACAGTGAAATGGTTTAACCCAAAAAAAGGATATGGGTTTATTGCCCCTGATGGAGAAGATAAAGATATCTTTGTCCACATCACAGCTGTTCAACAAGCAGGTTTAGACCGCCTCGATGAAGGCGACAAAGTCGAATTTGAAGTTGTTGAAGACAAAGGCAAATCCAAAGCAGATCAGTTAAAAAAAGTTTAATTGATTTTGCGAATACTTTTTATTTTATCGTAGGCTTGATTTATCTCGGATAGTCTGTCTTCAGATTTAATGATTAATTCTTGAGGAACACCCTGTGCTCTTAATTGGTCAGGGTGTAACTCTTTACTTAGCTGTATCCATCTCTTTCTAATTTCACCATCAGAAAAACTTTTCTCAACTCCTAAAATTTTGTATGGATCAATTTGTTTATCCATCCAAATAGTTTTTATGCTTTCATATTGAGCTTTATTAAGTCCAAAATAATCAGAACAATTTTGAATAAATACTATCTCTGAGTCGCTGATTTCACCATCAGCCTCTGCGATATAAAAAAGTAAGTTTAAAATTTGCTCCAAAACTTGAGGCTGTCCACGAAATAGCATTCCTATTTGTTGAGCATATTGATGATAGTCATCAGAGCTTTTTTTAGCTTCATTAAATATTTTGCTAACATCACTTTGAAAATCAGGAGGTATTTTAAATTTTTCTTTAAAGGCGCTTATTTCATCAGTTGTAACTTGACCATCTGCTTTAGCCAGTTTAGCTGCTAAAATAATTATACCTATCGTTATAATTTCTTGTGGTGAATTAGAGGCTATATTAGAATCAGATTTTTGGTTTCGAATACGATCAACACTGTGACCCGCTATTACACCTAACATAGCTCCGATTGGCCCCCCAAGAGCAAAACCAAAAGTCCCAGCTAAAAGTTTTCCCCATATACTCATCTAAAATTTATTTTTTATAAGTCTTATTAATTATTTAAGCCATTCGTTAGTTTTGTTAATGTCCTTAAGACTGCTTTCTGTGCCATGAGAAAAATGTTTGCTCATATCAGGGTAATATTTATAAGAAATTGGTTTTCTACCCATAGCAACTGCCATTTCTCTTACATGATGAGGGTCGGCACCGCAACAAATACCAATAAAATTTACATTGATGTCCATACATTGTTTGGTGAATTCAGCCATTTCAAACCTGTTACATGTTAATCCATCAAGAGCAATATGAGAAACATTACCATCTAAACAATTACAATTTGGATCCTCTATATACATGTGTGTTGGGAATTCTTCAGTTGTTCTATATGGAACAGGTAATGCAGCCACATGGCATGAGACTTTTTCTCTAATGCTTGGCAGCAGTTTCATTGTCATTTCAGGACCACGATAACAATTAAGGCCAACTACATCAGCACCATGGTCTTCCAAAATTTTACAGGCCTCTGCAGCACTATGACCTTCTCTTGTTTTGTCACCTTTAGGTATAGCAAGATTTACGACAGCAATTAAACCTGCATTTTTAATTTCCTTTAATGCTAATTTAGCTTCTCCAGTCCAATTAATTGTTTCAGCAATAACAAAATCAACATTAGCTTCTTTTGCCCAAGCTATTTGTTCTTCAAACATTTTTTGACAATCAATGTGAGATTGTTTGTCATCAGGGTCATAAATATTAGTATTAGCTACATTACCAGCTATCATTAAATCTAACTGAGGAAACTCAGCTGCAGCATTTTTTGCAATTTCTAATGCATTTTTTTGAAGAGGTTCTAATAATTCTTCCTTTCCAATCAAACGCAACTTTTCTCTGTGACCGTAATAAGTAAATGCTTGAACAACATCACTACCAGCTCTAATAAACTCTCTATGAAGTTGAGTTACTACTTCAGGATTATCAAGAACAACCTCAGGAACGTAAGTTCCTGCCTGCAAATATCCTCTTCTCTCCATTGCAAAAAGATAGCCTTCTGCACACAAAATAGGTCCTTCATTTAGTCTACGTATTAGATCCATACTACCTCCTAAATATATATGGAGATTATTATAGCTTTTAAAAAAAATTCTATAAAAAATTTCAAATGTTTTTGGATTTTATCCGTAGAAAATAATTCAAAGATCAGTATGTTTTAATCAAATGGAATTTGAAAATAAAATCAAGAGTCTTCCAATATGGAAAAATCTTGAAAATATTGAACCTTTAGAGGGAGGAATTACAAATCTTAATTTCTTAGTATCAGACTCTGGTTCTAAATCAGTTGTTAGATTAGGTTCAGATATACCAGAACATCTAGTTTATCGATCAAACGAAATTATTGTTAGTGAAGCAGCCTATCAAATAGGGGTGTCTCCAAAATTAATTTATAATGAACCTGGAGTATTGGTCTTAGAATTCATTGAAAGTAAAACTCTTGAACCAAAAACTGTAAGAGAAAATTTAAATAAAATTGTTCCGATCATAAGAAAAATTCATGATGAAATACCTAACAAGTTATCAGGTCAGCCTCAAATTTTCTGGGTTTTTTATGTCATAAAGTACTACTCAAATTACTTATTAAATAATAATAGCTCTCACATTTCATTAATTCCAAGTTTGTTAAAAAAAGCAGAAAAGTTAGAAAAACTCTCCTCTCCAAGAGAAATTGTATTTGGTCATAATGATTTATTGGCTGCAAATTTTCTTGATGATGGCTCTAAAATATGGGTAGTAGATTGGGAATATGGTGGTTTTAATGATCCTTTGTTTGATATAGGAGGTTTATCTTCTAATAATGATTTAGATGAAAATCTAGAAAATGAAGTTTTAGAAATGTATTTTAAAGAAAAACCATCAAAAGATTTAATAATTAAATATAACGCAATGAAAACTGCTAGTTTATTAAGAGAGACAATGTGGAGTATGGTCTCTGAGATCACTTCTAAGATAGAATTTAATTATGCTGAGTATACTTCAGATAATCTCAAAAAATTTGAGGAGTCATTTGATAAACTTTAATGATAGATAGTTCAAAAATTGTAGTAATTGGGGGTGGTATAGTGGGTTGCTCTACTGCATATCACTTAGCTGATTTAGGACATGAAGTTGTACTTATTGAAAGCGGTAAATTAACATCTGGTAGTACATGGCATGCTGCTGGACTAGTTGGCCAATTAAGAACAAATGCAAATATTACTCAATTATTAGGATATTCTGTTGATCTGTATGACAAGCTTGAAAAAGAAACAGGATTAGGAACAGGATGGAAGATGAATGGTGGATTGAGACTAGCTTGTAATAAAGAGAGATGGCAGGAGGTTTTAAGACAAACTACTACAGCTCATTCATTTGGTTTGGAGATGGAGCTACTTACTCCAAAAGAGGCTCAAGATTTATGGCCAATCATGAATATAGATGATGTTTATGGAGCAGCCTTCCTTCCTACAGATGGACAAGCAAATCCGACAGATATTTCACAAGCATTGGCTAAAGGAGCTAGAAACAAAGGAGCAAAAATATTTGAGGAAACTAGAGTATCAAAGGTAATTATAAATAATGGCGTAATTGAAGGTATTGAAACATCTAAAGGTAAAGTAAAGTGTGAAAAAATTGTTTGTTGTTGTGGTCAGTGGACCAGACAGTTTGCACAAGATGTTGGAGTTAATGTCCCTTTAGTATCTTTTCAACATCAATATTTGGTTACTGAAAAAATAGAGGGTGTTAAATCAGACCTTCCTACTTTAAGAGATCCTGACAGGTTAATTTATTTTAAAGAGGAAGTTGGAGGCCTTGCAATGGGGGGGTATGAACCAAACCCTTTATCATGGGCTGAAAAATCAGTCCCAGAAGATTTTCATTTTTCACTTTTAGACTCAAATTACGATCATTTTGAACAAATAATGAATAATGCTCTTGGAAGAGTCCCTAGTCTTGAAACTGCTGGGGTCAAAGAATTAATAAATGGACCTGAGAGTTTTACTCCAGATGGAAACTTTATTTTAGGAGAGAGTCCTGAATTAAAAAACTTTTATGTTGGCGCAGGTTTCAACGCATATGGGATAGCTGCTGGAGGTGGAGCGGGAATGGCACTTGCAGAATGGGTAGCTAATGGAAGACCACCTTACGATTTATGGCCAGTTGATATAAGAAGATTTGGAAAACCCCATCAAGATTTGGAGTGGGTGAGAAAAAGAACTTATGAGGCTTATGCTAAACATTACACTATGGCATGGCCTTTTGAGGAAAACTCCTCAGTGAGAGAATTTAAAAAATCTCCAATTTATGAAAAACTTAAAAACTCAAATGCATGCTTTGGTGAAAAAATGGGTTGGGAGAGACCTAATTGGTTTGCACCAAAAGGAAGTGAGCCTAGGGATATTTATTCCTTTGACAGACAAAATTGGTTTGAATTTGTTGGAAATGAAGTAAAGGCCGCAAGAGAGGATGCTGTTCTAATTGATCAAACATCTTTCGCTAAGTTTATTGTATCAGGTAAAGACTCACTACAAGCTTTAGAGTATTTATGTGCAAATAAAATTGATAGACCAATCGGTTCGACAATCTATACCCAAATGTTGAATGACGATGGTGGAATTGAATGTGATTTAACAATAACAGTTATAGATAAAAATACCTTTTATATTATAACTGGAACAGGTTTTATGACCCATGACTATGATTGGATAATTTCAAATATTCCAAATAATTTAGAAGTAGAAGTTAAAAATATAACATTTGATAATTCAGTTTTTTCATTAATGGGACCAAATTCTAGAAAGATTCTTCAAGGGCTAACAAATACAGATTTATCAAATGATAATTTTCCATTTGCTACATGTAAAAAAATCAAAATTGCATCAAAAGATGTTTATGCAATTAGAATAACCTACATGGGTGAGTTAGGTTGGGAGCTTCATTTCCCAATAGATTTTTCCTCAGAAATTTATTCAAAGATAATGGAATATGGAAATCAATTTGGACTAGTTAATGCTGGATATCGATGTATAGAGAGTTGTCGTTTAGAAAAGGGCTACAGAGCTTGGGGTTCAGATATCGGGCCGGACCATACCCCTCTTGAGGCTGGATTAGGATGGGCAACTAAAATTAACTCTGACAAAGATTTCATTGGAAAAAAAGCACTTTTAAATCAAAAATCAAAAGGTTTGAAAAAGATTTTTGCAGGTTTTACGTGTGATGATCCAAATCAAATACTTTTAGGAAGAGAAACTATATTTAGAGATGGTAAACAAGTAGGTTGGTTATCAAGTGGGGGTTACGGATACACCATAGGCAAATCTATTGGTTATGGGTACATAAGAAGTAAAGATGTTATTGATCAAAACTTTGTAGAAAATGGTAATTACGAATTAGAGATAGCTACTAAAAAAGTTCCCTGCAATGTGCATCTTTATCCTATCTATGATAAAGAGATGATTAAGATTAAATCTTAAGCTCTTTTATTTTTAAAAAAGCGTATTTTGTAACAATATTTTGTGTTTTATTTGTTTTTAAAATTTCTAAAATTTGTTTTTTTTTCATCGGGATTATCTTTATATATTCTCCCTCATTAGGATTTATAATTTTAAAGTTTGTAATTCTAGGTACGTATGCAAGATATATATCAGTAATTTCTTCTAAAATATCTGGAGCAATAATGAGTGACTCCAACTTTTTTACCGAAATAGGTTTGACTCCAAGTTCCTCTTTGATTTCTCTAATAATCGCCTGTCTACTTGACTCTTTATTTTTAATCCCACCTGCTACTATTTCTAGAGGGTAGGGTGAAAATTTATTAAAAAAATAATTTGGTCTCATCTGTCTTATGAAATAAAAAACTTGATCTTGTTTGTTAAAACAAATAGCTGAGACACTATTTCCATTATAAATGTAGTTTTCTCTTATCTCTTTAAAATCAAGTTTATTAGTATATTTAATAAATAATTCATAAATATTTTTATAAATCTTCCTCCTCTTAATATTTGTCATAGTTTTTGGATCTTGTAAGTTGTTTAACTTAGTTTATTTTATTGAAATTCAAATGAAAGTTTTAGTTGCTGTCAAAAGAGTCGTTGATTACAAAGTGCAGATTAGAGTAAAAAGCGACAATAGTGGAGTAGAAACACAAAATGTTAAAATGTCTGTTAATCCACCAGATGAAAATGCCATTGAAGAGGCAGTAAAGCTTAAGGAACAGGGTCTTGCGAATGAGATAATATCTGTATCTATTGGAGATGATAAATCCCAAGATGTTTTAAGAACATCCATGGCTATGGGAATTGATAGATCTATATTGGTCAAAAGTCAAAACACATTAGAGCCATTAGCAGTTGCTAAAACACTAAAAATAATAATTGATAAAGAAAAACCAGATCTCGTTTTAATGGGTAAACAAGCTATCGATGATGATTCAAATCAAACAGGTCAGATTTTATCTGCATTATTAAATTGGCCACAAGGATGTTTTATTTCAAATTTAAAAATTGAAAATAATAAAGTTTTTATATCAAGGGAGATAGATGAAGGTATTGAAAACCTAGAAACTTCACTTCCAGCTGTTTTAACATGTGATTTAAGATTAAACACACCAAGGTTTGCCTCTCTTCCAAATATAATGAAGGCTAAAAAAAAACCTCTTGAGACAATTGATATTGACACTCTTGGAATTGATACATCATCAAAAATTAAAACTTTAAAAGTAATTGAGCCCCCAAAAAGAAAAGCAGGGATTATGGTCAATGATGTTAAAGAATTGGTTCAAAAACTAAAATACGAGGCAAAAGTAATTTAAATGTCTGTACTTGTAGTAGCGGAGCATGATAACAAAAATTTAAAATCATCAACTCTTAATACTATTAGTGCTGCCAAAAAATTAAGCGAAGATATTCATCTTTTAATTTTAGGTAATAAAATTGAAGATCTTGCTAAAAGTTCAAAATCAATACAGTTAGTTAAAAAAGTAATTATTTGTGATCATGAGAAATTAGAAAATCAAATACCAGAATTATCATCTCCTATAATTTCTAATTTAGCTGAAAACTATTCACACATTTTAGCACCTTCTAGTACATTTGGAAAAAATCTGCTACCTAGAGTATCTGCTCTGTTAGATATCACACAAATAAGCGATATCATAGGTATAGAGTCCCAAGATACTTTTATCAGACCTATTTATGCGGGAAACGCTATTTCTTATGTTCAGACTGATCAAAAAATTAATTTAATGACTGTCAGACCCACTTCTTTTGAAAAATGTGAAGAAACAGGGGGTGATGCTGCTGTAGAAAATATTTCTTTCATCGACTCAGAGGTTAAAACAACATTTGTAAGTAGAGAAGTATCAAAGAGTGACAGACCTGAATTGGGTAATGCTCGGGTAGTTGTATCTGGTGGTAGAGGACTTGAAAACTCTGATAATTTTAAATTATTATATGATTTAGCTGATAAACTTAATGCTGCTGTTGGAGCTTCGAGGGCTGCTGTTGACTCAGGATACATTGGCAATGAATATCAAGTTGGTCAAACTGGTAAAATGGTTGCTCCTGAGCTTTATATTGCCGTAGGTATATCCGGTGCAATACAGCATTTAGCGGGTATGAAAGAAAGTAAAGTCATAGTCGCTATTAATAAGGATTTAGAGGCACCGATATTTAATATAGCTGACTACGGACTTTCTTCTGATTTATTTCAAGCAATACCTGAAATTATTAAAGAGTTAGATCTACTTAATCAGATAGAATCGTAATATTTAATATATAATCAACATTATGAGCGAAGTGCAGAGAGAAGAATTAAATTACGATGTAGTAATAGTTGGAGCTGGTCCAGCTGGTTTATCAACAGCAATTAAACTAAAACAACTCGATACGAATTTGTCTATTTGTGTACTAGAAAAAGCATCTGAAGTCGGTGCTCATATTTTAAGTGGTAATGTTTTTGAAACTAAGGCTTTAGATGAACTCATTCCAAATTGGAAAGTACTTAATAGTCCAATCAATACATCAGTAACATCAGAAGATTTTTTATTTTATACAAAAACTAAAAGTATGAAGGTGCCAAACCTTTTTTTACCAAATGTTTTAAAAAATCATGGAAACTACATTATTAGCTTATCTAATCTTTGCAAATGGTTAGGTGAATTTGCCGAAAACTTAGGAGTAGAGATCTTTCCAGGATTCGCAGCTAGTAAATTACTTTATGATAACGATCAAAAGGTTATTGGTGTTCAAACAGGTGATATGGGTTTAGACAAAAATTTTAAACCTAAAGATAATTATGAACCTGGGATTAATATTAAAGGTAAAGTTACAGTTTTATCAGAGGGATGTAGAGGTCACCTGGGAAAAGAGGTTCTTAAAAAATTTAATTTAGACTCCAACAACAAATCTCCTCAACAATACGGTATAGGATTTAAAGAAATTTGGGAGATCAACTCTGAAAATCACCAACTTGGTAAAGTTTCACATAGTGTGGGATGGCCTCTTGAAAGTGATACATATGGAGGTAGTTTTTGTTACCATGCTGAAAATAATCAAATATACCTAGGTTACGTAATCGGTTTGGATTATAAGAATCCATACCTTTCTCCTTATGATGAATTTCAACAGTTTAAAACTCACCCTGATATCAAAAAATTATTAGAAGGTGGTAAAAGAATTTCTTATGGAGCAAGAGCTCTAATAGAGGGAGGATTGCAGAGCCTTCCACAAATGTATATGCCTGGGGCATTATTGATAGGATGTGATGCAGGCACTCTAAATATGCCAAAAATTAAAGGATCACATACCGCAATGAAAAGTGGAATAATTGCTGCAGAAGTCATCAATGATCACATAAATAGCAATAAAGAACTGTCAGAGTATGAGTCAAAATTCAAAAACTCATGGGTATATGAGGAATTATACAAAGCAAGAAATGTAAAGCCCAGTTTTCAATGGGGCCTGATACCTGCAATGATTTTTACTGGATTAGATCAAAAAATATTTGGAGGTAAACTTCCTTTTACCCTTCAACATAAGCACGCTGATCATGAATCTTTGATCCCAGCTAAAAAAGCAAAAAAAATTACCTATCCTAAATATGATGGTGTTATTACTTTTGATAAACCCAGTTCAGTTTATCTATCAGGAACTAATCACGCAGATGATCAACCTAACCATTTGTTACTTAATGATAAAGATCTTTCAACTAATTTTACTATTGAAAAATACGACGAACCTGCCCAAAGGTATTGCCCCGCAGGTGTGTATGAAGTTGAATTTGATAATGACCTCCAGAAAAAAGTTTTAAAAATTAATTCTCAAAATTGTATTCATTGTAAGACATGCGATATTAAAGAACCTTCTCAAAATATTGAGTGGGTAACTCCTGAGGGTGGGGGTGGACCTATTTACTCTGGGACCTAATTAAAGTCGTATTCAAAGTTTTGCGAAGTTGCATTGATATTTACTAATTTAGCACCATGCTTTATATGAAAATGTGTTGCAATAGGTGTCAAAGGAGAAAGTGTGATAAAGCGATCTATATTTTTCATCTCATCTTTAACAAGCTTTTTTGTTGTAAAAATAGTTTGTTTACCTGCTCCTCTTTTTCTTGACCAAACAGTATAGGCTACAGCAATGTTTGCGTTTTTTTCATGAAAAGCATTTTTGCTCATTAAGTCTAATTCTTTCATTGTTTGTGGTACATCGTTACAGAATGCTAGACAAATAAAACCTTCTACATCTTCATTAGATTTTAATCCATAAATCTTGCGGCCATACGAGGTGCGAAATTCATTGTCAATGTCTGGTCTGATCGGATCTTCGCTAGTATCCACTGAGTCTAGCTCAACTAATTCTGCCTTTGAAAGCCAACTAAAAAAATTACTTAATTTATTTTTAAATTTTTCCAAATTACAACCATTGATGTTTCATAGCTAAAACATCTTCATCACCATGTAAAATTATGGAGGCTAAACTATCAATTTTTGGCAAAATACTTGATACATAAATACTTGATGTAGCTATTTTTGCATCCAGAAATTCATTATCAACTTCACCTTTATCTTTTAATTCAAGTGATTTTTTGGCAGTTTTAATCATCATCCAACCTCCAAAAATATAACCTAACATCATTAAATAATTAACACTCGATACAGCAGGTCTTTTTTTATTGTTAGATGTAGAAACAATGTGCTCAACAACTTTTTTCGCAGAGTCAATTGAACTATTCATTTTTTTACATAACTCTTGTAATCGATCTGAACTCGCTGATGCTTCTGTATCAGTTTTAATTTCATCAATTAATTCTAATATGCTTTTACCATTGTCTCGAAGCGTCTTCCTAAAAACTAAATCATTTGCTTGAATTGCAGTGGTGCCCTCATATATAGGGAGAATTCTAGCATCTCTATAATGTTGTGCGATTCCTGTTTCTTCAATAAAGCCCATTCCACCATGAATTTGAATAGCGTTTGATGTAATCTCTAGTGATCTTTCAGTCAACCACCCTTTAATAATAGGTATCATTAAAGATGATTTTGTTTCCCAATATTCACTCTCTTCTGACTTAGTCATATCCAAAGCAAAAGCTCCATAAATTGCAAGAGCTCTCATAGCTTCGATTTCTGATTTCATAGTCGAGGATAATCGAAGCACATCTGGGTGATGAATAATAGGATCACCTTTCTGACCATCAATCGGAACTCCTTGAACTCTATCAAAGGCATACATTTTAGATTGTTGATAAGCTCTTTCAGAAACAGCAAGTCCCTGAACTCCAACTGAGAACCTTGCATGGTTCATCATTTCGAACATTATATTTAAACCCTGATTTTCTTCTCCAACTAAATAACCAATTGCTCCATCCTTTTCACCAAACTGTAAAACTGCAGTAGGAGAACCTTTAACACCAAGTTTTTTTTCAATAGACAAACAGGTTACATCATTTTTCTTGCCAATACTGCCGTCATCATTTGGAATAAATTTAGGAACAAGAAAAACAGAAATACCTTTATTACCCTCTGGCGCTTCAGGTGTTCTGGCTAAAACCAAATGAATAATATTCTCAGATAAATCATGCTCCCCATAGGTAATATAAATTTTTTGTCCATAAATTTTATAATGACCATTTTCTTTTATGGCTTTAGTTTTAATCGTAGACAGGTCTGTTCCGGATTGTGGTTCAGTTAAATTCATTGTACCTGTCCAATGACCTGATGCTAATTTTGGTATATAAAAGCTTTTTTGATCCTCTGATGCTGATTTTTGTAAAGCATATATCAAACCTTGTGTTAATAGGTGGCAAAGTGCCAATGACATATTAGAACTATGCCAAATCTCATTAACAGCGGCAGATAAAGTTACTGGTATCTGTTGGCCACCAAATTTTTCTTTGGCCTCTAAGCCAAACCACCCACCATCTCTTAAACTCTCATAAGCCTCTTTGTAGCCTTTAGGAGTTACGACTTCACCAGTATCGAGTCTTTTTGAGCCCTCATGGTCTCCTGAAAGGTTACAAGGGTCTAACACTTCAGAAGCTATTTTTCCTGCCTCTTCAAGAACAGCTTCAACTAAATCATCAGAAAATTCAGAATAATCACTAACTTTATTTAGTTTGCCTAAATCTATTAGATTTTTAATTACAAAATTTAAATCTTTAATTGGAGCTTCGTACATGACTTATATATATACTTTTCTTAAGTTCCTGCCTAAAGAAATTAAAATCTCGTGTTCATTAGTCCCAGTTTTGTATGCAATTCTCTCATATCGTTGATTACTTCCAATTATTTCGACAGGTTTGCCCAGATACAATTTGTTATTGGGAACTTTAGACACATCAATCGTGATCAAGTCCATTGAAACTTTTCCTAAAATTCTGCATTGAAATTTATCTATATAAACAGATGCTTTGTTACTTCCGCTTCTAAGAAATCCATCAGAGTAACCAAAATCTATTGTTGCAACTTTTAAGTCTCTTTTAAGTTTATAAGTTTGGCTGTAGCCAATTGAATTTCCTTTTCTGACATTTTGAACTTGTAATATAGGTGAGTAAATACTCATAACCTGTCTTAAGTTAAATCTTTTTTTATAGAAAGGATTAATTCCGTATAGACTTTTTCCAGGTCTTACATAATTTAAATGATATCGCTTTCCTAAAAAAATTCCAGATGAATTAGCTATGCTTAAAGGTAAATTAAAATTTTTATTTACGTCAATAAGTTTATTTAATTGTTTACTTGACTGATTTTTTTTTAAATCATCTGCAGAAGATAGGTGAGACATTAAAAAAATAATATTCTTTTTATCGATTAAATTTGAATATTTCTCAAGTTCGCTTGACTGCAATCCAAGACGGTTCATTCCTGTATCAATATGCAAAACGTACTTAAGTTTTTGTGAAGTTTTTAATAAGGATAATTGATCGACATTATTAATAATAGGAATTATTTTATATTTTTTTATTTCTTTTAAATCATTATTTGAAATCACACCTGATAACAGGTAGATATTTATATTTTTAAAATTTTCTCTCAGTTTGATAGCATCATCTAACCTGGCAACATAAAAATCTTTACATTTATTCGTTTTTAATATTTTGCAACATTCCAAAAGGCCGTGCCCATAGCCATCACCTTTTATTACGCTTATAATTTTTGAATTACCTGAAAACTTATTGATTTGCCTGTAATTATGCGACAGATTTTCTTTACTCACAAAAATCATTTTTTTGTTGATTTTTTGGTTTTTTTTAAAGACTAGTTGTTTCATATTATGGATTTTAAGGCTTCAACCTTGTTGTCTTATGCCCTATATTACTTCTACTATTATAATAGATATAGGAGGAGTAAATGAAAAAATTTATTTCATTATTTTACGCTCTAGTCCTGTTTGCTGGTTTTACAACTGTAGCAAAAGCGGCAGACCCGATTAGAATTCCAGTTTTAAACTGGTCAAGCCAAATCGTTATGGCTAACGTTATGGCACAAGCTTTTGAAGAGCTTGGTTATGATGTTGAATTAGTCCCTGCTGAGTCAGCAACAAGATATGAAGCTGTCAGAGTAGGTGAGCTTCACGTTGCTCATGAAACATGGCAGTCAACTATGGCTAAACCATTTTATGAAGCTATGGATAAAGGTGGTTTAATCGATGCTGGTTCACACTTAGCTCCAACTCTTGAAGATATGGGTGTTCCACAATGGGTTATTGATGAAAATTTATGTCCAGGTCTTCCAAATTGGGAAGCTTTAAAATCTCCTGAGTGTCAAGCTAACTTTGCTACACCTGACTCTGAAGGTAAAGGTAGATGGCTAGAGGGTCCTTATGAATGGCACACTGATGTGATGCCTAACAGACTAAAAGGTCTTGGCTTAGATGATCAGTGGATGGTTAAGTTTGCTGGTAGTGCTGATGCACTATGGGCAGAACTAGCAGCTGCAAAAAAAGAAGGTAGAGGAACAGTGATATTTAACTGGACACCAAACTTTACTGATGCTGAGGGATTTGTATTTATTGAATTCCCACCTTTCTACCAAGGTTGTAGAATTGAAGACGGCGGTTCTGTTGAGACAACTGGTTGTGGTTCACCAATTGGTTGGTTAAAAAAAGCAGCACACATCAAGTTCCCAATCACTCATACATCTGCATATAAGTTCTACACAAAAATGGAATTTACATCAGGTAACATTGGTGAAATGGCTAACTATGTTGATAATGGTGGTATGACTCACGCAGAGGCAGCTACTGCATATATTGCTAATAACAGAGATCAAATCGATCTCTTCATGAAGTAATATAATATTTTTAAAATCCTCCCTTAAATGGGAGGATTTTACTTTTAATTTTTTTTGATAGGTTAATCTTATGTCACCAACTATTAGTTGCGATTCTGTCTACAAGATCTTTGGAGCCAATGCGAATAAGCTATTAGCAGACTCTAATGGGTCTGTGGATGCTAAACAATTTCAAGATGCAGGATGTATAGTGGGTGTAAATAATGCCTCTTTTGATGTTGAAAAAGGAGAGATGTTAGTAGTCATGGGCTTATCAGGCTCAGGAAAATCCACCTTATTGAGATGTATTTCAAGATTGACTGACGCAACCGCAGGTAAAATATTAGTTGACGGTGAAGATATTTGCTTAATGAACAACAAACAATTAGTTGAGCTTAGAAGAGAGAAAATGGGAATGGTTTTTCAAAATTTTGCCCTACTTCCTCATAAAACAGTCATTGAAAATATTGCCTTCCCCTTGCAGGTAAAAGGAGTCAGCACAGAAAATAGTATGTACAAGGCTTTAGAAATGGTCGAATTGGTTGGGCTCAAAGGAAGAGAAAATTACTTTCCAAGAGAGTTATCTGGTGGACAGCAACAAAGAGTAGGTATAGCTAGATCACTGGCAGTTGAGCCAGACATATGGTTTTTAGATGAACCATTCTCAGCATTAGATCCTTTAATTCGAAAAGAAATGCAGGATGAATTTTTAAGACTTCAAGGGGTTCTTAACAAAACAATTATGTTTGTTACTCACGATTTTGATGAGGCTCTTAGATTAGCTGATCGAATTGCAATTATGAAAGATGGAATTATTGAACAATTAGATACCCCAGGTAATATTGTTTTAAACCCCGCAACTGATTATGTTAAAAAATTTACAGAAGATGTTCCTAGAGAAAAAGTATTAAAAATAGAGTCTATAATGGACCCTAAGGACACAAATGCTTCAGATAATTTAAAAGTATCTAAAGACGACATTATAGAGAGTGTTGCTGAAAAAATTCTTAATAGTAAAGAAATAATAAAAGTTATAGATCCTAAAGATAGTTCAGAAGTTGGATCAATCAACCCTTCAAAAGTAATAAAAGTTTTATTTGGTGGATAAGAACTACTTAGAAACTATAAGAAATTCTAAGCCAGCTCAATTTGGCATTCTTGTATTTATTTTTCTTATTCTTTATTTTCTTATCCCACAAAGTGAAAATAATTATTTATGGAGACTCCCATCAGTCCTTAAAGGAATTCCATTAGCAATTAATAACGTAATCTTTAATGCTTTATATGAGTGGTTCCCATTAAAGGTTTGGGATCCAGTCTTTGAAATGTACGAAGAAAAAGCTGCTTTTAGAGAATTCACTAAAGCTGTTTCACAAGGCTTGCTCTTTTTAATCACTGTCGTAAGAGAACTCTTATTAGGTGGAGACAAAATAATAGACGTATTTGTAAGCGACTCATGGCTAAAAGAAAATGATTGGTTAAGTTGGCCTGCATTGCCTTGGACAGCAACGACTGTGGGTGCATTTCTTCTTGGATACCAGCTGAATGGTATCAGGCTTGGGCTTTTAGGGGGTATCGGTGCATTATACATTTCGGTATTTGGAAATTACGTTCCGTCAATTCAAACATTGTCATTTGTATTGATTACTACGCCAATTTGTTTCGTTCTTGGTCTTTCTTTTGGAATTTGGGGATACCTTGATAAAAAAGTCGAGACTGCCTTACAACCAGTTTTAAATGTTATGCAGACTATGCCTCAGTTTGCATATTTAGTTCCAATTATTGCTTTATTTGGACTAGGAGATCACGCCGGTTCAATAGCTACTATTATTATTGCAACTCCACCTATGATAAGAAATACAATTCTTGGACTGAAAAGAATCTCTCCTGAAGTTGTTGAAGCAGGCTTAATGAGTGGGTGTACAAAACCCCAATTACTTTTTAAAGTTTTAATTCCAGCAGCTAGAAGAGATATTCTTAATGGTGTAAATACAGTTATCATGCAATGTCTAGCAATGGTTGTCATAGCTTCATTTGTAGGAGCTAAAGGCTTAGGTTTGAATTTAAAAATTGCACTCAACAGTTTAAAGATTGGAAAAGCAGCAGAGGCAGGTTTGTGTATTGTTATTATCGCGGTTATCCTCGATAGATTTACAAAAGCTTGGGCTGATAAACAAAAAGACTATTTTGAAAATTTAACATTCTTCCAAAGATATAAATTATTAATTATTTTTGCTATTTCTGTCGTCATTTTTTCAATCATTGCTTTTATATCTGGTGGTTACTTTGATAAAATAAATTACTTATATGTTATTCCCATAGAAAAAGGTTTAACAATAGCTCATTATATTGATGGTGCAGTTGACTGGGTTTGGGAGACATTTTTTTACTCATTAAATTCTTTTAATAAGTTTTTGCTAACGCAAGTATTAGGACCAATGAAACATGCCTACTTAGGTATGCCAGTTATTGCAACATTTACACTAGCGATGGGTGCAGCGTATATTGTAGGTAATGCGAGAACTGCTTTGATTGTTGGTGGTATGTTATTGTTTATTGCGTTATCTGAATATTGGGACAGAGCTTTAATTACAATGTATATGGGCTCATTTGCCGTAATTATGGCTTCACTTAATGGAATTATTTTAGGTTCAATATTTGGTAGAACTGAAAGAGGCGGAAGAATACTATTATCTTTCTGCGATTTTTTTGAAACATTCCCTTCTTTCGTTTACCTAATTCCAGTTATATTCTTATTTAATATAACTGACACTTCAGTGCTAATCGCAGCTATTGTTTATGCTACTGTTCCAGCAACAAGATATACGGTTTGGGGTTTAAAAAGTGTTCCACTATCTCTTCACGAGGCTGGAACTATGTCAGGAGTTTCAGATTTTCAAAGATGGACAAATATTGAAATACCCATTGCTTTCCCAACAGTTATGTTGGGAGTCAACCAAACAGTTGTTTTCTCTCTTCAGATGGTAATTTTAGGGGCCCTTATAGGAACTGAAGATCTAGGACAAATTATTTTTGGTGCTTTATCTAGAACAAAAGATGGTGCAGGTGTCGCTTTAACACTTGGAATATTTGTCTCTCTTATAGCTATATGTGTAGATGTTATTGTTAGAAATTGGGCAGAGGAAAGAAAAAAAGCTCTTGGATTAGCATAGAGAATGATCATCCCAAGAGTTACTCAACCTTATGAACCTGGATTACCAGCTCTTGGTGACGACTTAGAAAATTATTTGGTAACTGGCGGAGGTTCTCTCACATTAAAATTAGAACCAGATGATAAATTTAAAATAATTAATTTAGAAGGCCATCAACAGGCTGAGGTTGTATGCTTTAATTCAAAGAGAGAATGTAATCTATCAGCATTAGGCCTCAATAACGAACACAACGGACAATTAACAAAAAAAATTCTTATGAGCGAGGAGGAGTCAGCTAAAATAGCACGTACTAAATTAAAAAAACTTGGATATGAGGTAGAGTCTATTAATCAATCGATTTTAGTATTTTCTCAAAATTCACTTTCAGGTTCAATTGAGGAGTTAAAAACACACGACTCCATTGTTTGTATAATTTCTGCACCAGGCGAAAGTGAAATTACACATGAAAATATTCCTGCATCCGAACTACGAGTAATTGTTCAAAGAAATAAAAAACGTCAAGAGGGGGAATTTTTATTACCAGACCCTTTAATGGATCCTGTTGAAGAAATCTTTGTTAAAAGATACACCGCAATGGCCTATGAGGTCAAAGAAGGAGATTTTATTCAGATAATTGATGTTTATGGAAGACAATGTTCTGACTTTATGGCATTCGACTCAGAGAGTCTTCAAAAAGGCCAAGAGTTCTCAATAGATACAACTAATAGTAGATATCTAATGGGAAGTGCTTTTCCAATGCCAGGTCTCCATTCTAAATATTACGATGAAAATCAAATGCCCATGGTTGAAGTCTACAGAGACACTGTCGGAAGACATGATACGTTTGGTACTGCATGTACTTCAAAATTTTATGATGATATTGGTTATTTTGGTCATCCAAATTGCTCTGATAATTTCAATTATGTATTAGATAAGTTTACTGTGAGAAAAAGACTAGGTTGGAATGCTATAAATTTATTTTACAACACAGCCATTGATGCAAATAATGCTTTAATTTTTGATGAACCATGGTCTAGACCAGGAGACTATGTGATGTTTAAAGCCCTGAAAAATTTAGTTTGTGTCTCCTCTGCCTGTCCAGACGATGTAGATGCAGCTAATGGATGGAATCCTACTGACATTTTTGTTAGAGTCTATAGACCGAATAGACCTTTTAGTAAAGGAATGGCATTTAGAATGAAAGCAGACTCTGATCCTAAATTAACTAAAGAAACTGGTTTTCACCCAAGAGTATCAAAACTTACTGAAAATATAGTTGAGTACAAAGGCTTCTGGTTAGCTTCTAATTATAACAATCACGGGGCGCACCAAGAATATGAAGCTTGCAGAGAGCGAGCTATCATTATGGATCTATCAGCACTAAGAAAGTTTGAAGTAAGAGGTCCAGACGCTGAAGAACTTTTGCAAATGACTTGCACCAGAAACATCAGAAAACTATCTGTTGGCCAAGTTGTTTACACTGCGATGTGCTACGAGCATGGAGGTATGCTTGATGACGGTACAGTATTCAAAATGACGGATGATAATTTTAGGTGGATTTGTGGAGATGAGTATTGCGGTGAATGGTTAAGAGAAAAAGCAAAGGAACATAACTTAAAGGTATGGATTAAATCTTCTACTGATAATTTACATAATGTTTCTGTTCAAGGGCCAAAGAGTAGAGAAATATTAAAAAAGATAATCTGGACACCCCCTCATCAAACATCATTGACTGATTTAGAGTGGTTTAGGTTTTCTATAGCTAGGTTAGATACTTTAGATGGAATTCCTTTAATGGTTTCTAGAACTGGATATACAGGTGAACTAGGTTATGAAATATTCTGTCATCCGAGTAAAGCAGCTGAAGTTTGGGATGCTGTAATGAAAGCCGGAGAAGAGTTTGGAATTGTGCCTATGGGATTGGACGCTTTGGATTTAGTTAGAATTGAAGCTGGCTTAGTTTTTGCAAATTATGAATTCGATGATCAAACTGATCCGTTTGAGGCGGGAATTGGTTTTACAGTTCCTCTCAAATCAAAAGAAGATAACTTTATTGGTAAAGAAGTTTTACTTGAAAGAAAGGCAAACCCTCAAAGAAAACTAGTTGGACTTGAGATTGAGGGAAATGAAACTACCGGGCATGGTGACTGTGTTCATCCTTCAAATAATGGAAGAGAACAAGTTGGAATTATAACAAGTGGTATGAAATCCCCTGTGCTAAATAAAAATATTGCTCTTTGTAAAATAAATGTCAAATACAGCGAGCTTAATACTGAAGTTGAAATAGGTAAGTTAGACGGTCAACAAAAAAGAATAAAGGCTAAGGTTGTACCTTTCCCATTTTATGATCCAACAAAATCAAGAGTTAAATCCTAATTTTTTTATCTTTTAAATGAGTTCAATTTTTTTAGATAAATCTTCAACTTTACCAATTAGTGATAACAGGTTTGATAAAGGACCTTTTTTTGAATTTTATCATAAAGAAGAAAATTCTTATGGTGTATACGCTGATCGCTATTTTCCAATATCTGTTGGAAATAAAATCAAAGATAGTTACTGGAATTTGAGAAGAAAAGCTGTCATGTATGATGTACCTGAAAAACCTATTCAAATAGAGGGACCAAAGTCAGAGGAATTTCTTGATAAAATATTCTGTCGCAAAATTAAAGATATGAAAGTAGGCAGGGGTAAATATGCAATTGCCTGTTATGAAAATGGCGGAATATTTATAGACGGTGTACTTTTTAGATTAGAGCAAAATAAATTTTGGTACGTACAACCTGATGGACCCCTTGAAACTTGGTTAAAAGCTCATCAAAAAAACTATGAAGTTACTATAACTGACCCTAATTCTCGAGTGATACAAATTCAAGGCCCAATTTCTAAAGATATAATTTCAAAGCTGACAAATGGAGAAATAAACGACGATTTTAAATATTATCATTCAGGCTATTCAAAAATAGCTGATCAAAATGTATATGTCTCTAGAACAGGATGGACTTCTGAATTAGGCTTCGAAATTTATACTCTAGGAAATAAGACTAATTATAAAAAAATTTGGGATACTATTTGTGAAATCGGATATCCGATGGGCATGACATTTGATGGTCTAGAATCAATGGATATAAGAAGAATTGAAGCAGGCATCCTAGATAACAACACAGATTTTGACTCTTCAATGAATCCTTATGAAATTGGATTAGGCTCTTTAGTTGATTTGGAAAAAGAAAATTTTATTGGAAAAAAAGCTTTAGAATTTTTATCAACAAAATTTGGAAAGAGATTATTTGGTATAACTACTGATAAAGAAATTATTCCAAGAGCAAAAGTTTATTTATCATCAAATGAACAAAAAATTGGATATCTTTCAGCATCAACTTGGTCTCCTACTTTAGAAAAGTATGTGGGCTATGTACGTTTTGACTACCCTGGTGAGTGGAAAGAATTTCAAATTAAAGTTGAGTCTGTTAATGATAATTTAGCTGACTGCAAAATAATTGATTTACCATTTTACGATAAAGATAAACTAATCCCAAAGGGGATTGACAAAAATATTCCTTAATCTTTATTTTTTTCTTTTCTAAAGAATGGTATTAGAAAAACAAAACAAGCTACAAAGAAAAAAAGACTTCCAAACATAGCCCAGAAACTACCAATACTTGATATTATAAAGCCTACAGCAGAAATAATAAATAAAACCCATCCAATAAAATTAAGAGTATTATTGGACATATAATATTTATTTTGTATCTAAATATGTAGCCATAGAGTCATCCATAGCATCCAACCATGTAGTATGATGTGAGGGACCAGTGGTACCAGTGACTGGCGAGGAAAAGGATTTATCTCTATAAGTCAGGATATTTTCTTCCTTATGGTGTTCCCAATCATAAAAATGTTTGCGAATTAACTCAAAGTCAATTTTTGGGTAGTCAACAGCAGAACATAAATCCACACAATAATCTGTTTGAAAATCAATCATTTGATAGGCATCCTCTAGGGCCTCTTCCTTTTTAACCCAGTTATCAATATCCTTTGCTAACTCATCAGCTGAAGGCAGAGTTATTTTGTTCATTATTATGTCTCTAACATACCAAGCTTGGGCATCAAACATGTTAAAAGTATGAAACTGATCTTGCATACCAAGATAAAACAAATTTTGATTATTTTGCCATACTACTCCTTTGTATAAGTTTGGAGGATACAGCCTGTTATGAGTTTTTAATTTTAGATCTTCTGGTAAAAAAGGAAAATGATGCAAGTAACCTGTACATAGTATTAAGGCATCCATTTCTTGAACTGTGCCATCTTTAAAAACTGCTTTGTTTCCATCGATCTTATCCATGTAATGTACTTCTTTCATGCCTTCAGGCCAATTGAAACCCATTGGATTGTTTCTATAACCAATAGTAACAGTTTTAGCTCCATATTTATGGCACTGTAAAGCTACATCTTCAGCAGAGTAACTACTTCCGAGAACGACAACGTTTTTATCTCTAAACTCTTCAGCGTCTCTGAAATCATGAGAGTGCATTATTCTCCCTGGAAAACTATTCATTCCCTCATATTCAGGAATGTAGGGAACAGAGAAGTGACCAGTCGCAACAACTAATTTATCAAAACTTTCAGTTTTAGTTTGATCGTCTTTTTTATTTCGGTATGTAATATCAAATCCATTACCATTATCAGCAACAGAGGTAACAGTGGTGTTAAACTTTACGTATTTTTTTACATCTGAATTTTCTGCACGACCTAAAATGTAATCTTGAAGGACGGCTCTTGGAGGGAAGGAGGGAATTGGTTTTTTGAAATGCTCATCAAAAGAATAATCTGCAAATTCAAGGCACTCTTTTGGCCCATTCGACCAAAGGTATCTATACATGCTATTGTGAATTGGATCTCCATATTGATCAGACCCGGTTCTCCAAGTATAATTCCAAAGACCACCCCAACTTTCTTGTTTTTCAAAGGCAACAACCTCAGGAATATTTTCGCCTTTGCTTTGCGCTTGATGCAGAGATCTTAAAAAGGATAGTCCACAGGGACCTGTACCAATTAGTGCAACTTTTGTCATTATTCTCCTCCGATTTGAATTAATATTAATAATTAAATTTTAATTTCCAATCCATTTTTTGTCATACTCTGTAATAAATACAGGGATAATAAAAATGTTGTTTCATATTATGGAACAAGTTTATTGTAGCATTTTATTAGGAATATATATTTTCGAAGAGGTTTAATTGAATCATGCAAAAGTACTCAGTTTTTAGTTTAGTTAAAAATGCTTTCACCAACCATGAAAATTGGGAGGTAGCTTGGAAAGACCCTGAGCCTAAAAAAGAATACGATGTCATAATTGTAGGCGGCGGTGGTCATGGTCTTGCAACAGCTTATTATCTTGCAAAAGAACATGGCATCACAAACGTTGCCATTCTTGAAAAGGGTTGGATTGGTGGAGGTAATGTTGGAAGAAACACTACCATCTTGAGATCTAACTATATGTTTGATTCAAACGCTCATTTTTATGAGTTTGGCATGAAGCTTTGGGAAACACTAAGCCAAGAATTAAATTACAACGTTATGTACTCACCGAGAGGAATTATAAACTTAGCTCACTCTGATGCACAAATGAATGCTTACGCTAGAAGAGGTAACTCTATGAGATTAAATGGAATTGATGCAATTCTTCTTGGAAGAGATGATTTAAAAAAGATGATCCCATTTGCAGATTTTTCAGAAACATGTCGTTTTCCCATTCATGGTGGTTTAATGCAACCACGTGGAGGAACTGCAAGACATGATGCAGTTGCTTGGGGATATGCGAGACAGGCAGACTCCATGGGTGTCGACATAATTCAAAATTGTGAAGTGACAGGTTTTGATGTTAACAACGGAAAAATAGAAGGTGTTCAAACATCAAGAGGAAATATTAAAACTAAAAAAGTTGGATTGTGTGTTGCTGGAAGCACTACACTTTTAGCAGACATGTTAAATATGAGACTTCCAATTGAAGCACATGTTCTGCAAGCTTGTGTCTCAGAACCAGTTAAACCTTTACTTCATAACGTTGTTACATTCGGAGCAGGTCACTTTTATTGTAGTCAATCTGACAAAGGTGAAATGGTTATGGGTGGTGATTTAGATGGTTACAACAGCTATGCTCAAAGAGGAAATATGCCAATGATACAGCATGTTTTAACAGGTGGATTGGCTGTCTTCCCAAACTTTAGTAGACTCAAAATGCTTCGAACTTGGGGAGGTATTATGGATATGTCCATGGATGGTTCTCCAATAATCGATAAAACTCATATTGAGGGTGTATATCTTAATTGCGGTTGGTGTTACGGTGGCTTTAAAGCTACTCCCAGCTCAGGTTTTGTTTTTGCGCATACAATAGCACAAGATCAAGTACATGAACTCAACTCAGACTTTAACCTTGAAAGATTCCATACTGGAAAAATTATAGATGAAAAGGGTGTAGGCCCTAAACCTTGGATCGGTTAATAGATGTTAGAAATAAAATGCCCATACTGTGGCAAGCGCTCACAAAATGAATTTTCTTATGGAGGAGACGCCACTATAAAAAGACCTCAACTAGGAGAAGAAATTTCAACCGAGGATTGGGATAATTTTGTTTACTACAGAGATAACCCAAGAGGAAAACATTCAGAACTATGGCATCATGTTTCTGGATGTAGACAATGGTTTAAAGTCTCAAGAGACACCGCTACACATGAAATTTTTGATACTTGTAAAATGAACGAGGACTTTAATGTCTAACAGTTTTAGAACAACCAACTCAACAGGACTTATTAATAAGGATAAAAAAATTAATTTTACTTTTAACGGCACTATTTATCATGGCTATGAAGGAGACACTCTTGCATCTGCTTTAATTGCAAATGGTGTTCATTTAGTTGGAAGAAGTTTTAAGTATCATCGACCTCGCGGTTTTTTAGGAGTTGGTGTTGAAGAACCAAATGCAATGGTACAATTGCATGATGGTAATAAATCTGAACCTAATATCATTGCAACCGAAGTTGAGTTAGTTGAGGGATTAAAAGCTAAAAGTCAAAATTGTTGGCCTTCTGTTCAATTTGATATTGGAGAAATCAATAATGTCTTAAATCGTTTTTTTCCTGCAGGTTTCTATTACAAAACATTTATGTGGCCAAAAAGTTTTTGGATGAAAATCTATGAACCATTTATAAGAAAAGCTGCTGGTATGGGTAAAGCACCACTGCTACCTGACCCAGATAGGTACGAACATAATTATGAACACTGCGATGTACTAGTTGTTGGCTCTGGCCCATCAGGCCTCGCAAGTGCTCTGGCTGCTGCTAAAAATGGGGCTAGGGTAATATTAGCAGAAGACAAGCCTAATTTTGGTGGCTCTCTTTTAACTGACGAAGTTACGATTGGTAACATGTCAGGAAAAGAGTGGGCTAGTGATACCATTTCCCAATTAAAAAGTATGCCAAATGTAATATTAAAAAAAAGGTCACAAGTCTTCGGATACTATGATCACAATATGACCGTAATGATTGAAAGAGTTAGCGATCATATTGAAAATCCCTCAAAATACACACCAAGACAAAGACTACATTATATTAGAGCTGGAGAAGTAATAGTTTCAACTGGTTCTATTGAAAGACCAATATCTTTTGGAAACAATGATAGACCAGGAATTGTATTAGCCTCAGCAGCAAAAGAGTATATGAAGGTTTATGAAACATTAGTTGGTAAGAAACCAATTATATTTACCAATAATGATACAGCATATTCTACTGCCCTTGAGTTTATTAAAAATGATATTGAACCAATCATTGTAGACACTCGAGACAGCTCAAATGGTGAATTAGTCAAAGAAGTTCAGCAAAAGGGTATTTCTATTAAATTTAATTCAGGGATCGCAGACACTAAAGGACATTTGAAGATAAATTCTGCTATCATCGGCAAGCTTGACTCTTCAAAAGAGTCTTTTATTTCAGAAGAAACAGTAGAGTGTGATTGCATTTGTATGTCAGGAGGCTGGACACCAACGGTTCATTTATCTTCCCAAGCTGGAAATAAATTAAAGTTTAACGACGATATTGATGCGTTCGTGCCGGATAAAAAAAGACAAAAAGAAACAGCAATTGGAGCAGCTAATGGTTCTTTCACCTTAAATCAATCTCTAGCTGAAGGTTTTCAAGTGGGCTTTGATTTATCAAACAAATTCACAGATCAAAATAATCCTACAAATAGTCCCAACTCAAATGAACCTAGCTATGAAAAACATGAAAAGCTTTGGTGTATGCCTTTACCATCTGGAAAAAAACCAAAACGCTTTATCGACTTTCAAAATGACGTTGCAGTTTCTGATGTAGAGCTAGCAATTAGAGAAGGCTTCAGATCAATTGAGCACGTCAAAAGATATACAACTCTTGGGATGGCTGGCGATCAAGGCAAGACAAGTAATTTAAATGGTTTGCAATATGTATCTAAAATAGAAAAAAAGATTGTTCCAGAAGTTGGTCATACAACATTTAGACCACCATACACCCCTGTAACAATTGGAGCTATCGTGGGTAGAGAAGTTGGTAATCACTATTTACCAACAAGAAAATCTCCCATTCATACATGGCATGAGGAAAATAATGCTGTTTTTGTAGCAGCAGGTTTATGGCAAAGACCCAGATACTACCCAAGGGGTTCTGAGGATATGAACAGTGCTGTTAATAGGGAAGCAGCAAATGTAAGAAAAAACGTTGGAATTTGTGATGTTACGACACTTGGTAAGATTGATATTAAAGGTCCGGATGCACCAGAATTCTTAAATAGAGTTTATACAAATGCATGGCTGAAATTACCTGTTGGAAAAGCTAGATATGGAGTAATGCTAAGGGAAGATGGCATGGTTTTTGATGATGGAACAACATCTCGATTATCTGAAAATCATTTTCATATGACTACCACTACTGCCCAAGCTGCAAATGTTTTATCGCACTTAGAGTATTATTTACAAGTTGTATGGCCAGATTTAGATGTAAATGTCTTATCAACTACTGAACAGTGGTCTGGTATAGCAGTGGCAGGTCCAAAATCTAGAGATCTTTTATCAAAATTATTTCCTGATGTAGATATGTCAAATGAGGGTTTACCATTCATGGGTCTTGTTGACTCTTCAATAGACGGTATCAAAGCTAGAATTTATAGAATTTCTTTTTCTGGTGAACTAGCTTATGAGGTAAATGTCGAGTCAAACTATGGTCTTTATACGTGGAAGAAGATCATGGAAGTAGGACAGTCATTTGATATTCAACCATACGGAACAGAAGCTCTATCAACCTTAAGAATAGAAATGGGTCATGTCGCAGGAGCAGAATTAGACGGACGCACTATTCCTTTTGATGTTGGACTGAATAGTATGGTGAGTCAGAAAAAAGATTTTATAGGTAAAAGATCTTTATCTAAAGATGCATTCACTGAGTCGGATAGACAAACTATTGTTGGACTTGTTCCACTAGACAAAAAAACAAAGATCCCAGAGGGTTCACATATTATAGAAGATAATAGTGCTGTTGCCCCAATACCTAAACTTGGACATGTTTCATCTTCTTGTTGGAGTGTTGAATATAATAATCCTTTTTCCATAGCCATTATAAAAGATGGTAAAAATAAAATTGGTAAAAATCTATATGCTGTCTCTCCTTTAAAAGATATTTCAATTCCTGTTGAGGTAGTATCCTCACACTATGTTGATCCCGAAGGCTCAAGGGTGAGATCATAATGGAACAAGCACAAAATCTATCACCACTTCATTTTGATCATAAGCTCGGCTTGTTTGGCGACCATGAGAATAAAGAAAAACTATTAAAAATATCGGAAATAAAAGATCTTAGTATTATCCAAATTGCTAAATTTAAGAAAAGCTCAATTGAGATTGAAAAAGTTACTATAAATCAACTTAATTTACCGACAGAAAGTTTAAAAGTTTCTCACAATCAAGAGACAAGAGTATTGTGGACCGGTCCTGATACCTGGTTAATTATCTCAAAAAAAATTGACTTGAAAGACGAAATTTACAAATCGATCAGAGATGAGGATTTTGCCATTACAGATATTTCACAATCAAGAGCTGTATTACAAATATCAGGCGTAAATGCAAAAAATGTTTTAAAAAAAGGTTCTCCAATAAATTTTAATGAAAATATGTTTAAACCAAATAATTGCGCGAACACTACATATAACGGAATTAACATACTGATCGACTATTTAGACGACCAACCGTTTTGTTTTAACCTTTATGCATTAAGAAGCTTTGGTGGTTCTTTTTACCATAGCATTACTGACTCGTCATTAGAGTATGGGTATGAGGGTATTTAATATTAATGTGCGGTATAGTTGGAATATATTTAAAAAATAAAAAATATAATTCACAATTAGGTAAATTTCTTACTGGAATGATGAATAGTATGGCTACGCGTGGTCCTGATAGTGCAGGTTTCGCAATATACTCATCTGAGAAAAAAAAGAAATATAAATATTCAGTCTGCTCTAATACTGATCAAGTTAAAGAAATTTCAAAAAAACTATCAAAGCAAGTAAAAGATATCAAAGTAAAATCTATTTCAGATCATTTAATAATTGAAACAGCAATGAAGCCTAAAAAGTTTATAGAAATTTTAAAAAATCATGATGAATTAAGTTTAGTTGGATATGGTAGTTGCATAGAAATATTTAAACAAGTGGGAAATCCGAAGGATGTTGTTAAAAATTTTTCACTAGAGAAGTTTTCTGGCTCACATGCTATTGGGCATACAAGGATGGCAACAGAAAGTGCAATCACGACAGATGGCTCTCATCCATATTCCACAGGTGAGGATGAATGTCTTGTACATAACGGATCCTTGTCAAATCATAACAACTTAAGAAGATCGCTTCAGAAAAAAGGGATTGAAATAAAGTCCATGAATGATACGGAAGTCGCTGCAGGTTATATTTCAAACGGATTATCTGACAAAAAATCACTCAAAGAAACACTTTTGGATGGACTGAAGGACCTCGATGGTTTTTACACATTTATTTCTGGAACCAAAAATGGCATGGCAATTGTTAGAGATGAGATTGCTTGTAAGCCCGCAGTTGTTGCAGAAACAAAGGATTATGTTGCTATTGCCTCAGAGTTTCAAGCAATGGCACATTTACCAAATGTAAATTCAGCAAAAATTTTTGAACCAGAGCCCGGAAAAGTATATAGCTGGGGCAAATAATGAATTTAAATTTAAAAAAAGAGTCATTGAGGAAAGTTAATGAAACTCTTCAGAGTATAGATAGAAAATCAAACAAAAAGATTTTTAAAGTTTCAAATCCAGATGGAAATCACGCTATTTGTGCTGGATTAAAAGACGAGATTGAAGTCACTATTGATGGTCACACAGGATACTATTGTGCTGGTATGAACATGAATGCAAATATCATTGTAAATGGAAATGTGGGCACAGGTGTTGCAGAAAATATGATGTCTGGAACTGTTCATGTTAAGGGCAATGCATCCCAATCAGCCGGTGCTACAGCACATGGTGGAACTTTGATCATTGATGGTGATACTAGTTCACGTTGTGGGATTTCAATGAAAGGAATAGATATCATAGTTAAAGGATCGGTAGGCCATATGTCTGCATTTATGGCTCAATCTGGAAATTTGGTTATATGTGGAGATGCTGGAGACGCTCTGGGAGACAGTATCTATGAAGCAAATATTTTTATTAAGGGTAAGGTGAAATCACTCGGTGCTGACTGCGAAGAGAAAAAAATGAATAAAAAAGATCAAAATATTTTGAGATCTCTTTTAAAAAAAGCAAGTATAAATGAAAGTGAGATTAAAAACTTCAAAATGTATGGTTCAGCAAGAAAACTCTATAATTTTAATATAGATAATGTATCGGAGTACTAATGGCAGAAAAATTTAAAACTACACCAAGAAAATCTTGGACATTTGATGACTATACAAACTCTGAAATTCGAAGAGCTGCAGAAACAGGTATTTATGACATTAGAGGCGGTGGATCAAAAAAAAGATTACCTCATTTTGATGATCTTCTTTTTTTAGGCGCATCAATGTCAAGATACCCTTTAGAGGGCTACAGAGAAAAGTGTAGCACTAACGTCACTCTTGGAACAAGATTTGCAAAAAAACCGCTTGAATTAGATATTCCAATAACAATTGCTGGAATGAGCTTTGGAGCTCTCTCAGGACCTGCAAAAGAAGCGCTTGGAAGAGGAGCTAGTATTGCCGGGACTTCAACGACAACAGGCGATGGAGGCATGACTCCTGAGGAGAGAGGACAATCAAAGCATTTGGTTTACCAATTACTTCCCTCAAGGTATGGAATGAATCCAGAGGATTTAAGAAAAGCAGATGCTATTGAAGTTGTGATAGGTCAAGGTGCTAAACCTGGCGGTGGAGGTATGTTACTCGGTCAAAAGATAAGTGATCGTGTCGCCGAGATGAGAACATTACCAAAAGGAATTGATCAGAGATCAGCATGTAGACATCCAGATTGGACTGGACCAGATGATTTGGAAATTAAAATTTTAGAACTCAGGGAAATAACAGGTTGGAAAGTTCCCATATTTGTAAAAATTGCAGGATCTAGGCCTTACTACGATACTGCTCTTGCAGTAAAAGCAGGTGCTGATGTAGTGGTGCTTGATGGCATGCAAGGAGGTACTGCAGCTACACAAGAGGTATTTATCGAAAACGTAGGTCAGCCAACATTGGCGTGTATCAGGCCAGCAGTAGATGCTTTATTAGACTTAGATATGCACAGGAAGGTTCAGTTAATTATTTCAGGTGGAATTAGAAATGGTGCGGATGTTGCAAAAGCTATGGCATTGGGTGCTGATGCTGTTTCCATTGGTTCATCAGCATTAATCGCACTTGGTGATAATGATCCAAAGTGGGAGAGCGATTACAAAAAACTTGGAACAACAGCTGGTGCTTTCGATGATTGGCATGAAGGCAAAGACCCATCTGGTATAAATACACAAGACCCAAAATTAATGAAAAGGTTAGATCCAGTAAAAGGTGGAAAAAGATTATCTAATTATCTCAAGGTTATGACTCTTGAAGCCCAAACTATAGCCAGGGCATGCGGTAAAAACGATTTACATAATCTTGAACCTGAGGACCTATGTGCATTGACAGTTGAAGCTGCTGCAATGGCAAGGGTTCCTTTAGCGGGAACCGGTTGGGTGCCTGGTAAAATTTAATCATCAGTTGCCAATAACATATACTTTACTATAATGTTTCACTCTGTGGAACGTTGGATGGAGGACAGTTTTGCAACAAGATTTAAAATACATAAATAAGTCTCTGGAAAAATCTTTTAAAATTCTTGAAATTTTATCAAAATCAATTTTCCCGTTGAAGGCATCAAATATATCCA
>CABYRQ010000001.1 GCA_902521485.1 uncultured Alphaproteobacteria bacterium | reverse complement strand
TAAAGTTATAAATATAATAAAAAGATTAAATTTAAGTGAAATATTTGAAATAGTAATTATACCGCGTCACATTCAATTCTCTAATAATTTAAGTGAAAAAATTATTTCTGAAAATTTAGAAAAAATCACAGTGCATAATAAATTTGGAGATATTATGTCAATTTTTGAGCGCTCAAAAATAGTATTTATGGGTGGTTCATTAATTAAACATGGCGGACAAAATCCTCTGGAACCTATTTCAAGAGGTTGCTTTGTGCTTTCAGGAAACTTTAATAAAAATTTTGAGGAAATTTATCTTGATCTCGAAAAACTTAACCTTTGCAAAACAATGAATAGTGATAATTTAGAAGATATAAGCAATGAAATTAACAGACAAATAGAAGAAGACTTTCATCATTTTAAGGAAATTGAAAATTTTTTTAATAATAATAAAAATAGTTTAAAAAATATTACTGAGATGATTGATAAATGTTAAAAGCTCCAAAATTTTGGTATCAAAAAACAATTTCTTTAAGTGCACTTCTTCTCTCTCCTTTATCAATAATTTGGTCAGTAGGAAATTTAATCAAAAGAAAACTATCAAAAGTTCAAAAAATTGACTTACCAGTGATAGCAGTTGGAAGTGCTATAATTGGTGGTTCAGGCAAGACACCCTCTGTATTGTACATCTGTAGAGAATTAAAGAAGATGGGATACATACCTCATATTATCTCAAGAGGTTATGGTGGGTCTACTACAGTGGATGAAGTTATAAAAGTAAAACCTCATATGGATTTTAATTTTGTAGGAGATGAGGCTTTAATGATGTCAAATTATTTTCCAACTTGGGTTAGTAAAAATAAATTTCACGCAATGATTTCAGCAAAGGAAGATGGTGCAAATATACTTGTACTAGACGATGCACTTCAATCTTACAATGTATATAAAAATATATCGATTTATGTTTATGACTCTATCCAATCATTTGGTAATAGACTTTTAGTTCCCTCTGGGCCACTAAGAGAGTCAGTAAAAAATGCAATTAGAAAATCACAAATATTTTTTTTAATTAATACAGATGTATGTAATGATTTAAATGATAGTCACTTCAAGCATATTTTGAAATATAAAATAGAAATCAACCCAGAATATAAAGAAAAAAAGTTAATTGCTTTTGCAGGGCTGGGTTTTAATAAAAAATTTTTTGACCAATTAAAATCTGAAAATTTAAATTTAGTATTAACAAAAGAGTTTCCTGATCATCATCAATATACTGTTGATGATATATTTTTATTACTTGATCAAGCAAATAAAAATGATGCTTTTTTAATAACAACAGAGAAAGATCATGTAAGGATACCTAATGAATTTAAAAGCTCTGTTGGAATAATACATGGAGAAATAGTATCTGATAACAATTTAGGATTTACTACGGAAATTGAAAAATATATTTAAAGTTTTTAGAAATTATATTGAGTTTGTATTTTTTATTGTACTTAAAAATATATTAGGATTATTTAGTTTTAATTTTGCCTCAAATGTTGGAGGAATTTTAGTTGGTTTTTTTGGAAAATTTACAAAATACGAGCAAATCATAAAAAATAATTTGAAAGTATTGAACCTTAATGATGAGAAGAGTTCAAGATTAACAAAGGAAAATTTAAAGGAGACAGGCAAAGTTTTTTTTGAATTTTTTAACTTAAATAAATTTGATTGGAAAAATATAGATTTTGATAATATTCATATCATTGACGAGATAAAATCTCACAAAGGTCCTAAAATATTTGTATCAGCACATATTGGGAATTGGGAGCTAACAAGAAATTTTATTTTACGTCATGGTTTCACATTACATTCAGTTTATAGACATGCAAATAATGAGAAGATCGATAACTACATTCAGAAAAATAGAGAGAAAAATAATGCTTTTTTTTATAAAAAAGGTACTGAAAGTGCTAAATCCATGATTAAAGCCCTTAAACAAAATGAAGACTTAGCTCTTCTAATTGACCAAAGAGATAGTAGTGGTTTAGAAATAGATTTTTTTGGAAAGAAGGCACTTGCAACAGATGGTTTTGCTAATTTGGCAATCAGATACAAAACAATGATATGTCCAGTATACTCCATCAGAAATCAAAATAACAAATTTCAAATAATATTTGAAAAACCTTTACGTTATGAAGAATATAAAAATTATGATGTAAAAGGACTAGTTGAGATGATTCACAAAAAATATTTTGAAAAATGGATTATACACTCTCCATCACAGTGGCTATGGGTACATAAAAGATGGAAATTATAATTTTTTTTTGACATTCATTACTCCGTCTTTCAAAGTAACATCAAAATTATTTAATTTTTTTAGAGTTTGTATACTTTTAATAATTTGATTTTCTGATTTCAATATTGCATACCCTTTTTTCAAGTTTTTTTCTATCGAAGAGGTATTAAGTATCTTATTTAGTAAATATAATTTTTGAGAAAAAATCTTGAATTTATTTAAAATTAAAGTTTTGTTATTATTATTTATGTATCCAATCTTGCTTTGTATTTCTAATATTTTTTGTTTTGGGCTATTTTCTTGTAATCTAATCAATATATCATTAAAGAAATTTGATTTATCGTAAAAGGAATTATTAATTATCTTTAAATTCTCACTATTTATTTTACTTAATTTGTTCTCAACATCTTTGACCGAATTTGAAAAATAATTTACTGAATTTTTAAATTTCAATAATAATTGTTCTATTGATAAATATTTTTGTTCAATTGATTGATTTAGTTTTACTTGTAAATCCTGAATTTGATTTAATAAATAATTTTTATCGGGAACTGCAATTTCAGCTGCTGCAGTAGGTGTTGGTGCACGCAAATCTGAGACATAATCTAATAAGGTATAGTCAGTATCATGACCAATAGCTGAAATATTAGGAATTTTTAATTTAAAAACTCTTTTTATTAAATCGGGTTCGTTAAAAGGCATTAACTCTTCCAAAGAACCTCCACCTCTAGCAAATATGATTAAATCTGGCTTTAAAAAGTCTTTTGAGTCATAATTTTCAATAAGATCTAAAAAATCTATAATTTCATTATGAGAATTTTTACCTTGAACAGAAATAGGGAAAACCTTTATTTGCGTAACTGGAAATCTCTCGGAAATTCTATGAATTATATCATGAATTACTGCACCAGAGGATGATGTTAACACACCAATAGATTTTGGATACTTAGGTAATTTTTTTTTCTTATCATCATCAAACAAACCCAGCAAAGATAATTCTTTTTTTCTGTCTTCGATAAGCTTTAGTATTGATCCTGTGCCACTATACTCAACCTGATCAATAATGAGTTGGTAAACAGATCTCCCAAATTTAGAATAAGATGTTATCCTACCATAAAAACTGTATTCAGTTCCCTCTTCAATTTGAACTTGTAAATTTTCATAGCTTCCTTTCCAGCATATGCAAGATATGACCTCATCGTTTTCTTTAATTGAAAAATATACGTGTCCAGAACTAGCTATAGTTATTGATCCTGTCTCTCCAACTAACTTTAAATAAGAATAGTTTTCCTCCAATAAATCTTTTATTGACTTATTCAGTTGTGATACAGTGTACTCAGGAATATTATTCACAAAATAAATATACTTTATTATGTTATATAAATGAATGTCATAGTTGTAGGATCTGGTGCCCGAGAACATGCTTTGTGTAGAATTCTTCACAAGTCCTATCTTTGTGAAAAAGTATTTTGTTTTCCTGGAAATTATGGAATTAGTCAAATTGCGGAGTGCAAAGATATCTCAACCAAAGAGGATATTGTTGAGGAATGTATAAAAATTAATCCAGACCTCGTTGTTGTAGGTCCGGAAAACTATTTATCAGAAAATCTTGCGGGAGAACTAAGAAATAAGGGTTTAAATGTTTTTGGGCCTGACTCTGAGGGCGCAAAACTTGAGTCTTCCAAGGAGTTCATGAAAGAATTTTGTCAATCTCACAATATCCCAACTGCAAAGTCTCAAACTTTTGTTGATTTTGATGAAGCAAAAGACTATCTCGAAAGTTTTAGTGGGCCCATAGTTGTAAAATATGATGGATTAGCTGCTGGTAAAGGGGTATTTGTATGCACAAATACAAATGAAGCAATAGAGGCTTGTGAAAAGATTTTTATAAAAAAAGAATTTAATCAAGAAAACAATAAAGTTGTTATTGAAGAATTCATTGAGGGAAAAGAATTAAGTTTTTTTACAATTACTGATGGTAATGAATATTTAAATATTGGTTCCGCCCAAGACTATAAAAGAGTTGGAAATAATGATACTGGACCAAATACTGGAGGAATGGGTACTATCAGCCCTGCCCCTATTTTAGATAATAATCTAGATATGATAATTCAGGATCAAATAGTAAAAAAAACTATAGAGGGTTTAAAGCATGACAACATAGCATTTCAAGGTGTTATATTTTTTGGGATAATCGTCAATGAACACAATCAACCATATTTACTAGAATACAATACTAGATTTGGAGATCCTGAAATTCAAAGTATTTCTCTTAGAATAAAGTCGGATTTTTTATCTTTACTTCATTCAACTGCAACAAAAAATTTAAAATATGCAAATATTGAATTGTTTGAAAATAAAAAATCAATTTGTTTAATTTTAGCAACGAAAGGATATCCAGGGGATTACCCTAAAAATACTGAAATCAGAAATTTGAGTGAATTAAAAAATAACGATGAATTTTATATTTTTCATGCGGCAACTAAATTAATCAACAACAAAGTCCTTTCTAATGGAGGTAGAGTTCTATCAATCGTAGTGCGTGGAGATAATTATCTTGAATGTAGAAATAAAGTATATGAAATAGCAGATATTATCGACTGGACTGAAAAATATTACAGATCTGATATTGGAGCTAATATTTAATTCTCTTATTCTTAAAAAATTTTTTTATTAAATTTTCTTCATTATTTTTAATTAATTTATACTCTACCTTCGATATAGTTTTTCTACTGGGATTTTCATTTTTAAATAAGTAATAAACCTCAGATAACCTTGAGGATTTTATAACCTCTTTGCACATATGACATGGTTCTAAATAAGATATCATTATGAGACCATCTAATCTCTTCTGATTTAATTTTTTACATGCCTTTCTTATACATAAAATCTCTGCATGTGCTGTTGGATCATTTGAAGCAATTTCTTGATTGAAAGATCTAGCAACAATTCTCTCATCGATCGGGTCAACTATTACGGATGCTATAGGAATCTCACCTTTTTCCATAGCTAATTTACTTTGACTAAGTACAATACGTATAAAATTTGTTAAGTTGTTCATTGTGAATAGATCCCCAGTCATTGGTATTACAACTGATTATAAGGAAAAAGAAAACACATATTCTAAATATCCTTGGTTTGCTTTAAGACGCCATTATTCAGACTGTTTATATCAGTTTGGGTGTACGCCAATAATACTTCCTATAACAGAGACTATAGAAAATATAGATTTTTTAGATGGATTACTCATCTCAGGAGGGGACTTTGATATTGATCCAAAATATTACGGTGAAAATACTCATTCAGATAAAATTCAAACCATTAAAGATAGGACTAAATTTGAATTTGAAATATTAGAAAAATATTTTCCCTATAATAAACCTATTTTGGGAATATGTGGAGGGTGCCAACTTCTTAATGTATTTTTTGGTGGTAGTTTAATCCAAGATATTGAGTCATTTATTGAACACGAACAACCCAATCCAAGAGATGAGACTAGTCATGAAATATTTTTAGGTGATGGATCTAATCTTAAGATATTTAAAAATAGTCAAAAAATTTTTGTTAATAGCGCTCATCATCAGGGCATTAATAAAATTGGTCAAAATTTAATAGTAGATGCTTATGCGCCTGATAATCTAATTGAAGCTTTTCATCATAATCAACATCCATTATGTATGGGTGTTCAATGGCATCCTGAATTTTTAATAACAGAGTTTGATAGAAGTATAATAAAGCTGTTTACAGATCATGCAAAAAATAACTTTTAGTAAAAAATTATCAATTCAATTTAAAATTTCGAGAAACCAAGCAGAAAGTTTAATAAAAGATAAAAAAGTAACTTTAAATGGTAATATTGAAACAAGACCATTTATATCAGTAACTGATAAAGATATTTTTGAGATTGAAAAACTTAAATCGAATAAACTTAATATAATACTATTTCATAAACCGAGAGGTTGTATCACATCCAAAAAAGATGAAAAAGATAGAAAAATTGTTTATGACTTTCTTCCTAAGAAATATCACCAGTATCACTATATTGGTAGACTAGATTTTAATTCTGAGGGTTTATTACTATTTACAAAAGAGACCTCTTTTAAAAGATATATGGAACTTCCTAAATCAAATATTAAAAGATCTTATCTTGTTAACGTAATTGGTAATTTTGATCAAAATAAGCTTCAATCAATAAATAAAAAAATTTATGGAAAAGAAATATATAAAAAACCCAATGTAAAATTAGTTCACTCTAATATAAACAAACATGTACTGAGATTTAATCTTACTGAGGGAAAAAATAGAGAAATAAGAAATATTTGTTCATTATTCAATTTAAAAGTAGAAAAGCTTAAAAGGATCTCTTACGGTCGTTTTCTATTAAAATCTATAACCTATGGTGAATACAAAGAAGTGCAGGTTAATGAAAGTTATTAGCGGTAAATATAAGGGGAGAAAGATATTAGTTGAGTCTAAAAACGATTACAGACCAACCTTAACAAGAATTAGAGAGGATATATTCAATTTATTATTACATAATAATGATCTGAATGTAGACCTCAATCAAGTTACATTGTGTGATTTGTTTGCAGGAACAGGTTCAATTGGTATAGAAGCGTTATCTAGGGGTGTAAAAAAAGTAATATTTAACGATATCGAAAAAAAACATACTAATAAAATTGAAAGGTTTCTAAAAAAAATTAACGAGATAAATTATGAAATAACTAATTATGATCCTTATAAACAAAAAATAGATATTTTAAATTATTGTCATGTAATTTATATCGATCCTCCGTATGATCATGATTTTGAATTAATTCAAAAAAAAATATTGATGAATATTCAATCAAATATCTTAGTCATATTGGAAAGTTCAAATTTAATAAACTTAGATAATCTCATATTAAAAAAGCAATACAAAAATAAAAATTTATTTTTTTTTAGAACTTAATAAATTTTGAAATAATTAATAAATTTTATAAAAAATTTTTTAAAATATCTAAATTCTCCAAATAGCAAAGCAACACCAATTAGTACAAATTGATATATGGGAAAAATTATTATTAATCTAATTAACCAATAGAAAAATTTATTTGAAATAAATTTTTCTATTGATACTAATTGAAGTAATGGTTCTGATAAAACAACTGAAAGAGATCCTGCTAGTCCAAAAATTATAAATATTTTTATTAGATGTAATTTAGAATTTGCACCAAAAAAATTTATTAAATTATTTATCACTTTATGCTTTTGTATTTTTTTTTAAAATTTCAACAGCCGGTTGATCAAGAAAATTAATTTTTTCATATATTGACCTTAAGTAGACATCAAAGATTAAATATATCAATAAGTAACAATAATCATTGAAATCATCTTTAATTGAGATTTGTGACACTAAAAATTTTTTTTGTTGCAAAGTTTTTATAGCTCCCTCTTCTAGTGCGCTCATTAAATTATAACCTTTGATGAGATTAGAATTAGAGGAAATACTATTTTTTGGAGTAGATATTTTAAAAAAATTGAAATGCTTATCATTGGGCCCATCTATATAAAGTTGAAATTGGCTATGTTGGTCTATAGAACCATAGGAAGAAATGTAATTTTTTGCATTGCTGTTTTTACCTAAACTCTCAGCAAATATTTGTCTATACCATTCATTTACTGTGTTAATTTTATCATGATAACTCAAACCTACTAAAATATTTAATTTAAATTTTTTTTCAAATCCAATGGACGAAAAAATTTCTTTGGATAATTTAGAGTGATTTTTTTTTATTAATGATTTAGCTTTTTTAAATGAGTTTAAAATTTTAGATAATGGAAATCCAATTAATAGTAATGGTAAAATAGCCGTAATTGAAAATATACTAAATCTTCCTCCAATATTTGGATCATGATCAAAACATAAAATATTATTTTTTTTTGCATATTTCTTCATATAATTTTCACTATTTTCAGTAATAAAAATAAATTTTTTATATATATCTGAGACTTTTTTTTTATTTAATATTTTAATTACCATGTGTAAGAAATATTTAATTTCTATAGTATTTCCAGATTTAGAGATAAATATAAATTTGTCATTTTTATTAATCTGTAAATCTAGTAATGAGTTTTTTATTTTAACTGGTGAAGGATTATCAAATATAAAAAGATTTTTACCTAATGAATAAGGATCTAAAAACTGCGTTAGTAATTTTGTGCTTAATGAAGATCCACCCATGCCAAATACATGGGTTCTAAATTTTTTTTTTTCAAATAAATTTAAATTATATCTATCAAAATAATTTTTTTGATTAATGGGATTAAACATATCTAATGAAAGAAATTCTTTAATTGAGTATTTGACATTCTTATTAAAGTTAAATTTTAATTTTTTCGAATTATTTTTGACTAACAATTTGGTCTCCTGAAAAGAATAAAAATTTATCTTTTGCTTTTTCCCTTAAATAATTTTTGAAATAAATTCTCATCTGTCTTGTATCCACTATCAGCGTCTATCTTATCTATAATTGCTGGGTTAACATCTTTTGCCTGAGTTTGGTCAAGAATTGAATTAATAATAGAATTATCATTTTTTTCAAAATTATTAATTTTATCTGTTGAGCCTGGTAATGGGAGGTCATTTGTTGGAGGAATAATCAAAGTTTTATTATAACCCATACCTGCCTGATTATTTATTTCTCTTTGGCAAGAAATTACAAATATAGTTAATGTAATTATTAAAAAATTTTTCATAATTTTTTGTTTAAAAATAAAATATTTATCATCAATATCACAAATCCAATTGTTATACAGCTATCAGCAATATTGAATGCTGGCCAGTGAAATACATCTATATATACGTCAATAAAATCAATAACAAAACCCCTAATAATTCTGTCAATAAAATTACCGATCGCTCCAGATAAGATTAAGACAAGTGATAATTTGAATATTTTATCTTGAGTTTTTAAAAGCAGATATAGAAAATATAAAATTATCATTAATATTACTATTGAGACTAATATTTGATTAATAGAGGGGTTATTTAAAAACCCAAAAGCAAAACCATAATTTACAACAAATGTTAAATTGACTAATGGCAGGAGTTTTACTGAGTCATATAGATCAAAATTTTCTATAACTAGGTATTTCGTGAGTTGATCTAAGATCACGAGAGATAAAAATAAATAAATTAAACTTAAGTTAAACTTATTGTTGAAAAGATTTCCAAACATCTTCACATCGATTGCATAAATTATTTTTACTGGATAATACTTCTTGCAGTACAGCCCAACATCGCTCACATTTTTTTCCATCAGCTAATTTTATCTCTACAAATATTTCCTCATCTTCAATATTGATTGATTCCTTTGACCTATTTGAAATATCGTGTGTTTCAACATTGCTGACAATACACATCTCAGCCAAATCTAAATCTGCAATTATTTTTTTTGTATATTCAGATAAAAATAAAATTACTTTGGCTTGAAGGCTTGAGCCAATTAATTTTTCATTTCTTTTTAGCTCTAAGGCGGAGGTGACACTTTTTCTTACTCTTTTTAATTCTTCAAAAACTTTTTCAAGCGAAATATCCTTATAAGTAAATTCATCATCTTTAACATTTTGTAATAAAATACTTTCTTCGTTATTATAACTCCTAGACTTCCATGCTTCCTCACATGTAAATGAAACAATCGGTGAAAGCCATTTTGTTAGAAACTCAAATATTATATGTAAACATGTTGAAGCTGATCTTCTTTTTAAACTTTTTATATCATCACAATATAAGGAGTCCTTTCTAATATCAAAATAAAATGCTGATAGCTCGAGAGTACAGAAATTTAGTAAAGCAGTGTAAATAGCATGGTAATCATGTTTTGAAACTAATTCTTTAAGTTTTTCATTAAGGCTTGAAATTCGCGTTAAGATGTATCTTTCTAATTCAGGCATTTCTTCTGGGACAGCTAAATTTTGTTTATTAAAGTTATTAAGATTTCCTAAAAGGAATCTTAATGTGTTTCTTATTTTTCTATAAGAGTCTATTTGGTAGTTGATAATCTGATTGTCAATTTTAAGATCCTCAGAATAATCTGATGCAACAACCCAAATACGCAATATATCTGCGCCGTATTTATTGATTATTTCATCTGGGGAAATAACGTTTCCAACTGACTTAGACATTTTTCTACCTTTACCATCCACAACAAAGCCATGTGATAAAATACTTTCAAAAGGTGCCTTATCTCTTGTACCGCATGACTCAAGTAATGAGGAGTGAAACCAACCTCTATGTTGGTCTGAACCCTCTAAATACATCGATGCTGGCCAGTGAAGATCTTCTCTAGCTTCTAAAACATAAGAATGGGTTGAACCACTATCAAACCAAACTTCAACGACATCTTTTACTTGTTCAAAATCATTTGGGTCATATTCAGGTAATAAAAATCTTGAGGGTTCGGAATTAAACCAGGCATCACCACCCTCTAATTCATAAATCTTTGCAATTTTTTCAATAATATTTTGATCGCGAAGAGGTTCACCTGTTTTTTTGTTGACAAATATTGGTAAAGGCACCCCCCAAACTCTTTGTCTCGACACACACCAATCCGGACGGTCCTGTATCATGCTTCTTAATCTTTTTTGTCCTTGTTTTGGGAAAAAATCAGTTTCATCAATAGCTTTAAGTGCTTTTGTTCTTAAATTGTTTGTATCCATTGAGATAAACCATTGTGATGTATTTTTATATACCAAGGGTGCTTTAGATCTCCAAGAGTGAGGATAGCTATGAACCAAAATACCTTGTGATATAAGGTTTTTGTTTTTTTTTATTTCATCACAAACATTTTGATCAACTTTAAAGATGTGTTGGCCATTAAATACAGGAATATGATCATAATATATTCCACTTTCATTTATTGTCATGGGTAATTCTAAATCATGTTGTTTTCCCAAGATAAAATCATCCATTCCATGTACTGGACAAATATGAACTATGCCCGTACCTTGTTCAGTAGTTACGAAATCACCATGAAGAATAGGAACTTCGAAATTATATCCAGAGTCGTATAAAGTGTGTTTACAAAAAGTATTAGTTAATTCATGACCTTTAATAGAAAAATTAACTTTGTATTCTTCAATTTTATTTTCTTTAATAAATGACTCAAACAAATTGCTAGCTACAATAACGTTTTTGTTTCCATCATTAATTTTAAAATTTAAAGATTTGTATTCAATTTCGTTATGAACTGCTAGAGCTCTGTTACCTGGTATTGTCCAAGGAGTAGTTGTCCAAATAACAATAGAGTGATCTTTTAATTTATTGTTATCAGTTTTTGAAATTGGAAAACAAGCATATATTGTTGTTGATTTATGATCATGATATTCAACTTCTGCATCTGCTAGAGCTGTTTTTTCTATGACAGACCATAAAACAGGTCTGTGTCCTTTATAAATACCACCATTTTTGAGAAACTTTCCTAGTTCTCTCACTATTTGTGCCTCTGCATGAAAATGCATGGTTGTGTATGGGTTATCCCAATCGCCAATTACTCCCAATCTTTGGAATTCTTTTTTTTGAATAGATATCCACTTATTAGCAAAGTCCCTACACTGTTTTCTAAATTCAATCACAGGTACATCGTCTTTATTTTTCTTTTTAGATCTGTATTCCTCCTCTATTTTCCATTCAATAGGTAGTCCGTGACAATCCCATCCAGGAACATAAATAGAGTTTTTATTAAGAAGTTGTTGATATTTTACAATTATATCTTTTAAAATTTTATTGAGAGCATGACCCATATGAAGATGGCCATTTGCATAAGGAGGTCCGTCGTGAAGAATGAATTTTTCTTTAGAATTGGATTGTTCTCTTAATTTTTTATATATGTCATTTTTAAGCCATTCATCAAGAATTCCTGGCTCTTTTTTAGGCAAGTCAGCTTTCATTGAAAATCCAGTCTTTGGAAGAGTAATAGAGTCTTTAATTTCCATAATCTAATAATTTTTTTGCTTCAGCGATATCTAAATTGATTTGATTTAATAATTCTTTTATACCATTAAATTTTTTCTCTTGTCGAATTTGTTTATAAAAAAATAATTCTATATTCTTATCATAAATATTATTGTCAAAATCAAACAAATAAGCCTCAACAATTGGCTTTTCTTTATTAAAGGTTGGTCTTATACCAAAATTAACAATACCAAAGTAAGTATTTCCATCAATTGTGGTCTCTACAGCATAGACACCATATGGAATAATAATTGTATTTATAGGGTACTCAATATTGGCTGTGGGAATGCCAATTGTACGACCTCTTTGATCGCCTTTAATAACTTTACCAGAAATACTAAATTTTCTTTTCAAATCTTTATTTGCAGATTCAATATTTCCTAAGTTAAGATTTTCTCTTATTTTACTTGAAGAAATTTTGTTATTATTTTGATCATCGAAAATGAGATCAATTTCGTTTAGTTGAATATTATTTTTCTCACAAAATATTCTTAAGGTCTCTATGTTTCCTTTTCTTTTATTACCATATTGGAAGTCTCTCCCTATTAAGATTTTTTCGGCATTAAGTTTTCCTAATAAAATTTTATCTTCGAATTCAAAATGATTTAGTTGAGTAAATTTTTTATTAAAATTTAAGTCAATTAAATAGTCTAAATCTAAGCTCTCTAAAATCTCTTTTTTTTTTAATTGAGAATTAATCATAAAATTATTTTGTTTTTTAAAATAAATTTTTGGATGTGGTGTGAATGATAAAATAGCAGATTTAGATTTTGATATTTTAGTTTCACGTATTAGGTTTTTGATTATCTCTCTATGACCTTTGTGAATACCATCAAAGTTACCTATTGTTAAACACAGCTTTTCATCGATATTAATTTCTTCAAAACTGCTATTGATATATTTCATAGAAAGAATTAAACGGTGTGATATTTGCTCTTATAATAAATAAGGGGTTTTTTGGTGTTTAATTTTATGCAGTTTGTTATTAAACATATGATAATTGTATGATCACCTGACATGACTTTTTTTTCAACTTTAGCCTCTAATAATCCTAAAGACTCCGGAAAGAAAGGAACTTTATTACTCGCAATTTTATATTTTGTATTCACCCATCTCTTCTCTAACGATCCAGCAAATTTATTAGATAAATTGAGTTGAGATTTAGCTAAAAAATTTACATTTAAAGGACTTTTTAATTTAAAGCTTTTTAGATTTAAATTTTCATTTCCAAGACAAAATAAAAACTTTGGAGGGACAAGAGAAAGGCTTGAGAAAGAATTGACTGTACAACCAAAAAACTGTTTTCTGTTTGTTCCATTTGTTACAATCGTAATGCCTGTGGAAAACAATGAGAAAACTGCCGTTAAATTTTTAATATTTTTCATAGTTTTAATTGTTGTTGGTAGCGCTGGAGAGACTCGAACTCTCACGAGGTTGCCCTCACCGGATTTTGAATCCGGCGCGTCTACCATTCCGCCACAACGCCTTAAAATAATCTTATTTACTTATATTATTAAGACAAATTAGGCAAATTGATAACTAATTGTATATTTATTTAAATTTAAGAATAATATCTCGATACTTTGGAATACATTTACTTTATGGCGCCCATATTCACTTTTGCAATGACTGCTGCCATTACACCAGGACCAAATAACATAATTCTCTCAACAAATGCTGTAAATTATGGTTTTAAAGCGACAATCCCACTTATATTGGGAGTCTTTTTTGGATTTTTATCAGTTTTAACTCTATGTTTATTAGGAATAGGAGAGATTTATGAGAGCTATCCAAATTTTAAGATTTTTATAAAAATAGTAGCAACAATCTTCTTAACTTATCTGGCATATAAAATTTTTATCTCGACTGAATTTTCAGATAATAATAAGAAAAGAAGATTTACATTTAAAGATATTTATTTTTTTCAATTAATAAATCCAAAAGCTGTAAGTATTTCTATGTCTAGTTCTGCAATATTCATTCAAAATAAATTCACATACTTAGAGGAATTCATTTTAATATTTGTTTGTTTTGTAATTTCAACATCAACTAGTGCCTTAGTTTGGGCTGCTATTGGACACTCATTTAGAAAATATCTTAATGATAAAAGAAAAATTATTTATTTTAATAGATTCATGGCTCTATTGTTACTAGGCTGTGTTTTTTACATAATTTTATGACAGTAAATTTATTTAAATTATTTTTCTTTTTATTAATTAGCTTCCTACTACTTACCCCTATAGCCTTAGTTATAACAAATGGTTTGAGTGCAATTTTTTTAACCAATGAGCTTTACATTAATAGATATTTAATTGGGTCTACTAAACTCATAGTAATGGTAAGTATTTTTACAACAATCATCAGTGTGCCATTGGCATGGATAAATACAATGACCGAATTTTGGGGGCGAAAAGTTCTACAAATATTTGCAATACTGCCCTTAGCAGTTCCAGCCTATATTTCAGCATATACTTATGCTGAAATTTTGGAGCCAGGTGGTTTTATAGCTCTAAAATTTTTGTTTTATGATGGTTTCTCAATAAGAAATAGTTTAGTGGCTTCGCTAATAATTTCTTTATCTTTTTTTCCATATGTTTATATCCTAACTAGGATTGCAATCATAAATTTCTCAACAAGATATATAGAGGCTGCAAAAACTCTTGGTAAAAATCCATATCAATGTTTTTTTAAAATTGGTTTACCCATGGCCCTACCTGGAATAGCAGCGGGACTAGCATTAGTTTTGATGGAAACAGTTAATGATTTTGGTGTTGCAGATTTTTTTGGTTTACAAACACTTTCAGTAGGAGTTTTTCATTATATAGCGATATTAAATGATCTACCCTTAGCTTTCCTATTGGCCTTAATTATTATTTTAGTGATGGGTTTGTTATATTTTTTTGAGCAAAAATTAAGAGGTAAAAGGAAATTCAATAATAATACTTATGAAAATATTCAGTGGTCAAAATATAAATTAGGAAAGTTTATTGGAATAATTACATTGATCTTAGGAATCTTACCTATTTTGTTTGGCTTTATTCTGCCTCTTATTTTTGTAATTTATACATTTTTTAATAATTTAAATTTTATTGATTTTAATAACTATTTTAACTCACTATATAATTCAATCGTGCTTGGAGTTATTGCTGGTATTGGATGTGTTATAATCTCAATATTAATTAGTTATTACTCAAGATTTACAAGTAAAAATCACATTATATATTACAAAAAAATAATAAACATTGGGTATGCAATACCAGGTGTAGTAATAGCTTTAGGAGTGCTTTTCTTTTTATTTTATTTTGATCGATTAACAACATTATCTTTATCTACCACTTTATTGGGCTTGTCCTTAGCTCTCATAATAAGATTAATTGCTCTATCAAATAATTCTTTAGACTCAGGTATGGAAAAAATTGGCAAATCAATTGATGATGCCTCAAGATTAATTGGAAGAAAATCGTCAACAACATATTTTCGAATAATTTTACCTCAGATAAAATTGAGCATATTAGCAGGATTTTTTTTAGTGTTTGTCGATACTGTGAAAGAGTTACCTATTACTTTACTACTAAGACCTTTTAATTTTGATACACTTGCTACTAGCCTATACGAATATTCATCAAATGAAATGTTTGAGTATGGAAGTTTGCATGCTTTAACAATTATTTGTTTTCTTTCTATTGTAATTTATTTGTTTGATAACGTGCTAGAAGAAAGAATGTTGTCAAAGACGAAAAAATAATTATTTAAATTTTTTCATTAACTTTAATGTTTCATCACTAACGTGATGCTCAATACCTTCACTGTCATTTTCTGCAGTCTTTCTAGAGACACCTAACTTAATTAAGAAATTATAAACAATTTCATGCTTTTGTTTTGACTGTGTGGCTAATTTTTCACCCTTTTCTGTCAAAAAAATCGAACGGTATGGTTCAGATTTTGCTAAATTAAAACTTATTAAACGCTTCAGATTTTTGTTAACAGTGGCTTGTGACACACCAAAATGTTGAGCTAAATCAGCATTTTTAACATCACCTTTATTGTTTAAAATTTCTTGAATAGCCTCAACATAATCCTCTAGTATTTCATTCTTATTTTGACTTCTGATATTTGAAAATTGATATGGCTCACTAGATCTAGTGTTTTTCATAGCTGGTTCAATTTATTTTGTTAACAATTAAAAGTAAAGAATTGTTTGACTAATATTTAGTTATATCTATATTGTTTAGCCTAGGCTAAAAATATGACAGAATTAGTATTAGAACTAAGTAGAAAATTTCAATATTTAAGATTTTCAAAAATTTTCCTCTTTATATGTATTCTCCTTCTTTTATTTTCTGAACAGACTAGAAGTATTTTAATTTCATCATCGAGTGACGCCTACATAGCTGTATCTAGCTTTGTTGGAGTGACACTTCTTCTATTCGTTATTCTTGAAAAGAGAAATTTTAATTTACAAAAATTAATTTTACAAAATAAGAAATTTGAAATTCCCATTTGCTCTATGTTAGGAGTTATTCCTGGTTGTGGTGGAGCAATAATGGTGATGAGTTTATTCACTAGAAAAGTAGTTTCTTTTGGAGGTGTACTCGCAGCACTTATTAGTACTATGGGTGATGCAGCTTTTCTTCTAATTGCAACAAAACCCCAAGCTGCTTTAATCATACTACCAGTAACTTTTATAGTTGGTATAATCTCTGGATATGTTGCTCAACCTTTTACAAAAAATTTTTTACAAAATAAAATTAACAAGAATGTAAATACAACCCATTTACCTAAAAACAAAATATCAAATAAGTTTTATTATATTTGGTTTTTATTTTTAGCTCCTGGATTTATTTTGGGAATGTTAAATGCTTTTAACATTGAACTAAACTTTAATTTTATTGGAATTAATGTGGTTGAAGTAATGGCATTTATTTTGGCGATATACTGTGTCTTGTTGTGGGTTTTGAATCCATTAACAGATATTCAAATGGCTTCAATACACGAAAACTCCTATAGAAAAGTTGTAGATACAACTTGCTTTGTTACTGTTTGGGTCATTATCTCATTTGTTGTCTACGAATTAATAGACCTATCAACTAGTGGTTTAATATTTGAATCATTAATACTATTTGGTCCATTTATTCCTCTTATGGCAATACTAATTGGTTTTATTCCTGGCTGTGGTCCTCAAATTATGATCACATCCATGTATGTGAGTGGTCAAATTCCTATGTCCGCACAAATAGGAAACTCTATATCTAACGACGGTGATGCACTTTTCCCTGCGATAGCTATATCTGCAAAAGCAGCAATAGTTGCTACTCTCTATAGTGCGATCCCAGCTATTATAATTGCTTATCTCTGGTATTACCTTATAGGTTAAATACAAAATATTAATTAATCGATATGATTTTGAAGAATTTACATATATATGTTGAAAAAAAATCTAAATCAAAATATTCAAAATATTTTTTATCCTTAGTTGCTTTTATAGAAAGTATTTTTTTTCCAATTCCTCCAGATTTAATTTTAATACCAATTGTTTATTTTAACCCTAAAAAGTTTTTAGCAACTGCACTGAATTGTACGATATTTTCAGTCATTGGTGGCACTTTTGGATATATAATCGGGTATTTCATTTTTGATATTGCCCAATCCTATTTTGATATAAGCAAGCAGAATGAATTTATGAATTTTTATAATAATTGGGGTATTTTTGCAGTTTTTTTAGGTGGTTTTACGCCTATACCTTACAAAGTTATAGCTTTAACAAGTGGATATGCTCAATTTAATTTTATCTATTTTGTACTCCTTTCATTGTTATCTAGGGGGTTGAGGTTTTTTATTATTGCTTTTATCATTAAACAATTTGGAAAATTAGGTATGGAAGTTTTACAAAGAAATAAACTATTAATTTTTATAATCATACCTTTTGGAATAGTCTTTTTTATTTATTTATTTTTTTACCATGATTAAACAAACTAATATTTTTTTTCTTGTTTTTTTGTTTTCGCTGGTAGCAATGTCTTTTGCTTTAATATTACAATATGCATATGGTCATAGCCCATGTAAGTTGTGTATATATCAACGAGTTCCATATTATTCAATTTTGGTATTGGGTGTATTATATTTTTTTATTAAGAGATATTTTAATTTAATATATGTATTACTAGCTATCTTGCTTCTTATTGAATTAGGAATTTCCGGTTATCATTCTCTTACAACATTTGGAATTATTGATTACACTGGATGTGAAGCTGCCACGCTTCCAACTGATATTACAAAATTAAAAGAAGAATTAATGACTAATACATTAATTACCACATGCTCTGATGCAAACTTACCCTACTTAGGTATTCCATTATCAGTTTATAACTTCTTGTTTTCAATGACTTTTCTGTTATTAATTATTTTCAATGCCTACAAAAAAGAAAAAAAAATCACTTAGCGGTGAAGATAAAAAATTAATTGAAGAAATTATCAGAGTTGATCACGCAGGTGAGCATGGAGCAACACAGATATACCGTGGACAATTAGCTATTTTTAAAGAAAACACAGAATTTGGTAAAGAAATTAGGGAGATGGCTGACCAAGAGGAAATCCATAAATCAACTTTTGATGAGTACATAGTAAAAGAGAATGTAAAACCAACCGCTTTATTTCCATTTTGGAATTTAGCAGGTTATGCTCTTGGATTAGGTACTGCATTAATGGGGAAAAAAGCTGCAATGGCATGCACCGTTGCTGTTGAGGAGGTTATTGGTCAACACTATGAGGAACAAGCCAAGGAACTATCAAAAAGAAAATTAAAACCAGATTTATTGAAGACTGTAAAAAAGTTTAGAGAAGATGAGCTAGAACATCATGATACAGGCGTCGAACACCAGGCAGAAATGACAACTGGGTATGTTCTTTTGTCTAAAACAATAAAACAGCTATGCTATACTGCGATAAAAATAACTAAAAAATATTAATCCTTCTCTAAGACACTATCCCAATATAAATAATCTCTCCAACTCGAATGAAGATAATCAGACGGGAAATTTTTACTTTTTAATCTTAAAGAATATTGAGAGGGTTCTTTAGGTTTTCTAAGTAATTTAAAACCAACTTGACTTAAATCCCTACTTCCTTTGGTCCAATTACATTTTGAACATGCAGTCACAACGTTCTCCCAATTTGTCAATCCACCTTTTGAACGAGGTATCAAATGATCGAAAGTTAATTCTTTTGTTGAAAATTTATCATTGCAATATTGACATGTGAAATCATCTCTCAAAAAAACATTAAATCTTGTAAATGCAGGTTTATGACTATGTGGTATGTAATCTTTGAGTGCGATAATGCTAGGTAGTTTTATTTCAAATGATGGGGATGAAACCTTTTGATCATATTCTTCAACTATATTAACTCTATCAAGAAAAACTGCTTTTACCGTATCTTTCCAACTCCATATGGATAAGGGGAAATAGCTAAGGGGCCGGTAGTCTGCATTTAATACTAAAGATGGACAATGATTCGAGTTAATCATGATTTTATATTAACATATCCAAAAAAGAGTAAGTTTAATAGTTTATTAATTCCAGTGTTCATACAGCTTGTTAATCTCATCTAAAGCAATTGGGCTAATTGAATGTGCACAGTTATCATCTAAGACGAGTTTACTAGAAAATTTTTTTGTTTCCAAAAACGAATTTGTCTCAACTGCCCTATTAAATGGTACAACATCGTCCATTTTTCCATGAAAAATTAAAAAACTAGATTTGATTTCAGATATTTTCAAATCATTTAAAATTTCTTTTGGCAATGATCCTGATAATGAAATGATACTGTGAAAATTTGAATTTTTTTGTAGAGCATAATATGTCGCCAACATAGAGCCTTGAGAGAAACCAATGATAGAAATCTGAGTTTCATCAACTGCGTGTTCTTGAATTATTTTTTCAATTATTTTTTCAAGATGAAAGAAGGCTGATTTTAAGCCTTCTTTTAATTCTTCAATTGATCTTTCTTTTAATGGAAACCACTGATAACCAAAATAATTGAATTCACAGGGCTCCGGGGCATTAGGAGATATAAACTCAGTTTCTTCTTTTTCCAAAGATATATAATCTTTTAAGGAAATTAGGTCATTTCCATTAGACCCATAACCATGCAAAAATAATACAATTTTCTTCATCAATTCTTCTTAAATTTAATAATTAGACATTTATAGATAATTTGATAACTATTTACCATGTTTTCATCTACTGTATTGCCATTTGTTTTAGTTGTATCCATGGTTTTAGCTCTTCTCATGGTTGTAATTGGTGTAATAGCTATGGCTAAAAATGGAAGTTTTAATAAAAAACACAGTAACAAACTTATGCGAATGAGAGTATTGTTTCAAGGTATTGCTGTTTTAGTATTCGCTGCGATAATATATTTATCAAGATAATTTAAATTACTAAAATCATGAATAAGAAAAGTAAAATACTATCAACCACAATTAATAAAAGCACTTCCAGTTTAATGGATGATTTTAATAGCTCAATTGATATTGATAAAAGATTAATTGAAGAGGATATTGCTGTTACAAGTGCACATGTAAAAGCTTTAGTAAAACTAAAAGTTATTTCAAAAAAAGAAGCTCTTACTATTCAAAAAGGATTAAATTCAATATTGAATGATAATAAAAAAGGTAGACTAAAATTTTCAAAAAAAAATGAGGATATTCACATGAATGTAGAGTCTTTCCTCAATAAAAAAATAGGTAATGTAGCTAATAAGATACATACTGGAAGGTCTCGTAATGATCAGGTAGCAACTGATACAAGATTATGGACAATCAAAGCCTCCAAAAATTTACAAGAAGAAATCAAGAATTTAATGAAGTCTATTTTAAATCAAGCTCGTGGAAATGAAAAAACTATTATTCCTGGATTTACTCATTTGCAAGTGGCACAACCTGTATCTTTAGCTCATCACTTAGTTGCATATTTAGAGATGTTTAAAAGAGACTTAAATTATTTTGATTTTTGTATAAATAACAGCGATGAAAATGTATTAGGCAGTGCTGCTTTAGCAGGTAGCAATTATAATTTAGATATTAGTTTACTAAATAAAAGTTTACATTTTTCAAAATCTAAAAATAATTCTATGGATGGTGTAAGTGATCGTGATTTTTGCATGTATTTTCTACATGCTAGTTCTTTAACTGCGACACATTTAAGTAAATTGTCATCTGAGCTAATTTTATGGTCAAGTAATTTCATGAAGTTATTTAATATAAGTAGTGAATATTCTACAGGTAGTTCCATAATGCCTCAAAAAAGAAATCCAGACTCGTTAGAACTTGTAAGATCAAAAACGAATAGCATTAGAGTTAAGTCAATAGAACTCTCAAATATCGTTTCAAACCTTCCTTTAACTTATTTTAAAGATTTTCAGGAGGATAAAAGGATAATATTTGATTGTTATGATGAGTTAATAAGCTGTATTAAAATTATGGAAAAAGTTATTAAAAAATCTAATTTTGAAAAATCTATTGGAAGAGATTTATGTAATAATTATTTTGCTACAGCCACAGATTTAGCAGACTATCTAGTTATAGAAAAGAAAATACCTTTCAGAGAATCTTATAAAATTATTGCTGATATAGTAAACTATGCTCAGGATAAAAATAAAAATCTCTCACAAATAAAAATTGATGAGTACCAAAAATTTCAAAAATCAATTGATAAAAATATTTATAAATACGTTGATATAAATAACAGTCTATCAAGAAAAAAAACACCCATGAGCTCTAATCCAAAAGAGGTTTCTAGAGTGATTAAAAAATATATTAAATTTCTTAAAGTAAGATGATGAAGTTTTTATTAATAATATTATTACCTATATTTATCATTGGCTGTGGAAACCAAAAACCTAATAAATTACCGGAGGGTGTTGTAGATAAATCTCAATATCCATTTCCTCCTAATGATGACTATGATTACCCTGAGAGCGAATAATGCTGGATAAAATATTAAAAGAGTTTTCTAGTCCTTTTTATCTTTATGATGAGGATAAAATTAAAGATAAAATAAATTTTCTAAATGATTTAGAATTAGAGTTTCCTAGAAAATTTAATTTTGCCGTCAAAGCTAATCCTAACCTTGCAATTTTAAACCTTATTCATCGTTGTGGTTTTGGTGCTGAAGTTGTCTCTGCTGGTGAATTGTTTAAATCTTTGAAAGCCGGGTTTGAACCTGAAGATATTATATTTGATGGGCCGGGAAAAACTGATTTCGATTTAAAGTACGCAATCACGCAGAAAATTCACTCTATAAATGTTGAAAATATTGAGGAAATTGAATTCATTAATGATTACTCTTTAAGTAAGGGGTTAAAAACAAATATTGGTATAAGAATAAACCCCGATATTGATGGGTCGACCATGGATAAGATTACTACTGGTTTATCAGGAGGTAAATTCGGTATTTCAATTGATCAAATTGACTTTGATACAATCTCTAATTTAGAGGGGGTAAACTTAAAAACACTTTCTGTTCATATAGGAAGTCAAATAACTGATTATCAGAAGTTACTCGGTTCATATGAAAATTTAATCAAAATTGCAGATGAGCAAAATCTAAAAAATAATATAAATATTGATACTTTAGATTTTGGTGGAGGATTTGCTGTTCTTGATCACTCAGATAAAGAAATCAATTTTGATAGTTGGAAAAATAATTGTAACAAAATACTTAATGGTAAAAATTATAATATTATTTTTGAACCTGGAAGATTTATAGTAGCTGATAGTTGTGAACTTATCAGTAAAGTTTTATATATAAAAAATAGTGGCAATAAGAAAATTGCTATTATTGACTGTTCATTTTCTGAATACATACGTCCAGCTTTGTATGACATAAAGCCACCAATAAAAGTTTCAAACAATTCAAAGGATGTTGAAATTTATGATATTGCAGGTGGAATTTGTGAGTCTACTGATTATTTTGTAAAAGATATTGAACTCCCCAAGATAAAAGTTGGAGACAATATAGTATTTATGAATGTTGGTGCTTACGGATCCTCTATGTCCTCAACTTATAATAGTCGACCTCGACCTCTAGAAGTATTGTTCAACAAAGATGAGTATCGTGTTATCCGATCTCGTGATACCTTAGAAGATCTATGTAAAAATGAGATCATGTAATGATAATATTTTTAAAGCGTGTAAATATTATAATCGCCTTAATCTTATTATTTTTAACTCTTGGTTTAATTAAATTTAAAAATAATTTATCTCATGATCCTGTAAGTAACTTTAATGTTGATGCGATTGTTGTATTAACAGGGGGGAAAGGAGAGAGAATAATTGAGGGTTATAAACAAATCGAAAAATCTAATCAAAATAAGATGTTTATTTCTGGTGTTGATAATACCTTTAATTCAGAAGTTGTATTAGTGAATATTCTTAACTTTGATCAAAACATTGTTGAATGTTGTATTGAGGTTGGTTATTTATCAAAAAATACATATGAAAATGCATTAGAAACAAGATATTGGGCCTTAGAAAAAAAAATAAAATCGATTTTATTAATTACTTCAGATTTACATATGCAACGTGCAGAATTTTTATTTAATCAACTATCAGGTTTGAAAGTAACTCCTTATTCTGTGAGTAATAGTGATATAGTCATTCCTTTTGAAAAATTGGTAGAGGAATACATTAAGTTAATTGTCTCAAAATTAGTTTTTATAAAAAAATATGAAATTTAGTTTTTTAATAACCTTTTATTTTACAACAGCTATTGTATTAATTATTTCTTTGTTAGGCCTTCCCTTCAAATATACAAAATTTAGATTTTTTGTGCTTTTCTTTACAAGAAACATGACAGTAATTTTAAAACTGTTTGGAATTAATATAAAAGTAATTAATTCTAATTTTGCTCACAAAAAGGGTTATCTCTATGCAAGTAAACATCAGTCAATGTTTGAAACAATATACTTTAATGAGCTCTTTTATAATCCTGCATATATTTTAAAAAAAGAATTATTGAATATTCCTTTATTTGGGACCTATCTTAAAAAATTGGGAATGATAGCTATTGATAGAAAACAAGGAATCCATAGTCTTCGTTACGTAAATCAGCAAACAGCTGAATATTTAGATCATAGACCTGTAATAATTTTTCCCGAGGGAACCAGAACAACCTTTAAGGATCAACCTGATTTAAAGCCTGGAATTTATTCTATGTACAAGTCTTTAAACAAGCCAGTTGTGCCTATTGCTTTAAATTCTGGAAAATTTTGGCCTAAAAATAATCAGATTCATAAAGGCTCCATAACAGTAGAGTTTAAAGAACCGATACCTCCAGGGTTAAGCAAGCAAGAATTTTTAAATAAACTCAAAATGGAGATAAATAGCCTTAATCATTAGGAATAAACTTTCCTGCCTGTCTTGCCTTAACAATTCTATCTCTTACGTTTTTGGTCTTCTTTAATTTTGTTAATAAATTTTTAGAATTTCCATGATTGAGAGTTTTAGAAAATTTTTTTAATTCACTTATGAAATTATTAGTTAATTTTTGAATTTGAGAATTATTTGCTAAAAATATATCCCTCCACATTTCTGGATCACTTCCTGCTACTCTAGTAAAGTCTCTAAATCCACCAGCAGAAAATTTTACAAGCTTTGAATTTAGTGAAGATTCTTTTTTCATTGCCGTCAAAACTAATGAATAGGAAATTAAATGAGGCAAATGTGAAGTCAAGCTAAGTACTTTATCATGCTCTTTTGCAGACATAATTTCTATTTTCATATTTAGTGACTTCCAAAACTTAACTATCTTATTTATGTTTGTCTTGGAAGATTTTTTTAAAGGACAAATAATATTATATCTATTTGTAAATAGTCCATCAAATCCATTCTCCAGTCCAGCTTTTTCAATACCCGCTATTGGGTGTGAGGGAATAAAATTAAATTTATATTTTTTTTGATTATATAATTTTTCTATATTTACTTTTGTTGAACCCACATCTGTAACAATTGTTTTATCTAAATTAATGTTGCTAAGTTTTTTGAATATAGATTGATACTGGAGCATAGGTACACAAATAATTATGAGATCAATATTTAAATTGTTGATTTCTTGAAGTGATTTCAAAAGATTTACATTATTTATTTTTGATTTATTAATTCTAATTTTGAGGTTATTGGATTTATCAAAGGCAAAAATATTAACATTTTTGTATTTTTTAATTACTGATCTTGCTATTGATGATCCAATCATTCCAAAACCAATTATGAGAATATTTTTAAACATTAAATTTATTGGCTGTTTTTACTGCCTTTTTCATGTCACTTTTTGTTCCAATGGTCATCCTAACAAAATTATGTAATCCATATGATGACAATGATCTGACTGTAATTTTATTGGAGTGTAAAAAATCAACAAATTTTTGAGTTATTGATGAACTTTTAAACTTTAAAAGGATAAAATTGGCCTGAGTATCAATGGTTTCAAATAATTTGTTATTTAGACCTCTGCAAGTAAGAGATTTGTTTACAAAATTATTTTTTACAGATTCATTAATCCATTTTTTATTTTTCAAAGACTCTTGGGCTGCAATGCATGACAATCTTGATACATTAAATGGCTTTTTATATTGATAGAGTTGAGAAATAAGCTTTGAATTAGCATATCCCCAACCTACCCTTAGGCCGCCTAGAGCAAATATTTTTGAAAAAGACCTTGTTATAATTAAATTAGAATATTTTTTAACTAATTGCATTCCATCATCATATTTTTTATCTCTAATGTATTCACAGTATGCTGAGTCTAAAACAATAATTGTTTTTTTACTTACTTTATTTAAAAATTTTATTAATTCATTTTTGTAAAAAATAGACCCAGTAGGATTATTGGGGTTAGCTAAAAAAACAATTTTTGTTTTTGAACTTATAATTTTACTTAAATTTTCTAATTTAAATTGAAACTCTTTATCATCATATTTTTTTACTTTGCATCTAAAGTGTTTTGCATAGATTGAATACATAGCAAAAGCATATTTAGTAAAAACGACTTCATCATTGGGTTTTGAAAAAGTATTATATATCATTTGGAGAACTTCATCTGAGCCTGCGCCTAATATAATTTGTTTATTATTTATTTTATAAGTTTTAGCAATTTGATTAATTAAACTCTCTCCATCAAGCTCAGGATAGATATTTGAAAATTTAATATTTTTTTTTATTAATGACTTCACAGATTTAGCTGGGCCATAGTTGTTCTCATTTGATGAAAGCCTTACATACCCTTTAAATACTTCTGCTCCACCCTTGTAGGTATTTTTTGGTTGGCTATTTTTCATAATTTTTTGATAATAAATAAACTATATAAAGAAAATATCATCATTTTATATTGAAAATTAATCCAAAAAGCCTTAAATTCCAGTTTCACCGATTTGATAGCAGCTTGCGGGTGTAAAACAGCTAAAGCGTATCTCCCGCAGTTATCTTTTGAACAGGTTTAAAAATGAGAGAAATAATTGCAAATACTGAATATCCAGGTTTCTTACTGAAATGCCAAGAAGAGCTACCATTGGACTCTGGTAAAAAAATTAAGAATTTTCAAATCGCTTATCAAACATATGGAAGTCTTAATGCTCAAAAAAATAATGCAATTTTGGTTTGTCATGCATTAACTGGTGATCAATTCCCTGCAGAGGAAAATCCTATAACTAAAAAAAATGGTTGGTGGGAATTAATGATTGGACCCGATAAGCCTATTGATACGAATAAATACTTTGTTATCTGCTCGAATGTTCTTGGGGGCTGTGTTGGAACGACAGGTCCTAATGATACTAATCCTGATACCTCAAAAATATATGGTTTAGATTTTCCCACCATAACGATTAGAGATATGGTGAGAGTACAAAAAATACTTGTTGATGAACTTGGAATATCCAAATTGCTTTCTGTAGCTGGTGGTTCAATGGGTGCGATGCAAGTTCTACAATGGGCTGCTACTTATCCAGAGAGTGTAAGATCTATTATGAGTATAGCAGGTTCATTGAAACACTCTGCCCAAAATATTGCATTTGACGAGGCAGGAAGGCAATCCATTATGTTGGATCCTAATTGGCAAAATGGAAGATATTTGGAGAGTAATGAAAAACCTGAGAATGGTCTCTCTGTTGCAAGAATGATAGCTCATATTACTTACTTATCTGAGAGAGCTTTTCAAAATAAATTTGGTCGAAATTTACAAGAAAAAAATGATTTATCTTTTGGCTTTGGAATAGACTTTCAGGTCGAAAGTTATCTTCGTTATCAAGGTAGATCTTTTGTTGATCGATTTGATGCTAATAGCTATCTATATATGACTCGAGCAATGGATTATTTTGACGTGAAAGATGAAATTATTGCAAATAAAAAAACTATAATTGAGAATTCGATCCGATTTCTAGTTTTATCATTTACCAGTGATTGGCTATTTCCAACAAAAGAGTCAAGAGAGATAGTATCTTTACTAAATTCTATTGGGTCCAATGTTAGTTTTGCTGAAGTCGTATCAGATAGAGGTCATGATAGTTTTTTATTAGATGAGCCACAATTTTTTAAGGTTGCTCAGGGATTTTTAAAGGGAATAAAATGAGAAAAGACTATGAGATCATTTTAAATTTAATTCCAGAAAACTCAAAGGTGTTGGATATTGGTTGTTCTGATGGAGAGCTAATCACTTACTTAGAAAATAAAGGAATAAGTGCTCAAGGTGTGGAATTAAATCAAGAAAAAGTAATTAAATGTTTGGAAAAAGGACTAGATGTAATACACGGTGATATAAATTTAATAGTTGAAGATTTTCCATTTAATCAATTCGATTATTGTCTTTTGACTCAGACAATTCAGGCAGTTCAAGAACCAGACCAATTATTAAACACCCTCAAAAAAGTAAGTAAAAATATAATTGTGAGTTTTAATAATTCGGCACGTCTGAGTAAAATTTCAAATTTTCTTTTAACAGGAAGTTTTGACTCACTTTTAAAAAAAGCAAACAGTGATCACTGGTATAATACTGATTATATTCACCCATGTAGCATCAAAGATTTTAAAAAATTAGCAACAGATCTGGATCTAAAAATAATTTCAACATTTGATGTCCTTTCTCAAAAGAAATTTGAAAACGGCAAGATTCCTTCAAATTTGTTTTGTAAAGAAGTTCTCTTCCATATTACTAATGAACAGTAAAAATATAATTTTTGTCTATAACGCCAAAGGTGGAAAATGGAACTATATTCTTGATACAGTCCATAAATATGCCTCCCCGAGCACCTATGATTGCAATTTATGTAAAATTACTCACGATCTGAAAATGCGCGAGGCGTGGAAAAAATTCATAGAGACCTCACCGCATAATTATAAGTTTTTACATTCTGAAGAATTGGAAGAATTTAATCTTTTAAATTACAAAGATGACTTGCCTATATGTCTTGAAGAAAAAGAAGGTAAGTACAAATTATTGATAGATAAGAAACAAATGAATGAATTTAAAAATGAATTTGAATTAATCAATATTTTAGAAAAGATATTATAAACCGACTAAACCCAAATAAATTAATCGAAGCGAGCCTATCACAACAAAAATATTAATAATTGTAAAAAAAGAATTATCTGAAAGCTTACTATTCATCCAGTGTCCTAAAATTACTCCTATTACTGCAATTGGTGAAAAAATTAGATAATTATATAACTTCTCAAAGTTTAATATTTCCAAATAGAAATATGGGATTAGTTTAAATAAATTTATTAAAGCAATAGAAAAAACTACGCCTGCAACAAACTGCACTTTTTTATTATAAATTGACATAAAATATATATTTAATGGCAATCCTCCAGAGTGGAGTACAAAACTAGTAAACCCTGCTAGAGCTCCCCAAAAAGATTTACTTCCATAAAAGGGTATTTTTTTTAAATTTTTGTTGTCTGCGATTAAGTAATTTAGCAAAACATATAGTAAGGAGATTAATCCAATAAAAATACTTATCATTGATAAATTGATAAATTTAAACAAGATTGTTCCAATAATAACCCCTAATAAAGAATATGGTGCAATTGACCATAAAATTTTATATTCAAAATGTTTTCTATTTAAAAACAAAGCAATTACATCACATACAATTAACATTGGCATTAATATAGCTATTGCAGTTAAAGGACCATAAGTTATGGATAATAGGGTTACTGAAATTAAAGCCAATCCACCCCCGGAAAAACCCGATTTTGAAATTGCAAATAAAAGAATAGAAAAAGAAACTATTAAGTAATAACTAATATCTAACAAAAATTTATCCTATATTTTAAAATCTCAATATAAATTAATATTAAGTTGGCACAAAATTTTTAATAGGTATTTTTTTTTGTTTTTTTGAACTCTTTGCGTAAACAATCTTTTTACATACGCAAATCATTAGTCCTCCCATATAAGGAAAAAATAATTTACCTATTTTTTCAATTGTTCGGTGTGATTTGTAATTTAAATAATGACTCCATGGAGGAAAGTGTAAAAATGTTTTTCTATAATCAAGAACCAAAAAGTCTTGTATTAGTGATTTAAATTGCTTGTTTGAGTAAGATCTACCAAACCCAAAAGGATTGTTATCATACCGAGTCCATATACCTGACCTCCTGGGAATAATTGATAAAAATAACCCGTTTGGCTTAAGTATTCTCCATATTTCTTCAATACTACTCTGGGGCTTATCAACGAACTCAAGTAAATGAGTGGATATTACTACATCTACAGAACTTGGATCCAAAGGCAAGAAATATTCATGTATTATTTGGTGTTCGAAATCGTATTTCTCTTTGACATTACCATCCAAAAATTCTGGCTGCATAGAGGATATTTGTAAATTTTTATTTTGCTTACTGAGAAAAGAAAGAAAAGGGTTTGTATAACCATATCCACAAATAACACTATCGTTTACAGAATTTAAATGGGTGTTTAATTGATGACGTATGTTGCGTTTAACAATAGTGCCAAGCCTTGAATTATAAAAACTATAAATATCGGATGCGTTGATATCCATAGTTGTATTTTAACGAGATTTACATAACATTCTATTTCTTATGCAAAAACCTAATGTGTATTTGTTTCCCCAATTAGATGATAACTATGGATATTTAATTAAAAATCCTCATGAAACAAAAGGAGTGTTAGTTGATCCCTCAGATCTAGATATGTGTCTGAAGATACTTGAACTAAATGATTGCAGTGCTTCTCACATAATCATTACACATCATCACGATGATCACATTTGTGCTGTTAATGAAATTAAATCAAGATTTAAATCTTTAGTCATAGGGTACAAAAATGACTCTAAAATACCAAAACCAGATAAAGAAGTTGAAGATCAGGAAATTTTTGAAATACATGGAAATGAATATAAAGTCATACATACTCCTGGACACACGCTTCAACACATAAATTATTTTATGCTTAAACATAATATTTTATTTTCTGGGGATACTCTATTTAGCATGGGGTGTGGAAGAATGTTTGAGGGAAATCCTGAAGTTTTTTGGAACAGTTTGTCTAAGTTAAAACAATTACCTGAAGATACAAAAGTATATTGTGGACATGAATATACGATGGCTAATTTAAAATTTGCCCTAAACATAGACCCTGATAATGAAAGGCTAAACGAATATTATAAATGGGCCTCACACCAAGAAAAAGAGCATCGACCAACAATTCCAACAACTCTCTCAGACCAATTGCTCTGTAATCCATTTTTGAGATGTGACACAGATCAATTTATGAAATTTTTTGACACGCAAGATGCAACAGAGGTATTTGCTAAAATGCGCTCTGCTAAGGATAATTTCTAGAAAATTATTTTAATCTTGGTGTTTTAATGAAATGTGCTAGTTTCAGAATACTTATGAAAGACACTTTTCAATTAGATAGCGATATTGCTGATGCTTTTCAAAAAAAGCAAATGGATAAAGTATGCTCTCTTTACTATGAAGCAGCAAATTACTTCGAAGATAAAGCTGATATTGAAGCAGCATGTTTTTTCTATACACAAGCCTTAGTCATGGCTTTAGAAGAAAATCATGAACTTAAGGAAAAGATTATTTACAAGCTTGAAAAATACGGCAGAAGTAAAGACGCAACTTTAAATTAACTAAAATCTGAATGGAAAAATCTACCATTCAACTTCCTGATACTTGGCTTAAACATTTAAAAGAGGAATTTAATCAAGATTATATGATTAAACTTAAAAGCAAGCTTTTAGAATTAAAAAAAAATAAAATTATTTTTTATCCTCCAGGAAAACAAATTTTTAATGCATTTAATTTAACTCCTTTAGACAAGGTGAAGGTAGTGATATTAGGTCAAGATCCCTACCATGGACCTGGCCAAGCTCATGGGCTCAGTTTTTCTGTACCAGAAAATATAAAACCACCGCCCTCACTCTTAAATATTTATAAAGAACTTCAAGATGACTTAAAAAAAGAGGTGAATTACAACAATGGTAATTTAGATAAGTGGGCTAAGCAGGGAGTATTTCTTTTAAACACAACTCTTACAGTAGAAAAATCAAAACCTCTCTCACATCAAAAATTTGGTTGGGATATTTTTACAGACAAAGTTATCTCAGTTGTCAGTAATGAATTAGAAAATATTGTTTTCATATTATGGGGTTCATTTGCTCAATCAAAGAAAGAGATAATTGATTCGAATAAACATCTTATTTTATCAGCACCGCACCCTTCCCCATTATCGGCTCACCGCGGTTTTTTTGGGAGTAAGCCTTTTTCTAAGACAAATACCTTTCTAAAATCAAAACAAATTGATATGGTTGAATGGTAATGAAGACTGATGTTGAAAATCTCGTAGGGTTTATTGAAAAAGCAGTTATTGCAATAATATTAGTAGCTACTATTACAGCCATTATGTTTGAGATAATGAGAATGATAGAAGTTCAGTATGTAGAGTTAGCTGATCTACTCCTCTTGTTTATTTATGTTGAGGTTATTGGAATGGTTCGAGTCTACTATGTTTCCAATCGTGTTAGAATGACATATCCCTTATTTATTGCTATTACCGCTTTATCTCGTCTTATTATACTTCAAGGTAAAGACTCAAACCCAGAGCTTCTTCTTTACGAAGCAGGAGCAATAGTCTTAGTTGCGATTGCAGTCATCATTCTTCGACTTAGGTATGTCCCAATACTTCGTCCTATTGAAGATGTTGATGAAATTAAACCTAGAAGCACAAAAAAGTAATAAAATTGAAAAAAATTGCAGTCATTGGAACTGGGCTTAGTGCGCTTTCTTTAGCATATCACTTGCCTGCACTTGATATTACATTTTTTGAGAAATCCTGGAGACCAGGTGGAAGAATAAGCACAAGAAAACATGAGCAATATGCTTTTGATCATGGTGCTCACTATTTGAAATTAGATCATGGTGTTATTGGCTTAAATGAATTTTTAAAAAAAATTGATGCTATTAAAATTTTAAAAGGTCAATTTTGCTCAAATATCTCACAAAATTCTCCAATTGAAGATAAAGAGGTCATTGTTGGTAAAGATGGAAATGAATCAATTCCTATAAAGATACATAAATCACTGCACTACCCTACGCATTTTTCAAAACAGATAACTAACATTGAAAGCCATAATAATGAATATTTCTTAATCGCAGCAGATGAGAAATTTGGGCCTTATGATTATGTTTTTTGTAGCATGCCCTATGAACAATCAAAAAAATTGTTAGATCAATTTATAGATTATAGAGATATTCCTGAAATAGAGTTTGACTCCATTTGGACGGTCATGATTGCATTTAATAAAAGATTGGGAGCTCCGTTTCAATTTGGATATCACTTAACACCTGAAATTAGTTTCTTAATGAATCAAAATTTTAAACACGAATTTTTTAATGAAGAGTGCTGGGTTGTAAATATGAGAGCTGATTGGACAAAAGAGTATTACAACATAGAAAATTATATTTTAGAGGACTATGTGGTAAATCAAATGAAAAAGTCTTTTCAATCAAAAGCTGATGCTGTTTTTAAGAAGTCACATAGATGGAGATACTCTTATACAAAGAAAAGTCTAAGAGATCAAAATTCTAAAAGATTCATTGAGTCCATAGATCAGCGTCTATATGCTTTTGGGGATTGGTGTGAAGGTCCAAGTATGCAAGATGCTTGGTTATCTGGTAAGAAATTAGCTCAGCATTTCAGTGAAATGAGATTAAAAAATTAAATAAAGATTGCAAATAATAAAATTTAGGAAGTTCCTCAATGCGTTTTATTATAAATTTTTTTCCATTTTAAATAGTCTTGGTCATTTAACATAAATCTCATCAAGTTTTTTACATCATTTTTATTTATTTTATATTGAGAATTTATTATTTGGTATGGTATCTCGTCGTTATGTGCCAAGAACTTAATATGATCTAATTCATAGGGCGTTAAATATTTCATTAAACTATAAACATCGGACATATAGAAAAACTATACAAAAAATAGTATTTAAGTCTAGTTCGTGAAAATGTATTAAATAAAAATTAATAAAATGTGATTTTTCTGTATTCTATTTCAAAGCAGCAAAAAAACTGTCTGATTTATTGCAATCGCCGTAATAAGTTTTTTTCAAATTTACACTATCAGGATAAAATATGTTTCTCTCATATCTAAGGATTTTTTTATATAGAATTAGGGTGTTAAAGGAGAAGTCAGTTTCAATTCTAAAATGATAACTTACGTCATCTTCTCCCATATACTCATATTGTAAATCTTGAAATCTCTCCTTTAATACAAAGAGGTTTTGGTCAAATGAGTATTCAAATTCATTTATATCTTCATTTTTAAATTCAATAATTTGTACTTTTGAGTAATCAATAAGAGATGTTTCTTGACAAGCTAATTTTATACTCTGGCCGAAAGATAAAGTTGGAATAAAAAATAATATAAATAAAAACCTCATAATTTAATCCATTATGCTTGCTTTAAATCCATACTCTGAGATAGCTTTTTTTCGAAAAAAGCCCTCAATTTTTATCATCGTTACAAAATTGTTTGAACATTTAAGAAGAGCTTTAAAAGGTTTAGCAGATCCTTTACAACTTACATCTTTACCATTAGCATCATGTGTTTCACCACAGGCACATTCGTAACTAATAGAACCATATCCATTGAGTCTGAGTAAATGGGCAGCTTGTAAGGGGTTGTTTTTGAGTTTTTCTCTTACTTCCTCTTTGTTGGTTAATATTTCCATTAAGGAGTTAATTTTATTTAATCCCCCCTCATTATCCACATAAAAAAAGTAGCTAAAAGTATAAGCGAAATAGTTAAATCTACCCAAAGAGTACCAGTGAACATATAATTTTAATTTTCACTTGGGATGGCGTTTTCTTCTCTCATCAGAATAGGTCGACCATCATGTGCAGTGTTTAAAGGTATAATTTTACCTTTATACCTGACACATAAAGTTGGGGCGTTTCTTACTTCTTTTCCCAAATTTACCTCTAAGTCCACAAGAATTAATTCTGCATCATCCAAAATTTTTAATATTTTCATTAATTACATCTCCGATACTACTTTTTAGTCTAATAGTAATCTTTGGATCTTAACAGACTGATTAAAGGTTTAGTGTCAGTTAAAAATGAGGACTAATTTTCCGCGCAGATATCTTTAATAACTGGTGTATTAGTGCATTCAACACATTTTGTGATTTGAACTACACATCCATCAGCTAATTGAGATACCTCTACTTCTTTGTTACACTTAGAACAAATAGAAGAAACAGATAAGTCACACTTCGGACAAGATATTGTTTGTGAGTTTTCCATTGTCATATATTACTTCTAATATACCTTTTTAGATGAAGAATGGAATAGATTACGAAAAACAATTAATAATCAATAAATTCAGTATTTTTGCTTTATAAGTTTCTATTTTGATTGAACGAAATAAAAATGTACTTTTAGTTTAATGGATACAATTAAATTCCTTATAAAAAGTCATAAAATGATACCTCATCCTGAAGGCGGTCATTATGTCGAGGTTTACAAAAATAAGGATGTTAGTCACATATACTATTTGTTAGAAAAAGGGCAATATTCGCATTGGCATCGCATTAAAAAGAACGAAACAATACACTTTTATACTGGTAGTCCTTTGAGAATATATACATCAAAAAATGGTGAAGAATATGAAATAAATGAGATAGGATCTAAAAATAGATTTATTTACAGCGTCGAAAGTAATATATGGTTCTCAATAGAAACGACTGGATTATTTAGTTTAATTGGTTGTACAGTTGCTCCAGCTTTTGAATTTGAGGATTTAGAAATTGCTCCCAAAAATTGGAAACCTAGTAAATTTAAGGGTTATCTCTGACAAAATTAAATATTTAAAAGTAATTAGAAGTGTTTTTTTTTATTTTGTAAATTACACACATAAATTATGAAATTGTGTGTAATAAAATATACAAAAATCACATAAAAATCTTTAAAATGGAAATCAAGAGTTTAAAAAAATTAATTATGATTTTTTTTAAATTTACCTTAAATTTGAAATTTTTTCTAATTTTTCGATTTTATTGAAAAATTGTTGATTTTATTGATAATTTTTCTATTTTTATCATAAATTACACATAAATTACATAATAGTTTGTGTATAAATTGAAAATAATATAAGTTCAATAGAAGTGCAAGATATAAAAATCAAACCTTGGGAAGAATTAAAACAAATTCATAAGGAAAAATTTAAAAATGAGTCAGATTACTTATCTTTTTTCCGGGACGTAGTTTTACATGACACCTCAACTAGAGAAAAGTACACCTCTCAAACTAAAGATAGGGTAATTGAGGGAGTAACTTGGGCTAAAGAATTCTCAAAGTTTCATCAAAGATATAAAGACGGCTACTCTTACAAGTTTTCTGAAAATAATACAATTTTGAATATTGGGCACCAAACCACATATTTAATTAAACCACAATTTGCAGCTTATCATGCGGTCAGAAAAATAATGAGGAATTGGTTAATAAAGAGACTCAAAGATGAGTATGTCAAAAAAAAACCAGTAATCTACAATCCTCCTAAAAGTCTCAACCAAGGCGAAAGTAACTTTATTACAAGGCGGACAAAAGTTGCTTATTTAGTATATATGGGTGACTTAGCTGTTAGAGATAATTTACTTTACTCTATTAGAGATAATAAAACTCTAGTGCCCAAACCAGCTTCGCTATCTTGGTGTGTGTCACAATTTGATGATAAATATATATCTGATGGTATACTAACCTACCCTAAAAATTTAGGCCCCTTGAATGAAAACTTATTGTCAGAATCATTGTCTTTTTAAATGTCAGAAGTAATAAAAGTATTATTATCATCATACGGCTTTGCAATTTTACTATGGGCAGCTTTTATCTATACTCAAAAAAGATTTGGTAAATTAACAAAAAATGTTAGTTCCAAAAGAATATATATTAAATATTTTATTATAATCGTTTTAGGGTACGGGACATTCTCGCTAGTGTTAATCAGTGTTTATAGCGATTGGTTTAAATAATCAAAGTTTATGAATAGTGATGATATTGAAACTCAGGATTACATATTTATGAAGTGTCTCCAGGAAAAAATATGTAAAAGACATGTCACATTAAAAACAACAGGTAAACAGATAAACGATGAGTCTTTAATTTCGAAAAATGTGATTAATGCTTTTGACTTGGATGAAATTTCATTTTTGACAGGACTAAATTTCAATATTGTGAGTGATACAGGGGCAAAACTTATAAGAATGAATCTAGCAAATAAAATTATGTGGGAAGATGATCAAAATAATGAAAAGCGATATCTTTGGTATTTGTCTGAGAACGGTGAAAAATATTTAGAGAGAAATTCATACAAGAGCACATGAACATAGAATTAGTGATAAATACATTTTGGTTTTTTTCGATTTTTACAGCAGCTATTTACATCATTAAAAAGAGGTATGTTGGTAAAAAGGAATATTCTATTATAGATAAAGCTTTTAAATTGGGCTTATCTGTATCAATTTTTTTAATTTTTTTAAGCTTGTATTTCTTACTTACACAATCTTAGTTTCCACCCTCAAGTAAAATAAATTTTTGTGTATCTAGATCAACTCCGGCTTCTGTTCTAAGTTTTATCATTTCAGGAAGTTTTAACATTTCTTGCATTTTATCCATCGACTCTACTTCTATAACCGTATAAATTTCTTCATTGTTATCTTTTGGATGTCCATAGGCTAATACATTAAGACCATATTCCTGTCTCAGTTTTTCATTTTCTTCAAACATTTGTTTCCAATGTTCATAACCTCTAGTTATTTTTGCATTTGTAATAATTTTCATAGTTATCCTTTCTATCAATTATCATAACATTTTCTTTGTTAAAAACGTCGGTAATTTTATTTGTGATATATTCCGAATACTCTATTATGCTTATTCTACGCATGATTGGGGCCATAGCTCAGCTGGGAGAGCGCTACGCTGGCAGCGTAGAGGTCAGGGGTTCGATCCCCCTTGGCTCCACCAAGGTAAAATTAAAAAATGGAACAAAACTTAGATAAACTTTTTTCAATTAATTTTTTAGGAACATGGCTTATTACTCTAGCCGTAATAGCACTAGTAATATTTGCTAGCTATAAAATATTTAATATTCTGTTTAAATCAGAGATATACTTTAAAAAATCAGCAATTAGCTATTTTTTAATTTTTATTTTTATTTTCGGCTTCTTAATATACTTCTATAGCTAATTATCTAACAAAAATTATTTTATCTTTTGATATGCAAAATAGTCAGGTCAATTAGTCTATAAAATATTTAATTTAATTGTTAATAGAGTGTACTCTTGACTAAGAACTAAATTATTTAGCTCACAACTAAGGAGGTTAATAAATGAGTATAGCAAGAGTAACAACAGTAAAAATGGACTCAAAGGAGGCAGCTGACGAACAAACACAAGGGTACGTACAAAGTGCACCAACAGAATTCCCACAAGCAAGTCAGTTAATTGGCATTAGAATCGATGATGTTACATTAATGGCAGTTACAATTTATCCTGATGCTGAAACTATGAAAGCTGCAGATGCTGCACGGGAAAAAAGATTAAATACTAATATAGAAAATAGGGTCTCAGTCGAGACAGTAGTTGGCGAGGTTACATTAGATCATCATAATCACTAATGATGAATGTGATCAGACAAATATAAAAGCCTTTAGACAGATCTAAAGGCTTTATGGTTTTTAGACACCCCATCTCATAGCTGCTGTGTGAACAGATGAGTCCCAATGCTTTAAAAGCTCTTCGTCAAGCTTTGTAAGAGTAATAGAGGCACCTTGCATCTCAAGAGAAGTACAATAATTTCCAACAAGAGACCTAGATATCTTTATATTTTTTTTGTCTAACATATTTTTAGCGTTGTCATATATTAGGTATAGCTCTGTTAAAGGAGTACCTCCCATACCATTGACGAATAAAAGAATTTCTTCATTTGCCTCAGACTTTAAGTCCTCGTTAATTGCTTCTAACAACTCGTTTGTAATCTCTTGCGCAGATTTCATTTTATCTCTTCTTCTTCCAGGTTCACCATGAATTCCAACACCAAATTCCATTTCATCATCACCTATATCAAAATTTGGTTTTCCTGCAGCTGGGACAGTGCAGCTTGAAAATGCAACTCCCATAGAACCTGAATTTTTATTTACCTTATCCCCTAAGGCTTTACATTCTTGTAAGCTACCTCCATGCTCAGCTAAAGAACCAACTATTTTTTCAACAACAACAGTAGCAGCAACACCTCTTCTACCAGTTGTAAATGAAGAGTCCTCCACAGCAACATCATCATTTGTCAATACAGACTCATTTGGACCTTGCATCATCTCAGCTGCCATTTGGAAATTCATCACATCTCCAGAATAGTTTTTAACGATAAATAAAACTCCAGCTCCGCTGTCTACTTTTTCAGCAGCAGCTAACATTTGATCAGGTGTGGGTGATGAAAAAACAAATCCAGGGCAGGCTGCATCCAGCATACCATAGCCGACTAAGCCACCATGCATGGGTTCGTGTCCACTCCCTCCTCCACTGATCAGAGCTACTTTTCCCTCTTTTGTGGGAGTGGCTCTGGTGATGAAGTTGGGGTCGTAGTGGCAGTTAACAATATCTTGATGCGCAGCACCAAAACCTTGCAAACTCTCCTTTAGAAAATCATCCGCTGAATTCATAAATTTTTTCATAGTATCCTCCTAACTATTTAACACTGACTCACAGACAGTTTTTATCATTAATTGTGAAGACCTAGCTCCAGGATCGATATGACCTTTGGCTCGCTCTCCTAAAAAAGAAGCTCTCCCTTTTGTAGCTAAAAGATCTTTTGTTGAAAACATCCCTTTTTCCGCCACTTCTATAGCTTCTTTAAGTATCTCTTTAACATCTTTGTTATCCTCGACACCTTTTTTAAGGCAGTTAGATACAGGTATGAGAACATCCATCATTGTTTTTTCACCTACATCTGCTTTACCTCTTTGTTTTACAGCTTCCACGCCATCTGCAAAAATTTCGATTGCCTTTTTAAAGTCAACACCATTATCTATATCGTTCCCTTTGGCCATGGTCATAAACAATGTGCCAAACAGGGCTCCAGATGAGCCACCAATACCAGATAAAACTTTCATTGCTATTTGGTTTAGAGCTTTAGACATTGGCATATCTTTAATTACAGCTTCTAATTCTATAACCAGCTTGATCCCTCTTTGGACATTAAAAATATGATCCCCATCTCCTATTTCTTGGTCCAATTTTTCTATTTCACCTGCATTTGCATCAATTACAGCTTGAATTTCTTTTGCTCTATGGATTAAAAAATTAACACTCATTGCACGCTCATTCCTTTTTCGTCAAAAAATAAAATTTTATTTTTATCTATTGCAAAATTTACTTTGTCACCTTTTTGACCTTGGAATGCTCCTTGATATAAGGATAAAATTTCTGCTCCATTAAAATCTAACTCTACCACAGTTTCTGCACCGAGAGACTCAACAGTTTTAATTGAGCCTGAAAGTTCACCTTCTCCTATCTTAATGTGCTCAGGTCTTAAACCAAGTTGACTCGCTTTATCTGGTGATGAAGTATTTAAAGTAGTTCTGCTGAGAATATTAATTTTTGGTGAGCCTAATCTATTTGCAACATAAATAGATTTTGGATTATTGTATATATCTTCTGGTTTATCAATCTGGGCGATTTTACCATTTTCTAATACTCCGATGCGATCTGCCATAGTTGTGGCTTCAGCTTGATCATGTGTGACGTATAGAATTGTGGAGCCTAAATTTAATTGGATTTTTTTCAGTTCGACTCTCAAACTTTCCCTTAATTTTGCATCAAGGGATGAAAGAGGCTCATCCATTAAATATATACTTGGGTCTCTGACTAAAGCACGACCTATCGCAACTCTTTGCATTTCTCCCCCTGATAATTCAGTAGCTTTGTTATCTAATTTAGCTGAAATCTTCAGCATTTCCGCTATTTTTGTGACTTTTTCTCTAATCTTATCTTCTGGGATTTTTCTAAGAGGGGATCGAAGAGGAAAGGCTAAATTGTCGTAAACCTTGTAATGAGGGTATAAAGAGTATTGTTGAAATACAAACGCTGTGTCTCTAGCTGCAGGCTGTGCTTGTGAGAAATCTTCATCATCAAAAAGGATCTTTCCTTTATCAATTTTTTCTAAACCTGCTATTGATCTTAATGTTGTTGTTTTACCTGCACCAGTTGGACCCAATAATACAAAAAACTCTCCATCATTTACCGTAAAGCTAATATCATCTAAAGCCTTTATAGTTTTATCATATATTTTTGTAATATTTTGTAGTTCTACTTTAGACATTAACTCATAAACTCACTTTGAAGTGCCTTATCATTTGAACCATCAAAAATTATTTGATTATTATTAAGAGTATCAAATTGAATTTGCTCATTAATATTAACTTGTGTGTCACTATCAACTCTAATTTTTATATTTCCAAGTTGAGTTTCAATTGTAAGAATTTTTCTTGAACCTAAATATTCAACACCAAAGACATTACCTTTTACGCCATTTTCAGAAACTAATTTTAAATTCTCTGGCCTTACACCTAAAAAATTTTCATTTGAGTCTGTTCCTTCTTTTTGTTCAGGGATATTTAATGATGAGTCTAATAATTTAATACTTGATTGACTTGGAGAAATTTTTTCATTTATTGGTATGAAATTCATTCCTGGGGATCCAATAAAATTGGCAACAAACTTTGTTTTAGGTTTATTATAAATAACTTTTGGTGAGTCTGCCTGCAACACAACTCCCTCATTCATTACAGCTATTCGATCAGCCATCGACATTGCCTCTTGTTGATCGTGTGTTACATACACTGTAGTTGCATCAATATCATCGTGAAGTTTTCTTAATTCCAAACACATTAATTCTCTAAATTCTGCATCAAGTGTGCCCAAAGGTTCATCCATTAAAAATGCTTTAGGTCTTCTGACTAGCGCTCTTCCAAGTGCAACACGTTGGCGATCACCTCCTGCTAAAGAGGATACTTTTGATTTTAATAAGTGATCAATTCTGAGAAGCTTTGCAGCTTCCAGAACTTTAGCATCTACTTCGCTTCGTGAGAGCTTTTGCATTTTCAGTGGGAAAGCCAGATTATTTCTTACATTCATATGTGGATAGAGTGCAAAAAGCTGAAAAACAAAGGCTATATCTCGCTGGGAGGCCCTTAGATAGCCCACATCTTCCTTATCCAAATATATATTTCCAGAAGTTGGTAGCTCTAAACCGGCAATCATTCTTAAAGTGGTAGTTTTTCCACAACCTGAAGGACCGAGTAAAACGAAGAATTCTTTATTTTCAATAATAAGATTGGAGTTTTTCACTGCTACGAAATCTCCAAAAGATTTATGTAAATTTTTAATTTCTATTTCTGCCATGGCTAATCTGGGAAATGACTTGTGATTACAAATCCGATAGTTCCCACCAAAATAACGATAAAGGAATATGTGTACATCCACATAGCAAAAGGCTGCATCAGCATAAATACACCCAATAAAATTAAAACAGTTGATGCATTTTCCCAAATGGATCTTCTAAAAATTCTTCTCAATAAACTTTTTTTCTCAGCCATTATTTTCTTACCGCTCCGAATGTTATTCCCCTTAGAAGATGCTTTCTCAATACAACTGTAAATATCATCACTGGGATTAAAAATAATGTTGTCCCTGCTCCAATAGCAGGCCAATCAAGACCGCCCTCTCCTATAATAGTTGGGATAAATGGTGGTGCAGTTTGTGCATTAAATTGTGTTAGTAAAACAGCAAATGCATATTCATTCCACGAAAATATCATGCAGAAAATTGCAGTTGCTGCAATACCTGTAGTTGCTTGGGGAAGGACTACTTTAAAAAATGCTTGCATTCTAGAGTAACCATCTATCATCGCAGCCTCCTCATACTCTCTCGGTATCTCATCCATAAAGCCTTTTAACAGCCAAACTGACAAACTTAAATTTACAACTGTATACAGAATAATCATGCCAACGTGAGTATCACCGAGACCAAGTTTTCTGTACATAATAAATATAGGTACTGCCACTGCTATTGGTGGGAACATTCTCGTAGATAAAATAAAAAATAATAAATCATCTTTCAGTGGGACTTTAAATCTTGAGAGAGCATAGGCAGCTAAGGAGCCTAAAAATACCGAAAAGAATGTGGCACCAAATCCAATTATTAAAGAATTGGAATACCTTGGTAAAAATTTTGATGGACCTGTTATGACCATTTCTCTACTGCGAACTAACTCCTCATACCATGTATCTGGTGGTGGAAGAGAGTCCAAATAATCCTTGGGTTGTCTTGATCGATTTGTAAATAAATTCACATAACCCTCTAAAGATGGTTCAAAAAAGACCTCTGGTGGGTAAGAGATAGCACTATCAACACTTTTAAAGCTTGTAGCAACCATCCATGTGATCGGTATAAGGGTTACAATCATGTAAACGATGATGATAGTGGCAGCTAATTTTCTTGAAAATCCTGTTGCTTCTAGTGGTGATCTTGAAGTGTCCATTATCGCTCTTTAATTTTGTTCATAACTTTTACATACACATTTCCAAAGCCGAATATGGTGACAAATAATATTACAGCAAAAGCAGAGCTGTAACCTGTTTTCCATTTTTCAAATGCTTCACGTTTTAAATTGATTGATGCTAGTTCAGTCGCCGATCCTGGACCCCCTGAAGTAAGCTCAGCGACCAGATCAAACATTTTGAAATTCTCGATCCCTCTAAATAATAATGCAAGAAGTAGAAAAGGAAGGACAGATGGCAATGTTATATGGATAAATTGCTGCCACTTACTAGCTCTGTCAACTTCTGCAGCCTCATACAAATAATTTGGGATTGATCTTAATCCTGCCAGACAAATTAACATGGTAAAAGGTGTCCACATCCATGTATCGACAATCACAATTGACCAAGGGGCTAAAGTGCTTGAACCAATCATATCAAAAATACCAAAGTCATAGAAAAAATTAACTACGTAATTAAACAAACCTACTTGAGGATTATATAAGTAAGTCCAAAATACACCTACGACTGCAGGGGAAAGCATCATTGGTAAAACTATTAAAGTAGTAAGTAGTTCATTGCCTTTAAATTTTTTATTTAAAAGAAGAGCAAGACCCAATCCAATTAATGCTTGTAAGACTAATGTCCAACAAACGAAGTGGGCAGTTATCTGCATCTTTTCCCATATCTCTTCTTTTCCTAAAATCTTTTTATAGTTTTTTAAACCCACAAATTTTACTTCTCTACCTATTTTATTGGCATAAAAATTGGTGAATGACATTCTTATGGCATAGATGAGAGGATAAATATTTATTGCAAGTAATAGAATTAAAGTTGGTGCTATGAAAATCCAGGCTATTGCTTTATCAGATAAGCCTTTGAACTTTTTAACAGCACTTTTCATATATGTTTTAGATTGAAGGGTGGGATTAATCCCACCCTTTATATTAATTTAGTGATTAAATTTTACCGTCGTCTTCGAAGACTTCAGTCCAATCATCAATGATTTTGTCTAATGCGTCTTTTGCAGAACCTTTTCCATTCACAACGTAGTCATGAATTCTCTCCTGCATTGGAAGCATTAATTCAACAAATGTAGGCTCTTGCCAAAAGTCTTTGACGATGCCCATTGAGTCAAGGAAGCCTTGTGCATAAACAGCTGAGTCAACGAAATCAGGTGATCCAAGAACATCCATATGACATGAATATCCTCCTAAATCCCACCATTTTTGTTGAATATCTGGCTTTGCAAACCACTTCATGTATTCAAGAGCCAAGTCTTGTTTATCAGAGTAACTCACAACTGAGATACCTTGACCACCAAGAGTAGCTGCACATACGTTTTGACATGGGTTAGCAAAGAAACCAGAAACTCTTCCGTCACTGTCTTCTTTAGAAACGCCAGGCCAGAAAGCATACCAGTTCATTTGAAATGCAACCTGTCCTGATTTATATGCATCAAGATTTGCGACCATATAAGCATCTGAGTGCCCTGGAGGTGCACAATCTTCGTACATTTTTCTATAAAATTCAACAGCCTCTACAGAAGCATCTGAGTTGAAGTAACCGTCCATCTCGTATGGGTTATCAGGATTTTCATACTGCATACCCCATGCATACATGGCTGCTGTTACACCCATGGTGATACCTTCAGATCCACGCTCTGTATTGATAGCTGCACCGTATCTTACTTGTCCATCAATTTCTCTTCCTTGGAAGAAAGTACACATGTCATATAACTCATCCCAAGTTTTTGGAACACCTAGATCATATCCATGCTTACTTTTAAATTCAGCTTGAAGCTCTGGTCTATCAAACCAGTCTTTTCGATAAGCCCATGCTAAAGCATCACCCATTGCTGGAAGAGCGTAATAGTTAGGTGATCCTTTTGGCCATGTTGAATATGCGTAAACAGTTGCTGGGTTAAAATCATCCATTGAAATTCCATTGGCATCAAAGAAATCATTTAACTTAACATAGTGACCATATTCGGCTCCTTGTCCAATCCACTGTGAATCACCAATTAACAAGTCAAAAGTTTTACCTTGGTTATTTAACTCATTAAGCATTCTCTCAGCAAAATTTGGCCATGGCACAAATTCGAAGTTCATTTCAACACCTGTTTCAGCTGTAAATTCTTTACTTAATTCTTGTAAGGCATTAGCAGGATCCCAAGCGGCCCAGCCCAAAGTCAAAGACTCAGATTTAGCATTCAAAGAAAAAAGTAAGGCAAAAACAGGAACTAGAAATACAGATAGTATTTTTCTCATGTTATTATTCCTCCTCTTTAATAACAAAACTGGCTGATTATACAGTCTTTTTACATATTTATAAATGCAGATTATTCATAATTTTAAAAACATTTTAAATAGCAGTTAACTGTAATATTATAGTTTGTCGCAGGAGGGGGATTAAGCGATGTCTATTAAAGGTCCAGCTATATTTTTAGCTCAATTTGCAGGTGATGATGCTCCGTTTAACAATTTAGAGAATATCTCAAAATGGGCTAGTGATTTGGGATACTTAGGTGTTCAGATACCTAGTTGGGATGAGAGGTTAATTAATTTAAAACAGGCATCTGAAAGCAAAGATTACTGTGACGAAATAAAAGGGACTCTTAAAAGTTTTAATTTAAATCTAACTGAGCTATCAACGCATCTCCAAGGTCAACTTGTAGCTGTTCATCCTGCATATGACTCTGTATTTGATGGTTTTGCAGCCTCAGAGGTAAGAGGAAATCCATCTGCAAGGCAGCAATGGGCAGTTGATCAATTAATGATGGCCGCTAAGGCTTCGAAAAATTTTGGATTGACTGAACATGTTACTTTTTCAGGAGCATTGGCTTGGCCATATGTTTATCCATGGCCTCAAAGACCAGAAGGGTTAGTTGAAACTGCATTTGATGAACTGGCCAAAAGGTGGAAACCTATTCTCAATGAATTTGATGAGTGTGGGGTGAATTTATGTTATGAAATTCATCCAGGCGAGGATCTTTTTGATGGAATAACTTTTGAAATGTTTCTAGATAAAGTAGGTAATCATGAGCGCTGCAACATGTTATATGATCCTAGCCACTTTGTTTTGCAGCATTTAGATTATTTGCAGCATATTGATATTTATCACGAGAAAATAAAAATGTTTCATGTCAAAGACGCAGAACTCAATCCCACTGGTAAACAAGGGGTCTATAGTGGATTTCAATCTTGGAAGAACAGAGCAGGTCGATTTAGATCTTTAGGAGATGGGCAAGTCGATTTCAAGTCAATTTTCTCCAAACTTACTACTTACGGCTTTGATGGATGGGCTGTTTTAGAATGGGAGTGTGCTTTGAAACATCCTGAAGACGGAGCTAAAGAGGGTTCTGTATTTATTAAAGATCATTTAATTAGAGTTACCGAGAATGCTTTCGATGATTTTGCCGATGCTGGCACTGATCAAGATGCAAACAAAAAAATGCTTGGAATTGAATGATAATATGACCAAAAAATTAAAATTAGGAATGGTTGGTGGTGGCTCAGGAGCATTTATTGGAGAAGTTCACCGTATAGCATCTAGAATTGATGACCGATTTGAACTGGTCGCTGGTGCCTTTTCATCTAATCCTGAAAAAGCTCAAGCCTCTGGCAGAGATATTGGAATAGCAGATGAAAGGAATTATAAGGACTACCTTGAAATGGTCGAAAAAGAATTGATCAGAGAGGATAAAATAGATGCTGTAGCTATAGTGACACCAAATCATATGCACCATCCGATCGCTAAAGCTTTCATGGAGAAAGGTTTTAACATAATTTGTGACAAACCCCTTGCCATGAATATTAATCAATGTGAGGAACTTATAAAATGTAAAAAAGAAAATAACGTTCTTTTTGCTTTAACTCATAACTACACTGGTTATCCCATGATTAGGAATGCCAGAGCTCTTTGTAAGAGAGGTGACTTAGGTGAAATAAGAGTAATTCAAGCAGAGTATGCTCAAGATTGGCTGACCGAAGATTTAGAAAATAGAATTAATGATGGGGGAAACAAACAGGCCTCTTGGAGAACTGATCCTAATCAATCAGGTGCTGGTGGGTGTATTGGTGACATTGGAACTCATGCTTACAATCTGATTAGGTTTATCACTGATCTCAATACAGAGGAGATATCAGCAGAGTTAACATCTTTTGTGCCTGGGAGAAAATTAGATGATAATGCTCAAATATCGTTACGATTTAAAGGAGGAGCAAAAGGCACTATCTGGTCTTCACAAGTAGCCCCAGGAAATGAAAATCATTTACAAATAAGAATTTATGGTAATAAGGCCGGACTAGAATGGTGTCAAGAAGATCCAAATTACCTTTACTTTACAAAATTTGGAGAACCCAAACAAAAAATTACAAGAGGTGGATCAGGTGCTATGAGCGATGCGGGAGATGTTACAAGAATTCCTGCCGGACACCCCGAGGGATATTTAGAGGGCTTTGCAAATATATATACAGATGTAGCTAATGCACTAATTGATCAGAAAAATGGCAAATTTAATGAGGAAAATCATCATTTTCCAAGTGTAGAAGATGGACTTGAGGGTATTAAATTTATCGTAAGGTCAATCGCCTCAAGCTCATCAAATTCAAGCTGGGTAAATTTCAATTAATTCCAAATAAGTTTTTTACGTGTATCCCAATAATCTTGAGTGGACAAACTAAAAGACTCAAGAGAGGGCAATTCGGTATCTATTTTTTCAAGACAACTTAGATTTTCATCTAACTGTTCGATTGTTGATGCTCCTGTTAGACAAATTTTAACAAATGGTAGTTGATAAACCCAAAGATAAGACAATTGCTCCAAAGTTAAATCCATAGATGAGGCAACTGACTTTAATTCTTTAATTTTGTTTTGATGAAATTCTTTATTTGAATTAGTTAGTCTTCCATTTGAGAAAATCTCTTTTGCAATTACATTGATCTTTTTTTCAGATACTTCTTTTAAAATGGAAATACAAGATTGGTCAAAGATATTAATGGTCGTTTGTAAATAAGAAAATAGATTAAGTTTTTCATTCTTAAATAAAAGGTCATTAATAGTTTTCTCTTGATCTGGGCCACTTGTTGAGATTCCTATTTCTATTCCATTTTTTTTTATTGTCTCAAGCTCCTTTAGAACATTAATATCATCTAAGACTTTACTTTCTGAATTCACAGAATGAATGTGATATAAATCAATACTTTTTCCTAAATTAAGTCTTGTCTCAACCCATTGTTGTTTTAAAAATTCAACTGAGTGATCTTTTCTTTCATGTTGATCTGCCTGAACTTCCCAATTTGCTAAATATTCATAGCCCCACTTAGACCCCACAAAACCATCAAATTGTTTTTGAGCTCTAATCCAGCTAGATAAAAATTCCTCAGCATCTCCATATACCCTTGCCGCATCGAAATATCGAATACCTCTCTTGTAGGCATGGCTAAGAACATCGTGACAATGAGATCTCATAGAATTTTTTGATATGTCGCTGCCTAAATCTGAACTATGACCAATGTTTATATATCCGGGTCTCCCAAGAGAAGCCAATCCTAGGCCTATTTTATTGTCTAATTTAAACAATTATATGATTTGCTATTTGACTTTTTATTGCCAGTGGGTCAGTTAAATGAATAGTTTGAAAGCCAAGTGATTGCGCCGCCTCAATATTTTCAATACGATCATCAATGAAAAGAGTTTGTTCGGGTGTTAAATTAAATCTTGAAATCGCTAATTTATAAATTTCAGGGTCTGGTTTTACTAAAAACTCTCTACCTGAGATAATTTTATCATCAAATTCTTTCAGGAATGGGTGTTGATCTTCCATACCCTCATAAGTCTCATCTGACCAGTTTGACAAGACATAGCAGGGGTAACCACTTGATTTTATTTTTCGAAAAATATCAACTGTATCTTGATAAACCCTGTTAACCATATTCCTATGATTTGGATAATATTGCTTTATTTCATTCTCATAATTAGGGTAATTTTTTATTGCATCTTCAACTGCGTCATCAATTTTTACTCCAGCATCGCATCTCATATCTAAATGAGGAAACGCGATTGTATTCATAAAATATTCTCTTTTAGTTTGATCAGGAATGATATTTTTAAATACATAATGTGGATCCCAATCAAAAAAAACATTACCTAAATCAAATAGAAATTTTGTAATTTTCATCGACTCAATCGACAAAAGAATTAATTAGATTTTCAAGATATTCTTGGCGACCAGACTTTGGTTGAGGGTTTATATTTTTAGCAATGACATTTTTATGAATTTCTTCAAGAGACATAGAAGTCATAAGTTGTTTTTCAGAGGTCCACTGTTCGTATCTTTGTTTTAAAAAATTATCATAACTACCATCGTTAATCATTTTTTCAACAGCAATAAGAGTTCTTGCGCAAGTATCCATAGAGCCAATATGTGCATAAAATAGATCTTCAGGATCTATTGATTGTCTTCTAATCTTAGCATCCATATTAAGACCTCCTGAGGAAAAACCGCCGTTTTTAAAAATATAGTAAAAAGGCAAAACTAACTCTTCTACATTGTTTGGGAATTGGTCTGTGTCCCATCCTACTAAATAGTCTCCTCTGTTAATATCAATACTTCCAAAGATGTCATTGGAAAGTGCATAGGCGATCTCGTGCTCGAATGAATGTTTTGCTAAAATAGCGTGATTTTGTTCGATATTTAGCTTGAATTCTCTTTCTAAACCATATTTTTGAAGAAATGCAAAAACATTAGCAGAGTCAAAATCATATTGATGTTTAGTTGGCTCATGGGGTTTAGGCTCAATCAGAAGTGAACCCTTGAAACCAATTTTGTGTTTATGCTCAGCTACAATGTTCAAAAATCTACCAAGCTGATCATATTCTTGTTTCATATTAGTATTTAGAATTGTTTCGTAACCCTCTCTGCCTCCCCATAAAACATAATTTTGTCCACCTAAAAACATTGTATTTTCCATACACATCTTCACTTGAGCAGCTGCATATTGAAAAACATCAGGATCAGGATTAGTAGCAGCACCAGACATGTACCTGCGGTGGCTGAATAAATTTGCTGTTCCCCAAAGAAGTTTAACTTTACTTGTTTCAAGTTTTTTTGAAATTTCATCAATTATAGTTTTTTGAATTTTTTCTGTATCTGAAAAACTTTCACCCTCTGGAGCAACATCTACATCATGAAAACAAAAATATGGTATTCCTAATTTTTCAAAAAAAACGAATGCATTATTGAGCTTATCTTTTGCTTGTTCTATTTTATCTCCTGCTTCCATCCAAGGTCTTAAAAAAGTCTGTCCTCCAAAAGGGTCACCCCCCGGCCAATTAAAAGTGTGCCAGTAACATACTGCCATTCTCAAATGTTCCTCTAATGTTTTTCCTAGAATTTTTTTATTAGCATCATAAAATTTAAATGAAAGAGGATTTGTAGAATCTCTACCTTCATATTTAATTGTAGGTATATCTTTGAAATAGTCAGACATAAATTAGTCGTAATAAAACATTGGGGCTTTTTTAAATTCTTCCCAAGCATGCGGGTCGTGCCCAGTGACTACTGTAGCATTTCTGTCTTTTGCAATTTTTTTTAATTTTTTTACAGAGTCAACAACGTCAACGGCAGAGCAAACAAGACCTGGTAGTGTTAAATTGTTCCAATGATCCATTGTGTAAGCTGCATCTATAGTAAGCAATACATAACCAGAATTTGGTAAATTAACTAAAAAAGACTGATGGCCCGGTGCATGCCCCGGAGTAAAAATTACAATTATTGATCCGTCGCCATATAAGTCATAAAAGTCATCATTTTTATCTCTTAAAAATTTCCAATTAATTCCAGGTTTATCAAAGTCTTTTCTAATATAAGCAGGCTTTGAGAACCAATCAGGATTAAAAGCATAATCATATTCCTTTTGTTGAACTAGGTGTGTTGCATTAGGAAACCTTCCAACACCACCTGAGTGATCGAGGTGAAGATGAGAATGTAAGACATATCTTATACCTGCTGGATTAACCCCAATAGAGTTAAGTTGATCAATACAATTTTCAGTTTTTCCCATAATTGGATCATAAGCCGCAACAACAGAACCCCAATGAGCATGTTTATCTTCACTAACCTCTTTTGCATTACCTCCATCAATTACCACATCCCCTTTTGGGTGTCTTATCAAAAACCATGGAACAGGTATCTCAAAGTCCTCATTAGATTGATTCATTTTTATATATTTCATTTTTGTTTTTAGAGTTCCGGTCTGGAACATATAGAGTCTCATATCAGTAGAAACTTGCGAGTTCGTCAAGTGACTATATTCTTTTTTTGACTCTTCAATTGCTTCTTTTATGGAATATTCTTTAACTTTTTGATCTGTCTGTTTATTTGTAATAATTTTATCAAATTGATCTAAATCAGATTTTTTGTAAATAACGCCTAATTTTTTTTCCATCTATTTAAATTCTATCTCAATAAATTTATAAATAAAATCATTGTTATTAAATACATTGTGGTTAACTCCCTTTTCTCTAAAGTAAGATCCACCTTTTGCTAGTTTTGAAATTGTTTCCTCGCCATCATGATTGACAATTTTTAGTTCCCCATCTAACAAGGGTACTACCACATAATCGTATTCATGGATATGCTGACCAGTTGAGTCCCCAACTTCAAAAGACCACTCTGTAACTCTGGTTTTTTGATTATCTATCATGACATTGGCTTTAGCCATGTCGTTAGATATTTCTACAGGGTACGCCCTCAGCTTTTTCAGCCTTTAGAGCTTCGGCAGCTTTTGTTGCTTTTTCAACTGAGTCGAAAACAAGTTCAGGAAAAAGAACAAAAGGTTTTGCTCTATCAGCACTAAGCTGCCCAACACACCAAGTCTTACCCGGCTCAACACACATAACCATATATGTTCCAGGTATAGGACCATAATGCCTGTTATTTAAAGCAAAAAGGCACTCTGCCATATCATTTAATTTATCTACGTCTAAATTTTGAAGTGCTTTTTTTTCTAGCTCATTTAACGGAGTATCCAGAGCGCCAAGTGTTTCTTTTCCCCATGGTATCTCCTGCATATTTTGTTTTTTCATAATTTAAGGTAAAGGCCCATCCTTTAAAAAACCTTTAAGAGTGTTTTCCATAATTCTGAGACATTATTATTATAATTATTATGAGAAAGACTACCGCACCAAGCCAAAGACCCTGGTGCAAACATTGCTCCGTTGTTAGGTGTTTTATAGTAAATCATATCAGCTCTTACCATTGGATTTTCATGACCACCGCCATAATAGCCGCGAACTGCAAAGTGTATCTCCTCGTTAACTTGCAACATCATATTAGAGTGATCTTGTGAACGAGCCAAATAATAGGCATTATGCGGAGTACCAAATTCTAAGTCGTACCTGTCTAACTCTAAACCGGCAGCTCCTCCACCGACTAAACCAAAGTCACCAATAACCTCATCTGCTCCAATCCCTTCAAAGATCCATGAACATTCAGGTTTAAAACTATCTTCTTCTCTTTTGTAGTATGAAGAAACGTCAAATCCATATGATGTAAAAGTTAAACCACAAACTTTAGAGGGTATTCTTCCTCGAGCTCTCCACATACCCCCATATTTACCATCAAAAGCATTATTGTATTCACCTGGGTTAGATGTCCATGCTCTTGTGCCAGCCTCACCTTTTCGTACTTCAGTAATATTGGAGTTGTCTGGATGATATTCACTAATCCAGTAAAATCCATCCGAACCTAAATAAAAACATCTACCACCTTGCATTTGATAGGACTCTAAGGCGTCCATATATTTCTCAGATGAATACTCAGGATGACTTCCAGTCATCACAACTTTATAACGATTTAATAAATTTATACCTTCATGTTCCAAATCTTCATCTGTAAGAACATCAAACTCAAAGCCCTTTTCCTCAAGCCAGTCTGTTAAATGTAAGTCGGCATTTAGTTGCCATAATGATGGAGAAAGCCAATGTCTGTATTTAGGTCTCATATTAAGGATTGGTCTAAGTCTTGATGAAATAGATACACCATGTCCATCAGAGTGAAGTGAGTAAGTTGATAAACCATATTCTCTGTGTTCATTTAAATATAAATCTGCAGGTTCTAGCACAGGAACTTTACCTGCGAGTAATTGAGCTACGACAGAATTAGTTCCAAGATTATCATTGGAGTAAGCCATATAACTGTTTGTGGGTAAGAGAAATAAAATTTTAGCTGTGGCTGTCCCTTTTGGAGGTTTTACACAAAAAGGAATATAATCTTCATTTTCTGACTCTTCTCTTCCATCAACTCTAAGTCGAGCAGCATACACACCACTTTTCAGACCCTCTGGGATTTTTAATGTAAAATCAACATCCCATCTTGCATCATCAATATCATCATCATGGAAATGGATAGCTCCATACTCTTCAGGTTTGTGATGGAAAACCATTTCATCCGCAGTCCAGTTATGTCCTGTCATACCTCTGTTTGGCATATTAATAATAAATCCGTGGTGATTATTTGGAGAAGTATCAACAATCTTTGTTGAAGCAATGTTTTTGCCAATATTCGCATGAAAGTCCCAAGCGCCTACGACTGTTGACCTGACAGTGGTATTACACTCATCATAGCTTGATGCAAGTGTTTCGATCTCAGCCTTAGATAAAGCAATATTAGATAATCTAGGTCTATCTATCTTGCCATTAAAAGTCTTGGTTTGCTCAGGTAATTCAATGGGATGAGGTACTTCTTTAAAATGACCTCCGGAAATGTGCCTACCAGATCTATTATTTAATGTAGTAGCTGCAATTAACAATGGAGCATCATTAGCGGCAGGTAAAACTGAACTAGTGGTCTCAATAATAGCTGAGGTTTCTTCAATTGGATTCAAAATAGCCATACCTAAACCACCATTTGTGGATGTAACCCTAGGTTCTTGATGAAGGGTAAGCCTTCTTGATTGTGCATCAAATGTTGCAATTACCAGATACCAGACTTTTCTTAAAAGTTTTTTTTCTGAGGAGACAGTAACAACCTGAGATCCATCTCCTATTTCTACAGATAAACATCCCTCATCATTAATAAAGAGACCATAGCCTTTTTTTTCTTCTTCATTAAATTTAGTGAAAATTCCTTGTCTACCTTTATCTGGCGTTGTAGGAAAAATATAAGCTTGCATAGTAAAGCTCTCTAAATTTAAATTATCATGCTGAGGCATGATGATGTACGATCCACCATGTATTCTCTGGTTTTTCCCTTGATAAGTTCCATTACAACTGGCATCTATTTCAGCTTCTTTATACCCAGGGCCTTCAGGATTTGTATCACCGTGTATAAGACGGACTAATTGAACTTCATAACTATCATTGTATTCAGCATTAATATAAAATTTAACTTCTTCACCTGGATGAGCTGAGTACTTATCACTATAACCTGTTATTTTTAACATTACTCTTCCCCACTATACTCCTCAAGAAGTCTGTTAATTCTTTTTAAAAATATTGCATGTTCACATGCCTCTTCAGATGAATAAGAGTCTTCAGTTATTTCAACTGGCTCACCTCTAACTCCTGTTGTTATTCCAACTCTATAATCTTCATGCCTTCTTAAACAAACAGTTACAAAACCATTTTCTTTACTTCCTCTTCTTAACTTATCTAATAATGTTTGGAGATCTTGGCTATGCTGAATGACGCCATGGTCTCGAGTAGCAGCCCTTCCAACTGGAGTTGCTCTGTGTTCTTCAATTAAAGATTTTAATTTTTGAGGATCTCTCAACATTTTTAAAATGTATTTTTTGGTAATAAAATCATCAGTGTGTTTATGTCCTTTATTTAACTGAACATTTGAGGGATGCTTGTAGCTATAATCAGACATAATTATATTTTAAATATAGTTAACCTTTCGCACAGTTTTTTGTTCCAAATAATGAAACACAATACGAAAAATTCTTATTCCTCCTCAATTTTAAGTACTTTATCATTATAATGCATAAACGGAAAGTATTACAGTTGCCACAGCCATTCCTATTAATATAAGTGGCCAACCATATCCGCCTCCCATTCTATCAATATAGTTTCCTTGCTCCTCAACATCGTCAGGTGCCAAATATTCATCACCATTTAGTATGGGTTTTTTTGGCAAAGTCGATAAGTCCATCTTATTTGCTAAAAACCAAATTAGAAATATACCCGCTACCCACCAAATTATTTGGTAAGCCCATAGTGAGGGGACTCCCATCACCCAATTATCATAACTTTGATCAGCGCTACCAAATATTAAGTTTCCAAAAATTAAACCTGGGCCGATAGAAAAGAATGCCCAAATTAAAAAAAAGACATAGGCAAGAGATTTTATTTTTTTTCTTGATGGGTGAATACCCATATGTTCATTTAAAAAATTGTGAAATGATGCTCGATGTTCTTTATCTGTATCGTTACTTGCAAATATAGAGGATAAAAAACATACAATCACATTAAAGAATAAACCCCATAAACCAGAGTAGATTGTCAGTGGCCATCGCCCCCAAGGAAGAGAATTTCCTGTTAGCTTATGACCAAAAGTTTCAGCTAAAGTTACAAAACCTAATCCGGTGATGAGTCCTAGAATTGCCCCACCCCTAGTGATCCATTTAAACCAAAGCATTCCAAGTAAAACAGGAAATAATTGGAAACCAAAAGCGATTGCTAATCCACCAAGTAATATTAGAGAAGTTTCAAAAAAAGTTGCAAGATACAGTGCCGCTAAGCTTAATAACAACATCGCTAACCTAGCAACTAATAACTCCCTTTTCCATGTAGGGTTACTATCGATATATGGTCTATAGAGATCTCTTGCCACCATGCTGCCTGAGGTCATTAAAAAAGCAGATAATGTAGATTGAAGAGCAGCAATTATGGATATTGCTAAAAATCCAACAATGATTGGTGAGAGATTACTGAAACTTTCAACAAACACATAAATTAAAGATGATATATTTTGTAGACTTATCTCAGGGAATATTTGGTTAATGGCAAAACCATTTGAATTAACAATACTATTAGCTCCAAGAAGATGTGCTCCAACACCTAATAAAGGGGCGAATATAAATAAAAATATTCCAACTACAGCACCTGACCCCCAAACTTGATAAAAGTAAAACGACCTTGGTGATTTTACTGAATAGCTCCACATCGAAAATGTAGGAGAAAGCACAATACCCATATAAGAGAGAGTAAAGGATAAAATCATAACTGCTGTCCAAGGGCCTCCTAAAGGGTTATTTTTTCCAATACCTGCAACCCACTGAATTACACCAGGAACGTTGAAATATCCTGAAATATCGCCGCCTCCGTAACCTCCGGTAGTTCCCCAAGCTCCGAAAGATATAAAGCTATTCGCCATAGATAGGTCTTCAAAAAAACTTAAACCCCCTAAATAATTAAATACACCAACTCCAAGTGCTAAGAAAAAAACAAAAAATAACCATGATTGAACAACGCTTACACTCACCATAGGTTTAAATCCACCAGATACTATATAAAACAAGACAACAGCAGTTAGTGCCCACATTGCAGAGTCTCTAGTTATTTCACCTCCGCTGATAAACTCTACAACATTACCTGTTGATCCAATAATTATACCAAGAAACGGAACAGCAAAAAATAATCCGATTATTAGGACTACAATTCTAAGAGTATTACTTTGATAATATTTGTAATACATCTCTCCTGGAGTGATAAAATTAAATTTTCTACTTAGCATCCACTGCCTTTTAAAAAATAATATACTTCCAAGAGGAATTGTTATTACAATTGCAGCAGTAGCTAGAAAAGAGTACCCATCTGCATAAATTAATGATGGAAAAGAAATGATAGTTATGCCTGCAAATGTAGTTACTGTTGCAGAGAAAAAGAATACCCAGGGAGATACACTTCTGTCTGCTAAATAGTAAGCCTCAGGGGTTTTATTTTTTCTAAGAGTTCTAGCTCCCCAAAAAAGACAAAAGCTTATATAAAGGACAAGAAAGAAAAAAAACCAATATAGATTAGAGACCATAACTCAAACTTGAATTAAGAGTTGTAATCAGTCTTTTCCTTAATAATTCTGAGTGCCTCTAATAAATATACTCTAAAGACTTCATGGTTTTCACTCATCGGGAAATGACCAATATCTCTCATTTCAATATAAACTCCTCCTTTTATTTGTCTGGCAGTATCTTCTGTTGCTTCGGGAGGGGTTAGGTAGTCATAAGTACCAGTCAGCATGATAACAGGGCACTTGTGACCATCGATATTTTGCAGCTCATCTCTTAAATCATGATCAACTGAATAAAAATGAAGGTCTCCTTTAAAAGCCTCTGATCCTTGAGTGTAATAATGCCAAGTTAACCATCTATCCATGTCTGGAGATTGTGGGGCCATTAAATCCCAAACTCCACTACCACACACTTGAGCTGCATTGGCATGAGGATGCCTCCACCAATCAATATAAAAACCAGGGGAGTAATGCGCAGCCTCGACAGGGATCACAGCTTTAAATTTGTTAGGATACTTCAGAGCTAATTGAAGAGCCACGTTTCCTCCAAAAGAAGATCCCATAAATATAGGGTTTTCAAGGTCTAGGGCCTTACAAAGTTCCACAATAAAATTACAGTAATGCTCTGCTGTTAATTTATATTCCTCTTTCCACCATTCTGTATTATGAGGTGGATCCGATTTACCATGTCTTGGAAGGTCGTAAGCGATAACTTGATAATTTTGAGTAATTTCTTCATCTTCCAGTAATCCTCTCCACTGATGATTGTGGCATCCAGCAGTATGCTGACATACTAATGGAGTGCCTTTTCCATTTGAAAGATAAAAGACTTTATACTGTTGACCATCTACCTCGATGGTAACGTATCTACCTATTGGGTCATGATGTTTTACTGCCATAAATTTTTCCTTTCAATTTTCTTAATCATACTGGAACTCCTGATTGTCTTAGCAATTCAAATTGAACAGTAAAGTTTCTTAGATTTTGCATTAAGACTAAATGATTACCCTCAATTTTGAGGTCTTCTCTAAATGAGGCTGCATAGATACCATGAAACATAGGTTTTGGAACAGGCTTTGCAAACTCTCTCCATGTTTGCTCTGATGCCCTTAATGCAAAGTCATATGGATCTAAACCTCCAGGGTTAGTATTAATATTTTTAACTTTTCCATCGTGCATCTCGATAATCACCTTCACACTACCCATGTCGAAAAGAAATGAACAAGTGTAATATTTAGCCATCGCTTTTATGGTTTCATCTTTTTCAGTAAGCTCTTTATATTTTTTTGCCCAGGATTTTACATCTAAACTCATGAGTTATACCTATTTCTTTTTCCTGGGTGTTTTTGTAGCTTGTTCATCAAATCTCATATGCTTGTCCTTCTTAGGATCATCATAGTCACCGAGAATATTCCTGATGTTACTTGCCTCACCAGGGGACATACCAATTTCTTTTAAAAGACTATCTAGGAAAGGCTGTTGTGCTCTGTATCGAAGAGCAGAATTCACAACATTATCTGCTAAAGATCCTTTTTTTGAATATCCACCTGAAGATGCAGACGGGTTATCAGCGTTACCACTTCCTTCAGCTCCTCCTCCCTGACTAAATCCAGGTAATCCATTTACATCAACAACTTTAATTGAATCAATGTTTTGCATAGGTCTAACCCATTCTCTAATAATACCTTCAATTTTTTCAGCGAGTTTTTGTCTAAGAGCACTTCTTCTACTTGCATCACTTCTAGCATTTTCCGCTTCATTTAGGGCTTTTTTGCCTGCTGCTTCAATTTCATATCTAATTTTCGCAGCCATAGATGCTAATTTTTCTCTCTCAGCATTTTTACTGGCGTCTATTACTCCTAGAGCTTTTGTCTTTTCAGCTTGTTCGACATCTCGAATGGTGTTGACTTTTTCCTCAGCTTCTACTGCTTTAGCTCGAGCATTTTCTTCTTCCATTTTAGTTTTTAAGACTGACTTAGATTTTTCTAAGACTTCAATTTGTTTTTGCTTTTCTTCGATTTCTATTCTTTTTGCCTTTTCGATATCTAAGACTCTTGTCTCTTGCTCCGCAGCAATTTTGAATGCATCAACATTTTTCTGTTGAGCAGTTTTTGCATTTTTAATTTGCTCCTCAGCCATAATATAAGCCTCTTCAGACTCATATCTTTTTCTAGCTTCTTCTTTTGCTGTTTGAGCTTTCTCCTCAGCAAGTTTAATGTCAACTGATCTTTGTTTTTCTAAACGACTAAATTCAACATCTCTTTCCAATTCAAGAATAGTTTTTTCTGTCTCAATGTCTTTTTGTTTAATCTCGATAGAAGTTTGTTGTCTAAACTCATTTTGTTCTTTTCTTCTTTTTTCAATTTCTTGAATAAGCTTAGTTTCTTGTAAACTTTTTTCCATCTCAACAAAGTCTTTCTTGCTAATCTTAGCAATCTCAATATCTTTTTCTGAGGAGATTTCAGCCAACTCAGACTCTTTGTCTTTCTCAGCTTTTGTTTTTACAGTCTCAGTATTTTCAATAGCTCTTTGTTGTTCGATTTCACGTTTTTGTTGATACTTTGAAAATTCCTCTTCTTTTTCAATTTCTAGAGTTTGTTTAATAGATTGGAGATTTTTATTTCGAATACTAACCTCTGTATCTTTCTCAATATCATTTCTTTTCTTTTTACGTGACTGAGTAAATTCTGTTATTTGAGTTAAACCCTCAGCATCAAATGTATTAGATGGATCAAATACACCCACAGGTGCTTGGTTAAGAGATGTCAAGGAAACAGTTTCTAACTCCAAACCAGTGTGCTTGATTGCTTCTTCAACGTGAGCTGCAACATTTTTAATATACTCAGATCTATTCTCTTGAATTTCATCAAGACTCATTTTTGCAGCAACAACACCTAATCCATCAACAAAACGACCTTGAACAAGTTCTTTTAAATGATCAGGCTCTAGTGTTCTATTTCCCAATGTTTGCGCGGCTATTGAGACAGCTTCAGTTGTAGGAGCTACTCTCACATAGAATTCAGCCGTTACTTCAGCCCTCATTCTATTTTTTGTTATAAAGGATTTACTTCCGTTTCGTTGTACCTCTATACAGAGAGTTTTCATACCTACTGAGGTAATATTGTGAATAATAGGTAAAACGAAGGCACCTCCACTGATCACAACTTGTTCACCTCCCATACCGGTTCTAACAAACGCTATTTCCTTTGAGGAACGCCTATATAACCAATGTAGCAAGTAAACTATAATTGCTATTGCTAACGCTATTAAGATTATTATCGCAATAATATCTGCACCACTAGTAATGTTCATACCTATTTATCACCTCCTAAATTGATGTTACTGTCCATTAACTCTCATGTCTTGTATTGCTGCTTTATAAATTATTAAACCAAAAACTATTTTATTTAAAAAGTCTGCTAAATTATAAATCACATTAACACTGTTGGGATCAATACCCCCACCCAAATGCTCTATGAAATATCCCATTGGATATATAGCCCATCCAATTGTAATAATAAGTCTGTTCGAGAAGAAAACCATTTGTATATTTTCGTTTCCGCATCTAGCATTTGCTCTTCCAGCCTCTCCAACATATAGCTCACCGAGGATGTACAACCATCCAGCTAACCAAACAATGAAACCTAATGTCTTGCTCATATAACCCGCTGCGCCTAAGAAACCTGCTACAACAAAAACTAATGTTCCAACCAATAATCTCCAGAACATGCCTTGTTTAACTTTGACAACTGACATAAGCATTGCATAAAAAATAAGTACAAGCATTGGAAAGTTAAGAAACCAATCTATATACCTTAATAGAGTAGGGGCGGTGCCGCTGACTACCCACAGATTTTTTACGAAAAAATAATGTATAGAGGACATCAAGCATACAACAGCTATCATTGTCATAGGTGTATGAAATCTTGTGCTTACTTTGCTACGCTCAAAAAAGAAAAATAAGGTGGCACCAATCATGCCAACAGAAATTAACCAAAAAGACCCCCCTACAATGTCGTAAGGCAGAAGCATTTTATTCATTAAAACTTATTCCTCTTAAGTACATATTACCCGTCCTCTTTAACTAATAATAATTTTTGTTTCATATTTTGAAATAAATATTCATTGTAAAAACGACAAAATCTGTTGATTAAACTCATTATTTTTATATTTGCTCCCTTATATGGGGTGCTCTTGAATAAAGTGCAACAAGAGGCAGAATAAGAAGACCGAATATAAATTGTTGCCCCTCAAAACTTAAACCTAGTCCAGCCAAAAATGTACTTATAACTTGAAGTGCAAGAACACCTATTACTGTAAATCCGTAACCTCCATAGCCACCTAATAAGGAAGTTCCTCCTACAGCCACAGCTGCCACTGTTAAAAATAAATATTGATCACCTACACCAATGAACCCTCCACCACTCCAACCCAGTAACATTGCTCCTGTTGCTGCAGAAGTAAATCCACTTATGACGTAAACACCAACCCAATAGGCTCTCTCAGAAATTGATAATCTGTCAGCAGATAACCTTTTTCCTCCAACAGCATATAAATTTCTTCCCCACTTAGTGTGTCTAAGTCCAACAATTAATAAAATTGAAATCAATATCCAAATTAATATAACTGGAGGTATTGGAAGACCAAAAAATTTTCCATTTAATGACGCTAAGTTTTTTAACCAGTCTGGAACTACACCAAACACAGTTCCACCTGTAACTGTAGGTAGTGACACCAATATCTGTACTCCGCCTACTACCATAAACCCAACTCCAAGCGTGACTATTAATGATTGTCCTTGGAGATTAAAACTTATCAAACCATTGAAAAGCCCGACAATCGTACCAAAAGCAAGAATAACTATAAACGCAAGCCAAGGAGGGACTCCAAGTGAAATAAGTGACATTAATCCTAAATTAGTTGCGCCAATTAAAAATGGTATTGATAAATCTAGGCCGCCTAACATCACAACTAATGTTTGTCCAATAGTTGCAAGCCCTAAAAAAGAAGCAAAAACTAACATGGATTTAATATTTTGTAATGATAAGAAGCCATCAATAGAAACTGACCCTATTATAAAAAGACCAACTAGCACGGCGACTCCTATTATCACGCTCTTATTAATGTTTAAAAATTTGTATGCAAGAAATGCTAAGATTAAGAAACCTAATAGTATGATTGCTGATACGACTGTTCTACCTGAGAAGAACCCGGGTACCAAGAAACATAGTAGTATAAAAAGACCTAAAAGAAGTAAAAATCCTGTAACAGCTATCCAGTTCTTTGCAATAAGGTCCCAAAAAAGGCTTCTTTTACTTGTATTTTCAGTAGACTCAGGAGGTTGAGATCCATCCTCCTTTACTAAAGATCGATAAGACCATCTAACTAAGAAAAAATGCCATCCCCAAAGAATAATGGCAACAACAGCTACGGAGTAAAATGCAACCTGTATCCAATCAGTCCTGTCTACATAACCAAGAACTGCGGTACCTATCCCAGCTGCAACAGCAAAAAGTATTCCAAGTCCTTTTAAAAAATTATGAGTTCTTTTCTCCATTTACTAAACTTTTCTATCTTCTGATAGACCTCCCCATTTTTCAAGTCCTTCTTGAGATTTTAATTTTATCTTATAAACGCTAAACGCTTGCCATACCAGAGGCGAAATGGCTATTCCAATTGCTGTAATTAAAATCATTTTCCAATAAGGGTATCCAATTGCAAAAAACATCGCAGACCATGTTAATGCAGCTATGCTTAAAATAGCAATGTAAGGTCTGAATCTAGCAAATGATATTTTTGCTCCCATAGTTAAATATGTAAAAAATTGAAATACAAATATTGCAAATATAATTAGAGCTGCTTCTTTAAGCCAGGTTAAATCACTTGTTATGAATTCACCACGGATAGGTCTCGTATAGTTTATTGATGATGTATCGCCAACAATTAATTCTGTAATAATTGGAGAGTAAAACTTACTTCCATCATCAGTAATAATGGTTCCAGAAGGTGAAGCTAAAAAGTAAACAGCGAGTATTGCTAATACACCGAGGAAAATAATGAAAACATTATTCAAATTTATATTCGAGAAAAGAGTTGGTGCCGTGAGTAAAAAAAGTAAAAATAAAATTAGTATTACAGCGTATCCATCTATACCGAAGAAACTCTGTCTATTTGACTCAATTCCGTAATAAGATATTGCAGCAAATACAACAAAAGATATTGCTATTGCAAATAATACCAATGTTTGTGTTTTGATTTCTTTTCTAAATTTTGGCATAGCAATTATTACTATCGCAGATGTAAAGAAAACTATTCCTCCTAAAGTTGCGATAGCGTAAGCGAGGCCAACCAAAGCACTCGAAGAAGATGAAAAGTCGGGCAGCCCTGCACCAACTCTTAGATATTCAGATGTAAAATACTGAGGAGCGTAATTTAAAATATATTGTAAGTTGGTGCCTAAATCAGCGTTAACAAAATAAGCCTCTCTTGTGCCACTCCAAACACAACCAAAGAAAATTACAATTGCTGCAATAATAAAAGACACTGTTGGCCCGTCTCTATGTTTAACAAGTAAATAAACAAGATAAATCAAGGCTGCTATTCCAATAGCAATAAACATCCACACTGTAGAATTTCCACCCTCGGCGCATGCTTTACCTGTAATTAGACAATCACTTCCAGATTCAAGAGCTTTTTCAAAAATCTCAGCATCTTTAGATTTACCTCCAAAACCTCCCACAGTACCTCTAGTGACTTGATCAAATTTCATATGAATTTGAACAGCAGCAGCACTTAATGTTCCAATAATAAAAAATACAAAAACTGATAAATTTTTAAATGCTTTTTGAATATAGGGAAGTGCAATAAGTATTAAAAGAGAAGCCACCAATACCGCTCCGTATGATAAGTCTGTAACGAAACTTTGAAATCTTTCAAACCTGAAAGTTGATAGAATAAAATTTATCAAATAAATGTTAACTGAACCTAGAATAGCTCCGAACGCACCACCTCTTCCACCAATTAAACTTGACCCGCCTAATACAAGTGCTGTAACTGCCATCAATGTATAAGTAGTACCTTGAGTTGGGTCTCCGGAACCAATTAAACCTGTAAATGCAATAGCTGCGAGTGCAGCGTATACTCCACCAATAATATGAGCACCAATTCTTACAACGTAAATTCTCACTCCACTTGTGTAAGCAGACTTTTCATCTGAACCCATTAATTTTAAATGTTGCCAGTAAGCAGTATGAGTTAGTGCGTACCAAATAAGTGTAGAGAAAATTAAAAGTATTAGTGTGGGTTGTACTACCTCAGTTCCAGCACTCCATGATAACATCCAATCAGGTGCTCTTCCTCCTGGTCTTGGTAAAATAACTAAATTTATACCAGAAAAAGCAAGAAACATACTTAAGGCAACTATTATTGGTTGAACTCTTATAAAAATTACGATTAAGGCATAAAGAAATTGGTAAATTACTCCTATTGCAAGAGCACATATAAAATATGCAACTGGCGATTGAATATAGCCTGCAGCATAAAGTTGTATTGTCGTTACATTTATAAACCCAATAAGCGGCCCTATTGATAAATCGACTGTAACTCTGCCGGCTAAAGCTAACGCGGTAAGAGCATAAGTAGCAAGAATAAGGGGTGTTGAAACCATAATTGCAGTTCCAATACCCGAACCTGAGATAATTTGTGGTCCTCTAATCATTGCAAAAATCATTAGGGCAAAAAATATAAATATTGGGACGATTAAGTATTTTGTTGACTGAGGATCAGAACCTGGAATTTGAGAGGGTTTTATTGCTGCTACAAGTTGATTAACCATTATAATTAGTCAAAATATACGACTTTGATACCCCCTCTGTCAGACTGCGATCTTCCATGAACTACTTTAAGCTTGTCTGTTTCAACAATTTTAATTCTCCTTGAGTCCAAATCAATATTTTTAGTAAAACCATTTGTAAAAGATGTCTTACTGATAAGAGTGTTTAAATTATTTTCGATATATTTAGTATTGTGTTTACCTTCTATGAAGTTTTTGTCTTTGAGAAGACAAATTAAAAAGGGAATGTTTGTCTTAATGCCCTCAATCTGGGTGCCTTCTAAAAACTTTATTAATTTGGATATAGCATCGTCTCGAATTAAGTCGTGAGATATAATTTTTCCTATCATCGGATCATAATAGAAACTTACTTCATCTCTTTCATCGTATCCCCAATCTAATCTTATGCCATTTGGTATTTTAGGAAATTTTAATTTGGTTATTTTCCCTGGAGATGGTAAGAAATTTTGAGAAGGGTCCTCTGCGTAGACTCTGCATTCAATTGAATGTCCATAAGTTTTAATTTTATTTTGATTTAAAAATTTATTTTTTCTATTAAAAGCAAAATTTATTTGCATGGAAATTAAATCATTGTTTGTCACTAGCTCTGTAACAGGATGCTCAACTTGAATTCTTGTATTCATCTCAAGAAAATAATATTTCATTTCTTGGACGTCATATATAAACTCTACAGTACCTGCTCCTTCGTATTTTACATCAGAAGATAATTTTACAGCGGCTTGAGCCATATTGTTAATTAATTCCCTATCTACTTCTGGTGCCGGAGACTCCTCAATTATCTTTTGATATCTTCTTTGCATAGAGCAATCTCTTTCAAACAGATGGACAGATCCTTTTGCACCAAATCCAAAAACTTGTATTTCAATATGTCGGGCGTTGGTAATAAATTTCTCAATAAAAATATCTCCGTTACCAAAAGATTTTGCAGCAAGATTACTAGTTTTTTCAATTGCATTAGCTAGGTCTCTAAAATTTTGGACGACGCTCATGCCTATCCCCCCACCACCAGCACTTGATTTTACAAGTAAAGGGTAACCTATTGCTTCACATTTTGTCTTAAGTTGTTCATCACTTAATTTGTGAACATTATTTATACCTGGACATATAGGAATATTGGAATTTAGGGCTAATTCACGAGCAATATCCTTATTTCCCATTGACTTTATTGATTTTGGTTTTGGGCCAATCCATGTGAAACCTCTGTCTATGACCTCTTGAGCAAAAATGTCGTTTTCTGACAAAAAACCAAAACCAGGATGAATAGCATCCACATTTGATTTTGTAGCTATTTCTAAAATCTTATTGTAAGAAAGATAACTTTCCTGAGCTTTACTAGGTCCTATATAATAAGACTCGTCAGATAGTCTTACATGCTTTGAATTCTTGTCTGCATCTGAATAAACAGCTACAGATTTGTGACCTAATATTTTACAACTTTTTATAATTCTATTTGCTATTTCACCGCGATTAGCAATTAAAATTTTTTTCATTTCTTATCAACGATGTAAGGCATTTTGGTATGATTGCCATTTGAAGTTTTTTGTGGAATTTTTTTATCAGAGGAAATTTTTTCTCTCAGAGCCTTTAAGATTTCTACAGCATTAGGAGTGTCAGAATGGACACAAATTGTTTCACATCCCACAACCACATCATTTCCTTGAACAGTTTTAACTTTATTTTCATTCATAGCTCTTAAACAACGCTCCACAGCTCTATCAGTTGGATAATATTTATTTCGACCCTTGGCGATAACCAAATAACCTGTTTCATCATATTCCAAGTCAGAGTAAAATTCTCCGTAAAATTTTACCCCTCTTTCTTTGTATACTTTTTCGTGAAAGGTATTAACCATTCCGAAAATACCAACATTAAAAATTTCAGCTGCGTCAGCAATTCCATGAGCCACATCTTCCTCTTTCGCAGAGACACCATATAAAGACCCATGAGGTTTGATATGGTTTAATGGCATTCCATACTCATCTAGAAAGGCTTTGATCGCACCAGTTTGATACATCACAAGATTTTTGATTTCATCACGCTTCATTTTCATCGGCCTTCTTCCAAATCCCACTAAATCAGGATAGGCAGGGTGTGATCCAACTTTCACATCATATTTTTTTGCAAGCTCGACAGTTTTCCTCATTGTGTTTGGGTCTGAGGCGTGAAACCCACAGGCTACATTAGCAGCATCAATATAAGGCATTATTTCTTCGTCATCTGCGAAGGAGTAAATACCAAAACCCTCACCCATATCACAATTCAAATCGACCATGAATAATTAATTCCTCTCATTTATAATTTACAGAAAATCAGGCTTTTATGTGAAAATCTTTTCCACATGTTGGAACAATTTTGCTTATATTTTTCAGAATATAGGTATTATTATAGACACTTATATATAAGTAAGGAGGATAAAACTATGACATTGCTTAAAAAGTTCATAGCTATTTTAGCTGTTAGTTTTGTCGGTGTCGCAGGTAACTTAAATGCTGACATCTTAGACGAAATTCCAGCTGATATTAGAGACTTCGTTTATAATCCTGACTTTATGGATCCTAACCAACCTCTTGGTGAAAGTGTATACAGAAATTGGAAAAGTGATAGACCACTTCCTTGGACTATCGGTTATGCAAGTTCTTACGCAGGTAATCTATGGAGAAAAGGTGTGATGGAGAGATTGTACGGTGACTATTTACCAAAAATGAAAGCAGCAGGTATTCTTAATGATATCGTTGTTACACAATCTAACCTAAAAGACGCGGTTCAAATTCAACAAATGAGACAGTTAACTGATCAAGGAGTTGACGGATTAATAGTCTGTTGCTCAAATCCTGTTGCATTAAATCCAACTATTGAGTATGCGTACGGAAAAGGTGTTCCTACTGCATCAATGACAGGATACTTAACTTCAGAATATGCTATCAGTACATCTGTTAACTATAAATTAACCGGATATTATATTGCACAATGGTTAGCAGAAACTATTGGTGGTGAAGGTAATGTTGTTATTATGGAAGGAATTCCTGGAACATCAGCATCTGACTCACAGCACCAAGGTATGCTAGATGGATTTGCAGAATATCCAGATATTACAGTTGTTGCTGAAATTGCACACATGTGGACACCACAAATTGCTCAAGCTGAACTTCAAAAGTGGTTATCAGCTAATACAATTGAAGTTGACGGATTTGCTGTTCAGTCTTCAGGAGAGTCCGGAGCACTTAACGCTCTAGAATCATCTGGAAGACCAATGGTGCCTATGGCTTTGGGTGGAGAAATTGGTGCATTCTGCTATTGGAGAAATAATCCAGACTTTATCGATAGAGCGGTCTATGCATGGCCTCCAGGAGATGATGCAGAGTTTGCAATGAATGTTCTTTTAAGAACTATGTATGGTCAGGGTCTTAAAATCCAGTCTATCTTAGTTCCTCCATATGAAGAAGATGTTGAGACTATTCAGTCTTTTGTTCCTGAGGATTGTGACAGAAACTCAAGTGAGTTTAGAACTGTTGGAATTGAAAACTGGGCAAGTGATGAATACCTGAATAATTTCTTCGATCGTGGAGAAGCATTACTTTAATAATTTAAGTAATTAATGAATGAAGAAAAAACTTTGGACAGTGCCCCAAACGGGAATGGGGCACTGTCTAGCTCCTCTAAAGTCGGAGGAGATATCTATGTTCAAGATGCATCAAAATCCTTTGGTGTAACAAAAGCCTTAAACGGAGTTAATTTCAAAGCTAACTTTGGTGAAATTCACGCCATTGTTGGTGGTAATGGATGTGGTAAAAGCACATTGGCAAAGGTTATCTCAGGAGTTTTACCTTTAGATAAAGGAAAAGTATCTATTATGGGGCATTCACCTAATTCCCCAATTGAGGCCCAAAGAATTGGTATAGCAACAGTTTTTCAAGAAGTGATGATAGCTGAAGAGGCTACTGTTTATGAAAATTTATTTATTGGATATGACTCTTTTTTTGGGAAAAAATTAGCACATCGAGATAGGGTTGAAAAAGCTGCCTCCATAATGTTAGAGCTATCCGGTGAATTTGTCGATCCATATACAATAGCAAGTCAATTATCGCTTGGTATGAAAGCTTGGATAACTATTGGTAGAGCATTTTTAAGAAATCCTAAAGTACTAATTTTAGATGAGTCATCAGCTGCGCTCGATTTTGACTCTACAGAGAGACTTTTTGCAAAAATGAGAACATTAAGAGATCAAGGTGCAGCAATTTTTATAGTAACCCACAGAATTGCAGAGTTAGTTAGAATAAGCGATAGAGCAACGGTTATGAGAGATGGTGTTGATGTTGGAGTTTTAGCAGGAGATGAAATTACTGAAAAAAATCTTCTCGGACTAATGACGGGTGATAAAAAATTTTCTACAGCATCAGAAATAAAAGCTACACCTCCAAACTCAATCTCAGATGAAATAGTTTTATCTGCTAAAGATTTAAAAGTTTGGGACAATGGAGATTTTATTAACTTTGACCTACCAAAAGGTGAGATACTTGGAGTCACAGGACTTGATGGACAAGGACAAGATAATTTTGTTAAGGCTCTGGCAGGTATTGATCAACCACTTAGCGGAGAAGTAATTGTCAAACAGTCTGATGAGGAACGAGAAAGAACAAAGAAAGATTACACAACTGTAAATAGCTTGTTAGATGCAAAGAAAAGTGGAGTTGGATACGTATCTGGGGATAGAAAAAAAGAGGGTATTTTTCCTAACATGAGCATATATGAAAATATGGTGATACCCTTATATAAAGGAAAACAAGCTAAAACATCTGGTGGATTTATTGGATTTATTAAATGGATGGAATTAAACGGTATTTTTGATTGGGAAGTAGAAAGATTAAGTATTAAAACAGGTCCAAAGAATAATCTAATTACCTCATTGAGTGGAGGAAATCAGCAAAAAGTCATGATTGCCAGAGCTTTCACAACAACTCCAAAAATACTGATACTTAACGATCCAGCGAGAGGTATTGATGTTGGCGCAAAGCGAGACTTATATAAACACTTAAGAATTTTTGTAAATGAAGGTGGTACAGCGATATTTCTATCAAGTGAACTCGAGGAATTTATAGGACTATGTCATCGAGTTTTAGTTTTTAGGGATGGGAGTATATTTGAGACATTTGAGAAAGAGGATATCAATCCAAATACTATCCTTGAAGGAATGTTTGGTCATACTCAAAAGAAATCTAATAATAATTTATCAACTAGGCAAAATTCTGATCACAAAGCTAATAATAATCCAGAAATTCAAAATAAAATTATTAAACCGACAGTGCCTACAAATGTCAAAGTAGTAGATTTTACAGATAAACCTAAGAGCAATGAAAAAATTAAAGTTAAATATTTTTAAACTCAATGGTTCAAGAATATAAAAATACAGATTTAGATTTATTTCAGAAAATAGATTTAACCAATCCTAAAGATGAGTTATTAAAAAAAAATAAGATAGGTTCATCGCAACAAGAAAACAATAACATCAAATTTAATTATTTAAATCACGAGATTTCAAAATTTGAAAATTTAGAGAGTCATTTATCTCAAGATAAATCAAAAAAACTTGATGATATTTTATTCTCTCAACTCGATGTTGATGATTATGCTAGTTTCAAAAATATGTACCCTCATAATATTTCTCAACCTAAATTAAATGTAAGTAAACTCTCTGTAAAAAAACATATAAACGAGGATGGCTCTTATCCCAATTTAGTTTCAAAGAATACAAAAGATAAAACCTCAGAGATATTTCAGGGAATTTACCCTGAGCCAAAGTTTTTACCAGGTGGTGATAAATATTTATTAATAGAATTTGGTAATGTGATGAATTTAGAATTGAACTTTAAAGCTCAGGGGCTATCAAACTTAATTAAGACAGCAAACATAAAGGGAGTTTACGAAACGCTCCCATGTTTTGCCTCGATGATAGTTCATTACAATCCAGATGATATCGGCTATCAAGATTTAATTAATGAATTGAAATCATTGCTTAAAGATATGAAAGATAATGATGATACAGTTGTAAATAGCAGACTTTTTCATTTCCCAACTGTCTATCTTGACAAATGGACTAAAGAAGCAATTGAAGACTATATAGCTAAAATCACAATGAAAAAGCCAGATCCTGAGTTCATTACAGAATTAAATCAATTAGATGATGTTAATCATTTTGTTAGAGTTCACTCTGGAACTGAGTATTGGGTGGCTTCGCTTGGTTTTTGGCCTGGTTTACCATTTACAATGCCTCTTGACCCTAGGTGCAAATTAACCGCTCCAAAGTATAACCCACCTAGAACATGGACACCAAAAGGAACCGTAGGCATGGGAGGATCGTCCACAGCTATTTATCCTGATAGGCTACCTGGAGGTTATCAAATTTTTGGCAGAACCCCTGTACCCATTTGGGATCCTGACAAGAATTTTGATGTTTTCAAAGATAGTATTTGTCTATTTAGGCCAGGAGATAGAATTAAATTTGTGCCTTGTGATTATGATGAGTTTGAAATGATTGAAAAAAAAGTCGAAGATAAATCATATCGATATGATTTAATTGAAGAGCATAAATTTTCCATCAAAAAATATAAAAACTGGTTGTCTAAACTAGATTATAATAAGAAGTTTTAGATGTTTGAAGTTATTAAACAAGGACTAGAAACATCAGTGCAAGATTATCCTGGGAGAGTTGGTTATCTTAACCAAGGGTTTCCTCCCTCAGGGCCAATGGATAGTTGGTCTTTTCGACTTGCCAATTTACTTGTAGGTAATGAAGAGAGTTTTGCAGCACTTGAGTGTCAGTACACTGGTCCAACTTTAAAATTTGAAAAAGATCACGTTATTGCGGTCTGTGGAGCAGATATGCAGCCTAAAATAAATGGTAATTCTATTCCTATGTGGGAGAGTGTTTTAATAAAATCTGGACAAACTCTTGAAATGGATTTCACAGTATCTGGTGCAAGATCTTATGTGTCTTTTGCTGGGGGCATTGAGTCAGAAAAATGGCTAAACTCTCAATCAACTTTTCACAAAGCTGGCGTTGGCGGCATTGATGGACATGCTTTGAAAGACGGTCAAAGAATTCCTTTAGGTCAAGCAAATGGGAAGATCGGCAGAAAAATTAGATCTGACTCAATTCCAGAGATCAGCAATAGTGGTATTTGGGAAATTGAGGTTGTTCGGGGACCAAATGATGATTGGCTTGACGATGAAGGATATGATACTTTTCTAAAAGCAGAGTGGAAACTTCAAGCAAGAAGTGATCGAACTGGATTTAGGTTGGATGGACCCACTTTAAGTTTTACAGAAAAAGCCACAAATAAATCTCCTGAACATGGTTATGAACCTTCAAATATTATAGATCAGGGCTACCCAATTGGTGGTATTAATTTGGCGGGTCAAACTCCAATAATACTTGTAAATGATGGACCAAGTATGGGTGGGTTTATTGTACCTTTTACTGTTCCATCAGCCTCTTTTTGGAAATTAGGACAAGCTAAACCAAATGAAAAATTTAAGTTTAAAGAAATAACTGTTCAAGAGGCACAGGAAATGAGATCAGAACAAACCTCCATCTGCTCAATGGGAAGTATTATATAATATGTCTACAGAAGTTTTAACGTCAGTTCCAGGTAACATATGGAAAGTTTTAGTTGAAGTTGGTGATGAAGTAAGTGAGGGGGATATATTATTTATTATGGAAGTTATGAAATCAGAGGTCAATCATAACGCTCCAGTTAGTGGAACGATAACTCAAGTTAACATTAGGAACGACCAGGAGGGTGTAAGCCCTGGCACTGTTGCTATAATCATTGATTAAATGACAGATACTCCACTTTTATATAATGGGCCTACGTCTCCTTTTGGAAGAAAATGTAAAGTATCTGCTCTTGTATTAGACGTTGCTCATAAAGAAGAAAAAATAAATATTTATAAATCAAGATTTCTAGATGAATTTAATCCATTAAGACAAGTTCCTACTTTAATAGTTGGTGATAAAACGATCACAGACAGTGATAATATTTGTTTGTACTTTGATAGTATTTCAAAAAAAGACTCTATATATCCAAAAGATCGTTATTGGGAAAGTATGACAATGATAAGTGTTTCAAATGGAATTATGGAAAATGCAGTTAATCGTTATATAGAAATGTCAGCTATACCAGAATTAGAGCAAAGACATAAATCTATAGAACGATATGAGAAAAAAATTTTAAGATCAATTGATTGGATTGAAAAAAAATATGATGAGTTCGTGACTGACAAGTTAACGATTGATCAAATATCTGTTGCCTGTGCATTAGACTATACATCTTTTAGATTTACTGATGCTTGGGGAGAAAATAATACTAAATTAAAAAAATGGTTAGAAAATATTACCAAGAATGATTTTATGAAATCAACCTTACCTGGAGAGAGTTTTAAGTATGAATAAAAGATTTAGAAAATTTTTTCTACAAATGATACATTATAAGTTGATGAGATATATTTTTGTAATTCTTTTAAGTTTGCCATTATTATCGCTGAATTTAAATGCAGAGTATGAGATGCACATCCCAAATTGTACTCAAAAAGGTGTTGAAAATTGCGGTGGTTTTTTATTTGATAATGAAACTGGGGATGTTCTTTTTTGCGGTTCTGAGAGTTGTATCGATTTAAAACTTCCAAAATCTTGGAAGGCAAAACAGAAAGATAAACTATCAAAACAAGATCAAATATTAGAAATGCTCTCCAATATTCAGGTTGGATCTGTCAACACAGTTCAAAATGTTGAGCCTTCCTCAGATACAAAAATTGTAAATCAAGAAGTAAAATCAGAAGAAAAGAAAGAAGAAAAAGAGGTTGTCAAAAAAGAAGAAAAAAAAGAGAAAAAGATAGAAAAGTGTGACAAAGAAAAGAAAAGTTTGTGTAAAGGTTCTGGTGGCATGCAACTTGGAGGAACCGGAATGAAACTTAAGAAACCAACAAAAAAATAGTTTGAAAAAAAAACAAAAGAGATCAATAGCTTCTTTAATATTAATAAGAGAAAAACTTGCCCATGACTTATGTAATGAGATTTATTTGACGAAAGATGAAGCTTATGAAATTATAGACTTTGCTTTCCAGCTTAGTGATAAATTACCTGAAACTTATGATCAGCTGAAATCAGAAATAAAGTCTTATATAATTATTAATATGTTATCTCTAGTTACTAAATTCCACTAGTATCAATTTCTTCTTTTGAAATATTTTCTTTATTTTCATCAAGTAAATTTTCATAGTTCGAATTTTCATTACTCAAATAAGCACTATCAGTTAAAATTATATCCATTCTCCTATTATTAAAGCTATAATCACAAGTAACTGAGAAAATTAACTCACTACTATTAGATTTATTGCTAAGATAAATTTCCCAGGTTGTTTTACTTTTAAGTTTATTTGGAAATTGTTTAACTTCAGTTTGAAATAACTCAGTGTTTTTCTTTTGAAATGAATTAATAAAGCTATCTTGAATGTCAAGGCACTCAACAGGACTGAGTTGTAATTGGTTATTTGAGCCATGAATTTCATAAATATTTCCTGTTTTTGTTGATTTTAATGTGTATTCAGTAAGATATTTGTTTGCTATTAGTACGTTGTCCTCTTTAATAGAAATGCTCTCAATATTACCTTTCTTTAATTTTATTCTTCCATCATTTTCATACCTAAGAATGTCCTCGTACAATTTATAACCAAAAAGCTCAATTGATTGTGCATTCAAACAAAAAAACATGCTTACCGTGAATAATGTCTTAAACATAAGGAATTTTAACATTGATTTAGTTCTTTGAAATAGTGTTGAGCGGATATGGAACATCTTTGATAGAAAATTTATGACAATATTCAACACCCTCTAAAAGTTTTGACCATAGTTCGTTTGCATCCTTTTCTAATTCTGGGATCGAATATGATGCTAAGCTTAAAAACCATATCTTAAAAGAGTCCTTTGATAGTCTATCGACATTTGAATTAACTAATGTGGAAAAAGTATCTTTCCACTGTAGTAAGAGAACATCAGCTTCTTTTTTTGATAAATTCTGTGGTGATATAAAGTATTTTTTTTGAAGTGTTGATTTATCTTGTTCTAGGATAGATGTTTTAAATTGGAATGCATTATCGAGAATTGATGCTTTTTCTTTATTATCATTTATTTCAATCCAATTAATAAAACCTTTCAATAATCTTGAGCATATGTCATGGAGTTGTTCATTATCTATTTCTTCATTCATATAATTTATTAAAATTTAAAATTTCAAGAATGACTGTATCTCTTTTGCTAGAGCCAACATTTCTAAACACCCTTTTCCAGTTCTTTGTTTTTCTACTACTGTTAACCCTAATCCCATAGTTGATACAAATATTTGTCTATTACCCAAAATCGTCTTTGCTTTTTTAACATTCATTTTATTAACAAATTTATGTGCTTCTTGAATAAGTTTAGATTTTGCATTTGCTCTATTAATGAGTATTAATATCTCTCTTTTTTCTCTTTTCGCTAATTCAATTATGGACTCCGTGGCCCAAAAATCCACTTGAGAGGGAGATATCGGTATAATGACAAGGTCAGCTATTTCAATTGCTGGTCTTCCATCAGCGTCAATTTTGGGAGGAGTATCAATTATTACTAAATCAGATTTTTCTTTAAGCGTTTTAGCCTCATACTGTGCGCCCCAGAGGCTTGCTGTTTTAAACTGAATCATATTTTTATTTTTAAGTTTTTCATTTCTGGTAAGAAACCACTTACCTAAACTGCCTTGAGGGTCTGTGTCGAGTAATGTCGTGGATAAATTATTTTTTAAAGAATAAACAGCAGCTAAATTTGCAGCTATAGTGGTTTTTCCAGAGCCTCCTTTTTGTTGAGCGATAGTAATAACCTTAGACACAATTTAAGTATAAAAATAAAAAACTCTTAAGAAAGCCTTATTAAAAAAAAGTTGTGGGTTGATAGGTGCTTAGAATAGGTTTGGTAAAATTATATAGGAAATAAACCTCATATCATCTATATTGCTATCGTGAAAGCGTTTCAATTCAACACTACTCCTGGAATAAGATTTGGAAGTGACTATTCAGTAGGCACAGCAGAGGAAGTTTCTAAAAAACTTGGTAACAAAATACTATTTGTAACTGATCCGGGTTTAGTAAAAATTGGGTTACACGAAAAAACAATTACTGAGCTTCAAAAATACTCTGAAATTTTAATTTTTGATAATGTTGAAGCTGACCCATCTATAAAAACACTTATGAGTTGTGTACAACAAGGAAGAGATTTTGATGCAACAGGTGTAATTGGATTTGGTGGTGGATCATCAATGGACGTATCGAAATTAACTGCACTTTTGATTGGCTCAAAAGAAAATATTCATGAAGCTTGGGGAGTGGCTAATGCTAAAGGGCCTAGGCTCCCTCTTGCACTTTACCCAACAACTTCTGGTACTGGTTCTGAAGTAACTCCGATTTCTATTATCACACAAGAAGATTTAGAAAAAAAAGGAGTTTCCTCTCCTATTATACTTCCAGACCTTGCAATTCTTGATCCATCATTAACACTCGGTCTTCCCCCTCACATTACTGCTGCTACCGGTATTGATGCAATGGTCCATGCGATAGAGTCTTATGCTTCAAAAAGTGTGAACAATAATTTGATCTCCCAAACACTTGCAAAGGAAGCATTGAAGCTTTTAGGTAGTTCTATAAGACAAGCTGTCATTAACGGAAAGGATATTGAAGCAAGATCAAATATGCTTGTTGGCTCTATGTTAGCAGGTGTCTCCTTTGGAAACTCTCCAGTTGCTGGCGTTCATGCTTTAGCATATCCGATTGGAGGCACTTATCATGTTCCTCACGGTCTTTCCAACGCACTTGTCCTGCCATATGTGTTAAGATTTAATATATCTGATCAAAATGCATCAAAACTGTACAGTGAAATAGCCCCAATTGTTTTTCCAGATATTGATACAAGCACCAGTACTCAAGATATTTCTTCAAAATTCATTGAAAAGTTGTCAGATCTATCAAGTGAATTAGGTTTAGAACAAAGATTAAGAGATCTCGACATCCCTGAAACTGCATGCGAAACAATGGCTAGAGATGCTATGAAACAAACCCGATTACTAATCAATAACCCAAGAGAAATATCTGAAAAAGATGCTTTTGATATTTATAGGTCTGCATGGTAAAAACTTCATCTGATAAGAGATGGTAAATTTATCATCTTGAATTATTGAGATTTTAAACTAAATAATATGAAAAAATGTTAAGTGTAATAGATATTTCTAAAAATTTTGGCGATTTTACTGCCATTAATAAACTCTCTTTTGAGGTCAAAGTTGGTGATGTGATGGGGTTCCTTGGACCTAATGGTGCTGGCAAAACAACTTCCATGAGGGTAATAACAGGTTATCTTAAATCTGACAGTGGAAACGTTATCATAAACAATAAGGACATTGAAATAGATCCCATTTACACAAAGTCAATGATTGGCTACTTACCTGAAGGTGTTCCACTTTATTTGGACTTTTCACCATATCTTTACCTAGACTACGTTTGCCAGGTAAGAAATATAAAAAACTCAAAAGCAGCAATAAAAAAAGTAATTAATGATCTGCAATTAGATGAAGTAAAAGATGTTCCTATTGAAACTTTATCAAAAGGTTTTAAAAGACGTGTTGGAATAGCACAGGCTCTTATTCATAATCCCAAATTACTGATCTTAGATGAGCCAACTGATGGATTAGATCCCCTTCAAAAGTTTGAAGTAAGAAAATTAATAAAAAAATTATCTAAAACAAAAGCAATTATAATTTCTACACATATTCTTGATGAAGTTCCTGAGGTTTGCAATAAGTGTCTTATTATTAATGATGGACAAAAAGTCTTTGAGGGAACTCCATCACAGCTTAAGAAAAAAATTGGTAAATCCTTAGATGAAAAATTTAGAAAGTTAGTAAGCTAATGTTGGCATTAATTAAAAGAGAACTTAAATTATATTTTATTACTCCTGTCGCCTATATTTTTACTGCAATATTTATTTTGACCTCTATGTCCTTAACATTTTATTTTGGCTCATTTTTCTCCTCAGGAGTTGCAGACTTAACGGTTTTTTTTAGTTTTATTCCATGGGTTTTTATTTTCTTTGTCTCTGCAGTTACTATGAAGAGTTGGTCCGAGGAAAAAAGACTCGGTACTATTGAATTATTAATGACTTTGCCAATTCCTTTGTGGAAGATAGTGTTGAGTAAATTTTTTGCAACTTGGGCTTTTGTTGTATTCTCTGTTGTTTTGACCTTTCCTATTTGGATAACAGTAAATTATCTTGGAAACCCTGATAACCTTGTAATTATTGGCCAATATCTTGGGGTTATTATCATGGCAGGTGCTTATGTCTCTCTTGGAATTTTCTTTTCTTCGTTAACTAACAATCAAATAATTGCCTTTATTTTATCTATTTTAGTCTCATTCCTTTTCACCATAAGTGGGTTTCCTCTTATGATTAATTTTATAACTGGGATTTTACCTATTGAAATAGTGGAACTCATTTCTAGTTTTAGCTTTTTGACTCACTTCTCAAGTATCCAAACAGGTTTTTTCTCAATTAAAGGATTGTTTTTCTTTTTATCCTTTATTGCTCTATGGAATTATTTAACAATTATAAAATTTTTAAATCGAGACTAATGAATAAATTTTTACAAAAAAACTATCTTATAGTTTCTATACTAAGCACTGTTATTTTATTTTTGTCCTTTAATTTTATAATCCAAAAAATCAATTTTAATTTGGGAGTTGATTTTACCTCTACCAAAACTTTTACTCTTTCAAGTGGTACTAAGAGAGTTATAGACGAAATAGAAGAGCCAATAAAAATTAATTTTGTATATAGCAGAGACTTGTCTAAAAATATTCCAATTATTCAAAATTACGCTAATCAAGTTCAAGGTCTATTAAACAGATATTCAGATCTAGCTTTAGGTAAAATTGAATTAAACTTTATTGAACCAGAGCCTTATTCAGATGATGAAGATTATGTAAATAGATATGGTGTGCAGGGTTTTCCTATAGATCAAGAAGGGTCCAAAGTATATTTTGGATTAATTGCTTCAAATACAACAGATGACATAGAAACTGTTCCCTTTTTTGATCCCTCAAAAGCTGGCACATTAGAAAAACAATTGACTGACATTGTATACAAACTTAATAGATCAAAAAAACCAATGATTGGTTTTTTATCATGGGTGGACACTACACCACCAATGATGCCAAATAATCAACTTGGACAAGGAGAATATACGATACTTGAGGAGCTTAGTTATTTTTATGATTTTGAGTTTTTAGACACAGACGTAGAGAGTTTTGAAGGTATAGATTTATTAATAGTTTATCACCCCTCTGACATTAGTGACAAAACTGAATATGCGGTTGAACAATTTATCTTGAATGGGGGAAAATCAGTTATTTTTGTTGATCCATTTTTTGAGAAAAATGACCATTCAAATAAATCATCAAATTTAGAAAACGTCTTAAAAACCCTCAATATTAACTATAATAGCAATGTTATTTTAGATGGTGCTCAAGCCACAAGACTGCAAACACAACAAAACATAACTGAAAATACATCTTTGCAAACTATGTTGAAATTGAATTGGCCTGAAGTCAGAGGACAGTTCATTAATCAAGCTGAAGAAATTGGAGACGGTTTATCTTTAATTAGACTTGTGTCTCCAGGTGGTCTTTCCCCATTAAATGATGAAAGTGAAATTTCTTACACTCCTATTATGTCCTCCAGTGAGGTAACAATGGATCTACCTATGAAAGAGGTCCATGATCCAATTAAGCTCATTAATAATTTTCAGCCAACAGGTATTAGCTATGACTTTGGTGTAAAATTAAGTGGTATCGCAAAAAGTAATTTTAATGATTTTGAATTTAAAAATGATAATCATTTAGAAATATCCTCAAAAAATATAAATGTGGTAGTTTTTAGTGACGCTGATTTTATAAGAAATGCCTTTTGGGCAAGAATTCAAAAGTTTTTAGATACCAATGTAATAGAGGCGACATCTGATAATGGAAGTTTAGTTACAAATGTGTTTGACTCAATGACAGGTTATGATGAATTTATTGATCTTAGAAACAAAGAAGCTCCATTTAGACCGTTTGTTGTAGTTCAAAAACTTCAAGCAGAAGCAGAACAGATGTATCTAGGACAAGAACAGCAATTACAAGCTCAACTTGATAATACATTAAATCAAATTCAAAATTTATCAGGCGGTAGAGATGTAGAAAGTGTCAATTTATCTGATAAACAATTAATGGAATTAGCAAATTTTCAATTACAAGTAGAAAATACTCGTAAACAACTAAGAGAAGTTAGAAGAAATTTAAGTAAAGACATAGATCGATTAGCAAATCAAATAAACATATTAAATACTTTTTTAATACCTGTTCTTTTAATTCTACTAATGTTTTTTATTCCAAGACAACTCGGTATCAGAAAAAGAAAAAGCAGATAAATGTATATTAAAAATTTAAAAATATTGGTTTTACTATCTTTTGGATTTTTAATTATTGCCCTTGGTATGTATTTTGATGGCAAAAATATCTCTAACAAATCATCATCTGAAGTATTATTTCCTAGTTTTGATGATGTTTTACCAGAAATAGCATACATTGAATTTTCTAATCAAAATGGAAAATCTGTTATTGAAATCATTGATAATCAATGGCTTATTTCAAGCTCAAATAATTTTCCGGCAAATACTGAGCTTTTAAGTAGGTTTTTTATTCAACTTCGTGAAGCAAATATTTTAGATGCTAAAACTAATCGTGAAGATCTTTTATACAAATTGGGTCTAGACGATGAAAATAAAATGCAATTAATATTAAAATCTGAAGACGATGTAGTATTGTATTCACTAGATATTGGAATTTATAATTATAATATCCCAGGATCTTACATAAAGACTCCTGAGTCTAATCAATCTTATTTGGTTTCAACAAACTTAACCGCCGATGTATCTGATTTCTACTGGGTGCCCACCGATTTAATAAATATTGGTAAATCTCAAATTCAATCAATTCAAATTTATAATCAAAATATGATTAACTTAAGTGTCAAAGAAGGAGAGCTAGAACACGCAAATTTGACCTCTCAATTTAATGAAATTGATAATGATAAAATTATTGATGCTCAAAATATATTAACTGATCTTCAACATAATGGCTTTATACTTAAGACAGAATTACCTAACTCTCCAGATTTAAAAGCTAGGTTTACACTCAATAATGGAACTATAATTTTTGTAAATCTTTACGATATTGAGGGTAAAGGTGTTCACGCTACTTTTGATTGGAATTATGTCGATGATAAAGTTCAAATATCAAAGTTTATAGATCCATTGCTAGATGGAAATCAAATACAAGTTAGTTCGGTTGCTTTTTTAAATAATTTTGCTTTTAGCGTTCCTCAAATATTTTTTGATACATTGAATATAAAATTAAGAGAAAAAACTGAATAATTATTTAATTTCTCCAATTTCAAACTTCATTTGATGTTTATAAATTTGTGATGGGTTTAATTGTGTTGAAGGAAATTTTCGATTATTGGGTGCGTTTGGAAAACCCTGAGTTTCAAAACACATACCTTGATATTTTTTAATTTTAATACGATTACTGGAATATTTTAAATGCTGACCAGTATAAAATTGAACTCCAGGTTGATTTGAAAAAATTTTTAGGGATATATTGCTTTTTGGTGATTGTATTTTAGCTGCAAACTTAGAATTTTTTTTTATGATGAAATTTTCATCAAATCCCTTGAATTTATTAGTAAATTTATCGCGTATCCTAGTTGATTTCTTAAAATCAAAACGTGTTCCTTTTACATTCATTACCCTACCAGTAGGTATATTTTCTCTATCATTTTCTAAGTAATGATTTGAATTGATTTGGACGTGGTGATCAAAAATATCTTTTTTAATTTTATCTAAATTCCAATAGGCGTGATTTACCAAATTAACGTGAGTAGTTTTTGATGTTTGTGCACTTATATTGATTTTGAGAGTCGAATTTGCAATTGAGTAATCACAACTGGAATATAATTCTCCTGGAAAACCCTGATCTTTATCTGGTGATATACAATAATAGCTAATATGAGATTTGGAGAAGCTCTTAACTTGCCAAATTTTTGAGTCAAACCCTTTTTTACCACCATGTAGTATATTTTTTCCCTCATTTCTAGTTAATTTGTACTTTACTCCTTTGATCTGGAATTGAGCTTTTTTTATTCTATTTGCATACCTGCCACATGTAGCGCCTAAGTAATTTTTATTATTTTTATATGATGAGATATTTCCTAAATTTAGAATTAAATTGATTTTTTTCTTTTTATAAAAAACTTCAAATAATGTTGCACCAATATTGAGAGTCTTAACTCTTAAAAACTTATTTTCAATTGTGTGCGATTTAATCATGAACGATTAAATTTTTGAAATATTCTCTAAAACTTTTTTTGTTACTTCTTTTAATCTTGGAATAGTTGAATTGATTAATTTAATACGGTCATAAGTATTTGGATCTTTTGCAATTTCCTCTCTTAAAGTATCGCCGAAAGTTTTTCTAAGTTCAGTGCCGATATTAAACTTACAAACATTCGTTGTATTTGCTATCGTTCTTTTAAGTGTATCGTCGATACCGCTACTTCCGTGAAGCACCAATGGTACTTCGGTTAAGGTTTCTATCTTCCTTATGACTTGCATATCAATAGAAGAGGATTTATTTGTCTGTAAGTGTACGTTTCCTGCACTGATGGCCATTGCATCACATTTGGTTAATTCAGCAAATGTCTTCGCTTCCTCTGGATCTGTGCTTTGTGACTTAGCACCATCATTGTAACCAACAAATCCAATTTCTCCCTCAACGGAAATATTTTGTTTATGAGCTAATTCAACGATTTCACTTGTTTTATCAACGTTTTCATTAAGTGAAAGCTTGGATCCATCAAACATTACAGATGTGAATCCATTGTCAATTGCCTGTAAACACTCTTCTTTCGTATAGCCATGATCTAAATGACAAACTATTGGACTAGATGATTGCTCAGCCAAGTATCTAAACATTTTACCTAAAACTGGTAAAGGTGTATTTGCTCTACAACCTGGTCCTGCTTGAAGAATGACAGGTACCTTGAGCTCTTCGGCTGTTTCTGCATAACATCTTGCATCTTCCCAACCTAATACTACTAATCCTGCAACGGCATAATTATTTTTTTTTGCTTCTTGTAAAACTTCTGAGAGGCTAGCTATCGTCATTTATATTTTGCTATCATATCCTTAATACCTGGGATTGTTTCTAATTGGTAAGCATGAGTTTTTTGGAAAGATTGAATAAGTGATCTTTGAGAAAGACCTACTAGGATTGTAAAATAATACATCTCATATCCTGGGGCAACCACACATGGATGATATCCTTTATTAATTGCAATAGTAGAGCCATTAAAAAGTTGATAACCGTGACCCTCTTTTTCATCTTCTAATTGCATAATTTGAACACCAAAACCATGTCCTGGTTTAAATCGATAATTATAAACTTCATCATGACGAGTTTCTTGAGGGAGATCATCTGTGTCGTGTTTGTGAGGAGGGAAGCCTGACCACCCTCCAGCGCCAACAGTATATAATTCATTTACTAATAATCGACCAACTTGATCATGATGTTTCGCACCTAAGATATGTTTAATTTTTCTGTGAGTTTTAGTATCGTCTGAGCCGTATTGAACAACATCTAGTTCTTCTTTTAAAACAAGAAATGGCTCTAATTTTTTTTCATAAATTCCACCAGCTATGAAACACTCAGAGGAGTCAGATAAACAAGTAATTTTACATTTTGAATTTGTAGGAATATAACTACCCTCGGGTTCACCATCCCATACGTCAGTTGTTCTTTTTCCAATCTGTCCTAACTTATTATCCTCCACGGTAATCTCGACGATACCTGTTGCTGGAACTACGCTACTTTCATGTTTTGATAGTTGGTATTCATAGGACTCACCTTTTTTTAAATTGATAATATTAAAATAAACTAAAGGTACTGTTTTATTTGTTTCTCCAAATAAAGCTTGATTTTTATTATCTGAATAAGGGATGTGCATCTATAACTCCTTTTGATTTTGGTTAATAAATTTTTCTAATTCCTGATTATTGGGCATAGCTGAGGAACATCCTACTCTTGTTACAACTATTGCAGCATTTGCGGAACCCCGAATTACTGCATCCTCTAAACTAAGGCCATTGTATAGGGAACTTATAAAACCTCCATTGAATGCGTCGCCTGCACCGGTAGGTTTAATAGCTTCGACATTAAATGTCCCGTATTGGCTCTCATTTTCTTTAGTAAATACTTTGGATCCCTCTTCGCCCATTTTATAGATAATCACTGATGGTTTTTTTTTAATATACACTTTTGCTAATTCAAGTCCATTTGTTGAATTATCAGCCACATTAAATTCTAAATCGTTTCCAATGATAATATCCATTTCATTCATAATTTCCTTGTAAACATCAGATTTGATTGTATCAGACTCCCAGTTGTAAGGCCGATAATCAAGGTCGATTATTAATGGTATCTTGAGATCTGAAGTTAGTTTTGAGGCAACAAAAACAGCATTCCTTGAAGGTTCTCCAGAAAGCGCAGTTCCAGAGATAAATACAGCAGAGTAATTATTGAAATTAATTTTATTAATATCCTCCTTATTAAGTTGCAGATCACAAGGATTACTTCTGTAAAGAATAGATTGGTTATTGTTTAAAATAGTTTCAACAACAGCTATTTGTGTTTGAAATGATTTATTGACTTTTCTGCAGTGTACTACACCAACTTTGAATTCATTAAGTTTGTTAATTATGTATTCTCCGATTGCATCGTCAGATATACAAGTAAGTAAATCAGTGCTGACACCCAAGTTCGATAGAGCAACACAAGTATTTGCCGCCGAGCCCCCTAAATGAGAAGAAAAGTTATTTACATCGGAGATTTTTGTACCGGGTGGCTCTGGATAAATATCTAATCCTGCTCTCCCTATTACAAGAATTTTTTTTGTATTATCAAATTTCATTTAATGAAAATTAAGTCTAGAGGAATTATTGTAATTACTTAAGAATTTTTTGTATTTCCTCTAGTGAAAAATAATCTGCCTTCTTAAAAGTAGTCTTTATCTCTTGGGGTGTTTTGGTGTCTGCTGCTTTCATTGTTGATTGAATAATATCCAAAACGTGTAACGATAATTCTCCGCTACATCTGTGTTCAAGTTCATTATCAATACAGTATGCCATTTCAGCTAATCCGACACCACGGTAGTTCGCATTAGTTGGCGACTCATTAGCCCTACCGCTATGAGATGTAATATTAATTTTACCAAGGGGCATATCATCAGTTTTGTGCTCTTGCCAAACACCACTATCATCAGTACTTGTGTATACTGAGCCTCCAAACATATTTGGATCAGGCACAATCATAGAACCTTTATCGCCGTAAAGCTCTATGTGATTACGTTGGTGAGCTACAACATCAAACGATAAAGTTATTTGAATTAGAGCCCCATTATGAAATTCTAAATTAACTAAATAGCTAGTTTGACATTCCACATCAAACTCCTGATCTTTTTTTGGACCTATGCCTATCACTCTTTTATCGAAAACTTTGGTAGAAATACCATGAACACTTTTAGCAGGGCCAAGTAAATTTACTAAAGCTGTTAAATAGTATGGTCCCATATCTATAACTGGGCCACCTTCATTATTTGCAAACCACGGTTCAGGATTGGGATGATAAGATTGAACTCCTGGATAAGCAAAAATAGCATTTCCAAGCCGAACATTTCCAATTTTATTATCGTTTATTAATTCAATAGATTTTTGAATTCCACCACCTAAAAAAGTATCAGGAGCATTGCCAATGTATAAGTTTTTACTTTTAGATAATTTTAAGAGATTTTCACCATCTAAAAAATTTACAGCCATTGGTTTCTCACTATAAACATGTTTACCGCTCTCCAGCGAATTTTTTGCTACCTCGTAATGAGCCTTTGGAATAGTTAAATTTAAAATAATATCGACTTCAATATCATTTAATATTTCATCAACGGAACAAGAGTTTATATTATAAGTTTCGGCACATTTTTTAGAATTTTCATGATTAATATCAGCACATTTAATTATGCGAAAATTATTAAAATAATCATGTCCTCTAAAATATGTTTCAGAAATATGACCACATCCTATTAAGCCAACATTAAAGACTTTGTTCATAAATATGAATTATTTATCTAGGCCGCACATATTGATGTATTTTATTTCAATAAAATCATCAATTCCATACTTTGAGCCTTCTCTGCCAAGACCAGACTCTTTTATTCCTCCAAATGGTGCCTCTGCTTTTGAAGTTAATCCAGTATTGACTCCAACCATACCGTATTCAAGTGCCTCAGCAACTCTCCATATTCTTCCGATATCTCTGGAATAAAAATAGGATGCAAGTCCATATGGTGAGTTATTTGCAAGTTTGATTACTTCTCTTTCATCTTTAAATTTGTAAATTGGAGCCACTGGTCCAAATGTTTCTTCAGTTGTAATTTTCGCTTCTGGTGCGACTTCAGTTAGGATTGTAGGCTGATAAAAGTTCATTCCCAAAGAATGCTTAGATCCACCAATTGCAACTTTTGCCCCATATTGTAATGCATCTTGGACGTGCTCCTCTACTTTACTTAAAGAATGCTCATCAATCATGGGTCCAGAGGCATTTTCCTCATTTAAACCATCTCCTACTTTTATTTTAGAAACAGCATCAACAAATTTTGAACAGAACTCATCATGAACTTTTTCTTGGACATAAATTCTATTTGCACAAACACAAGTTTGTCCAGTATTTCTAAATTTGCTTTGGATTGCACCGGCAACTGCATCATCAATATTTGCATCATTAAATACAATGAAGGGTGCGTGACCACCAAGTTCCATTGAGACTTTCTTTACAGTTCCAGAGCATTTCTGTAAAAGTATTTTTCCAATTTCTGTTGAACCTGTAAAAGATAATTTTCTAACAATTGGGTTTGTGGCTAATTCCTCTCCGATTTCAGAGGCCTTTCCTGTAATTACATTTAAAGTACCTTTTGGAAAGCCTGCCTCCTCAGCCAAAACAGCTAGTGCAAGTGCAGAATAAGGAGTTTGACTTGCTGGTTTAATTACAACTGGGCACCCAACAGCTAAAGCTGGTGCACATTTTCTTGTAATCATAGCATTTGGAAAATTCCATGGTGTAATGGATGCCACTACACCAACTGGTTGCTTCAAAACAACAATTCTTCGATCGGTCATGGGATCTGGAATTGTATCTCCATAAACCCTCTTGGCTTCTTCTGAGAACCATTCTACAAAAGAGGCTCCATAGCCTATTTCTCCACGTGACTCATTTATTGGTTTTCCTTGTTCAACTGTCATGATTTGAGCTAATTCCTCTTTATTTTCAATCATTAAATCAAACCATTTTCTGAGTATTTCTGATCTTTGACGTGCAGATTTTGCCCTCCATTCAGGCCAAGCATTATTTGCAGCTTCTATAGCATTTCTAGTTTCAGATGTTCCGCACTTAGGTACTGTGCCGATCTCTTTCAAGTTAGCTGGATTGTTAACAGATATTGTCTCACCTGAGTCGGCATTAACCCATTCACCGTTAATGAAGCACTTATCTCTATAAAATTTTGAGTCTTTAATTTCCATAAATATTTATAACAGTTTTAATTCTTATTCTACAGTGGCAATTTTACCACCTACAGGGATCGTATCTCCTTCTTGTGCAATTATCTGTGTTAATTTTCCATTAACTGTTGAAGGTATCTCAGCAGCTGTCTTATCAGTCTCAACTTCGCAAAGGATATCTCCCTCTTTAATTTCATCTCCAACTTTTTTAAGCCACTTTACTACTTTTCCCTCGTCAACAGTTTCTCCAAGGGATGGCATTATTATTTCCATAATTATTCTCCTTTTAGTTTTTTTATAACCTCATTTACAATAAGTTCCACTGATGGAATTGTATTATCTTCGAGTATGTCGGCACTTGGTAATGGTACATGTGGTGTAGTTACTCTAGTGACAGGACCTTTTAAATTTTTAAAACAATGTTCTGAGATTAAAGATGATATTTCCGCTCCCCATCCACAAAGTCTTGGATTTTCTTCTACTGTCAAGACATGACCAGTCTCGATTACAGATTTTTTTATTGTTTGTAAATCTAGGGGCACCAGAGATCTCAGATCGATTACCTTTGCATTAATATCATGTTTGTCTTTCAAAATTAATGCAGCCTCTTTTGCTCTTTGTGCCATTAAAGCTAAACCAATAATAGTAATATCTTTTCCCTCGTGAAGCGTATTAGCTTCCCCGATAGGAATGGATATATCAGTTTGTTCAATTTCTTCTTTAAATGCATAAAGTGATTTATGTTCATAAAATATAACGGGATCAGGGTCCTTTACAGCGCTATCCATCAAACCCAACACATCACTAGGGCAGCTTGGTGCAACTACTTTTAAACCTGGTATCATCATAGACCAATTCTCTAAACTTTGAGAATGTTGTGCACCAAATTTTGATCCTCCGCCATTTGCAGTCCTAATGACTAATGGAATGTTGATTTGGCCATCTGACATATATCTAGTTTTAGCAATTTGATTTGCGACAATATCCCAACAAACAGCTAAAAAATCTGAAAACATTATTTCTGCTATTGGTCTTAAGCCTGTCATTGCTGCGCCCATAGCTGCACCTAAAATCGCCTGTTCTGAAATTGGTGCATCCATGACTCTCTCTTTTCCAAACTCCTCTAAAAGACCAACCGTCGCTTTAAATACTCCGCCCGCAGCACCTACGTCTTCACCAATAAAAAAGACTTTTTGATCTTTTCTCATGGATTGAGCTATAGCGAGTGAAACACTTGCTCTGTATGTTAATTGTGCCACTCAGAACCTCCATTAGCCCATACATCAGTATATATTTCTTTAATTTCCGGAATTGGAGAAGCCATGGAAATTTCAGTTGCTTTTTCAACTTGATCTTTAATTTTCTCCTCAATTTCAGAAATTATTTTTTCATTGATATTAAAATCTAATAACTTTGCTCTATAATTTTTTATTGGGTCTTTGTTTTCCATCCAATCTTTTACTTCCTCATCAGGTCTGTACTTACCTGGGTCAGCTCTTGAATGCCCACTATGTCGATAAGTCTTGGCTTCAATTAAACTTGGACCTTTACCCTCTCTCGCTTTTGCAATAGCTTTTTCTGCTGTTCTAAGCATTTCATCAGCATCATTTCCGTCCACAATAATTTTATCTAAATCGTATGCACCCGCTCTATCAGCAGCTGGGTGCTCAACAGCAGTAACTTCATGAATTGGTGTATATTCCATATATAAATTATTTTCACAAACAAACACTATGGGTAAATTCCATATTTTTGCCATGTTCAATGCCTCATGGAATGCTCCGATATTCGTAGTACCGTCTCCAAAAAAGCAAACGCTTACCTCATTTGTTTTATTATATTTTGACGCCAAAGCAGTTCCATTGGCAATAGTTAAATGAGCACCTATAATAGCATATGAACCCATAACTCCTTTATCTACATCTGTAAGATGCATGGATCCTCCTTTACCTTTCATCAAGCCACACTGTCTACCCATTAATTCTCCTAAAACTCCTTCGATTGAGGATCCTCTTGCGAGTGTATGTGCGTGCCCACGGTATGTGCAAAATGTATAATCGCCTTGTTTCAAGGCGACTCCAAAGGCACCTGCAATAGCTTCCTGACCCAGAGCTAAATGGCTAGTACCTTTGATAAGATTTTGAAGAAAAAGATCATATGCTTTTTTTTCGACTAACCTTAATTTCAGCATCATTTCCCATAATTGAAGTCTTTTCTCTTCTCCTATATCGTCATTTAATTTATCTACCATTAATATTTATTAGCAATAGGTAGATCTTCAGCAGGGAACAAGGAAATTACTTGGCATCCTTTATCTGTAACAATCAATTCTTCTTCAATTCGCGCAGCAGAATAACCATCTTTTGCAGGACAATAGGTTTCAAGAGCAAAAACCATTCCTTCTTTAATTTCATCAGGTGAGTCCATTGAAACCAATCTACTGATTATTGGTCTTTCATGAATTGCCAAACCTAAACCATGTCCAAACTGTAATGCGAATGCTGACATTTCATTTGCAAAACCAAATTCCTCAGCCTTCGGCCATACTGATGCAATTTTATCTGTAGATACTCCAGGTTTTACAAGTTCAATGGCTTTGTCTAGCCACTCTCGACACTGCTTGTAGGCATCATTTTGAGAGTCTGATGCTCTTCCAATATTGAAGGTTCTATAATAACAGGTCCTGTAGCCCATATAAGATTGAAGTATGTCAAAGAAAGCTTGATCACCAGGTCTAAAAATTCTATCTGTAAAATTATGTGGATGCGGATTACATCTTTCACCTGAAATGGCATTTATTGCCTCGACATCATCCGAACCAAGTTCGTATAAAAGCTTATTTGCATTAGCAACTATTTGAGCTTCACTAACGCCTGGCTTCATAGTCTCATAAATTTGATGATAAGTTGCATCAACCATCGATGCAGCCTGGTTTAATAACATTAGCTCATCTCTTGATTTTATTTCCCTGGCTTCAAGAAGAATTTGCTGTCCGTCAATTATCTCTAAACCCTCTGCTTGAAGAGCAAACATCATTGCTGGCTCAACAAGATCCACACCTACAGGTTCATTTGCCAGTCCCTTTTCATTTAACATTGACTTTATTTCTTTTGCGGCATTTTTCATTAATCCTGCATCAGGATGCACCGTACCCCTCAGGCCTACCATTCCTGCCTTCCAATTTTCTTTTGGAAGCCAAGGCGAAAATAATTGGTGATGTTTAGCCGCTGAACCGAAATCCCACAGCACGGGATCATGATCTTGAGCTAATAGAGAATATCTACATATTTTGTCTCTTGACCACTCTCCAATAACTGTGCTTGTGAGATATCGGATGTTGTTGTTATCAAAACAAAGGAGTGAACCGGCTTTTGAATTTTTTAGAGCTTCTCTGGCTCTTCCTAGTCGATATTTGTGAAGTCTAGGAAAATTAATTCTCTCTTCATAATCTACATTTGTCCTTCCATGAGAAGGCACTCTTCTATGCCAATCGTAATTTGGATTTATATCTTCAGGTTTTATGATTGAAGGTTCACTCATTTATTGAATTACCATCCCTCCATCAATCATAAGTATTTGTCCTGTCATGTAATCAGACTCACTAGACGCTAAAAAAGATGCTGTGCCCACTACGTCTTCAGGATAAGAATACCTCTTCATCAAAATCATATTCTCTGCAATTGAGTCCATTGACTCTCCGGGTTTGTCAAATTTTCCAATTGCAACTAAATCTTTATCTAATTGCTCCCATAGCTCTGTTCTTACTACGCCAGGGCCATATCCATTAACGGTAATGCCATGCTCAACTAAACTTTTTGCACCACCTTTTATCAGAGCTGCTATGGCATGTTTGCTCATTCCATAAACCACAACATCATCAAAAGTTTCTCTGGATAAAATAGAAGCTACATGAATAATTTTATATGGTTCTTTTTGTTTACCTTGTTTAATCATTTGTCGGGCTTGTTCTTGCATACCTAAAAGAGCACCTCGAACATTTATATCCATAATAAAATCATAATTTTCCTCAGTAATATCCATGAAGAAGAGTGGTTTGTTTACTCCAGCATTATTTATAGAAACATTTAGACTACCAAAATTTTCAACTGTTGCTTTTACAGCAGCTACGTGATCTTCACGATTTCGCACGTCTACTTTACATGAAATAGCCTCACCTCCAGCTGACCTAATTCTCTCTTCAACCTCTTTACAACCGTCAAGGTTGACATCTGTTAGACAAATTTTGGCTCCTTGGGCAGCAAAGTGCTCTCCTACTGCAGCACCCATGCCCTGAGCAGCACCTGTAATAAGGACATTTTTCCCTTTTAGTCTCTCTTTATCCATAAATTCCCTCCAACTATATTATATAATATGTAATTAAATTACTGACTTCAAATATATTCAAAATGAATATTATCTACCTAAAGCCGATCTCTTTTTTTCCAGCAAAGATGTTTTTCGTTCATCAATTGTGGCAAGCAGACTTTTCCTAGCTTGCCGCGAGTCAAATACCCTAGACATAGTTTGAAAAACTATAACGATAACCAAAAGCACTGATGTGAATAATTGAACAAAATGAACCTGAAGTGCATAAAATACGAGACCAGTATTTAAAAAATTAACTGTTAAAGCTCCGATAGCAGCTCCTAAAACACCACCCTTTCCTCCTAGTATACTCACACCTCCAACAAAAGCTGCAACAGTTCCTGCTAAAAGAAGGTATTGCAGTCCTAAACCTTGAGCCGTTCCTGATTTCAAACCAATTACAGTTCCAGCAAAACCAGCACAAAAACCTGACAGCGCAAAGGCTATAATCATTGGGCGTCTTAAAGGTATACCTGCAGTGAGTGCTTCTTTTCTTGCTCCACCGATCGCATATATTTCTCTTCCATATTTTGTGTAACGCATAAAAATTCCTACACAAATGAATATGAAGATAACCGTTAGGCTAGCAGGTGAAAAATACATTAAAACTTTAGTAGTAATAAAATCAGGAACTCTAAAATCAGTTAACATAACTGTTTTTTCTTCAGCAATTAGTAAAGCCACGCCTCTAAGCAACATTAGTGTACCAACTGTAATCACAATCGCTCTTATTCTTATGAAAGCTATAACAAAACCTTGTGTTGCACCAATTAGAGTTGAAACTGAAAGTCCTATAATCATCGCTAATGGGGCGCCTAAGGGGTCTGTTAATTTTACAACTATCACAGCGCACAGGGCCGCGTTAGACCCAATTGATAAATCAATTTCTCCAGCAATTATACAAATTGTTAATGCTAAACCTACAAGGCCCAAAACTGCAAACCTTTCAAGAATAGCGAAACTGATATTGTGACTAAAGAAAACCTCTATATTAATTGCAAAGAATACATAAACACAAAATGATAATAAGATTGCAAAAGAGAGATCCACATCTTTTGTAATCTTTTTTAAAAAATTTTCCATTATTCCTGAGCCCTACTTCCTTTAGCAAATAAACCAAAAACTATGATGCTAAACACGATCATTAAGCCCACACCAACTATTCTAGGTCCACTATTAAATCCTTGTAAAACCATCATATTATCAACCATAGCAATAAAAATTGCTCCCAAACTAGTTCTTAAAGTAGATCCATAACCGCCCATTATTGAATTTCCACCAACCATGACAGTTGCTATAACGAGTATTGTCATATCACCTGAAGATCCAAATTCTGCAGAAAAATAATTAGATTGAGCACTATCCATTTGAGCAACAAAAGCCACTGCAACAAAAGCACAGCAAACAGAACAAATTGTAAAAACTATTATTGCCATGGAAAAATTTTCATGACCAGTGGCTTTTCCAGCAGCTTTGTTTGCTCCGACTAAATAAACTTTCCTTCCAAAATTTGTATGTCTTAAAACTATTTCAGCAGCAATGGCTATTAGAATAAATGACCATGTAATACTAGGAAGACCTAAAAAAGAACCAGTCCCTAGCCATTCTGCATCATGAGGCCTAGTAAAGTTTATTACAAGGTTATCACTCCACCATGCACCAATACCATATAAGATGCCTGCTCCACCTAATGTTACTACAATTGGGTTGCCTCCCATTCCAACAAAATATCCTTGTATTACTCCACTTACGACACCTACTGTTAAAGCAGCTAATAGTGAAACTAAAAAGTTTCCTGCAAGATCCGGTGATCCAAAACCAGTAGCCATACCCATAGCAAACGTAACACCACAAATTGATGCTGTTTCTTTTAATGACAATAAAAAAAAATTTCCTGACAAAGTTACAAATGTAAGTCCTATAGCCATAATGCCATATAGTGCTGCATCTCTGATAATTGCTTTAAAATTGGTTATTGTTAAGTAATTTTCTGTGAAAAAAATTCCATATATAAACATCACAGCAAAAAGTGACAATAAAATAGCAAGAAGTGTGCGATCCTTATAGAATTGCAAAAATTTTGCAGAAAAAGGTAATTGATTATTTTCGATGATAGCACTCATAGGTTTGTCTCGTTAAATGGATCAGTAATCTCTTTAAGAATAACAGGTGTTTTAATTTTTTCTAATCGGTGTTCATCAATCATCATTCCTCTATAAAATGTAATCACCCTGTCAGGTAGATACGTGATTTCTTGGATATCAGTAGAGGCAAAAATAATAGTAATTCCTCTTGCTGCTAATTCTCTCATTCTTTGATATATCTCTGATTTAGCACCAACATCAACACCTCTTGTCGGCTCATTCACAAGCAATACATCGGGCTTAATTGAAAGCCATTTTCCTAATGCTACTTTTTGTTGATTTCCGCCACTTAAAAGACCTGACTCATCGTGCATTCTTTTGACATCAATTAAAAACTCTTTTGCTAAATTTCTGGAATAATTATCCTCAGAACTGCCAAAGTTAAAACCATATTTTGATATAGCACCAAGTGCTGGGGAGGTTAAATTCTCAAATATTGGACGTCCAAGAAAAAGACCATCTTTTTTTCTATCGGAGGAGCAATATGCAATTTTTTTCTTTATAGCGTGACTTGGTGATTTGGGTAAAAAGGTTTCACCGTTCAAAGTGAGTGAACCTGATCTAGATTGAAGTGCACCTGCTATTGAGGCTAATACTTCACCTGCTCCACTACCAAGTTGCCCAGAGAGTCCAAGTATCTCTCCCTTAAAAGCTGAAAAACTAACCGGCTCTAAAACGCCATCAGGCCAAAGTTCTTTTACTTCTAATTTTGGATCATCACTTATATGGTCAGCTTTTGATGGGAACATATTCGCCAATTCTCTTCCAAGCATAATTTCAACTAGTTTATTTACATCAATATCTTTAGTTTCTTGAATACCTTGACTTACTCCATCTCTTAATATTGTTATTCTTTTTGTAATCTTAAAAATTTCGTCCAGTCTATGACTTACATATATTATTGATTTACCATTTGCTGCAAGACGCTCAACCATTTCTAAAATTCTTCGACTCTCTGCTTCACCCAACGCAGCTGTAGGCTCATCTAAAATTAAAATTTTTGCTTCTCTCGAAATTAATCTAGCTACTTCTACCAAATGTTGTTCACCAACAGATAATAAATTTATTCTAGTAGTTGGGTCTACTTCAGTTAATCCAACTTGGTCAAGATATGGGCGTGCCATCTTTGCCAATGTATTAAGAGTGGCAAATTTTTTTACTTTAGCTCCAGTAAGAAAAATATTTTCTGCAACTGACATATTAGGAATCAAGCTTAATTCTTGTTGAGCAATAGCAATTCCAGACTCCTCAGCTTGTGAAGGCGTTTCAAATTTTACTTCTTTATTATTGATTTGATAGCTGCCCTTAAAACCAGGGTCAAATCCACTTATAATTTTTACAAGAGTTGATTTACCAGCTCCATTTTCTCCAACTAGTCCCATAATTTCACCTTCATTTATCTCAAAATTTGCTTCTTTTAGAGCCTGTATAGCTCCAAAAGTCCGAGAAACATTTGAAATTTTAAGAATTGGATTTGTGGACATATTAAAAGAGATTGTACACCTTTTTTATTTATTAAAAACACACAGGGATAGCTCCCTGTGTGTAAAAATTTTTATGAAAAGACTAAAACTTAGTCCCAAGCACCTGAGCAAAGCTCGTTGATACCGTACAACTTACCATCAAAACCTCTAAGTGCTGTGAAGTCCATAGTGGCACCAGTCACTGAAGGGTTAGGTGTAAAGTTAATGTAGTTTGCTAGCTTACCGTTCTCCATATACTCTTTAACAAGAGCTATAGCTAATTGACCTTCATGAAGAGGTGACTGTAGAGTAGTACCAAATTGCTTTCCATCAGTAATCATCTGCTTATCACCGTTACACACAGTACCAACTGTAATGACAGCATCACTATCTACACTGCCACTTTTGCCAGTACCTGCATACCAGTCAACATTATAACCAGCTTCTTCTAAAGCCTTAATACCACCAGTTAAGATCGCATCGTCCATACCATATACGAAATGAATTCCCTGATCTTTAACTTTAGCTATAAGCTTAGCTGCACCTTTATAACCGTTAGCCTGTCCAAATCCCTCACCGATGTCACCGATAAGATTTAAGTCAGTTCCAGCGATAGCTTGTTTAAAAGCATTGATTGATAAGCCATATCCACCGTAAGAGTGAGGATATGATAATGCAATTACATTATATCCATCTCCACCAGCAGCTTGTTTCATCTTCATAGCTTTAACCATCATCTCACCCGCGTTATAAGCGCGAAGACTATCATCTGGTCCGGCATATCCAAAGATGAATGCTTTATCTTGCTCATTAGGTAACTGATTGATTTTTAAAACTGGTACTCCAGTTTTAGCAAGCTTTCTTAACGAACCTAAACCTGCAACAGCATCAGGTGGCCACCAAATAAATACATCAGGTAGTGCACCACTTGACAAGTATTGTTCTACTTGTTGGTTTTGCTCTGCTTGGTTATAGTTGTTTTCAAAAACAGTAATGTCATAGCCATATTGCTCTGCTGTAGCTTTAATACCTTTAACGAACGCACCAACATAAGCTTCGGATGACGCAGCATTAAAAGACACGATTTCAACTGCTTTAGCTGAACCGAAAGAAAAGCACATTAGAACAGCTAATACTTTTATTAGTTTGTTCATATTGATCCTCCTAAATATCCTTTGAAGAAATTATCTACGATTTATTAAGAGATTTAATCTCTAATATATTCAAATTGAATATTTTAATGAATTTATAATATAATACCTTTAAATGAATAGAAACGAGATTACCACTCTTTTAAAATTTGTTGATAAAACAAGACTTTTATTTAACAGATCTATTTCAATTAAAACAATTGACGCTGATTGGAATATTTTTTCTTATGTTATTATCAACCATCTAGACAATAAAATTACCACTACTACGAGTATCATCCAGGCATCAGGTTTGCCATTTGCAACTGGTTTGAGAAGAGTAAAAAAACTTATTCAAGAAAAAAAATTAATACAAAGATCAAAAACAAAATCAGGTAAATCGTTTTCTATACATCCAAGTAATAATCTCATTAAAGAATTCACGGATTATTTACTTTCAATCAAAAAAGAAGTGGCCTTGAACTTAGGTTATAGTGATTTTAATGATAATTATTTTTTTGGAACTTCTCTTTCTGCGGGAAATATCATACCTGCACCAAATGTTATAATAAATCAAAATAAAAAATACAAAAAAATTAACTTTCTTGCCAATGATAATCCGACATTTAAAGTGATAAATAAGAATATTGATTTTTTTGCATATATACTTGATTGTGAAATTGAACTTATTATTGAAGGTGATTTAAAAAAACTACTTAATGTAATAATTAAAAATTCCTCATCAAATAAAAAGTCTAAATTTGATATAGTTGCTTTTAATATTCCATGGATTGGACAGTTAACTAAATTAAATTGCCTTCTTCCATTAAATAGTTTTGTTAAAGATGTTGGTATAAATTTGAATGACTTTCACTATTCAGGAGTAAGATCAAGTTCTTTTAATAAAAAACTTTATGGGATACCGATCGAAGCAATTCCTGATCTATTATTTTATAGAACAGATATTTTTCAAAAATATGCTTTGAGTCCACCAAAAACATTTCAGGATTTGCTCCATGCCTGTGAGGTATTAAAAGGTGACAAACAGATAGAAAGTCCTATTTCTTGGCCAGCTAAAAAAGGACAACCACTTGCTACTAGTTTTATTTTAGCTATGGCAAATTATGGAAAACCATATGTAAACCTTAGGTATATTGGGAAAAATATTTATGATTTAGATGTGGAAAAAATACTCTTAAAGGCAAATTTTTTATCTGATGCATCTTTTGAAGCGGCTAAAATGTTAAAAAAATTGACTTTATACTCGCCAAATGAATTATCTGCTCATTCCAATGATGAATGTGTTGAATATTATAGTCAGGGTAAATCAGCTATGGCAATGAATTGGAGTAGTAGAGCACATTTGTTTGAACTAAATGAGGCTTCACCCGCATATAAGAAAACTGGTTATTTACCTAGACCTGCTGGAAATTCCTCTTTTCAAGTATCTCCGATAGGTGGTTTTTCATTAGGTATACCCTCAAATATTTCTCCAGAAAAAATACCTTTTGTTATGAAAAATATTCGAAATTTTGTCTCTCCTGAATTTATAAAATATTATATAGAGCATGGCAGTTTATCATCTCCCGTTTTTAGTGTCGTTAATGATCCTGAAGTGAGAGCTTTAAGTCCAATATTTAATGAAATTGATAAAATGGAAAAGGAGGAAAAAATTATAGAATGGGCAAGATACCCTCTACCAACCTATTCAAATATTATAGAAGATGTTGGTCATAAAATTTATGAGTATATTTTTTTGAATAAGGATTTGGAGACTACATTAAAGAGTTGTCAACAAAGTGCTGAAAAATATTTAAACTAAATTATTTTATTTCCATTTTTTCTGCAGGCTGAGGAGGTGCAAAAGGATATCCTCCCCATACTGACTGATCAAAGTTCACAACAGAACCTGTCATCATACCTGAGTCATCAGATGCTAAAAATGTAACTGCCTTAGCTACCTCTTTTGGATCAAGCAACCTTCCAAATGGTTGAGCTTTACCAGCATCTTCTAACCAATCTTCTGAGGCACCATGATATTTTGTTTGTATCTCATGTTCTCCATCTGAAGCCATCCAACCAATATTTAACTGATTAACTCTAATTTTATTTTTTAACAAAGCGAATGCTGTATTCCTTGTTAATGTTGCAAGTGCCCCTTTTGATACACAATAAGTTGATATGAATGGTTGGCCAGTCATAGCTGCCACAGATCCAATATTAATAATTGAACCCTCTATGTTTTTGTCAATCATAATTTTCACTGTATCTTGTATCAGAAAATAAGGGCCTTTTAAGTTGGTGCCAATCATTTTATCAAACAGTTCTTCGCTCGTATTAACAATATCTCCCCTATCAGTAATACCGGCAGCGTTTACAAGAACATCCAATCTCCCAAATTCTTGTTTGGCAACTGAAACTGCATTTCTACACTCATGGACCTCTCCAAGGTCTGTTTTTACAAAAATTACTTTACATCCAGTTTCATCTTGAATTTTTTTTGCTACCTGATTTCCTTTATCTTCTTTTCTGCCAATTGTGACAACACCTTCGGCTCCGCTATCGGCAAAATTTTTCGCAATTGCTGCTCCTAAACCTTGTGTTCCTCCAGTCACTAGTGCAAACTTTCCCTTAATACTATTCATCTATATAATCCTCTATTTCATATCCATACATACTTAAACACTCTACAAGTTCTTTATTTCCAATTTTAGCATATTCAAATGGGTTTGCTTTGGCTGGATCTTGCTCTGCCTCGACAATGAACCATCCCTCGTAATTATTATTTGATAATGCCTCAACTACTTCCTTGAAATTAATATTTCCATCTCCAGGTACTGTGAAAGCCCCTTCTAACACAAAATCTAAAAAACTTTTTTTTGATCGATCTAAATCATTTACAACCTTAGAGCGAATGTCTTTAGCATGAAAGTGATTTATTCTTTTTGCATATTTATTTATTACTCTCAAAGAGTTGCCTCCTGCAAAGGTCATATGGCCTGTATCAAATAAGATTTTTACTGCCTCACCTGTGTGGTTCATCAATTTATCAAGCTCATCCTCAGTCTCAATCGCTGTACCCATGTGATGATGAAATGAAATTGGCACACCAAAATCTGCACAAAATTCTGCAAATAATGTTAGTTTTCTTCCATACTCTTTAAAGTCCTCACTATGTATTTTTCTTTTTGTGTTTAATGGAGCTTGTCTAATATTTTGGATAGTTCCAGATGTTTCTCCATATGCTAAAACAGCTGCGCCTAGGTCTCTGAAGAGAGTGAGTTGTTGAAGAACTTTATCTTTCTCATTTTCTAGGTCATTATCTAGCACAGTTCCTGAATACCACCCTGATGCCAAGTATAGTTGGTGATTTTTTAAAATCGGACCAAGTTTTTCAGGAGTTTTTGGAAATTTTCCACCAGTTTCCACACCTGTAAATCCAGCAAGTTTTGACTCACTAAGGCAGGTATCCAAAGAAGTCTCTCCTCCAAGTTCAGGTAAATCATCATTGGACCATGCTATAGGCGCTATTCCCAATTTTGCTTTCATAAACCCCTCCTATGAATAGATTATAGATAAATAAACCTTTTAAAGAATACTTAAATTTTATTCAAAATGAATTTTTTTTTATTTCTAAAATTTTAAGAATACTATAATTCTGTAATATGAAAAAAGTTAGCATTGCAGTTATTGGATGCGGGCGAATTGGCCAAATGCATGCTAAGAATATTCAACTCCATGAACAGACAAATTTAGTATGCATTTATGACCCAAATGAAGAATTTGCAAAAAAAGTATCAAATGATTTAAACGTACGTGCTGTGGAAAATGTTGATGATATTTTTAACAATAATGATATTGATGCTGTTCTTATATCTTCCCCTACAAATACACATATTGATTTCATAGAGAGATCTGTTGCATCAAAAAAACCTGTTTTGTGTGAGAAACCTATTGATCTCGATATTAAAAAAGTCAATGAGTTTTCAAAAAGACTTGAAGGTAATAAAGTTCCAATCCAATTAGGCTTTAATAGAAGATTTGACCCTGGTCATCAGGCTGCAAAAAAATCTTATATTAATGGTGAAATTGGTGAGCTTCATCAATGTCTGATTACATCTAGAGATCCAGGTCTGCCAAGTTGGGATTATTTAAAAGTGTCTGGTGGACAATTTAGAGATATGACAATTCATGATTTTGATTTAGCCCGTTTTATGCTTGGTGAAGAGCCAGTTAAAGTTTTTGCAATCTCTAATGCTTTAATAGATCCAAAAATAAAATCTGAATTAAATGATAGTGACACCTTGATGATTATAATGGAAACAGCCTCGGGGAAACAATGTCACATAAACAACTCTAGATCAGCAACTTATGGATACGATCAAAGAGTTGAGTTGTTTGGAAGTAAAGGGATGGTTATATCTGAAAATAGAAAGCCACATGAATTGAAAAAATACAATTCAGAGTTTGTTGATAAGAGTGAGCCCTATTTAAATTTTTTTATTGAGAGATATCAGGAGTCCTATATGAATTCAATAAGCTCATTTGTCGAAACAATTTTGGAAAAAAAGCCTGTATCTGTTGGCTTTGAGGACGGAAGAAGAGCACTTCTCTTAGCAGAAACTGCCTATAAATCTGTCAGAAGTGGGAGGATGGAGAATATTGATTAAATTTATGCATTTATTAATGAATAATAAATAATTGTTATAATTATTTTTTTAAATAATTTTGGTATCTAACACTCAATGATTGAAAATAAAGTAAAAACTAAATGGCAAAAAAAAGAGGTGGTTCTTAATAGCTTTTTATCGATACCCAATACTTTTACTGCTGAAATTATGTCTGAGCAGGGTTATGACGCCCTGACCATTGACTATCAACATGGGATGATTGGCTTTAGTGATTTGTTTACAATGTTGCAAAGTATTAGAAATAGTGGTGTCACTCCAATCTGTAGAGTTTCAGGACTAGATCACGCAGTAATATCAAAAGTCATGGATGCAGGAGCATTGGGAATAATATGCCCTATGATTAATAATAAAGAGCAAGCGCAAAAACTTGTTCAAGATTGTAAATATCCACCAATGGGTATCAGAAGTTTTGGTCCAACGAGAGCTAACTTTTCAGTTAGTTCAAATTATTTTTACGAGTCAAATGAGGGAACTTTTTGTTTAGCTATGATAGAAACTCAAGAAGCATTTGATAATCTTGATGACATAGCATCCACTCCTGGTCTTGATGGACTTTATATTGGCACAGCAGATTTAACAATAGGACTTAATCAAGGAAAATTAGTACCAGGGTTTGATCGAAAAGAACCTGAGATGATTGAATCTAAAAAGAAAATTTTAGAAATTGCTCATAAGCATGGAAAAGTAGCATGTCTTCATTGTGGGACTCCGGAATACGCTGCCAAGGCTTCCGAATGGGGTTTTGATCTTGTTACAATTACTAATGATGTAAGGTTGTTATCAGGCGCAGCAGCAGCTCATGTAAGAAAATTTAAAGAGCTTACTAATCAAAACCACGATGAGTCTGATAAAGATAATAATCCTAGCTCTTACTAGTAATAATATTATACGGCTTCAAGCTCTTTAGCTAGATCACCTATTTGAGCGCCGCCAGCCATTAAACGCTTAACATCATCTCCGCCTAATTCTGAAGACTTTCCAGATCCTATTACTTCACCCAAGCTTAAGAATGTGAATCGATCAGCTATTAGCCTCGCATGGATTTCATTGTGAGTAATCAAAATAATTGCGATATTCCCTAATTGTTGAACCTTTTTAATAGTTTTTAAAACTTCCATTTGTTGTTTTTGTCCAAGAGCTGATGTTGGCTCATCCAAGATTAATATTTTAGCTCCAAAATATATCGCTCTAGCAATCGCCAAAGTTTGTCTCTGTCCTCCAGACATCGTACCTACTAACTGAGTCGGATCAGAGATATTTATTCCTATCTTGCCCATCTCAGCTATAGTAATTTCATTCATATTTTTAAAATCTAATATTCCAAGAGGTCCTGGGCCTTTTTTTAACTCATTACCCAAAAAAAAGTTTCTAGTAACCGATGTAAGTGCGTTCAATGCTAAATCTTGGTAAACAGTTCCTATGCCTGCACTTGTTGCTTCTCTTGGGGATCCAAATTTCACTTCGTTTCCATCAACTTTAATCACACCAGATGTAGGTTTGTGAACACCTGATAAAACTTTTATTAGAGTTGATTTTCCGGCACCATTATCACCAAGAAGTGCATGAACCTCTCCAGGCAAAACATTTAAGGAGACACCATTCAGTGCTGTGAATGTACCAAACTTTTTAACTAAATTTGTAATCTCAATAAATGGAGCTTGATCGTCTTGACTCATTATATACTACCTATAATTCTTTTTCGGATATTTTCATTTGTTAGCGCAGAGGCTATGATCACTAAACCTAAAAATACTCTATAAAATGATCCATCGATTCCTGGGATATAGAAAAAAGCCTCTTTTGCTATTCCAAAAATAAATGCACCAACACATATACCTAAAATTGTTCCAAAGCCACCTGTTAGTACAACACCGCCAATAACAGCAGCAGCAATTGCCTCTAATTCTTTTAAATTACCTTTAGCTGCATCTGCAGTATTGACCTCGAAAACTTGGCAAGTTGCAAATACAGTCGCACAAAAAGCAGAAAACATGAATAGAGATACTTTAACTTTATCTGTGGGCACACCATTAGCTTTAGCAGCACTTAAGTTTCCACCAGTAGAATAAATCCAGTTACCAGCCTGTGTTCTACTTAGAACAACATAACAGATTATGGCTATAATAAGCCAAATCATTACACAGGAGTACAGCCCTGGAGCAAATTGGTTTCCAAAATTATTGGTATTCCAATCAATTGGAAAATATAGCCAATCAAATACAGGCTCTAAAATATCTCCACCAAAAAAGTTAGCGACAGGTTGAGCTGAGTACAATGAATCTATATAAACCCTTGCTATATCAACATCTGTGACAGTTTTTGCAACAACAGGATCAATTTGAAAGTTAGCAATTTTTTCTTGTATCATCCCAACCATATAATCGTTTCCAGTAGCCTGAGCATTTGCTAGAGCTTCTTGCAAAGGCTTGGTACCTTTATCCACCAAAATTTGAGTTTTGGCATCTGCTACCCTTTGATATGTATATTCGAGTCTTTCAGTTATTGCTGCTACTGTATCTGCTGGTAATGTTTGAGCTAAAGATACAAGGTCAGCTTCTGGAAGAGCTTTTGCTTTTTCACGAACCATTTCACCATGTCCGGGAACATTTACAATATTTTTAATATCTGGGATTTCTGTAACTGTTGTAGCGCCCTTAGCTTGATCTGGTCTATGATTGAAAGAGCGAAGAGAAACTTCTGTAAGTCCTCTTAAAAAAAATAATCCACCAAGTGTAACGATGAAAGAAGGTAAGCCTGATCTAACTACAATGGTACCTTGTATCCATCCAAAAAAAAGTGTGAAACATAAGGTAATAAATATTGCTAGTATTGGGGAAACATCAGCAATGTGGAAAACAGTATAAAATTCTATGTGGAAACCTCCCTCGAAAGATATGTAGGGCACAATAAATGAAAAACCCCATCTTAAAATCATTGCCATACAGGCTCCTGCAAAACCAATCATAGATCCAATAGATAAGTCAAACTCACCAGCAATTATTAAAAGCCCAGCACCAATTGCTATGATTCCAAGTTGAGATATAACTCTTAGAAAGTTTCTAATACCTAGTGCATTAAAACCCTCACCGGTAAAAGGGTTCCAAGACATTTCACCAGCAGGGATGGAGAAATAGCCAAGCATTCCAAATAAAAGAAGCATAACTCCAATAGGTCCAATTTCTGGTCTTGAAACCAGTGTGGTAAGCCAGGTTTTCTTTTGGTGCCTATCAGACTCTTTTCTTTGGGGAGTTGATGTAGTAGCCATGATTTAATTTATATAATTTTAATAAAGATTATTCAGTTTAATTTTACTTAAATATAAAAAAAGTGGGTAGTTTACTACCCACTTTTCAAGATTTATAAGATTATGCTATCTATCAATACCTGCTAAAGCAGCAACTGATGAAGCATTTGACTTGTCAACAAATCCTGGACCTGATGGAATGTTTGCACCAGGTAAAAGGCCAGCACCGTTGTTGTATAAGTGTAATACTACAACAGGCATATAACCTTGTAGACGTTGTTGTTGGTCAATTGTGAAAGCAACTTTACCCTCATTGATTAAGTCCATAACAGGTGGGCTCAAGTCAAAACAAGAGTGGTGTACTGACATACCTAACTCATCGATAGCCTGTTGAACTCCAACACAAACATGCGGACCAACAGATAATACTGCATCAACATCTGGGTTTGCTTGTAAACCAGCAGCAGCTCTTGTTGGGATAGTAGCAGGATCGTTTGAGCTATCTACTAATTCAGTAGGAATAGCTTCACCGTAACCACCACATCTATCTGTCAAAGCTGTGTTGTAAGCTTCTTGAATCATGCAAAGAGCTTTTGTAGCACCTTCTGCTTTTGCTCTTGCACCAGCAGATTGACCAGCAAGGTATTCAGGCTGACCAACGTGCATTAATGCGCCAAGAGAAGCAGATGACTCAAGACCTGAGTTCATAGTAATAACTGGAATACCAGCAGCAACTGCGTCTTTAATAGCTTGACCTAATGCTTCAGGGTCTGGAAGTGAAACAACCATTCCATCAGGCTGAGTTGCAGCTGCAGCAGCAATTGATTTTGCCATGTCGCCCATATCGCCTGAAGGGTTGAAGATATATTCAAAGTCTGCACCTACGTGTCTAGCAGCATCTTCACCACCTTTTTGCACAACAGGCCAGAAAGGGTCTTTACCCTCACCGTGTGTTACCATTACATATCTTTCAGCAAATGCGGAAAGAGATAAAAATGATACAAGAATTGTAAGAATTATTTTTCTCATAAATTCCTCCTTAGTTTTAACGAGTGCATGATAATCAATTTTGAAAGTAAATCCAAATAAATGTGAGGAGAAATCTATGTTTTTTAGGCATTTGCGTCAAAATATCTAATTTAATCTGTATTTTGACTTTGAATTTGTCATACATATAAGCCAAGAAACGATTGAATTAATAAATAGATAAATTTTAATAAATAATAGAAAATATAAATATGGGTAAACAAGAATTTGGAGCAGGTATTTGGCATTTTGCAACTTATCTTGATAGATACGCTACAGATGGATATGGCGAACCAAGAAGTGTACTTGACGCGATAGAGCTAGCTGGACAAGTAAAAGATCTTTCTTATGTAGATCTTAATTTTCCATATTTTGGAGGAAGTTATTCAAATGAACAGATAAAAGATGCTCTCGACAAAGCTAATCTTAAAGTAATTGGTATCACTCCTGAAATATACACAAGACAATTTTCAAAAGGTGCATTTACAAATCCAGATCCAGGTGTGAGAAAAAGAGCACACGAGCTTATTACTCAATCATGTGAAGCTGTAAGATTTTTTGATGCAAAATATGTAAAACTTTGGCCTGGACAGGACGGATGGGACTATCCATTTCAAGTTGATCATAAGTCTTTATGGAAGAATTCAATGGATGGCGTAGGAAATTTAGCAAGTGAAAATCCTGATTTAAACTTTGTTATAGAATATAAACCAAGAGAACCGAGAGTGAAAATGAGTTATGACTCTGTTTCCAGAACTATTCTTGGTATTGAAAAAATTGGCCTTCCTAACATTGGTCTTCTTCTCGATTTTGGTCATGCAATTTACGGTGGAGAGTCAGCAGCTGACTCAGCTCAATTAGCTATTGATTATGGTAGGCTATTTGGAATGGATGTTAATGATAACTTTAGATCATGGGACGATGATCTTCTAGCTGGCAGTCTTCACCCCATAGAGCTTTTTGAATTTTTTTATGTTCTAAGAAAAAATAATTGGCAGGGTGTTTGGCAACTGGATCAGTTTCCATTTAGAGAAGATAGTGTGGTAATGGCAAATATGGCTATAGATTTTTTAAAAGCTGTTGATAAAGCCCTAGATGATTTAGACATTGAAGCATTAACAAAAGCTCAAGCAAATCATGATGCTATGGCTGCCTTAAAAATTGCTCAAAAAGCTCTTTATAAACATTTAGCTAAATAACAAATTTCTTTACTACCAACAAGTAAAGCCACCATCAACAACTAAGTCTATACCTGTGCAAAATGAAGATGCCTCAGTTGCTAAAAATATTGCGGGACCAACAATCTCATCAGGATCGGCCATACGATTCATAGGAGTACCGCTTTCGAAAAGCTTTACTTGATCAACCATTTCTGGTCTTAAGTTCATGGGTGTTTTTGTGTATCCTGGGCTAATGGAGTTTACTCTTATTCCATATTCAACCCAATCCATTGCCAGGCTTTTTGTCAAATGAATAACGCCAGCTTTTGAGGAGTTATAATGTACTTGCTTAAGTCCTCTGTTTACAATTATTCCAGACATTGATGCAATGTTAATTATTGAACCTTTATTTCTCTTGATCATTGTTTTTGCCTCTTCTTGGCAAGAATAGAAAACACCAGATAAATTTATATCGAACATATTTTGCCACTGATCTTGTGTCATCTCCTCAGCTGGATTTGCATTTGCAATTCCAGCACAATTAATTGCAACCTCTATTGGACCGAGTTCTTTTTCAGTTTTAAAAATTGCTTCTGCAATACTTTTTTTATCTCTTACGTCAACTATACTTTTAATAAAATTTTGATCTTTGATCTCACTTTCTTTTAAAATAGTTTCTGTTTCGTTCATTCCTTCTTCATTTTGATCGCATATTGAAACATTTGCTCCGCAATTATAAAAACCATTTGCAAGACTCTGGCCAATCCCTCTCCCACCGCCAGTAATGAAAACAACTTTGTCTTTTAGATTAAATAAAGCTTTAAAATCCAAATATGATTATCTTTCTTTTTTCTTGAAAGTATCTAAGGCAACAGCAAAAACAATAACTGCACCTATGACAACTCCTTGAACGAATGGAGAGAACCCTAGAAGGTTAAGACCATTTCTTAAAACACCTATGATAAAAACGCCAACAATTGTTCCTGCAATACCTCCAACTCCGCCATTTAGACTGGCACCGCCAATTACGACTGCTGCGATGACATCAAGCTCATATGTAAATCCTGCTTGAGGGACACAGGTATTTAACCTGGCAGTAAGTAAAATTCCAGCTATTCCACTTAGAAAACCTGAAATAGTATAAACAACAACTGTTGTTCCCTTAACATTTATACCAGATAATCTTGCTACTTCTGGATTACCGCCAATTGCATAGAGATTTCTTCCCTCTTTTCTATATTTTAGTAAAAACCAACATAATATTGTTAAAAAAATAAAGACTAACATTGTTACAGGAATGAAACCAAAGTGTCTTACAACAGATAAGTTGGTAAGCCATTCTGGGAAACCATAAATTTGCTTTCCATCAGTAAAGATATTAGCCAAGCCTCGGGCAGCAGAAAGCATAGCCAAAGTGGCTATAAATGCGGGGAGTTTCAAATATGAGACAAGTAGACCGTTAATTAATCCAGCAATTGAACCTATGAATATCCCAATTAGGCATGCATAATGTAAAGGGACACCAAAGGCATCCCAAACCCAACCAGTTACCATCATTGATAATGCAAGAATAGAACCTACCGATAGATCAATTCCTCCGATTATAATCACTGCCGTCATACCGAGGGCCATAATTCCCAAAACCGTTACTTGGTCCAGTATGTTAATAAAATTTCTAGCAGAAAAGAAATAGGGCGAAGCTAGGGAAAAAAATATTGTTAAAACAATTAAACCCAAAAATGTTCCTTGGGTGCCTCTAAAAACTCTCTTTGTAAAATTAATTATATTTTCCATTTTATTAAATCCTCATTGATTTAGGACATTATTAATCCTCCATCAACATTTATAGTTTGACCAGTTATATAGTTAGCGTCATCAGATGCTAAAAAAGATACTAATGCAGCTACGTCTTGTCCAGTTCCAACTCTTTTCATAGGAACATTCTGCTGAACCCAACTATTCATGAGCTCACCTTTTTTATAACCTCCTAAAATTTCTCCCCATTTGGAGTCGTTGTACGCCCACATGTCAGTATCTATTATACCTGGGCAAATTGCATTTATGTTTATACTTTCTGTTGCGACTTCTTTTGCTAAGCTTTGAGTGAGGCCCATAACTCCAAATTTACTAGCTGCATAGTGAGGTGTATATATAAAGCCATCCCTTGCTTGACCAGAAGCCATATTAATTATGCTTCCTCCCTTTTTATTTTTCCTCATCTTCATAATCGCTTGCTGGCAGCAAAGAAAAACACCTTTTGTGTTAACATCTAAATTAAAATCCCATTCCTTTTCAGTTAAATCCTCAACTTTTGCAATTGTAATTACACCAGCATTATGAACAGATATATTTACCTCTCCATATTTTTTTTCTGCGAAATCGAATAGCTCCCTTACATTTGATTTATCAACTACATCCGCTTCAAAAGATGAAGCCTCATAACCCATGTCTTTAAACTGTTTGCAAGTATCATTTACAAGAGCCTCATTGGATGAAAGAACAACATTAGCTTTTTCTTTTGCAAACCTTAATGCTATTTCTTTACCAATACCTCTACCAGATCCAGTAATAATTACTGTTTTTCCCTCAAATCTTTGCATTAATTAGTTGCCTGTTTCATTATCTCAACTCTAGAAATGTTATCACTGTTTGTCAGTATATTTTTTTGAACACCTCTACTTAGTATTAACATTCTATGTGATAAACCCACTACTTCCTCTAAATCAGAGCTTACAACAATAATTGATATTCCACTCTCTGATAATTGTTTCATAACTTGATAAATTGAGTGTCTTGCTCCAACGTCTATACCTCTTGTTGGCTCGTCAAAAATTAATACTTTGGGCTTTCTTGATATCCATTTCGATATAAGGAGTTTTTGTTGATTGCCACCAGATAATTCGTTAGCGTTTTGATCAACACTTCCTTTGACACCCATTAATTCAATACCTTTCTTTGAAAAATTTTTTATTTTTTCAGGTGAAACCCAACCTGATTTTAAAAAAACATCAAAATTAGCTATAGATATGTTTTGAGAGTTTGATTGCTCGAGTAACAAACCAAGGCTTTTCCTATCCTCAGGCACCATCACAATTCCATTTTTAATTGCATCTTGAGGTGAACTTATATTTATTTCATTATTATCAACAAATATTTTCCCAGATGTAATCATATCCGCTCCGCAGATTGCTCTTACTAATTCAGTTCTACCAGCCCCAACAAGACCAGCTATACCGAATATTTCTCCTTTATTAACTGAAAAATTAATATTTTCGAAACTTCCATCAATCGAATTCAAATTTTCAACTCTAAGTGTCTCAGTGGTAGATTCATTTTCTATTGTTGGAAATATTCTATCGACATCTCTTCCGACCATATCATGTACAATTTTATTTATTGCAATGTTAGCGTTATCATATGAGGAAACTAAATTACCATCTCTAAGCACAATAATTTTATCAGCTATTTGCTCAATTTCTTCTAATCTATGACTAATATATATGAAGGATACGCCCTCTTTTTTAAGTTGTCTTATTTTGTCAAAAAGAAAATTTGTTTCTGACTCCCCAAGTGAAGAGGTAGGCTCATCAAGAATAAGCAATTCAGAGTTTAATGTCAGTGCTTTTGCTATTTCAATCTGCTGCTGAGCTGACATTTTAAGGTTTTTGACAAGTTGTTTAGGCGATATCTCTAAACCTAATCTTTTTAATTGCTCACTAGCAAGAGAATTCATTGTATTAAAATCTACAATTCCGTTTTTTGTGATCATCCTTCCAACAAATACATTTTCTGCAACTGACAGTTCCTTTAAAAGCCTTGTCTCTTGGTGTATTAAACCAATACCTTTTTGAATTGCATTGCCTGGAGATGATGGGTTGTAATCTTGACCCTTCCAAGTCATAGTGCCTGAGTCATGATTAACTGAACCTGCTATAATTGATGAAATTGTTGATTTTCCTGCCCCATTTTCACCAAGAAGAGCGATCACCTCTCCAGGCCTCACTTCAAAAGAAACCTCATTTAAAACTTTGGCTGTGCCATAGCTTTTTGAGACTTTTTTGACTTCAAGCCCGAGATGATCGCTCATTAAAATAACTTATATAAAAATTATTTTATAAATTTAATTATGGATGACCATCGCCAATGAACTGATCTACGTTTTCAGGTGTTGTTAATGTAGATCCGTACAACATTTCACTTGGAATATATCTGCCTTCGATAGCATCAATAGCAAATCTTACAGCATTTCTTCCTATCGTTAATGTTTGTTGAGTCATTGTAGCTGCTAATAAAGTATTATTATTTTTTAAATCTTGAAGAGCAGCTCTGTCACCATCAAAACCAACAACTAGAATATCATCTCTACCCATTGCCTTAGCTGCCTGAGCAGCACCTTGTGCAAGAGCATCACACCTTCCAAAAAGGACAGTGATCTCAGGATTTCTAGTTAACAAGTCTTGAGCAATAGAAACACCTTCGTCTCTACTCCACATTTTACTTGCTTGTTTTTCAACAGTGTTTAGGTCTGGAAATTGAGCAATAGCATTTTCAAATCCAGTGTCTCTGGCAATTTCAGGAGTAGATCCAAGCTGTCCTTGAATAACTCCAACAATGCCCTTACCACCAGTTTGTTCTGCAACCCACATACCCATTTCATATGCAGCAACTTCACTGTCAGAAGCTATAAAAGAGTCACCAGGAGGGTTAGTTGTATTTCTATCAACTGTTATAACTGGTATTCCAGCCTCCTTAGCTTTTCTAATTTGAGCGTTACCGTCAGTATTACCGGATATGATTAGTATTAAAGCATCGATTTGCTTTACAAGTAAATCTTCAATCTGACTAACTTGTTTTGCGTCATCTCCACCAGAGTCTACAACAATTGCCTTGTGTCCAAGTCTACTGGTTTCTGCTTCAACTGACTCTTTGATAAAATTGAAAAAGTCAGCTTGCAAGTTCGCAGCTGCGAAACCGATAGTATATCCCTTACTATCGTGAGCAATGGCATTTCCACTTATAAGCGTAGAAAGACCAAATGCAAATAGAGTAAATATTTTAAGAAATGTTTTTCTCATCTTATTCCTCCTCCTTATACATTAAGACTAATGGATATTGCTTTAATATGCAATGAATGCATTATAATATTACAAAGATAAAAAAAAATGGCTAAGAATACTGATTATTTAGAAAAAAAATCTCTTGAGTACAGAAAAACAGTTTTAGAAATTATTTATAATTCTGGTGCTGGGCATACTGGAGGTAGCTTGTCATGTGTTGATATATTAAATGTGCTCTATAATAATTTTTTAGAAATTACCCCAAAAAATTTTGCCACAAAAAACAGAAATAGATACATACAAAGTAAAGGGCACTCAGTTGAGGCTCTATATACAGTTTTGTGTGACCAAGGATTTTTTTCAAGAGAAGAACTTAATACTTTAAATAATTTTAATTCTCATTTTATTGGGCATCCTACAAAAAAAGTACCTGGCATTGAACACAATACCGGAGCTCTTGGCCATGGTCTTTCAGTTGCTGTTGGTTTAGCTATAGCTCAAAAACTTAATAAAGAAAATTTTAAGATTTATACACTTCTAGGTGATGGAGAATTATCTGAAGGCTCTGTTTGGGAAGCGTGCAGTACTGCACATAAGTACAAACTTGATAATCTTGTAGTAATTGTAGATAGAAATAAACTTCAAATAACTGGAAAAACTGAGGATGTTAATCCAATAGAACCTTTGAATGAAAAATTTCTATCATTTGGTTTTAACGTTAAGGAAATTGATGGAAATAATATCGAGGAGTTAATAAGTGCTTTGGAAGAAGTACCATTTAAAACAAACATACCAAATGTTATCATTGCAAATACTGTCAAAGGTTCAGGTGTAAGCTTTATTGAAAATCAAATAAGTTGGCATCACAAAGTTCCATCAAAAGAAGAATTTGAAAAAGCTAATTTAGAACTAGAAAGTCAATTAAAATCTTATGAGTGAAATTACTACAGGCAAAGCAAATTTAGAAATATTTGGAGAAACTCTTTTAGAGGAAGGTAAAAAAAATAGTAATCTTATTGTTGTAACAAGTGACTCGAGGGGATCAGGAAAGATTGTACCTTTTGGAAAAGAATTACCAGATCAAATTATAGAGGTTGGTATTGCTGAACAAAATTTAGTTGGTGTGTGTTCTGGGCTTGCAGCTGGAGGCAAAATTGTCTTTGGCGTTTCTCCTGCTAGTTTTCTAACAGCTAGATCTTTAGAACAAATTAAAAATGATGTAGCTTACTCAGATCAACCCGTAACTTTAGTAGGAATAAGTGCTGGAATAAGCTATGGCCAACTTGGCTCTACTCATCATTCTTTACATGATTATGCAGTATTGCGAACGATAAATAACCTGACCATTGTCTCGCCGGCTGATAATTTTGAAGCATCTGAAGTTATCAGAAGAGCTGTATCTTTTAATAAACCTCTATATATAAGGTATGGAAAAAAACCAATGATCAATCTTCATAAAAAAGGCTCTAATTTTGAGATAGGTAAAGCTTCTATTATATGTGAAGGAAATGATATAACGATTATTGGAACAGGTGAAACTGTTCAAAGAGCTTTTTTAGCAAGTAGGATACTTAAAGAAGATGGAGTAAATGCAGAAGTCATTAGTATGCACACCATAAAGCCTTTTGATGAGGATGCATTAATAAAATCAATTAAAAAAACTAACTGTTTAATTTCAGTCGAGGAACATAGTATATATGGTGGACTTGGCGAGTGTTGTGCAAGCCTTATTTCACAAGCAGGATATAATACAAAATTTAAAATTTTAGGCATACCTGATGAATATATGATCAATGGCTCTCAAGCTGATGTATTAGATCATTATGACATGAGTCCAGAAAAAATTTCTGACATATCTAAATCTTTACTCAACCAATGAGTTATATCACTGTTGACTCAAGCACTTCATCTACAACAGTTTTAGTATTCGATGAAAAATTAGAAATATTAAAAAAATTTCAAAAAGATCACTCCCAAATAGTTACTCAGGAAGGTTACATTGAACATGACCTAGAGGAGATTTATCAGAATTTATTAGAATTAGTACAAAAAGCTTCAGAGATATTACCAAATCCAAAATTTATCAGCATCACAAACCAAAGAGAAACTTTTACATTATTCAACGAAAAAGATGGGAAACCCTTACATAACGCTATTGTATGGCAATGTACCAGAGGTCAAAGTATATGTGAAAAAATTTTAAACGATGTCTCAAAGAGAACAAAGATCATCAGCAAAACAGGCTTAAAACCAAATACTTTTTTTTCAGGTAGTAAATTAAAATGGATTTATGATGAAAAAGAAGAAATAAGAAGAAAAATTGATAATGGAGAAATACTATTTGGAACAATTGAAACGTATTTAATTTATAGGCTTACTAATATGAAATCATATGTTTCGGACACAACAAATGCATCAAGAACTCTTTTATTTAATTGTTTAACTAATGAATGGGATCAAGAATTATTAAATATTTTTGATATAAAAAAAATTAAGCTTCCAAAAGTTATTAATAGTTCAAATATCTTTGGAGAGAGTAATTTTAATAAAATTTTTAATAAAATAATACCCATCATTGGAGTAGCTGGTGATGCACAAGCATCATTATTTGCAAATTTTTGTTTCAACAAAGGAGATACTAAAATAACTACAGGTACAGGTTTTAATATTCAAACAAATATTGGTAATAAAATGTTTATTGATGAAAAATCGCTTACTTCTATTGCATTCACTCATGAAAATAAAAATATCTATGCACTCGAATGTTTAAATTCCTATGCGGGAGGAACAATTTCTTGGTTAAAAAATAATTTAGGATTAATTAAGACAGTTGAAGAAAGTGAGATTTTTTCTAAAAAAGAAAAAGATAACAATGGAGTATATTTAATTCCTGCGTTTTCAGGTTTAGGCCCACCATATTGGAACTCTGAGGCCAGAGCAGCCTTCTTTGGAATTAGTGCTTCAACTAATACTAATCACTTAATCAGAGCAGGTCTTGAGTCTGTAGCATATCAAATGGTTGTTTATCTCGAATTCATGAAAAAAACTCAAAACATGGAATTAAATAATCTATCCATCGACGGAGGGATGGTTAAAAATAAATTTTTCCTCCAAATCATTAGTGACTTGTTAGAAATTGATTTAAGCATCCCTGAACTTGAGGAAATGTCCTCGTACGGAGCTCTTCTTTTTGGAATGCAGCATTTCAATAACATAAAAAATTTAGAGGATTTAAGGGATTTCAAAGTAAAAAAGGCAGTTATAAAACCAAATACTAATAACGTTATCAAACAGTCATATGCAAATTGGAAAGAGATTGTGGATAAACATTTCGTAAAAAATCAAGAGTAAAAATTTAAAATTTAACTAGCAAGTTATAGTGTCAATGAGATATTGTATTTAAGACTATATATAGGAGGAAATAACTATGAGAAAATTATCTCTAGTTCTAGCTTCACTTATGGCTGTTGCTTTTACTTTTGCTACTATGCCAGCAAAAGCAGGAAGCCATGCTGTTGAAGCTTGCTTAATTACAAAAACAGACATCAATCCTTTCTTTGTTAAAATGAAAGAGGGAGCAGAAGCGAGAGCTAATGAATTAGGTGTCAAATTATCATTCTTTGCGGGTAAAGTTGATGGTGACCACGAGACTCAAGTAAGAGCTATTGAGACTTGTATTGCTTCAGGTGCAAAAGGTATTTTAATTGCTGCATCAGACACAAAAGCTATTGTTACTCCATTAAAAAATGCTCAAGACAATGGTTTACTAGTCATTGCTCTTGACACTCCACTAGAGCCAATTACAGCTGCAGACTCTACTTTTGCAACTGATAACTTCAAGGCAGGTGAATTAGGTGGAGCATGGGTTGCTGCAAAGTTAGGAGCAGATGCTGCTAACGCCAAAATTGCAATGTTAGACCTTAACGAGAGTCAACCTTCTGTTGGTGTTCTTAGAGATCAAGGTTTCTTAACTGGATTTGGAATCGATGTAAAAGATGTTTCCAGATGGGGAGATGAAGATGATCCAAGAATTATCTGTAATGAAGTTACAAACGGTAACGAAGAAGGTGGAAGAACTGCAATGGAAAAATGTCTACAAAAAGACCCAGACATTAACGTTGTGTACACTATCAATGAACCAGCAGCTGTTGGTGCTTATGAGGCATTAAAAGCAGTTGGAAAAGATGATGGAAGTGTTCTTATTGCTTCAGTTGACGGAGGTTGCCCAGGTGTAGCTGACGTTGAAAGAGGAATTATAGGTGCTACATCTCAGCAATACCCATTATTAATGGCTTCACTTGGTGTTGAGGCTATTAAAGCTTGGGCTGAAGATGGTTCAAAGCCTGAAAATACTCCAGGTCTTGACTTCTTTAACACTGGTGTGAACTTAGTTACAGATGATGCTGCTAGTGGAGTTCCGTCAATTAGTGTCAAAGAAGGTATGGATAGATGTTGGGGTTAATCCAATAATTTTATTATTCAGGGCAGATTATTCTGCCCTGAAGTCATGATATTTTTAAATGAATAAAGTTTCTGATGACATTTCCAAAGATCTAAAAGATCAACCTAAATTCACAACTGATATAGGTGAAAAAGATCAAGATCATCACTCTTTTGATTTAGGTGAACAAACTACACTAAAAAAAATTCAACATTTTCTTCACGGTAATCCAACAATAGTTCCAGTAATTATTTTAATATTAAGCGTTATTGCATTTGGTTTCATAGCTGGAGGAAAATTTTTCTCTGCTTTTAATTTATCTCTGATTGTACAACAAGTTACAATTGTCGGTATTCTTGCAGCAGCTCAAACTCTAATAATATTAACTGCTGGAATTGATTTAAGTGTTGCTGCAATGATGGTTTTAGCATCAGTATTTATGGGTAAGCTTTCTGTTGAAATGGGAGTTCCAACCCTCCCAGCAATAGCAGTAGGGTTTATCTCTGGTATTGCAACAGGTGCTTTCAATGGGTTACTGGTAACCCGCTTAAGATTGCCTCCGTTTATAGTTACTTTAGGAACTTGGAATATATTTTTTGCACTAGTAATATTCTTTACTGGATCTCAATCTATTAGAAGCTCCGATATTGAAGTAAATGCTCCTCTTCTGCACTTTTGGGGTGAGAGAATAAATCTTGGGGGTTTTGTATTCACTTACGGTGCGTTCCTCATGATTGGTATTTTCGTTTTTCTCTGGTTTTTACTCAATAAAACTGCTTGGGGGAGGCATGTTTACGCAATTGGCGATGATAAGGAGGCTGCTGAGTTATCAGGTATTAGAACTGATAGGATGTTAGTTTCAATTTATGCTGTTGCTGGTCTTGTTGTTGCTATTGGAGCATGGGTTTCCATAGGTAGAGTTGGTTCAGTTTCTCCAACATCTTTTTATGAGGGTAACTTAGACTCCATCACAGCTGTTGTGATAGGTGGAACATCTCTTTTTGGTGGAAGGGGCACTATAATTGGATCTTTATTTGGAGCTTTGATTGTGGGTGTATTTAGCTCAGGTCTGTCCATAGCAGGTCTTGATGTATTGTGGCAAAGATTTGCTTTAGGTTGTCTTATTATAGTAGCTGTTGGAATAGATCAATGGATAAGAAAGGTCTCAGCATAATGCAGCCAGTGCTAGTAGCAAATAAGTTGTCAAAAAAATACGGTAAAGTTGTTGCACTCGATAGTGCTGATTTAGAGCTTTATCCAGGTGAGGTTTTGGGAGTAATTGGAGACAATGGTGCTGGAAAATCTACACTAATTAAGGTGTTATGTGGTGCTGTTATACCTGATAGTGGTGAAATATTGCTTGATGGAAATAAAGTTACTTTTACATCACCCATAGAAGCAAGAAAATTAGGTATCGAAACTGTTTATCAGAACCTTGCACTTTCACCTGCTTTATCAATCACTGATAATATGTTTTTAGGAAGAGAAATTAGACAAAAAGGCTTTATGGGTAGTTTTTTAAAATTTTTAGATAAAAAAGCAATGGCAGATGAAGCTAGAAAACGACTGTCTGATCTTGGTCTATTAACCATACAAAATATAAATCAATTAGTTGAAACATTGTCTGGAGGTCAACGGCAAGGTGTTGCGGTTGCAAGAGCAACATCATTTGGAACTAAAGTCGTTATTATGGATGAGCCTACTGCCGCTCTAGGTGTCAAAGAAAGTAGAAGAGTTTTAGAATTAATCGGTGAGGTGAGGTCTAGAGGAATTCCCATCATATTAATTTCTCATAACATGCCTCATGTGTTTGAAGTAGCTGATAGAATACATATTCATAGACTTGGAACCCGATTATGTGTAATTGACCCAAAGAAACATGAAATGTCTGATGCTGTCGCATATATGACAGGTGCTAAGCAACCACCTCAAGATTAGTTTATTAAATTAAATTCAGCAGAAATACTTTTACTAATAACATTTAATCCATTTGGAAGATCATTTTTATAAACTTTATTTTTAATTTGATCATTAGATAGCCCATAACTCTCCCATCTTTCAATTAATCTTTTTTCTAAAATATCTTTATTACAATCAATCATTATAGTTGTGTCAAAAAAATTATGAATTTTTCTCCATGGTTCTTGATCAAGCAATAAATAATTACCCTCTACTATTATAATTTTTGTATTCTCAGATATGACTAATGCAGATGATCTTGATAGTTCTAATGATCTATCGAAGATAGGAACAATTACTTCACCCTCATTTTTTAATCTTAATAAACAATTTAATAAACTTAGTACATCAAATGTTTCTGGTGCCCCTTTTCTCTCAATCAATTTTTTTTTCTCAAGAATATTATTATCTAGATGGAAACCATCCATTTGAAGAACACTTGATTTGTGGTTTTTAGATATTAGTTCGGACTTTAATTTTTCAGATATTGTGCTTTTTCCAGATGCTGGCGCTCCTGCAATTGCAATAAAATAACGACTTTGATTAATTTTAATAACATTTTCTAGTATTTTGTTTACTAATTCAGGGAATTCTATTCTTTGGTTACTAGACATTTTTTCCTAAATAAAAGCTTTTCCACCTTAAAAATCTGTCTTTTAAAATATCCGTTTGAATTTCATTCTTGCCTATAATTTTTTTGACTTTTGGAAGACTAAGGGCTTCACTTGGTTTTAAATTATTGTAACCAAGAAATGCTATTCTAGCAGCCCCAAAAGCAGCCATTGTATCTGAAGCATCCGTTATAGATAAATCTCTCTCCATCAATGAAGCAAGTATTTGTATCCAGCTATCATTTTTAGAACCACCTCCTATTACAAAGATGTTATCTAACTTTATACCTGTCTTAACTAAGGAAGAATAATTATCATATAAACCAAAAGAAATACCTTCTATTAAACTATATATTAATGTATCTCGATGAGTGTCAATACCCATTTCGTGAAAACTTGCTCTTATATGAGGGTCATTAATTGGGGTTCTTTCACCTGTGAGATAAGGAAGATAATAAGGGTATCTATTTATATCTGAAAAATTATTTAAAACAGAACTTAACACTTTATTAATCTCATCAATTGATGAATTAAAATTATTTATAAACCAATTAACATTTGAGGTACAAGAGAGCATTACTGACATGAGATGCCATGTTTCTGGTAAGCAGTGGCAAAAGGAATGTATCGCATCATCATAATTTTTTAAAAAATTTTTTGTTGAGCCAAAAATTACACCAGAAGTACCTAAAGATAATGAAGCATTTCCCTCTTGGTAAAGCCCTAATCCAACAGCGGCGGCAGCATTATCTCCTGCTCCACCAAATACTTTGCAAGAGTTATTAAAGCCATATCTTTCTGCAATCTCTTTTTTTATTACACCTGTTTGATCGGTACCCTCACAAGTTTTAGGCATTTGCGAGATATCCATTGAGCCGATGTCTAAAAGTTTATTAGACCAAGTTCTATTTTTTACATCTAACCAATAAGTGCCTGCTGCGTCTGACAAATCACTAAAAAACTCTCCTGTTAAATAAAACCTTAAATAGTCTTTCGGCAATAAAACCTTTGCAATTGAATTAAAATTTTTACTTTCGTGTTCTTTCATCCATAAGATTTTTGGTGATGTAAAACCAGGCATTGCTATATTTCCAGCTATATCCATAACAGTCTCGTCAGCCATAATTTGACTGCACTGCTTAAAACTACGTGTATCATTCCAAAGTATGCATGGCCTTATGACCTTATAATTTTTATCAATACAAGTTGCACCATGCATATGTCCGGAAAAAGATACAGCTTTGATCTGAGATAAATCAAATTTCAAAACAATTTGTTTGATACACTGATCTAATGCTTTTATCCAAAATGATGGATCTTGTTCTGACCAGCCATTTTGAGGAGTGGACAGTGGTATATCTTCGCTATTTACACTAAACAAAATTTCTTGTTCTTCTCCAAGTAGCAAACACTTCATCGAAGAAGTACCAAGATCAATACCTAAATACATTTTTATATTATATAGAGAATAAAACTATTTTCTATTTTTAGAATTGAGTATAATCAAATTATGAAAAAGTCTTTAGATCAAAAAATTCTTAGAATAAAAAATAATAAATATTCTCCAAGAGACTTCATTATAGCAGATGCTAAAGATGGCGATCTAGCAATGGGTATCACAACACCTGGATCAAAAAGAAATGAAAATGGAAAAGTACTAAAAGGATATAAAAATCTAGTAGATTACAAAAATGCAATGATATCGATGACTAAATCTAATTTAGTAGATATTATGCTGATGTCTGCATCAGTTGGTGAAGATCTTGTAAAAAGAAATTTATTTAAAAATTCAAGTATTACACCTGCTATTAGAATGAATGATACGACTGATATCTGGCTGATGAGAAATGGAAATTATAGAAAAACTAATCCTAGACCTTTTCGGTCTGCTCAAATAAACAAAGTAAGTAGATTAGTTAATCTTGGTTTATTTTCTATAACATTTTCTAATAATGTTGACTATGACCTTGCAATGTTAAATGCCTATAAAGAATATAGAATTGAGGCTTCTAAATATAAATTTAAACATTTTTTAGAAGTATTTAATTCCCCGATTGATCTAAATATGAACATAAGACAAATGGGTGATTACATTAACGATTGCATTATAAAAGCAATAGCTGGGCAAACTAAGGATGAGAGACCTCTTTTTTTGAAAATAGCTTACAATGGTCCAAAAGCAATGGAGGAGCTAGCCAGCTTCGATCCTGAAAATCTTATTGTTGGTATTCTTGGGGGTAGCAAGGGCACGACAAGAGATTGTTTTGAATTAATTAAAAAAGCCAGTCAATATGGTGCAAAAGTAGCTTTGTTTGGGAGAAAAATTAACTTAGCTGAAGATCCTATCTTATTAGTAAAAATTATGAGAGAAGTTGTTGAAAGTAACATTAAACCTAAGGATGCTGTAAAACTTTACCATTCTGAATTAAAGAAAAATAAACTCATACCCGACAGGAAACTTTTAAAAGACCTTGAGATCACTGAAAAAGTTTTAAAATTATAATTTAGATATATTGGGTAAATTTCCAGAAGAGGCATTAACTTTCATCATAGATGTCCCAGCTGCATGAGCTTTTTTGAGAGTTTTTTTTATGTCCCAATTTTCATGTATTCCAAATATAAATGCTGCACAAAAAGCATCTCCAGCTCCAACTGAATTTATTACCCTGCTTTTTGGTAAAACCTTTGATTTAGTGTAAATTTTTTTTGATCTATCAAAATAGAGCGACTCAGTTGGACTATGAATAACAACTCCTCTAATAATACCCTTTTTGAAAACTTTACTGATTAACTTGATTAAGATTTTTTGATTAAGTTTTTTATTGAAGTCGTAAATTTTTTTATCAAATAGTATCTCTGCTTCAATTTCATTCAAAAGCAAATAATCGGTGAATGGCAATGAGCTTTCAATAATATTTTTATATTTAGGGTGCTTATTTGAAACTAAATCTAAAACTGTTATCACATTTTTACTTTTAGCTTTTTTTAAAACTTTTGATAGACGAGTTTTTTTGTCAACATCAAATTTGTCCAATTTACCTAATAGTGTAATATATCCGACATAAAGAACTTTAGGTGAAATTTTTAATTGGTTAATTTTAAAATGTTTTTTATCAAGTAAGCTGTTTGCCCCTGGATAATATAAAAAAGTTCTTTCTTTTTGTTTTTCAAACATACAAACGGTATGAGAAGTAGAAATTTGCTTTGATACAATTAAATATTTAGTCTCTATTTTATTTTCTCTACAATGTTTTTTTATAATTGATGCATCTGTATCAAGTCCAATTGATCCCATTGCGTACATTGGATGTTTAAATCCTAAAGAATTTAAATCCGTCAAAACATTTGATGGACCTCCACCTACGCATTGAAAAGTATTAGAAATTGCTTCTAATTTACCTCTATCAGGTAAATTATCTATTTTGTATGTGGTATCTACACACCACATTCCAAGGCCAATTATACCTCTTTGCATTATATTTCATTCCAGAGAGGATGTATCGCAACTTCATCTTCTTCAACTTCAGTAAACCTTCCCACACTTTCTAAAAAATAGTTATCTTTATTATCATCGTTGACTTGAGAAACCTCTCCTGCCATAACCATTCCTGAACCCTCAGCAGAGTAAAATTTATGATATATGTTTCTTTCAACAGTGACGCTCTGACCTCTTTTTAAAATTAAGGGTTCTCTTGGTGCAACGGAAACTATTTCACCATCAACAAGAACATCAATTTTAGAGTTTAATTCAATTTGATTTGAGTCGACTTCTAAAAATTCAATTACTAATTCCCCGCCTCCCCTATTAATTATATCTTCTAGTTTTACCTTATGGCTATGAAAAGGAATTTCTTGACCTTCTCTCATAAACAATAACTTTTCTGCATAGGGCTTGTCATCATTATTACCCTGTATTCCATTCCTTATACAAAACAAGGTGATACCTTTTTTTTCAAATTCGCCTTTACCAAAATCAGTAACATCCCAGCCCATTTGATGATTTTTTAAATAATTTTTTAGGTCAGGATTATTGTTGTACTCTTCTTTAGACCAATAGCCCCATTTAGGTAGAACCCACGAATATCTATCTATCATATCTTTAGCTTCAGATATTGCAGCATTTATTTCAGATCTTTTCATTTCAACTTAGATTATCAAAAAAATAAATAATTGATATAATCAAGTAATGAAAACAATAATTGTTGATCCTTTTCCAAGACAAATGGATCTTATTTTCTCTAAAGATAAGCTTGTTTATTTAAAAAAAAATTTCAAACTTATTAACGCTCCAATAAAAAATAAAAAAAATTTTTATCAAAACAATATATCAAAAGCAGATTTTATAATTGGACAACCTGACCTTCCAAATTCAATTTTAAAAAAGGCTGCAAAACTTAAAGCTATATTCAATGTTGAGAGCAACTTCATGGACAATATGGATTATGAGTATTGTTTTAGAAATGGTATCTATGTTCTCTCCACTGCTCCTGTTTTTGCTCAAACAGTTGCTGAAATTGCAGTTGGTTTTACTTTATCTCTCAAGAGGGAAATTCATCAATCACATATAGATTTTATTAATAATAAAGAAAAATATGGATTGGAAAGTAATATGAATGCCAGTTTATTGCAGAATAACACTGTCAGCTTTATTGGTTTTGGAGATCTAGCCAAAAAGTTAAAACCCTTGTTAGAGCCATTCACAAATAATTTTCTTGCATACGACCCTTGGCTTCCAAGCAAGTTGCTTGAGGATAATAATTGTAAAATTAATTCTCTTAATGAAATATTTAAAAAATCAGATGTGATATATGTTCTTAGTTCTATCACAACAAAAAATAAACATATGATTGATAAAAAGCTACTGAGTCTGATGAAACAAAATTCTTGTTTACTAATTCTAAGTAGGGCTAATGTAGTGAATTTTAAAGACCTACTAAAAATTTCAAAAAAAAGAAAAATCAAAGTTGCAACAGATGTATTTCCTGAGGAGCCAGTAAAAAAAAATGATCCCATACGTAAATCTAAAAATATTCTTTTCTCAGCACACAGAGCGGGAGCTCTAGAGTCTGTCTTTTATGAAATGGGTGAAATAGTGTTTGAAGATTTAAAACTAATAAATAAAGGTCTCCCTCCAAAGTTATGTAGAAAAGCAGAGCTAGAGACTGTCGGAAAACTAAGATCCAAACCAGTAAAGATTAATTAATTAAGTTGAATTTAACGAATTAATTTAGTTCTATGTTATATGCTTATTAAAATTGATCCAATTCTTAGTCCAGAGGTTTTGCATACTTTAAGAGCGATGGGACATGGAGATAAATTAATTTTATGTGACTCAAATTTTCCCGCCTATTCGATGAACTCCAGAGTTCATCGTATTGATGGTGTAAATGCTGCAAGAGCTGCCGAGGCTATACTCTCCATATTTCCTCTAGATAGCTTTGTCGACTCTCCTATTCAAAGGATGGAAATTGATGGAAATCCAGATCAATTAAATGAAGTTCATCAAGAAATAATTGACATAACTAAGAAAATCTCAGGAGAGCATTGGAAAATTTCATCTATTGAAAGGTTTAAATTTTATGATGAAGCCAAAAAGGCATTTGCCATAATAACAACAAACGAAACCAGACCATTTGGATGCTTTATCTTAACTAAAGGAGTTGTTAAACCTGATGGTACTGTTTGGGTACTAGATCATTGAGTATTTGTGTATTTGGGATATTCGTTGCAGATCTGTGTTTTTTTGCAAATGATATTCCAATACCAGGTCAAACCATATTAGGAAAAAAATACATCATCGGACCAGGTGGTAAAGGGTCTAACCAAGCAATAGCAGCAGCTAGAGCAGGAGGTAATGTATCATTTATAAGTAAAGTAGGTAAAGATAGCTATGCCGATCTTGCAATCTCTTTATACAAGAGAGATAAAATAAATTATGATGGTTTGGTTATCTCTGAAAATGAGTCAACTGGGGCTGCAGGTATATTGATTAATGAAAAAACTGGGCAAAATGCAATAAATGTTGTTCCAGGAGCTGCTGGTACAATTGATGAAAATTTAATCGACTCAAAGTTAAATATAATTGAGTCTTCTAATGTTTTTTTAACTCAGTTAGAGACACCAAAAGAGGTAACACTCTATGCTCTAAAGAAAGCGAAAAATTTTAATTGTACAACAATTCTAAATCCAGCACCCGCCAGTGAAATAACTAATGATAACTTTCAATATTTTGATTTTTTTACCCCCAATGAAACGGAGGCAAGTTTTTATTACGGTCAATCAATTAAAAATGAGGAAGACTGTAAAAAAGCAGGAAGTTTTTTTTTAGACAAAGGGATAAAGAATATAATTATTACACTTGGAGAAAATGGTTGTTATTTTAAAAACAATAAAGAGGAGTTTATAGTACCTGCTTCAAATCTAAAAAAACCAGTAGTTGACACAACAGGTGCGGGAGATGCTTTTAATGGGGCTCTAAGTGTGGCAATCTCACAAAATAAAAACTACAAAGAAGCTATTGAGTTTGCTAATCTTGTGGCAGGTGTTTCTGTTACAAGGGAGGGAGCAGCAAATTCGATGCCATACAAAGAGGAATTACTTTATAAATGACATATATTTCAGACAAAAATCGCTATCAAAAAATGCATTATAGAAACTGTGGTGATAGTGGTTTAAAACTACCTGTCTTGTCAATAGGGTTATGGCATAACTTTGGTGGCAATGGAATGGCGTCTGAGTCTAAAAAAATTCTTTTTGAGTCTTTTGATGCAGGAATTACTCATTTTGATTTAGCAAATAATTATGGACCACCTTATGGCAGTGCTGAGTCTAATTTTGGTAAAGTCTTGAAAAGTGATCTTGGAAAATACCGTGATGAGTTAATTATATCGTCTAAAGCAGGTTACGATATGTGGGATGGACCATATGGTGAATGGGGTTCAAAAAAACATGTAATTGCTAGTTGCGATCAAAGTTTAAAGAGGATGAAACTGGATTATGTAGATATATTTTATTCTCATCGTTTTGATCCAAATACACCTCTTGAGGAAACAGCTGATGCTTTAGAAAGTATCTATAAAGCTGGTAAGGCCCTGTATATTGGTGTCTCTTCTTACTCCTCCAATAAGACAAATAAAATGATTTCAATTTTAAAGAGCAAAGGAATCAAATTATTAATTCATCAACCTTCTTATTCATTAATTAATAGATGGATTGAAAAAGATTTAACAAAAACTCTCATAAAAAAAGGGGTTGGTTGTATCGCCTTTTCTCCACTAGCCCAAGGTTTTTTATCTAATAAATATTTAAAAGGAATTCCCAAAGTTTCAAGGGTTAATGAGAATAGCTCTTTCAGCAAAGATTTAATAACGAAAAAAAATACTAAAATTATTAATGAACTCAATAAAATTGCAAAAAGAAGAAATCAATCTCTATCCCAAATGGCTATAGCATGGGTATTAAATAATCGTGCAATAACTTCTGCTTTAATTGGTGCTAGAACAGTAAAACAGCTTAAAGAAAACTTAGCTACACTTGATAATTTAAAATTTTCAAAAAAAGAAATAAAAGAAATAAATAAAGCTGCAAAAGAGGGTGATATAAATATATGGGCTCCTTCTAGTGCCCATTGATTAATTGAAATTTTTTTTATCTCACTAATAAATTAAATTTTAATCCACTTTTTTTTCTTAATAGACATAAAAATTGCATCTAAGACTTTCATATTTTTTTTTGCATCTAATAATCCATAATCTATTTTAGTTTTATAAATTAACTCATTAGAAAATTTTGTAACTTGATGTTCATATTGATCAGTCGCTGGAAATACTTTTATTGTATTGTCTTTTCGATAGATTGATTTTCCATTGTAGATAACAACTGTGGTTGGTTTATTCGCAATTGCGTTGAAAGGATTTTCAATAACAACTGTTTTTTTTGTGCCAAGAATTACTACTTGTTGTGAATATGTGCTTTGTGTAGCAACTGTAAAGGTTGAGAAAGTATCTCCAAAATCTAACAATGCGGATGATAAAATATCTGTTTTAAATTTTTTATCATTTTTAGTAGTTGCAATAACTCTTTTTGGTTCTTTATCTAATAGAAATCTTGATATGACAGTCGGATAACATCCAATGTCATAGATGGCCCCTCCACCAAAGTTTTTGATATTTCTGATATTTTTTGGATTTTTATTATTGTATGAAAACACTGTTGATATACTTGATATTGATCCGATCTTACCTGATTTTATATATTCTTTAACCCAACGCCATTGAGGATGATGCCTGACCATAAATGCTTCTTTAACAATAACTTTATTTTGTGAGGCAATTTTTATTAATGGATCTATATCTTTTGATTTTAAAGATAATGGTTTCTCTAATAGGAGATTTTTTTTATTTTTACAGGCCTCAATACTTGATTTTATATGTAAGTGGTTAGGAAGAGGGTTATAAATTACATCTACATCTTTATCTTCATATAACTCTTTATAAGAACCATAACTTTTTGGTATTTTAAATTTTTTTGTTAGAACCGTTGCTCTGGATAAATTTCTACTAGCGAGTGCAATAACCTGACTATTTTTAGATTTTTTTATTGCAGGTATTACGTGCTCCCAACCAATTTTAGCAGTGCTTAATATGCCCCAATTAATAATTCTTTTTTTCATAAAAAAAAATTTAAACCTATTTGACTACAATCCATACATATATTTAAAAGATTTCATACATATATTTTATAACTTATGGTATCTATTTAAAAATGAGTGATTTTAAAATAGGCATTGATTACGGTGGTACCAAAATTGAGGGTATTTTAATAGACTCAAATGGTAAAGAAATTCTGAGAAAAAGATCTACTTATGAAAAAAATTACGAAAGTGGTTTAAATACCGTAAAATCTTTAGTTTCAGAATTTGATAAATTTACAGATCAACAAAATTCTGTAGGGGTTTGCATACCAGGATTTTCATCATATGAAACTGGCTTAGTAAATAATGCTAATTGTATATGGATTAATGACAAACCATTTCATAAAGACTTAGAAAAAAGTTTAAATAGAGAAATTCGAATCATGAATGATGCTAACTGTTTTGCATTATCTGAAGCTATCGATGGCTCTGGGGCAAATTATAAATCAGTTTGGGGTGTAATTATTGGATCTGGTTTTGGCGGATCATTTGTTTATGAAAAGAAAGTCATTGAGGGTGTTAACCAAATTGCAGGAGATTGGGGACATCAACCATTACCCTATCCTACTGAGGAGGAAATTAATTCTAATGTCCAATGTAATGTAGGTAATTGCAAAAGACCCTTATGTGCTGAGCAATTTATATCAGGAATAGGTTTTACAAAATTATTTAACGAGAAATATGGCACCAGTTTAAGAACAAGAGAAATAGTTGCTTTAGAAGCAAATGGAGATGAAAGAGCAAAAAAAGAATTTGAATTATATGAAGATCGTTTTGCCAGATTAATATCTGTAATGATCGGTATCGTTGACCCTGAGGTAATAGTTTTTGGTGGAGGTATGTCAAACGTTGGTAGACTTTATGACAATATACCTAAATTACTTCCTAAATACACATTTAGTGATAAGATAAGAAATAAGATCTTACGGAATACTCACGGTGACTCCAGCGGTGTTAGAGGGGCAGCGTGGTTGTGGGACTCAGATAAATTTTAAATGAAAAAAATTGGAATTCTTACTAGTGGTGGAGACTGTGGTGGTTTAAACGCGGCAGTTAGATCGATATTTTTTAGAGCTAAAAATACATATCAGATGGAAGTTATGGGTATTCGTGATGGCACTGTTGGTTTAATGCAAAGACCAGTGGCTTATGTTCCATTAGACTATCAAACTTTTAGTGGTTCTCTTCTAAGACAAGGTGGGACATTTTTGGGAACAACTAGTAAAGGTAATCCTTTTAAATTTCCCATGCCAGATGGTAAATACAAAGATAGATCCCAAGACATTATTGATGGTTACAAAGAATTAGATCTTGATGGGCTTATTGTTATAGGCGGAGATGGAAGCATGTCGATATTAACTGAAATTGCAAAAAGAGGTGACTTAAATATTGTAGCCATACCTAAAACAATTGACAATGATGTGGGAGCCACTGAAAGCTCCATAGGGTTTAATACAGCTGTAAATGTTGCTACCCAAGCACTAGATAACTTACAAACAACTGCTGCAAGTCATCAAAGAACGATGATTTTAGAAGTAATGGGTAGAGATGCAGGACACATAGCTATTAACGCAGGCATTGCAGGTGGAGCAGATGTAATCCTAATTCCTGAATTAAATTACTCTATCAAAGGAATTGTCAATAAACTCACTGAAATGAAAAATAGAGGAATAGTTCATTCGCTGATTGTAGTAGCAGAGGCAGTAAAAACAGAAAACGGAAAAAGTTATACTGTTGAATACGCTGATGGTCAAAAAAGATTAGGCGGAATAGGTAATTATCTTTCAGAGGAAATAATGAAAAGTACTGATATAGAGTGTAGGGTCACTTCTTTGGGGCATGTTCAACGAGGTGCACCTCCTACTCCACGTGATAGAATTTTAGCTAGTGCTTTTGGAGTTTATGCTGTTGATTTAATAGCAAAAGGAAAATATGGAAGAATGGTTGCCTGGAGAGATAGGAAAGTTGTTGATGTTCCAATTAGTGAAGGAATATCTACTTATAAAGTTGTAGATAGAACCGATCCTCTAATTGAAACTGCTTTAGCTCTTGGGGTATATGTTGGTGATATAAAGTGAATGTTTATACCAATAGAAAAAATTTCAAATCTTCAAGAATTTAAAAAAGATATTTTTAGTGGAAAAGTTTTTGTATTTCAAAAATCAAAAACTTCAAATGATTTAATAACCCAAATTAAAAATAAAATTCAAAATATTTATCATGGTGAAATAGAAAAAATACATTATTTAAAAAATTCTGAGGATATAAGTAAGGATATTGTATCAAAATTAAAAAACCATGAAGATTTCAGAAAACTATTTTCAAACTTTTTATTTGAAATTGGATACAATAAAGGTGAAACTTTTTGGGATCGATTTGTGGTAAGAGTAGCACCAGCAGAAAATAACTTACCTTACAGAGAAGCATCTAGAATAAATATTCATCGTGATACTTGGGGCACAAATTTGTATCAACAAATTAATTGGTGGGCACCAGTAAGTAATGTAGAGGAAAAAAATACTATGATTTTTTACCCAGATTATTTTGATGTTCCAGTTAAGAATACTACTTCTACTTGGGACTTAAACATTTATTTAGCCAATAGAAAAAAAGGCGATTTTTCTTATCCCTCTGCTCCACAATTAAAAGAGGACTTGCCCAGCAATATTAAGAAAATACCAGTAACTATAAAACCAGGAGAAATTTTATGTTTTTCAGGTGCCCACTTACATAGCTCATCAAAAGAAAAGTCTGAAAATACAAGGATAAGCTTTGAAATTAGAACTATTTGTGAAAACGACTTAAATAGTTCAGCTCAAGCCCCAAATGTAGACTGCGATTTGCAATGGAAGTTCCCTAAAATTTTTAAAAAAATTAATGACAATTCGCCCCTGAAAATAACTAGCTGATTATTTTATTTTTTGCTAATTTGCTGTTGTGAAGAAAAAATATTCAATATTTAGCCTTGCTAGAAATGCACTTTCTGGCCATAAAGAGTGGCCAAAAATGTGGAGAAGCCCCGAACCTAGAGAGTTTTATGATGTCATAATAATTGGTGGTGGAGGTCATGGACTAGGAACTGCGTATTACTTAGCAAAAGAACATGGATTAAAAAATATTGCCGTAATAGAAAAAGGTTGGCTTGGTGGAGGTAACACAGGTAGAAACACCACTATCATTAGATCAAATTATTTATGGGATGATAGTGCTCATTTGTACGAACACTCTTTGAAGTTATGGGAAAACCTATCAAGCGAATTAAATTACAATGTAATGTTTAGTCAAAGGGGGGTTATGAATTTAGCCCATAACGAACATGATATAAAAGAAATTAAAAGAAGAGTGAGTGCAAATAATTTAAATGGTATTGATTCCTTTTGGTTATCTAAAGAAGAAATTCAAAAAAAGGTTCCTATAATGAATACTGACAATCTTCGATATCCAGTGCTAGGTGCATCTTACCAACCTCGCGGTGGTGTAGCAAGACATGATGCAATAGCATGGGGTTTTGCAATGCGTGCTGATGAGATGGGAGTAGATATAATTCAAAATTGCGAAGCACATCAAATAAGGATTAAAAATGGAACAATAGAAGGTGTCGAAACTTCCAAAGGTTTTTTAAGGGCAAATAAAATTGGAGTTGTTGCTTCAGGTCATACTGGTGTTTTAGCAGAAAGTGCAGGTATCAGATTACCTTTACAAAGTAAGCCACTTCAGGCACTAGTTTCTGAACCAATCAAACCTATTATTGATACAGTGGTTATGTCCTCTGCAGTTCATGCTTATGTCAGTCAATCTGATAAAGGTGAATTAGTTATTGGAGCAGGAACCGACAGTTATAATTCTTTCACTCAAAGAGGTGGTTTTAACATTATTGAAGATACTATTCGAGCTATGGTCGAGCTTTATCCAGTATTTGGCAAAATGAAAATGCTTCGTCAATGGGGTGGTATTGTTGACATTTGTCCAGATGCTAGTCCTATTATTAGTAAATGTGACATTGAGGGTTTATTTTTTAATTGTGGCTGGGGCACAGGTGGTTTTAAAGCTACACCTGGAAGTGCGAATGTTTTCGCACATACCATTGCAAAAAATGAACCTCATCAAATTAATAGTGCTTTTAATCTTGATAGATTTGCAAGTGGAAGATTAGTCGACGAACACGGTGCTGCAGCCGTAGCACATTAATAAATATGCTCATAATTAATTGCCCTTATTGCGGCCCGAGAGATCAATCGGAATTTTCAAATGGAGGAGAGGCGCATGTAAAAAGACCCGATGGATCAAAAGAAATTGGTGATCGAGAGTGGGGAGAATATGTCTTTATACGAGCAAATCCTAAAGGTTTGTTTTATGAGCGCTGGGTACACACACATGGTTGTCGCAAATGGTTTAATTGTGTAAGAGATACATCTACTGATGAAATTTTGGCGACCTACAAGCTCGATGAAAAAAAACCAAATTTAAATAATTTTAAAAGTGTTGTTAAAACGCCCTCTGGTGAACCAGAAGTTGGGTCGGGTAATTTTACGGTTGAAAAATGAAATCTATAAATTTAAAAGAAAATCAATTTATTCAGTTTCATCAAAAAATTAGCTTCAAGTTTGATGGGGTCAAATATTTTGGGTACAAAGGCGATACTATAGCCTCAGCTCTATTAAGAAATAATATTAACCTTGTAGGAAGAAGTTTTAAGTATCATAGGCCAAGAGGAATTTATACCTGTGGTATAGAAGAACCAAATGCTCTAGTCCAAATAATTAGTGAATATTCCGAACCAAACACAAGAGCAACTATAAAAAAAATTTATGAAGGGATGGAAATTGAAAGTCAAAACAGATGGCCTTCTCTTGAAAACGATTTTGGAAGTATCAATAACTTATTTTCTCCAATTTTTACTGCTGGTTTTTACTATAAGACATTCATGGGGCCACATAAGAAATTTTGGAAAAATTTATATGAACCACTTATTAGAAGAGCAGCTGGATTAGGTAAACCTCCCAAAGATTTCAAAGGCATAAGTAATCATATCCATCATAACGTCGATGTTACAATTATAGGGGGAGGATTAAATGGACTTCTCGCAGCTAAATCTTTCATCGACTCAAATTATGATGTGTTGTTAATTGACTTTGAAGAACAACTTGGTGGCATTATAAATAATTCAAACAAAATATCATTAATTGATAACAAAGAGCCTAAAGATTGGTTAAAAGAAACTATACAAGAAATAGAAGACTCTAAGAATATAAAGATTTTAAAAAACACACTTGTTACAACTTATAATTACATAAATCATCTTATAGCAATTGAAGATAGATTTGTTGGCTCTAAACCGATAGAAGGAAAAGTTAATAGCACTTTACATAAGATACGTACAGGTCACACAATATTATGTAATGGACACATTGAGAGATTTTTATCTTTTCAAAATAACGATCTCCCAGGCATAATGCTAAGCTCTTCTTTTGAAAAATATATGTGCCGATATGGACTAGCACCTTCTAAAGAACCTGTTATTTTCAGTAATAATTCGAATTCAAACAGCTTAGTTTATAGTCTTATAAAAGCTGGTTTAAAACCAAAAGCATATGTCGACTCACGATCCGGGGAAGAAATTGAGCCAAATTTGTTTGACTTGATAAGAAAAAATGATGTTCCTCTCTACACAAATTCACAAATAAAAGGAGCATTTGGAAACAAAAAAATTGAAAAAATTCTTGTTGAGGATAGTTCTGGTGCTTTAAATGAAATTAAATGTGACTGCTTATGTTTGTCAGGTGGAATAAATCCAGATGTTCACTTGTTTACTCAGTCAAAAGGTTTATTAGATTGGGATGAGAAAGATTTAACTTACAAGCCATCAAAACCTTTTCAACCTACCATAACTCTTGGTTCTGCTTCAGGACAATTTAATTTTGGTAATTTAAATTCTGATATAAATGAAAAATTGAAAACTTTTAAAGTCAAAAAATTATATGTAAAACTCGAATTAAATACAAACACTAAGTATAACATTGAAAAATTGTGGGAGGTCTCTCCGCAAAAGAAATCATTATGGGCTAAATCATTTATTGACTTACAAAATGATGTAACAACTAAAGATATCCGTCAAGCAATAACAGAGGGTTTTGATAGAATTGAACATTTAAAAAGATACACAACAAATAGTATGGGAACCGATCAAGGTAAAATTAGTAGTATTAACGCACTTGGAATCGTTTCTGATCTTCTGGATAAAAAAGTAAATGAAGTTGGCACAACTATTTATCGACCACCCTATGCTCCTTTAAGTTTTTCTGCAATAGCTGGCAGAAATTGCTATGAGTTTTATGACCCAGAGAGAAAATCACCAATACATAGTTGGCACTTAAAAAATGGTGCAATTTTTGAGGATGTCGGGCAATGGAAAAGGCCATGGTATTTCCAAATTAATAAAGATGAGTCGATGCATGATGCTGTTCAACGAGAGAGCAAAAATGTAAGAGAAAACGCAGGTATTTTAGATGGGAGCACATTAGGAAAAATTGAGATCAAAGGTGAGGATGCGTTGGAATTTATGAATTTAATTTACACAAACAGTTTTACTAAGATGAAACAAGGTTCTGCAAGATATGCTCTTATGTTGGGGGAAGATGGAATGGTAAAAGATGACGGGATAATTTGTAAAATTTCTGATCAACATTTTATTGCCACTACAACTACTGGAGGTGCTGCTACTGTTTTAGGTTGCATGGAAGAATATGCTCAAACTGAGTGGCCAAATTTAAAAGTTTTTATGAACTCGATTACAGAGCAATATGCAACTTTCAACATTAGTGGACCAAAAACCAGAGAAATTATGAAAAAAGCCTTTCCAAATATCAATTTTAGCAATGAGGAGTTTCCATTTATGACTTTCCAATTTCATGAATTTAATGGTATTCCAATACGAATTCTAAGAGCAAGCTTTACCGGGGAGTTAGGTTACGAAATATATATTCCGTCAAATAGTGCACCTAAAATTTGGGATAACATTCAAAGTATTGGAAGAGAATTTGGCCTTGCTCCCTACGGCACGGAGGCAATGCATCTTTTAAGGGCAGAAAAAGGTTACATTATTGTTGGCCAAGACACAGATGGTTCTATAACGCCTATAGATTTGGGACTTAGCTGGATGATTGGTAAATCAAAAAAAGATTTTTTAGGTAAAAGATCACTTACTCGGTCTGATACTATAAGAGAAGATAGAAAACAACTTGTTGGTATAATTCCCTCGAATAAAGCCGATAAACTAGAGGAAGGACAACATATCATTCTTGATAAAGAAATTAAGTCTCCTGTCCCAATGCTTGGTCATATTACATCTTGTTATTATAGTTCTACATTAGGTCATGATTTTGCATTAGCTGTTATCAAAAATGGCCACTCTATGATTGGAACAAAAGCTTACGCTTCTACATCAAGTATGAGCACAACTGGTGTAGATATAGTTAAACCAGTTTTTTATGATGAAGATAATAAAAGGTTAGTTTCATGACTGAAGTAATTCGATCTGATGGTGTTGAGATTAAAAAAAAAGTTATTCAACAGATTCTGTTAAGAGGATCTGGTGACTCAAAATTTAATAATCACATAAATAAATCTTTAAAACTTTTACCACCATCAGATAATTTAAGGATAATTTCAAATGATAATTATACTTTAGCAAAAATGTCTTTTGATCAATGGAATTTGATATTTGAAAAAGAAATTGAAAATAAAAAACTCAACAAAATCTTAGCTGACTTAAATAAATCACCCTTAATATTGGCGACAAATATTTCTGACTCACAAGTATTTTTTGAAATTCAGGGTAAAAATAGTTTTGATATATTAAATAAATTAACGCATTTTGACTTTAGAGAAAAATCCTTTAAAAAATCCACTGCTGCACAAACATTATTAGCAAGAGTAGACTGTTCTATTTTTAATCTTGATCTTAAATTATTACTTAGTTGTAATCGATCATTTGCTGACTATCTTGAGGATCGTCTTATTGACGCGGTTAACTATTAGGTTTTTTTTCATATTGACATCAAATTTTGGAACTGATTAGGTATTTTTAGAGGAATAAATGGCAAGAAAATCAAGAATAATAATTGTTGGTAGCGGTATTGTTGGAGCGAGCACTGCCTATCATTTAGCTCAATTAGGTTGGAAAGATATGGTTATACTCGATCAAGGGCCATTGTTTGAAACTGGAGGCTCTACAAGTCATGCACCAGGGGGTGTGTTTCAAACTAATCCTTCACGAATGATGTGTAAATTTGCACAGTACACAGTTGACTTACTTAGATCCTTATCATTTGAGGGAAAACCTTGTTTTCATACTGTTGGAGGAATTGAAGTATCGAAGACAAAAGAAAGACATCAAGACCTCTATCGAAAACTAGGTATAGCTCACAGTTATGGATTAACTGATGCAAAAATAATCACTCCAGATGAAGTTTTAAAATTGAGCCCCTATATTGATCCAGAAAAAATTCACGGGGGATATTACGTTCCAACTGATGGTTTAGCAGCACCTGTAAGAGCAGTTAGAGCTATGGCAAAATATGTGACTGATTTAAAAGCAGGGGAATTCTTTGGTGATACAGCAGTTAATGGTTTTAAAATTCAGAATAATCAAATTCGTGGTGTACAAACATCTAAGGGTGATTATGAAGCCGATATTGTACTTGTCTCAACTGGTATCTGGGCTCCAAAAATGGGAAGACTTGCGAACATATCATTACCTCTAGTTCCCTGCGAACATCAAATGGTGTGGTTAGAACCGTTTGAGGAATTGAAAGAATTTAAAGCTGATCACAAAGAAGCTTTGGTTGAACACGCATTGATGCGTCATCAAGATTACAGTCTCTATTTCAGACAATGGAATGATACTTATGTTATTGGAAATTATCGACATGAACCAAGAATTTTAGAGTCAGAAGAATTAAAGAAACCTGAAGATGCTGAAGAAATGCCCTCTTTGGTGGACTTTAGACCTGATGATTTTGAAGGTGCACATAAAGAGTCGAATTGGTTGTTCCCAAGATTTTCAGAAAAAAAACTTACAAAAAAAATTAATGGAATTTTTTCATTTACAACAGATGGTAACCCTTTAATGGGCGAGACAAGTGTAAAAGGTTTGTGGACCGCTAATGCTGTATGGATAACACATGCTGGTGGTGTTGGAAAAGCTATGGCAGAGTGGATAGTTAATGGTGAGCCTGAACTTGATGTTCGTCAAGGAGATATCAATCGTTTTCATCAACATCATCATGTTAGGAAATATCTAAGGTCAAGAGGTAAGCAGAATTATAAAGAGGTATATGATATTATTCACCCGCTTCAACAAATGGAGCAGCCAAGACCACTAAGAAGAAGTCCATTTTATGCAAGGTTAGAAGGACAAAAAGCACATTTCTTTGAGACTATGGGCTGGGAAAGACCTCAATGGTATGAGTCAAATGCTGAATTAATGAAAGGTAAAAACTTTCCAAATAGGACAGGCTGGGCTGCAAAATATTGGTCACCAATTCAAGCAGCTGAACATCTTGTAACAAGACAAACGGGTGCCCTGTTTGATATTACAGGATTTGTGAAAATTGAAGTAAGTGGAAAAGGTGCTCTAAAATTATTACAGAAAGTTTGCACAAATAATATTGATGTTGCCGTAGGTAAAGTTGTTTATAGCGTAATTTCTAATATGTATGGTGGTATTAAAAGTGATCTTACAATTAGTAGACTTGAGGAAAATAAATTTTGGGTCTTGGCAGGAGCTGGTAATGGAATGATTGATATTAGTTGGCTTCGAGCAAATGCTCCTGATGACGGAAGTGTTCAGATCATAGATTGGACATCCGCTTTTGCAGGTATCGGCTTATGGGGGCCAAACTCAAGATCTGTTCTTGAAAAACTGTGTGATGATGATGATGTATCTAACGAAGGTTTTCCATTTTTCCATATTAAAAAGATTTCAATCAGTAACATTCCTTGTGTTGCTGTAAGAATATCTTATATAGGTGAATTAGGTTGGGAAATATATACACCTACTGAGTATGGGCTATCATTATGGGATGAACTTCGAGAAACCTCAAGAGAGTTCAACATGATTTGCTCAGGTGCTGGTGCTTTTGAGTCACTCAGATTGGAGAAAGGCTATAGATCACTGGGTACAGACATTCATACTAATTACAACCCTTATGAGTCAGGCTTAGGTTTTACGGTAAAGCTTAAAAAAGATGATGAGTTTATCGGTAAGAATGCTCTTCAAAAAATAAAAGAAAAACCAATTGAAAAGAGACTTACTTGTATGATTATTGATGACCCTGAAGGAATGGCCTTGGGCACAGAACCGATTTATTCAAATGGTAAAGCTATAGGGTACGTTACAAGTACAAATTATGGCTATTTTGTTGATAAACACATTGTTTATGGATATTTACCAACAGAATTGTCAGAAAAAGGAAATAAGTTAGAGGTCGAGTACTTTGGCAAAAGGTATCCACTAACAGTTACAGAGGAACCTTTGCTCGACCCAGAAAATCATAGATTAAAGTCTTAACTATTATATTTTAAAAATATGATCAAAGAAAATATTGTTTCTTTAGTTGATGGCTTTACAGTAGAGCTTAACCCAAAAGTAAGACATAAACTAAAGTCTATCCCTCTAGATAAAAAAAATAATGTCTACATAACATATCTTCCTGATGCTACGGAAAACGACATTTTAGAAACTGTTGATTTTGTATCTAAACAAGAATTAACTCCTATTACTCATTTGCCTGCAAGGACAATGAAAGATTTAGATCATGTTTCATACTTCCTAAAAGAACTTAGAAATAGAACAGATAGCAAAAAAATTCTTGTTATAGGTGGTGGAGGTAATCAAAATGGATCAGTATCATCTTCTCTGGAAATACTAGAGTGTGGTTTATTAAAAGATAATGATTTTGAAGAGATAGGAATAGCTGGACACCCAGAAGGCTCACCTGATATTGATCAAAATACTGTGAACGAATTTTTGAATAAAAAATATGAATTATCAAAAGATAAGGATTTAAATTTAGAACTTGTTACTCAATTTTTTTTTAATGCCGAACCATTTATTAAATGGTGTAAATTTTTAGATAATTCAAATATAAAATTACCAGTCAGAGTAGGCTTTCCAGGCCCGGCGTCTTTTAAAACACTTCTTAATTTTGGCATAATGAGTGGTGTTGGAAATTCATTAAGTTTTTTGAAAAAGAACTCATCTAAAGTAACTGACCTTTTAACGAAAACTTCAAACGATGAAATGTTTATTGAATTAGCAAACTTCTCTAAAGAACAAAGTTCATTTAAAAATTTTCACTGTTTTCCTTTTGGTGGCTTCGAGAAGACCTGTCATTGGTTAAATGCTCTTCAAAATGGTGATTTTACAATGGAAAATGACAAAATAGTCCTCCACAACAAAATCTTTTAAGTTCTAATTTTTCGATTGCATAGACCCTAAAAAGAAATTAATTTTCAAAAATTGCTACTGCATTTTTTATAGGAGGATATATGAAGCTTAAGCAACCAAGTTCAGTGGACCAATCTGACAGAAAAGTCCCTTTTAATTTAAGGCAATCAGGACCAACACCTCAACAAATGCTTATATCGACTAGAGTTAGAAAAAATCCTTATTGGCATTTATCAGTGGAAGCAGGATGTTGGAGATGCACCGTATACAATAGAATGTATCATCCTAGAGGTTATGTAAAACCTGAAGATGGTGGTGCAATGGTTGAATATGATGCATTAGTTAATCATGTAACAATGTGGAATGTAGCAGTTGAAAGACAAATTCGTGTAAAAGGGCCTGATGCGTTAAAATTTACAAATTTTGTTATCACAAGAGATGCAACAAGAATTGAAGTAATGAAAGGAAAATATGTAATTCTTTGTAATGACAAAGGAGGAGTGTTAAATGATCCTATATTACTCAGAATTGCAGAGGATGAATTTTGGTTTTCACTATCTGACTCTGATATAATGTTTTTTCTTCAAGGCGTAAATCACGATAAAAGATTCAATGTAGAAATTGATGAAATAGATGTATCTCCTGTTCAAATTCAAGGACCAAAGTCAATCGATCTTATGGCAGATTTAGTTGGAGATGCTGTTAGAGACATTCCTTACTACGGGTTAATGGCAGCAAAAGTTGGAGGGAGAGATTGTATTATTTCCCAAACAGGTTTTACTGGGGAAAAGGGATATGAAATCTACCTCAGAGATGCAACTTTGTATGCAGATGATATGTGGAATGCTGTTTTAGAGGCTGGAAAGAAACACAATCTAAAAGTAATAGCACCTGCACACCATAGAAGAATAGCTGCAGGAATTTTATCTTGGGGTCAAGATCTTGATGCCGAAACTTATCCATTTCAATGTAACCTTGGCTATCAGGTTCCAAGAAAAAAACAAGCTGACTATATTGGTAAAGAAGCTCTAGAGGCAATGAGAACAAAAATTGAGGCAGGTGAGAAACCATATAGCAACCAACTAGTTGGATTTAGATTAGGTGGTAAACCCATTGATGAATATGCTCCAGACTTTTGGCTTATATCTGAAGATGGATCTACACCAATAGGGTATCTAACATCACCTTGGTATTCCCCTGAATTGGGAACAAATATCGCAATGGGATATGTACCTTATGAGAAAAAAGACATAGGTAATAAATTTAAATTTCATCTACCTGATGAGTATTGTGAAACTCCAGGGTCGCCTGTAGATGGTGAAATAGTTGAAATACCTTTTAGACCATCAGTAAATCCTAATGCACGAGAAATTGCAAAGGATGATGGAAGAGATACGGCATATTAATCTTATTTTTAAAAAGCCTAGATAAATAAGTATTTAGGCTTTTTTCATTTTAAAATTTCTTTGACATATCAAAAGTATCTAATGTAATCTTTATATATGAATATTCCAAAAGTTATAAATTCCCAAAAACTTTACGATTTGTATGATCAAATTTTTGACTATTTTAGTTTAACTGTTTATGACTTAGAGTCTAAAATTGATACTAATTTAAATATCTCAAATATTAAAAATAAACTTGAAACTTTTTCTGATAAACATTTTAAAAATGCACTTAATGATTTCAATCAAGAAGTAAAAAAAATAAAAAATCACATACCTGAAGATTTTTTAAAAATCGAGCAAATCTCCCAGGAGATTAAACAATGTTATAATAAGTTTTTAGAACAGAATTTTTTTGATTATGAGTCATTAAATATATTAAAGAACAAATTAAAGAGTAATATTGATAATATTCATAAAATTTACTCTTAAATATTAATTTAATTTATATGAATTTGGATTTTTTAATAATTATATTTTTAATTATTGTAATCGTTCTTTCAATTTTTGTTTTGTTAAAGTCAAGTACTAAGACTAATCATAACATTGATTTAGATTTAAAAAAAATTAATGAAAACCTCGCAAACCTATTTGATAAAACTCTTGAACAAACGGGATATGTTAATTCCAAAATAGATGAAATTGGAGTTTTAACAAAAAAAATGACTAATGCCATGACAGCAAATATCTCCGATATGGGTGACATGGGTGAGGCTATTTTGGAGAATATCTTACAAGATTGTGGAATGACCAAAGATAGAGACTACAAAACGCAATTTACTGATAAAAATGAGAGTGGGCAAATTTTTAGGCCTGATGTAGTAATTTTTCTTCCAGAAAAAAGGAATATTATTATTGATTCAAAATTACCAATGAAAGATTGGTATGATTATCAAAACACTGATGATGAAAAAGCAAAAGAGGTGTCTATAAAAAATTTCATAAATTCAATGAAAAGTCATATAAATGCAATTCACAAAAAGGATTATACAAACCTCATAAAAGTGAATTCGCCAGATTATGTCTTTATATTCATGCCTCATGATTATGCATTGATCACTGCTCAAAAGTACGATCAGAGTATTTCAAACTATGCACAACAAAAACAAGTAATAATTGTGGGACCATCTACTCTCATTATGTGCATGAAACTCGTCGAGAGTATTTGGAGACTTGAGAAACAAAATAAAAATTCAAAAGAAATTGCAGAAATTGCAGGTAGTATGTTTGACCAAATTGCAAAAACTTTAAATTTGCTAGAAAAAACTGAAGCAAGTTTAATTAAATCTACTGAAAATATAAATCAGTCTAAAAAATATATAACAGATGGTAAGGGTAGTTTATTAAGTAGGGCTAATAAAATTAAAGATTTAGGTGCCAAAACAAAAGTTGAGTTAGATATTAATGAATGAATATTCTTGTATATAGTTTTAATGATAAAATTGGAGATGGATTACAAAAGGTAACTTTTTTACAATCTTTAAAAAACATATACCCTGAATCAAAAATTTATTACACGACCACCCATACAACAACTTTTAAGGATAAATTAAATCCATTAGTAAAAGATACAATTTTTGAAATTATTGAAAATAATGGTATACAGTCATCAATATCAAATCTATTTAGAAAAAATACTAAACTTGAAAATCAATATTTTGATTTAATCATAGATTTACAAAAAGTTGTTTTAAGGACATTAAGCCTAAAAAAAATACCACACAAATATTTTTTTAGTTCATGTGCAAACTTTTTTTTTTCTGATATTAAAAATAAATACAATTTAAAATTTAAAGATGTTTATATTGAACAATTTTATTTTAATATATTGTCTACTATCCAGAATAAAATAATTAAAGATATTCCCGATATAAAACTCCCAAAAGGTACTAAAAATTCTCTCAAATATGAAAATATTGAAAAAAATATTGCAATTTCTCCAGGTGCTGGTGATAAAATTAGACAATGGAATTTTGAAAAATATTTAAACATTGCAAACAAATTGAGAGAAAATGGTTACGAAGTATTCTTTTTTTTAGGTCCTGACGAAAAAAATCTTTTAAATACCTGTCTTGATAATGGTTTCAAGTGCCCAGAATGGAAAGATGGTGAATTGATCTCTAATGACATTACTTTCACGATGAATTTAGCAAAACAAATGAGTTGTTTACTTTGTAATGATAGTGGAACTGCTTGGATGTTTGAATTTGTGGGTGTCAAAACTTTTAAAATATTTGGAGTTACAAATGAAAATAAGTTTTCAAGACCTGGTTTTTCCAAAACTATTCAGATACAAGACTATGGTTATAAGGAAATAAAAAATTTTCCAATAAATACTTATGAAAAAATTTTAATTGATTTTCTTGAGTCACTTAAAACTAACTGACTATTTTTGAGTTTTTCTGATAGGTATAACTAGGTACTATGTAATGTCTGACTGAGGAGCCCTTTAGTTTAAATATTCCATTATTATTAAATTTTATATCTAGTTCAGACAAATTAGATATATCATTTTTTAAAATAAAGTTTCTCATCACTTTTGTGTACATACCTGGCCCAGTAAAGTTTAAAATAGCTGTCTTTGGACTATTGAAAACTTTATCTTTGTATAATTTATAGTCTGAACAAATATTATTAATTAAATTCTCTAAAAATAAATTTTTTTCTGAAAATGCAAGTCCCCATTGTAGAATATTATTAAAAGGTCTAATTAATGAAAAAAGTTTGGGGTCATTTGGTGGATAATAACAAATTGTGTCTTCATATGTTAGAACGCCTATGTGATTACTATCATGCAGTTGATTTAGTGGACATTTGCAACCTTTAGCAATGTCAAAATAATAACCACCTAGTTCATATAAAATACAATAACGAAAAATATCAGCTTTCATTGGACCAAAAATACTCTTAAAGTAAATATTTGAAATATCCTCCCTACCCCAATTTGACGCCATATAATCGTCTCTTTTTTCTTTTTCAAATAAATAGAAAGATAATGTTGGATTATTTTCTCTGAATTCTTGAATGGATTTAGCATGAGTTTTTCCAAGTAATCTAGACTCCCATGTTTGGTAGACATTTGGTGGGATTTTATTATTTGATTTGAATTGAGTTTGTCTGTCTTTGATTTCAACCAATGGAAACTCTGTGAATTTTCTTACAAATTTTCTAAGATTATACCCAATTGTTTCTGTCATTTTTTTGGCGGAGAGAGTGGGATTCGAACCCACGATAGAGTTGCCCCTATACACGCGTTCCAGGCGTGCGCCTTAAACCACTCGGCCATCTCTCCATAGATATATCTTATAGGCTAAAATTGATATATCTTAAATAATAATAATACGTTTTATGCTTCCTAGTATTTTTAAACCTCAATATAGTTATAAATTACTAAGAATTGGTAGTCGTTATGATATGGGGGTTATTTAGTTGAAAGTAACTCTCTTTACAAATCAGAATGTTTAATTAGTTTTGGAATTTCAACTAATTGGGATTTTGAGAAAGATTTTTTAAATAAAAATAAAATTGATTTAATTGCATTTGATGGATCAATAAATGAGACCTTTTGGGAAAATCAGAAATTAGAAGCTTTAAAAAAGTTTAAGAGATTATCTTTTGCAAAATATTTTAGAAATTATTTAACAAAGAAAAAATTTTATCAATTTTTTAATAATAAAAATTTTGTACCTAAATTTATTAGTAATACTCTTAGTAATTCTATTTCATTTGAAGAAGCACTAAATTTTACAAAGAAAGAAAATATATTTTTAAAAATTGATATAGAGGGGAGTGAATATGAAATTATTAATGAAATAATTCATCATCAAAAAAAATTTGTTGGTATTATTATAGAGTTTCACAAATGTGGTCAAAATTTAGATAGAATTTCAGATTTTATAAAAAAAATTGATTTAGAGTTATCTCATATACACGCAAACAACAATGATGATTGTGATGAAAAAGGAGTGCCAGAGACTATAGAAATATCATTTTCTAGGTCTCCAAAAAGACTAGGAAATTACATAAGCTTACCTGATAAATTAGATAGACCTAACAAGAAAAACAGAAAAGAAATAATACTAAAATTTAATAATTAAAAGTCAGTAGAAATTAATTAAATATTGATTAATTTAAATTACAATATTTTATTATATTGCATCGAAATTATTCGTTGTCTCCTATTTTCAAAGCCTCAAAAAAAGCAGTCTGGGGTATCTCAACGTTACCAAACTGTTTCATTCTTTTCTTACCTTTTTTTTGTTTTTCAAGTAGTTTTTTCTTTCTACTTACATCTCCTCCATATAGTTTTGCGGTAACATCTTTTCTAAAAGCTTTAATAGTCTCTCTGGCAATAATTTTTCCATAAATTGCTGCTTGAATTGGAATTTGAAAGTTTTGTCTTGGAATTAGATCTTTGAGCTTATTACATATCCTTCTACCAATTGTTTCAGCTCTAGTTTTATGGACAATATTTGAGAAAGCATCAACAGTTTCTGAATTTACAAGAATATTTAGTTTTACTAAATCTCCCTCAAAATAGTCATGAACTTGATAATCAAAACTAGCATAACCTTTTGAGTAAGATTTCAATTTATCATAAAAGTCTATAACAATTTCATTCAAAGGTAATTCCATTTCTAAAATAGCCCTGTTGTTTTGTATATTGAGGTTTTTTTGTTTGCCTCTTTTTTCAATGCAAAGCGTTATAACTCCACCTAAATAATCTTGTGGTACTATAATGGTAGATTTAACCCATGGTTCTAAAATTTTATCTATTTCTGCTGGATCAGGTAACTCAGATGGATTTCTTATTACGCTCTCATTTATATTCCTATCTATAACTTTGTAGACAACTCCGGGTGCGGTTGTGATTAAATCTAGATCAAATTCTCTTCTGAGTCTTTCTGTTGTAACTTCTAAATGAAGTAGTCCTAAAAAACCACATCTAAATCCATAACCTAAAGCTGCACTAGTTTCATTTTCATATGTAAAACTAGAGTCATTCAGGGCAAGCTTTTCGAAACTTTCTTTGAGCCTTTCATAGTCTGATGTATCAACTGGGTATATTCCACAAAATACTACTGGCAATGATGGCTTGAAACCAGGAAGTGCTTTTATTTTTTGATCATTTAATTCTGCAATTGTATCACCAACTTTGCAATCAGCAACTGACTTTATACTTGCATTAATAAAACCTATTTCTCCGGGGCCTAGTTCGTCGCAATAATTAATTTCAGGTGTGAAATATCCAATTCTATCTATGTTGTATTGTTGATTATTGGATAAGAACTTAACTTTCATTCCCTTTTTTATTACACCATCTAGCACTCTTACCAAAACTGTTACCCCTAAATAATTGTCATACCAACTGTCAACTAAAAGGGCCTTTAGATTTTTCTCATTTGTGCTTGGAGAGGGAAGTTTTTCAACAATTTGATCTAATAAATCTTTAACACCTAGTCCAGTTTTTGCAGAAACAAGATGTGCTTCCGAGGTATCTATTCCTATTGTCTGCTCAATATCCTCTTTTACTCTATCCGGTTCAGAAGCAGGTAGATCTGCCTTATTAAGAACTGGGAGTATTTCATGATTTACATCAATTGCTTGATATGCATTAGCAAGTGTTTGTGCCTCAACTCCCTGTGTGCTATCAACAACTAATACGGAACCCTCACATGCAGAAAGAGATCTTGAAACTTCATACGAAAAATCAACATGTCCAGGTGTATCAAGTATATTGAGCTGATATTGTTCACCTTTTTTATTTTTATAGTTTAATCTTACTGTTTGTGCTTTTATTGTGATCCCTCTTTCTCTTTCGATTTCCATTGAGTCTAAAACTTGATCTTTTTTTGTTCGATCATCCATTCCTCCACAAATTTCAATTATCCTATCAGCAAGTGTTGATTTGCCATGATCAATGTGAGCTATTATTGAAAAATTTCTAATTTTAGAAATTTCCATTAACTTCTAATTTTTGCTTTAAATTTATTAGATACTTTTTCTAAAATATTTTTGTGGAGTTGATCTAAATCCTTATCTTCAAGGGTTTTATCTTTTGATTGAATAGTGACCCTAAAAGTTACACTTTTACTATTATCCCCTAAGTCTTTTGATTCATACAAATCAAAAAATTCTACACTCTTAATTAAGTTTTTATCTACACCATTAACAAATCTTTGGACTTCAAATAAATTTTGCTCTCTTTCGAATATGAATGAAAAGTCTTTTTCACTGAATTGAAATTGAGAGTCTAATATGTTGTTAGTGGTAATTCTAATAATTGAGTCTATTGGAAGATTTTCAAAGAATATTTCAATCGCATAAGTGTCTTTAAGTTTAGAGAATTCCTCCATAACTAATGGATGCACTTTTCCATATCTGGCTATTAATTTTTTACCCATATAAAGTTCAGCGGATTGACCTGGATGATATATATTCGAGGTTGATCTTGAAATATGAAATTGTTTTATATCAAAATTTAAAGAGCTTATTAAATTTGATAATAATTTTGATAAAGAATAAAAATTAAATTTTTCTGATTTATAAATAGAATTTTTATTTTCTTCAGAAGAAATAAGCAATGATAATATATTTTCTTGTGATTGGGATGAGTTATAAATAGGTCCTATTTCAAATAATTTTATTTTTTTAAAACCCTTTTTAAAATTTAATTCCGCACTTTCTAAATGGTTAAATATCATAGAATTTCTCATAAAAGATTGATCATCGCTTATTGCATTAGAAATTTTTAGAGTTGCATCTCCTTTCAAGATTTCGTGAGCTTTAGTTGAATGAAAAGAAAAAGTAACAACTTCAGAGATACCATTTGCTAACAAGGTTTTTTTTAGTTTCTTTATTGCTTTAAATTTTTTATTAATCGATGAATTATTTATTTTTGATACATCATCTGTTGATGTGGAGGGTACACTTACTTTTATATTTTCATATCCATAAATTCTTATAATCTCTTCAACAATATCGATTTTATTTTTTATATCATTCCTCCATGTTGGTACTAAGAGATCGCATTCTTTATCATTAATCTCAATGATTTGAAATTTTAGGTTACTTAATATTTTTTTTTGTTTTTGTGAGTCTAATTCGAAACCGATTACCTTATTAAAATAATCAAAATTATAATTTATTTTATGTTCATGCTTTAGTAGTTTTCCAGCTTCTATATTTTTGCTAACTGTTCCCCCACAAATTTTGTTTATTAAATATGACGCGTATTCCAAACCTTCAATTACCATATTTTTATCCAAGCCTCTTTCAAAGCGATACCTGGCGTCTGAATTTATACCAAGAGATCTCCCTGTTTTTGCTACACTATTTGGGTTAAAAAGAGCTACTTCAAGAAATACATTTTTAGTATCATCAGTACATCCACTGAAATCACCACCAATAATTCCTGCAATAGCTAGGGTATTTTTACTGTCAGCTATAACAGTTGTGTTTACGTCTAAGCTGTATTCTTTGTTGTCTAAAGCAAGAATTTTTTCATTTGAATTCGCAAGTCTCATATCAAGTTGTTTTTCAACTTTATCTGCATCGAATACGTGCAAAGGTCTGCCTAAATCGAGAGTGATAAAATTTGTAATATCAACCAAAGCATTGATTGGTCTTAAGCCAAGGCTTAGAAGTTTTTTTTGTAACCAATCTGGTGATTTGGAATTGCTTACGTTTTTAAAATACCTACTTACTACATATTCACAGCTATTATCATCATTTTTAATATTCCATGAGATTGGACTTTCAAATTCTAAATGCTCAATTTTATCAAATTTTAAAGGTTTTAATTTTCCAAAGCCCTTAGCAGATAAATCTCTTGCAACTCCTCTAATGCCTAGACAGTCTCCTCTATTTGGAGTAATGCCTATTTCAAATATAGGATCATTTAATTTCAATGCTTCTATTGCTGAAGTGCCATTTTCAAAATTACCTAATAACTCAATAATGCCCTCATGATTATCACTCAAGTTAAGTTCTCTCTCTGATAAAAGCATACCTTCAGATATTTCTCCTCGAATTTTACCTTTTTTTAAATGTATCTGAGTTCCTGGAATATACATTCCATCTTTAGCAAATATTCCTTTTAATCCCTTCTTTACATTATTTGCTCCACAAATTACTTGATATGTATTGGTTCCATCATCAACTTTACAAATATTCAATCTATCTGCATTAGGATGTTTTTTAAAATCTTTAATTGTAGCTACAACGAATTTTGAATATGAGGAATAATCAGTAAAACTCTCCAGCTCAAGTCCCAAATTTGTCAGCGCATCACCAATTTCAATTGCAGTTTTATCTGTCTCTAAATGTTCGCACAACCAACTATAACTAAACTTCACTAATAATCTCCTATCGTAAAACCGTTATTAGCAATCCAACTTAAATTTCCACTAAAAAATGATCTTATGTCAGTTAGACCATATTTTAACATTGTGATTCTATCTAAGCCTACTCCAAATGCAAAACCTTGAAAAATATTTGTATCTACATTGCAATTTTTCAAAACTATAGGGTTTACCATCCCACAACCAAGAATTTCAAGCCAACGTTCACCTTGGCCTAACTGAATTTTGTTATTTACTATCTCATAAGCGATATCCATCTCTGCTGAAGGCTCTGTAAAAGGGAAGTAACTAGGTCGAAACCTAACTTTTAAATTTTGTACATTAAAAAATTGTTTGCAAAATTCAATCAGAGTTCCCTTCAAATCTCCCATATTCGCATTTTCATTTATCAATAATCCCTCAACTTGATGGAACATCGGGGAATGTGTTGAGTCTGAGTCACACCTGTAAGTTCTTCCTGGAGCAATTATTTTTACTGGGGGTTTCTGATCTAGTAGAGTTCTAATTTGAACTGGACTTGTATGTGTTCTTAAAACATAAGGTTTGTCATTTTTATCCTTGTCATTTATATAGAAAGTATCCTGCATTTCTCGGGCAGGATGATTTTCGGGTATATTGAGAGCAGAAAAATTAAAATAATCTGTTTCAATATCAGGTCCTTCAGCAACAGAATAACCCATTGATCCAAAAATATTAATAACCTCATCAAATGTTTTTGATATTGGGTGAACTTTTGAATTTATTGAATTTGGAGGAGGAAAGCTTATGTCGATAGCTTCATTTTGTAATTTTGTATTAATTTCTTGGATTTTTAATTTATCAGATTTATTTCTTATAAGATTATCAACCTCAATTCTTAACAAGTTTAATTTTGCTCCCGTATTTTTTTTTTCTTCTAACGAAAGATCTTTTAAACTTTTTAGTAACTCAGTTATTTTTCCTTTTTTTCCTAAATAAGCTACTTTAATGTCTTGTAAGTCTCTTTGATTAGAACACAGTTCTATATCTTTTTTGGCTTGAATTAGGACTTTTTTAATGTCCATTTTAATTTAGTTGGCTAAATTAGCCTTTGCTTTCTCAACTATTGATTTGAAAGCAGCAGGTTCATGAAATGCAATTTCAGAGAGAATTTTTCTATTGATTTCGATATTAGCCTTCTTTAATCCATTAATAAATTTTGCATATGTTAAACCATGTTCTCTAACACCAGCGTTAATTCTTTGAATCCAAAGTCCCCTGAAGTCTCTTTTTTTATTTCTTCTATCGCGATAAGCATATTGGAGGGCTTTATCCATGCTTTGTGTAGCTACTCTATAAACATTCTTTCTTCTACCACGATGACCTTTTGTAAATTCAAAAACTTTTTTATGTTTAGCTCTTGCTGTAACTCCTCTTTTAACTCTTGGCATAATGTATCTCCTTAACCTATTTAGAATATGGCATCATTGAGTCAATTATTATTGATGCAGATTTTGATAAAACTCTTGTACCTTTTGAATTTCTTATAAAAGAGTTTGTTCTTTTAGACATGCCATGACGTTTACCAACGTTTCCGACAACTAATTTCCCAGACGAGGTTTTTTTGAAGCGTTTTTTTACACTACTTTTTGTTTTAAGTTTGGGCATTTTTTCTCCTTTTAGGTTTGTTTACTAAGTCTTAAGGCATACCCTATTGTTAAAGCCTTTTCGACTTATCGAAGTCAATTAGTTATCATAAAATTTATTTTGGTGCAACAACGAGGAAAGCTTGTCTTCCTTCAATTTTAGGTTCCATTTCAACTCTAATAATATCCTCTAAGTCATTTTTTACTCTTTTAAGCATTTCTATGCCTAAATTAGAGTGTTCCATTTCTCTGCCCTTAAACCTTAAGCTAAATTTAACTCTATTTCCCTCTTTAAGAAATTTTTGAGCGTTCTTTATTTTTACTTGATAATCGTGATCACCAGTACCCGGTCTAATTTTAAGTTCTTTGGTTTCAATTACTTTCTGCTTTTTTTTTGCCTCGTTTTTCTTTTTTTGTTCTTGATATTTAAATTTGCCATAATCGACAATTTTACACACAGGGGGTTTATTGTTTGGGGCAATCTCAACCAAGTCCATACCTCTACCTTGAGCGATGCTTATAGCCTCTTTTTTATTCATAACCCCAAGTTGTTCACCATCATCTAATATAACTCTTACTTCTTCGGAACTAATAAAGTTATTTATCTTATGAAGATCTTTCTTGCCACGAAAGTTATTATTTCTATTAAAGGGTCTATTCAAAATGTATGTTAGATAGAGTCAAATTATAGAGTGTATGAGAAAGTATGAATATTATGCATTTAGAAATAAATAGAGTTTATTTGTAAATTTGTAAATAAAAAAATGAAAATTAAAAATAGATCAAATATAGCAATTATTAGAGATGATAGATTGGGAGATACTATTTTAACATTACCAGTAGTGAAAAAATTAAAAAATGACTTTCCTAAATCTAAAATAACTATGATTATATCTGGAATTTCAAAAAATTTACTTCAAATGTTTGATTTTATTGATGAAATTATAGTAATAGAAAATACCATTCAAACTATAAAAAAGATAAATTCTAGAAAATTTGACTTAATATTAAATTTTTCACCTTTAAAAGGCAAATTATACAAATTTTTTTTAAAATCAAAATGGAAAGTAAATATAATTTATTCTTCAAGATACAAAAAAAATTTTTCAAATTATAAATATAGGAGATTTATATTAAATTTTTTCTTTAATTCTAATTATTTATATAAGAGGGATGATATTAAAAATTTAATTCACCAAACAATTTTTATGGACAAAATTTTAAATTATGAGGGTTTATCAATCTCTAAACAACCAAAGAAAATAAATTTAATTTTAAAAAATAAATTACGATATGATTACTTAATTCATTTATCAAGTAGATGGATTAATAATGAATACTTTTATTACGACTTTATTTCACTTATAAAAGAAATTTCAAAAAAAACTAAAAATATTTCTTTTTCAACTGATCTCACTATAAGTAATGATATAAAAAGAATAATTAAAATATTAAAATTAGACAGAAATTATAAATTTTTTTTAAAACCTAGTTTCAAAAAATGGATAAATTTATTAGATCAATCTAAATTAATAATAACACCTGAGTGTGGATGTTCACATGTATGTGGTATTTTAGATAAGAGGGCAGTTGTGATATATGATAAAAATAATAAGTCAAATTTTATTAAAAAAGAGTATCGTCCTTATTTGGCCAAAAAAATCATTCAGATTGATAGTGGTTCGGGAATTATACTAAATAATAAAATTTTATCTTATATTTAAAAGTTTTTTTGATACTTGAATTACATCTTTTACTGAAATATTTTTTACGTCACTAGCCTTGATAACAGTAATATTTTCCGAAATAGGAATGTTAGTTAAATCGTAAGATCCTTTTTGAACTAACCATATAAAAGGTTTTTGTGAGAGAGCAGCTATATGGGCAGGTCCAGTGTCTACTGAGATAATCAAGCTGGACTCATCACATAGGCTTATAAAGTTTTTAAATTGTGATAATTCGTCAGATTTTTTTACTTTTGGATTATATTTAATGATTTGATCAATTATAGATAGATCAGTTTTAGTACCAGTTACTATGACGTCATAATTTTCTCTAATAAATAAATTACTAAGATCAGAAAAAGACTTTGCTGGCCATCTCTTTTTAAGACCACTTTTTGACGAACCAGGTATTAAAACTATATATTTTTTTGATATAGGGTTCTTAAAATCAATATTTTTCATCCAATCAACGTTTGGTTTAAAAAACTGATTTATGTTAATTAACTTTAATTGATTGTTTAGACCATCACTTACATGTTCAGATTGATATGATTGTATTTTATATCTAAAATTAGCAAATTTTTTTGAGCTATTTATTTTTACATTTCTGTAAAGTACTCTTGTAAAAAAATGATAAATTTCAGTCCTAGTTGAGTTTTGTAAGTCAATAACAAGCGAAATATTCAATTTTTTTAATTTAATTAAATATTTAATTAGATCTAATTTTGAATTCCTATCATCTAAATGAATTTCATCTATGTAGGGTATTTTAAAAAAAATTTTTTTTATTAATGTAGTAGTCAGTAAATAAATTTTATTTTTTGGAAATTTATGTCTTATTGATTTAATTGCGCCAATAGAAATTACAAAATCACCTATTGAGCCATGTTTGATTATTAAAATATTCACTGGTTAACTATATAATTGTAAACTTCTAATGTTTTTTTGCACATAAGATTAGATGAGTAATTTTTTTTAACGAATTTTCTTCCTTTTTTTGAGAGTGATACATAATTTTTGATTATATATTTAAAAGCTCTAAGAAATGAATTATAGGAGTTTACGTTAAATAATAAATTTCTATCAAAGTTATAAAGTTGTTCCCTAGTTCCTCCTTGATTTGGAGCAATAATGGGCTTAGAAGAAGACAAAGCTTCTGTGATTGTTCTTCCAAAACCCTCTGGTCTTATTGATAAATTTACTACCAAAAAAGAGTCATGGTATAACTTGTTTATTTTTAAAGTAGGTTTCTTAATTACAACATTATTTGTTAAATCTAATTCTTTAATTAATTTATTTATTTTTTTTTCTTCTCTGCTTTGATTTAACGATATTAAACAGATTTTGAACTGATTTTTGTACTTTTGATCTATCAATGAAAAGTATTTTAATAAAAGATCATGTCCCTTCCAACTTGATACTCTCGAGGGTAAAAAAATAAATTTATCTATTTGTTTTTTTTTAGATGGGTAAAAAAAATTAGTATCAATACCTCTTGGAATTACAAATATTTTGGACTTTTCATTAAAATAATTTTTATATGATTTTCTTACGAAATTAGAATTGAATATAACAGCATCACCTTTCAATAGAGAACTATTATACCAATCTTTTATCAAAGATAAGGATTGGTACTTGTTGTGAACACTTGTTACAACTTTAATATCTAAATTTCTTATAAAATTAATAAGAAAAAAAGCTGGCGCTCTAGAGGAAATATGAACTAAGTTTATTCCTTTCTTTAAAATTAGTTCTTTAATTATTTTTTTAATTTTTATTTGATCGAATATATTTTTGAATTTTAAATTATTTAATTTTATTAATTTAATATCTTTTACATTTAAATTCTTATTACTACTTTCGCATAAAATATAATTTTTTATTTTTTTTTTATTAAGATATTTTGCTAAATCTCTTACACCTGTCTCAATACCTCCTATACCCATAGATGGAATAATTTGTAAACAAGTGATTTTTTTTGTATTTTTAATTTGTGTCAAAACTAAGCTTTTTTAAAAAAGATAATGTCAAAATATCTTATAGATACTACAAAAGAAGTAAAAAAACTGTTGTCTTTTTGCATGGTTTATTATCAGATAAGAGTGGTAAAAAATCATATTTTTTAAATAATTACTGCAAAACAAATAATATTTCATTTCTATGCTTTGACTTTCAAGGCCATGGTCTTTCTAGTGGGGAATTTATAAATTTTGGTATATCCGATTGGTATGATGATTTGGATAATATTACAAAGTATTTGAAATTAAAAAATTTTGTTTTAATAGGTAGCAGTATGGGTGGTTGGGTTGCAATCATATATGCTTTAATGAATCCAAAAAAAGTATCTAAACTTATAGGTCTTGCCCCTGCTCCTGATTTTACTACAAAGTTGATTTGGAAAAACTTAAATATTCAACAAAGAAAAAAAATTAAAAATAATAAAATTATTAAACAAAAAATTAGCTCTGACTTTGCTTATTTTTACTCACCTGCATTATTTAATAGAAGTAAAAAATATCTTCTTGAAAAAATTAAGGGTGATTTTTTAGGTGAAACTATTTTTATTCATGGAGGTAAAGATAAGGCTGTTCCATATGGGTATAATGATAATTTTAATTTGAGCAAAAAATTTAAAAACTTTAAAAATATTTTCATCAAACATGCTGATCACAGTATGTCTGATAAAGAAAGTTTAAGAACTCTATCTAAATTTATTTAAGCTATTTTTGATTTTTTAGTGACTGTAAATTCTAATTTATCAACTACTTCGTTTGGAACAATATGAGTAAACTTTTTGATTTCAGAGGCATAATTTTCAATAATGAACTCAGCTCTTTTAGATTTTGTCTCTTTATGGAAATCTTTTAAGAGATCTAAAAGATGGTTTTTCCAATCTTGATTATCAACTTCATATAAACTTATGGTTTCCATATTCATTAAATCAGAAATATTCTTTTGATCAGAATAAATAAAAGCAGATCCACCAGTCATTCCTGCACCGAAGTTATCGCCAATATTTCCCAAAATAATTGCTGAACCTCCAGTCATGTACTCACATCCATTAGCACCACATCCTTCAACTATGGCCAAAGCACCGGAGTTCCTCACACAAAATCTGTCACCTGCTTGACCAGATGCGTACAATCTTCCATCAGTTGCCCCATAAAGAGTTACGTTTCCTATGATAACATTTTCATGGCTTGGTTGAGTAAATGAGTTTCTTGGCTGAACAACAATTTTTCCTCCAGAAAGACCTTTACCTACATAGTCGTTAGCATCTCCAAAAACTTTTAATGTAAGACCTTTGACTGCGAAAGCCCCTAAAGACTGGCCAGCTGAACCTCTCAATTTGAGGGTTACATGGTCCTCAGACAAAGAATTCATACCGTATTTTCTTGTTATAACAGAGGAAATTTTAGTTCCAATTGTCCTTAGTGTATTTTGAATATTATAGGTTAATTCAATTTTTTGGCCTGAGTTGATAAAATCTTTACCATCTTTCTCAAACTGATCATCTAAGGTCTGCGGGACTTCATTTCTTTTTTTCTCAGAATGGTAATTATAAATTTTACCATCATCAATTTTTGTTAATATAGGATTTAGGTCCAGATTATCTAAATCACTGGATCCATAATGAATTTGAGATAATAATTCTGTTTTACCAATTATATCTTTCAAAGATTTGTAGCCTAAAGATGCAAGAATTTCTCTAACTTCCTCTGCAATAAAAGAAAATAAGTTTACAACTTTTTCAGGTGTACCACTGAATTTTTCACGAAGTTTTTCATCTTGAGTGCAAACACCTACTGGACAAGTATTTGAGTGACACTGTCTAACCATAATACATCCCATTGCAACAAGTGAGGCTGTACCAATACCATATTCCTCTGCTCCTAGTATAGCTGCTATAACAATATCTTTTCCTGTTTTTATACCACCATCGGTTCTTAGAATAACTTTATCTCTTAAGCCATTCAAAGCTAGAATCTGATGTACCTCACTGATACCTAACTCCCAGGGAAGACCAACATACTTAATACTTGACTGTGGACTCGCCCCTGTACCTCCTGAATGTCCGGATACCAGTATTACATCAGCTTTAGCTTTTGCTACACCTGCAGCAACAGTTCCTATTCCTGATTGCGCAACTAGTTTGACACAAACCTTAGCTATGGGATTAATTTGTTTTAAATCGTAGATAAGTTGCGCTAAGTCCTCGATTGAATATATGTCATGGTGAGGCGGAGGGCTGATGAGTGTTACACCTTTTGTACTATGTCTTAATTTAGCTATTAAATCAGTAACTTTAAAACCAGGTAATTGTCCACCCTCTCCCGGTTTAGCGCCTTGTGCAATTTTAATTTCTAATTCTGAACAATTATTTAAATACTCTGCGGTAACTCCAAATCTTCCACTAGCAACTTGTTTAATTGCTGAACTTGGATTATCACCATTTTTTAATTTAGAATATCTTCTCGAGTCCTCACCTCCTTCACCACTATCTGACTTTGAACCAATTCTATTCATTGCTATGGCTAGCGTTTCGTGAGCTTCTGGACTAAGAGCTCCAAGAGAAATTCCTGGAGATACAAAGCTTTTTCGTATTTCAGAGATGCTTTGTACGTTATCGAGATTTAAAGATTTGTTACTTTCATTGAATTGTAAAAGATCCCTGATCTGTATTGGTTTTGAGCTATAAATTCTTGAAGTGTATTTTTTATACAAATTATAAGAGTCTCTAGTAACTGCCTCTTGAAGCATGTGTATTGAAACACCCTCATATGCATGCGCTTCGCTGTTAGTTCTAAATCTATACTCTCCGCCTATGTCTAATATTACATTATCAGATTTAAAGGATTGCTCATGCTGTCGTCTTACTCTCTTTTCTAAACCATCTAACCCTATTCCAGATATTCGTGAAGACATACCTGGGAAAAAACTTTCTACCATGCTTCTACTCAAACCAATTATTTCAAAATTCCTTCCGCCACGATAAGAGCTAATAACAGAAATACCCATTTTACTAATTATTTTTCTCAATCCTTTCTCAATGGATTTTTTGAAGTTTTTTATTAGTTGAGGATAATCAGTATTCTCATAAATTCCTTTTTTAAATCTATCTGAAATAAGTTTTTCGACTAATGAAGCATTGACAGTCGTAGCTCCAACACCAATAAGAACTGCAAAATAATGAACATCTAGGCACTCTCTAGAAGAGACATTTAATGAAGTAAACGTCCTTAAATTATTTTTGATTAGATAGCTATGCACAGCACTGGTTGCAAGTACCATTGGCAAGGCAATTCTGTCAGTATTTATATTTTTATCAGTTATAACTAGGTGTTGAGAGCCAGATCTAACTGCCTGTTCAGCCTCAGAGCATATTCTTTGAATTTCATTTAAGAAATTTGTATCTTCATTTAAATTATAGGTACAATCAATCTCAGTTGTAAATTGTGATAAATGACTTTTTAGAGTTTCAAGCTCGTTATCTAATAACAAAGGGCTTTCTAAAAGTACTAAATTGCATTGTTCAGAGTCTTCCTCTACGATGTTTCCCAAATTTCCAAGTCTAGTTTTTAAACTCATTACCACTTGCTCTCTTAAACTATCAATAGGGGGATTAGTTACTTGAGCAAAATTTTGTTTAAAGAAACTATGAAGACCTCGGTATCTTTCAGTAAGTACACTTAGGGGTGCATCATCACCCATTGATCCGATAGCCTCTTGACCTGTTTTTACCATGGGATCTAAAATTAAATCAAGAGTTTCTAATGTTATATTAAATGATTTAGCTATTTGAAAAACATTATCTTTCTCCTCTGCTGATGGGGTATATATCTTGTCCTTGGATAAAATATTATCTAACTTAATTGTCTTTTCATTCCAGTCTGAATAATTATTTCGGCTGCTGAGTAATTCTTTTAGTTCAGAGCTTTCATAAAATTTATTCTCTTTATAATTAACTGCGATTAATTCACCAGGCCCAACTCTTCCTTTTTTTAGAATATTTTTTTCATCAATATTAATCATACCCACTTCAGATCCTGAAATTAGTAGGTCGTCATCAGTTAAAATGAACCTAAGAGGTCTTAAACCATTTCTGTCCATACCAGAAATTATCCAGTCTCCAAAATTTCCACAGACTGCTGCTGGTCCATCCCATGGCTCAATTACAGCATTACAGTAAGCATACATGCTTTTTAATTGACCAGATAAATCAGATCTATTTGACCAAGACTCTGGAATTATCATGGATTTTGCCATAGGCATGTCTCTATCTGTTTGAACAAAAAGTTCAAAAGCAGCATCAAGGGATGCAGAGTCAGAAGCGTCTGGATCAAGTATTGGTTTTAAATCATTAATTCTTTCATTAAAAAAAGGGTGTGTGATTCTTGGCTCATGAGCGCTCATCCAATTTATATTTCCCTTTAAAGTATTTATTTCTCCATTATGTGCTAAAACTCTAAATGGTTGCGCCAAAGACCATGTAGGAAAAGTATTAGTGGAGTACCTTTGATGGTAAATAGCAAATTTAGATTTAAATTCATCATCTAATAAATCTGGATAGAATTCAGATAGCTGTTCAGCTAAAAACATACCTTTGTAAACAATTGTTTCTGTCGATAAAGAGCAAATATAAAAGTCATTAATACTCTGAGATTTAATTTTGTTCTCTATCCTTCTTCTTGTTAAATAAAGTTTCTTTTCAATATCGGGCGTGGTTTCTTTAGGAGAAAAAATAATTTGTTCAATCTCTGGTTTTGTGTAATTAGCTTTTTCACCAATGATTTCTGTATTAACTGGAACTTGTCTCCATCCAAAAAGATTCATTCCGGCTTTTATAATTTCATATTCGACAATAGCTCTACATTTTTCTTGTGCTCCAAAATCTCTTTTTGGTAAAAATATCATACCTACACCCAAAATAGAGTCTTGTCTCGTTCTGTGACCCGTTTTTAAAACTTGTTTACTGAAGAAAGAATTTGAAACTTCCAACATAATGCCAGCACCATCTCCAGTTTTACCATCAGCATCAACAGCACCTCTATGGAATACAGCCTTAAGTGCCTCGACACCTTTTTCAACTATATCTCTTCTTGACTCACCTTTAATTGAGGCAACTAAACCGACACCACAATTATCATGTTCATGTTTTTCATTGTAAACGTGATTATCTTTTAGCTTTTGCTTATTTCTTCTGTAGATTTCTAATGGGTGATCTTTCATGATGCTTTTTTTATTTTTGAACTTTGTAAGAAATTATGAATTGATTTTGCTACTTCACGACCATCGTGGATCGCCCACACAACTAGGGAGGCACCCCTGACGATATCCCCAGCAGCGAAAATCTTTGGATTACTTGTTTGAAATTTTTTAAAATCAACTTTAACTGTTTTCCAGCTTGTTAATTCAATATTTGTTTTAAAATTGTGGTTTAAATCTTCGGGTTCAAAACCTAGAGCTTGGATAATTAGGTCACTTTTTATTTGTTTTTCAACACCTGTATCTACTGGTTTTCTTCTTCCACTCTCATCAACTTCTCCTAAGGCAGCGACTTTGTATGTCATACTTGTTGCAGTAGAGTTATCACTTATTATTTTAGATGGGACAGATAACCAATTAAATTTAATACCCTCTTGCTCTGCATTTAAAACCTCTCTTGCTGATCCAGGCATGTTTTCCTTATTTCTTCTATAAAGACAAGTAACTTCTTTTGCTTGTTGTCTAATTGCTGTTCTAACACAGTCCATAGCTGTATCTCCGCCTCCAATAACAACTACTTTCTTATCTTTTGCGGTGAGAAACTTATTATTTGATGGAGAGTCACCTAATCCAATTCTATTACTCTCAATTAAGAAATCTAGAGCAGGAATGCTATTGTCTACTGATGAGGTATCAATATCTAATTTTCTAGCCTTATAAACACCAGTCGCAATTAATATTGCGTCATAATCTTTTTCCAAGTCTTGAAAAGAGATATTTTTTCCAACTTCCATATTTAAATTAAATTTAACTCCACTCTCCAAAAGCCACTCTGTTCTTCTTTCAACTATTTTTTTGTCCAATTTAAAATTAGGTATTCCATAAATCATCAAGCCACCTGCTCGGTCATTTTTTTCAAAGACATCTACTTGATATCCATTTTGAGTTAAATAGGCTGAAGCAGCCATTCCTGCAGGGCCAGATCCTATAATAGCCACTCTTTGTTTAAATTGATTTAGTGAAGATAAATTTTTAACCCATCCTTTTTCCCATGCTATTTCTGTTAAATATTTTTCTAAATTACCTATTGTAATTGCACCAAAGCCCGCCTGTTCGACAACGCAGTTGCCCTCACACAATCGATCTTGAGGACAGACCCTCCCACATACCTCTGGGAATGCATTTGTAGAAGCGGATACTTGATAAGCTTCCTCCAATCGGCCTTCAGCGATATAGCGAAGCCAATCTGGTATATTATTGTTTAAAGGACAATGAATTTGACAATATGGTATCCCGCATTGTGAGCACCTTGAAGATTGTTCTACAGATTCATTTTTATCAAACTGACTGTAAATCTCCTGAAAATCCTTTATCCTTTTCTCAGGTTCAGTTTTAGATGGATTCTTTGGTTTTTTTTTATGGAACTCTAACATGATAATAAAATATTACTTTATTCTCTTACAAATAAATTGGATATTATTAATATAAAGATTTTAAGACTTAGTAAACTGATAAATGATAATAAATTATGACTATTTATGAAATTTATTATATTTTTTATGGTCTAATACAAGGAATTACTGAATTTATCCCCATTAGTTCAAGTGGTCACCTAAATATTATAGAAATACTCTATAAGAACATAGAATCAAGAAACTATTTATATGAAACATCTGCACACTTTGCCTCTTTATTAGCTTTATTAATATATCTTTTCGCACATAAACATTTTTCAAAATCAAATATTAAAGCCAACTTTAAGATAATAGTTTATGCAACTATACCAGCAGTTTTTCTGGGCATAATACTAAAATTTTATAATTTAAGTTTTATTAGCTTAGAGTTAATAGGATACAACTCAATTATAGGAGCAATATTGCTCTATATCTCAGACAAACCAAATAAATTTAAATTTGTTATCAAAAGCAAAAGTACCAAATTTATTTTAGCTGGTTTTTTTCAGTGTCTTGCCTTTTTACCAGGTTTTAGTAGAGCAGGAAGTTGTATCATTGCCTTTAGACTATTTGGAGAAGACCGTAAATATTCTTCTATTTATAGTTTATATATGGGAATACCTATTATTGGGTTATCTTTTTTTTCTAATATAAGTGATTTTGAGAGTGTTATCATTGATAAAGGTCTGCTTATAGTTTTTTTTTCTTCATTTTTTGCGGCTTATATAACAATTTCTATTTTTATTAATTTTATAAATAAAATTGGTTTTACACCATTTGTTATTTATAGAATTTTGATAGGCATAGTCTTGTTAATTTATGTTTATTAAACTTTATCAATAAACTTTTTAAGATACTCTGAAGTAATAATTTTCATATTTGACAGATCTTGTTTCAATATCTCGGTGACTAATTTTTGACTTCCCTCTGATATACTATCATGTGAAAGAGTTACATACTGGTCATAAGTAAATAGAGGCTTAGGGAGTTTTTCTAATATTTTACCTTGAAGAATTGCCAGAAAAGAGGGCATATAAAAAAATCTTTCCTTTTTTTTTAAAGACATAAATATGTGACTTAAAATTTCTTTAAAAGTAAATATTTCATTACCTACAGCTGCTAAATTAGAATTTTTGTATTTATCAAAATTATTTAATAAATTAAAAATTAACAGAGATAAGTCATTGACATAAATTGGCTGGAATTTTGTTTTTCCTTTTTTAATTAATGGAAGAAAAGGTAGAATTTTAGCCATCTTACCAAATAAATTTATAAAATTATCCTCTTCACCATAAACTGTGCTTGGTCTTACAATAATATGATTAGTGTTATTATTTTCGATAAATTCTTCACCCATTTTTTTGCTAATTAAATAATTTGATTTGGTTTGAAAAGTTGAACCTAAACTTGAAACATGAAGAAATGGTTTTTTAAATAACTCACAATAAATAGCAATTTTTTTTGGTAATAAGTAATGAGCTAGTTCAAATGATAAATTATTTTGTTCATACAGAATTCCTATCAAATTAATTACAAAATCTGAATTTTCAATTAAGCCTTTAATTTCATATAAATTATTAATATCAAATTCTATTACTTCAATCTGTCCAATATCCCCTGAAAGTATGTTTCTTTTAACCCTACTGGCATTTCTGACAGGACATATTAATTTGTCACCATTTTGTAAGAGTCTTTTTGTGATGCTTCTTCCTATGAAGCCAGTGGATCCTAAAACTAAGATATTTTTGTTTTTCATTGTATTATCTATCTTATATAAATATATGTTCTAGGATGTCAAATTACCAATTATTTCAAAATGATCTGCCAACAAAAGTTTTAAAATCATTTAAGGGAGATATCTCTATTGATACCGAAACCCTTGGTTTAAATATTAAAAGAGACAGACTTTGTCTTATACAATTAAGAAATGAAACAGATAAAAAGGTATATTTAATTAAATTTGATGAGGATTTATCACCAAAATTATCAAAGAATTTAAAAATATTACTTGAAAATAATAATCTTACAAAAATTTTCCATTTTGGAAGATTTGATATGGCAGTATTGAAAGAAAATTTAAAAATAAATGTTAAGAATGTATTTTGTACAAAGGTTGCATCAAAATTAACTCGAACTTATTCATCAAAACATGGTCTCAAAGATCTAGTCTATGAAGTATTAGATATTCAGTTAGATAAAACAGAACAATCATCAGATTGGAGTAAAAAAAAATTAACAAAAAAGCAAATTGAATATGCTATGAATGATGTTTTGTATCTATTTGAAATTAAGAATTCGCTAAATAATAAATTAATTAATCAAAAAAGAATAAAACTTTTTAAATCAATAATGAAATTTTTAGAAGTTAGAGTGGATTTAGATTTACAAGGTTGGGAAGAAATGGATATCTTTGCACATAAGTAATTAATGACTAAATACGATATAAAAAAAGTAGGTCAAAAAGTTATTAAGTTAGAATCCTTGGCTTTAGACAAGTTATCAAAAAGTTTGGATAAAGATTTTATTAAAGCTGTTGAGCTAATTTCCCAACAAAACGGTAAAATAATTATTTCTGGTGTTGGGAAAAGTGGAAATATTGCTGGTAAAATTGCAGCATCTTTTACCTCAACTGGAATACCCGCAATTTATTTAAATCCAGTTGATGCTAGTCATGGCGATATGGGTATTATAGAAAAAAGTGATATTTTAATAATTTTATCCAACTCTGGAGAGTCTAATGAGTTATCAGATTTAGTAAATTTTAGTAAGAAAAAAAAAATTAAAATTATTTCAATTACCTCTTCCAAAAAAAGCTTATTATCAAAAAATTCAGATATAAATTTAATTTTACCTGATCATTCTGAAGCAGATAAATTACAAACAATTCCAACAACTTCAACTACTATGTCCTTGGCTCTCGGTGACGCTCTTTGCTGCTCAGTATTGAGTTTAAGAAAATTTGATAAAAAATCTTTTCTTGAACTTCATCCAGGAGGAAAAATTGGAAAAAAATTGAAAACTCTTAATGAGATTATGGATACTGATATTCCTATAATAAATACTAGTTCATCTATAATTGATGCTGTTTTGGTGATGACTGAAAAAAAATATGGTTGTGTAGTAGTCTTGGGTAGTAATAAAAAAATAAAGGGTATTATTACTGACGGTGATTTAAGAAGATCGATTGCAAATATAAATATAAAAGAAAGAGCCACAAATATTATGAAAAGTAAACCTATTGTTGCAACCGGAGATTTATTAATATCATCAGCTATTGTTCTTATGAATAAATTTTCCATTACAAGTCTAATCATTGTCAAAAAAGATAAACCAATTGGCATAGTTAATATTAAAAAATGTTTAGAAAATGACTAGAAATCTATACAAAAAGATAATTAATTTTTTTATTATTATCTTTTTAGCTATCCAAATTTTTATATATTTTTATAATCAAAGACCTTTGTCTGAGAATTTTAGTCAAAAAAATATGACTGTTGAAAACTTTTCTAGCATTGTATTGAGTAAATCTGGTATGACAAAAATTGGATCTGAAAAATTAAATAAAATTGATGAAAATAATATTTATCTTGAAGGAAATTCTTATTTAGAAAATAAAGAATATAAAATTTACGGTGAGAATATTTTCATTAAAATTGAAGAAGAAATATCAAATAGTAATGATCCTGTTAAGGTGATAAACTCCATGGGAATACTAAAATCCAAAGGTTTTAAAAACTTAGATAATGAAGGTATAATTATTTTTAAAGGTGAAGTAGAGTTTTTAATTGATTAATAAAATATTATACCTGATAGTTTTTTTACTTATTTTCTCTTCATCTTATTCAGATAGCTATGTAAAGGCTAGTGATACGCTTATTTGGGACTCTGAAAATAAAAAGTACACAGCAAATGGAGATGTAGAGTTTAAAAATGATAAATTTATTGCTTATTCAGATAAAATGATTGCAAATTATATTGAAGAGAATAATGAGGAAATTTTTACCACAGTTGAGTTATTTGAAAACGTGGTCATAAAATTTAAAGATGAGATTTTTAAAGGCAATCATGCTATTTACACTAAGAATGATAATATAATTATTCTTACAGGTGATGTATCTATTGAATCTCCGACAAGATTACTTACTGGTTATGAACTTATTGCTGACATTGACAACAATAAAAGAATACTCAACTCAGCTGATAAAGACTCTCTTGTTGAAGTTTTATTAGAAAATGACTCAAACGATTAAACTTATAGAGGTAAGTAAAAGCTTTAAGTCAAAAAAAGCTTTAAATAAAATAAACTTAGAATTTAACAGCAATAGAATAAATGGTTTACTTGGACCAAACGGGAGTGGGAAAACAACACTTTTTAATATTGTTGCTGGTTTTTTAACTCCAGACCTTGGTAGAATTTTATTAAATGAAAATAGTTTAGATGGAAAAAGTTTAAATTTGAGAACAAAACTTGGTATCTCATATTTACCTCAGGAGGCCTCAATTTTTAGAGATTTAAATGTTTTCGATAATATTTTCTCAATAGCAGAATTATTTCATGATAAAAATAAATCAAAAGAAATTACTAATTATCTTATTAAACAATTCTCCTTAAGCAATTTTCAAAGAACTAAGGGTAAATTATTATCTGGGGGTGAAAGAAGAAGAACCGAGATAGCTAGGGCTTTAGCAAGTAGTCCGAAATTTCTTTTACTTGATGAGCCTTTTGCAGGTATAGACCCCATAGCAATAGAAGAGGTAAAGTCTACTATTATGTTGCTAAAAAAAATGAGTATAGGAATAATAATTACTGACCATAATGTTAAAGAAGCTTTAAGTATTGTTGAATACGGGTATATTATTTATAATGGTGAAATAATTAAATCTGGAAGTCCCAAAGAAATTACATCTGATAAATTTGTAAAAAAAATCTACTTAGGAAAAAATTATAACTGAATTTTATGCCCTTTAATAATAAAAGCTGCATTAAAGGTACTTATTTTCCTCCGGGTGATAAATCTATTAGTCATAGAATTTTGATTTTAGCAGGACAAGCAATTGGTAAATCTGAAATCTATAACCTATTACAAGGTGAAGATGTGATGAATACATTAAAAGCAATGAGATTGTTAGGTGTTCAAATTAAAAAAAAGAAAGATAAATATTTGGTATTTGGTATTCCCCCGGGTAGTTTATTTGAACCAAAGAATGTAATAGATTTTGGTAATTCAGGAACTGGAATTAGATTAATATCTGGTTTGATTTCATCAAATAATATCAGTGTAAAACTTGTTGGAGATGCATCTCTTAGTAAAAGACCAATGAAAAGGGTGACAGAGCACTTAACTAAAATAGGTGCAAAAATAGAATTAAAGAAAAACCTATTCCCTCCAATTAAATTAAAAGGAACTGGGAATTCGGTACCTTTATCATTTAATATAACTATACCATCTGCGCAAATCAAAAGTGCAATAATGCTTTCTGCTTTAAATACAAATGGAAAAGTAAAAATAAAAGAATTTAAAACAACAAGAGATCATACAGAAAATATGCTTCATTCAATGGGGTATAATATAAAAGTTAGAGAAGGCTCTTTACACAGATTTATAGAGATGAAGAATGATAAAGAACTTAAATCTATCAAATACAACGTACCAGGTGACCCTTCATCAGCTGCATTTTTTATTTCAGCAGCATGTTTAAAACCTGGGTCTAAACTAATTGTTAAGAATGTACTTTTTAACAAAACACGAATTGGATTTATAAAAACTTTAAAGGATATGGGTGGAAATATAAATATAATTAATAAAAGAAAAATTCATAATGAATTGGTTGCTGATATTAAAATTGATCAAAAAAATAAATTAAGTTCGACTATTCTAAAATCAAAGGATATCCCATTACAAATAGATGAAATACCAATACTATCGATAGTAGCATCTTTTGCAAATGGATTAACAATTTTTAAAGGCCTTAAAGAACTGACAGTAAAAGAGAGTAATAGGTTAGAACTAATACATCAAAATTTAAAAAGAATTGGCGTAAAGTCTGTAATCAAAAAATATGATTTACATATTTATGGTAATAGATATTTAAAAGATGGTGCTGCAGTAATAAAACACAATTACGACCATAGAATATTAATGTCATTTTTTATCGCTAATATGATTTGTAAAAAAAACAATATTATAAGAGACAAATCATGTGTAAAAACAAGCTATCCAACGTTTTTTAAACATATATCTCAATTTAGTAATTAATTTTTCTTGAAAAACATCAATAAAACTTTAAAAAAACCGTACTTAATTTGAAAGGCAAATAATGACATATGATATCTAACGACGAGTATAGCAAATTGCTAGACCAACAATTCGAAAATAAAAACATAATCGCTGCAAATAAAATTATTTCTGGAACAATTCTTAAAATTAGTGAGCAACATATAACAGTCGATATTGGTTATAAAAGCGAGGGTCAAATACCTAAAGAAGAATTTATAAACTCTGGTTCATCAGATGAATTAAAAACTGGTCAGGTAATTGAAGTATTTGTCGAAAAATTAGAAGACAGGGAAGGCAACATAAAAGTTTCTCATGAAAAAGCGATAAAAATGAAATCATGGGAAAAGCTTCAAAAGTTATTTGACAACAAAGAGAGAGTTAAAGGATTTATTGTTGGTAAAGCCAAAGCAGGACTTTACGTAAAAATAATGGGCACAAATGCATTCTTACCCTTAAGCCAAATCGATGTTCGTCCTGTAAGAGATGTGAGCCACCTTATAAAAACAGAGGAAACTTTTGAAATCCTAAAAATGGATTACTCTAAAGGAAATATCGTTGTATCAAGAAAAGCAATACTCGAGGAAAAACAAAAGGAAATAAAAAATCAAATATTAGAAAAGTCACAAAATAATTCTGTAGTTAAAGGTAAAGTAAAAACTTTTACAGACTATGGGGCTTTTGTTGATCTTGGTGGAATTGATGGTTTGGTCCATTTGAGCGATATATCTTGGAGTAGAATTGGGCATCCCTCAGATGTGCTAGAAATTGGGAAAAATTATGAATTTAAAATTCTTAAAGTTTCAGACGACTCTGATAAAATCAGTTTAGGTTATAAACAGTTAAAAGATGATCCTTGGGAGAAAATTGAAGAAAAAATCAAAGTCAATGAAATTTATGATGGGAAAATTACTCACATAACTGATTATGGTGCCTTCGTTCAACTCACAGAAAAAGATTTAGAGGGTTTGGTGCATTCAAACGATATTAGTTGGACTAAAAAAAATATTCATCCGAATAAAATATTAGATATTGGCTTTAACATTAGGGTTAAGATCCTAGAGATAGACAAAGAGAAAAAAAGAATAAGTCTTGGAATCAAACAAACTGAGCCAAATCCGTGGGAAAATATTCTAAACGAATACAGTAAAGATCAGACCATTGATACTGAGATTAAAAATATTACAGAATTCGGAATATTTGCAAAACTTAATGAAAATATTGATGGATTAATCCATAAAAATGATTTGTCGTGGACAGACTCAAATGGTGATAGAACATTGAAAAAATATCAAAAAGGGCAAAATATCAAAGTTAAAATATTAGAAATTGATCCAGAAAAAGAAAAAATCAGTTTTGGTATTAAGCAATTATCTAATGATCCTTTTAGTGAATTTTTCAAAGATAAATCAAAAGGTGACGTTGTTTCCGCTAAAATCATTAAAATTAATAATAATGGTATTGATGTTGAAGTAGCTAGCTTTATCGAGACTACAATAAGAAGAAAAGAACTTTCAAAAAATAAAGAGGAACAAAATATATCTAGATATAATGAAGGTCAAAAAATTGATGCTAAAATTAGTTCCATTGATCTTACTAATCGAAAATTTTCACTATCAATAAGACAATTAGAAATAGATGAGGAACAAAGTTTATTAGAAAAATATGGATCTAAATCATCTGGTTCAGTTTTAGGAGATATTTTAGGTAAGGCTTTGGATGAGGACAAGGGACCTAAAGAAAAATAAGTCTGATATTTTAAAGACTTACTTGCAATCAGAAACTGATTTAACTCCAAAAATTAACCAAAATATATTTGATAGGTTTTTTGAAATTTTAGAGAAGAATATTTCAAATCATATTTCTATTGAGTTAAGAAATTTTGGTGTCTTTAAATCAAAATTTATGAAACCTAGATACGGGTCTGATCCTAGAAATAAAAAAAAAATTTATATCCCCTCCAAATGGAAGGTTAGTTTCAAAGCAAGTGAAAATACAAATAAAAAGTTAAATGAAGAAACTTAAATCTTTTATAGCCCTAGACCTAAAATCAAATACTCAAAATATTAGCATTGTTAAAAAACTATACCGCCATGTTTATGGTTTTAAAGTCGGGTATAGATCTTTTTATAATAATCGTTCAAACGAGTTAATTTCAGAAATTAAAAAGTCAAAATGTAAATTATTCCTTGATTTAAAGCTTCATGATATACCGAACACAGTTGAGAGTGCGATAGACTCTTTATCAAAAATAAATCCTGATTTTCTTACCTTGCATATATCAGGAGGTAAAGAGATGATGAAAGCTGCGTTAAACTCTATTAAGAAAAATAAACTTAAAACTAAAATCCTAGGAGTAACATTATTGACTAGCTTAGATGGAAAAGATAGCAAAAAAATATATAAAGAGAGAAATACAAAAAAACTTGTAAAAAAATTTGCTGAATTTGCAAATAATGAAAACATTCATGGCCTTATTTGTTCAGGTAATGACCTGAAAGTTTTAAAAAAATTTAATAAATTAATTAAAATAACACCAGGTGTTAAAATGTTTGTTAGAAATGATGATCAAAAAAGAGTTACTTTTGCTCATAATGCTTTACAAAATGGTGCAAGCTTTGTTGTAATAGGCAGAGAATTAATAGAAAGTAAAAAACCTTTAGATTTATTAAAAAAATATGGCGAACAAAATAAAAATAAAAATTTGTGGACAAAATAATCCAGCAATTATTAATCACTGTCTTGATTTAAATATTTCTTATCAAGGATTAATTTTTTATGAAAAAAGTCCAAGATTTATAGATATGGACACACTATCTCTTGTTAACCAATACTTTAAATTACATAAAGATAAATTTGTAGGTGTTTTTGTTAATCCATCAATTGATGAAATTAAAAATAAATTGGAAGTTTTCGATTTTGATACAATTCAACTTCATGGTAATGAGGATCAAAACCTTATCAGCGAAATTAAAAGTAATTTCAAGAAAAATATATATAAATCTATATCCCCAGAGGATTTTAAAACGACTGAGTTAATTGATGTAGATCAGTTTCTCGTCGAAGCAAAACCCTCTTCAAATCAGATGCCTGGAGGAAACAATCAAACTTGGGATTGGTCTGATTTTAAAAATATTCAAAAACTTCCTTATATTTTATCAGGAGGTCTAAATGTCACTAATATCCAAAAGGCAATTATCTTAACAGGTGCAGATTTTATTGATATAAATTCCGGTGTAGAGGAACAACCAGGTGAGAAAAGCCTTACTTTGATAGATGGTATTATTTCATCAATTTATAATTAATGAGAAAATATAAACAACCTAGCACTGTTGGAAGATTTGGTGAATTTGGTGGCATGTATGTTTCAGAAACATTAATGCCGCTATTATTAAATTTAGATAAATCTTACAAAAAAATTCAAAAGGATAAAAAATTTAAAAAAGAGCTAAATGATCTTTTTAAAAACTATGTAGGTAGGCCCTCCTCTTTGCACTTCGCTAAAAATTTATCTAAATACATTAATGGGCCAAAAATATATTTTAAAAGAGATGAGCTAAATCATACAGGTGCCCATAAAATTAATAATTGCCTAGGACAAATACTCCTTGCAAAAAAAATGGGCAAAACGAGAATTATCGCTGAAACGGGTGCTGGACAACATGGAGTTGCAACAGCTACTGTTTGTGCTCTTTTTGGTCTTCCATGTTATATTTACATGGGAGCTAAAGATATCGAAAGACAAAAACCTAATGTTTTCAGAATGAAGCTTCTGGGAGCCACCATCATTCCTGTTGAGTCTGGTAGTAAATCTTTAAAAGATGCGATGAATGAAGCTTTAAGAGATTGGATTAAAAACGTCAGAGATACTTTTTATATTATCGGATCTACCGCAGGTCCTCACCCCTACCCGAAAATGGTGAGAGATTTTCAATCTGTAATTGGACAAGAAGCAAGAGAACAAATATTAAAAGTAGAGAAAAAACTACCAGATTATTTGATAGCTTGCGTTGGAGGCGGATCAAATGCGATGGGTTTATTTTATCCATTTTTGAATGATAAAAAGGTAAAGATTATTGGAGTTGAGGCGGCTGGTAGAGGCGCTAAAACAGAAGAAACAGCTGCTACAATGACATCTGGAACTCCTGGAATTCTACATGGTAGTTACAGTTATGTTTTACAAGACAATGATGGACAAATAAAAGAGGCACATTCTATTTCTGCTGGCCTCGATTATCCAGGTGTAGGGCCTGAACACTCCTACTTAAAAGATATTAAAAGAGTTAAATACTTTGGTATAACTGATAAAGAAGCTCTTGAAGCATTTCAAACATGTTCAAAACTAGAGGGAATTATCCCAGCACTAGAGCCTTCCCATGCCCTAGCCTACTTAATTAAAGCATTTAAAAATAAACATAAAAACAAAGTTGTAATTTTAAATTTGTGTGGACGAGGTGATAAAGATTTATTTACTGCAGCTAAAGCAATAGGATTTGATGCAGATGAATAATCTAGACTCTCTTCCTAAGAAGAAAATACTCTCGTTATTTATGACGTGTGGGTTTCCTACATTAAATCAAAGTAAAAAGGTTTTTAATGAAATGTTATCTCATCAACCAAATATTATTGAGTTTGGGCTTCCCTTTTCTGATCCTATGGCAGATGGGCCTATTATCCAAGAGGCAAACAAACTTGCACTTAGATCAAAATTATCAACACAACAATCACTTAATTTAATTAAAGAATTAAGTAAATCTAAAAATAATACTTCATTTGTTATTATGTGTTATTTAAATACTGTCCGTAAATTTGGATTAAATAAATTCATCAAAAATATTAAAAGTATTGTCGATGGTATAATAATTGTTGATTTGCCTTTTGAAGAAGAAGATGCAATCAAAAAGTCATTGTCTAAAAATAACATCCACTTGATCAAGTTAATATCTCCAATGACTGATAAAAAAAGATCAAAAAAACTTCTAAAAAATTCAAAAGGATTTATTTATTACATATCTGCAACTGGAATCACTGGTTCAAATAAATTAGATTACAAAGAAATAAATAAAAATGTTAAATCTATAAAAAAAATGTCTTCTGTTCCCGTTTTAGTTGGATTTGGGATCAAGTCTAAAAAAGATGTCATTGATATATCGAAAAAAACAAATGCAGATGGTGTTGTAATTGGCTCAGCTCTAATTCAAAAATATTTTGATATAAAGATGGATTTTAATAAGTACCTTAAAAGCCTTAAAAAATTTATTCAAGAGGTTAAGATCTAAAAATGAACTGGCTCACAGATTATGTAAAACCTAAATTAAGCTCCCTTGTTAATCGAAAAGAACCTCCGTCTGATTTATGGACCAAGTGTGGATGTGGAGAAAGAACCTTGTATGTAAGTGATTTGAAAGAAAATCTAAATGTTTGTTCATACTGTGACTTTCATATGGGGATGGATGTAAATAGTAGATTAAAAAGTTTATTTGATAACGAAAATTATGAATTAATTGAAGTACCTTTTGAAAATAATGATCCTCTAAAATTTAAAGATCTTAAAAAATATACAGACAGGATGAAAGCTGCACAAAAGAAAACTGATCAAAAAGATGCCGCCATTTTAGCTAAAGGTGAAATTGGAAGCACAAAAGTTGTAGTTTTTATTTTAGATTTTAATTTTATGGGTGGCTCAATGGGTCAATTTGTTGGTGAAGCATTTAAAATTGGTTGTCAAAACGCTGTTAATTTGAATTGTCCATTTATATCTGTTGCTTCTTCAGGAGGTGCAAGGATGCAAGAAGGTATTGTAAGTTTAATGCAACTACCTAAAACAGTTGCTGCTGTAAATATGCTAGATCAAAATAAAATTCCTTACGTGAGTGTTCTAACTCACCCTACTACTGGAGGTGTGAGTGCTTCTTTTGCGATGCTTGGAGATATTATCATTGCTGAAAAAGGAAGTATGATTGGTTTTGCTGGAAAAAGAGTTATCGAAGAGACAATCAAGGAACAATTACCTGAGGATTTTCAGACTGCCGAGTACCTCCTTGAACACGGAATGGTTGATATGGTTGTCCATCGAAAAGAATTAAATCAAACACTTTCTAAAGTTTTATCATTCGTAAAAAAATAAATTCTTGAAAGATCCCATTTTTCAAAGACTACTAAATCTACATCCAAAATTTTCAGACTTATCTTTATGGAGAATTAAAAAACTTTTAAAGAAAATCAATTTTGATGAAAATTTACTGCCCAAAGTCATTCATATAGCTGGAACTAATGGAAAAGGCTCAACAGCAGCTATTTTAAAATCAATTCTCAATCACCATGATTATTCAACACACGTGTACTCCACTCCTCACCTAGTAAAATTTAATGAAAGAATTCAATTAAGATCTAAAGAAATTTCCAATCAAAAATTATTAGAATATTTGAAGTTTTGCGAAGATAAAAATGAAGGAAATTTGATAACGTTTTTTGAAATCACTACTGCGGCGGCGTTTAAAGCTTTTCAAGATCATAAAGCTGACTATCTAATATTAGAAGTTGGGCTTGGAGGAAGATTTGATGCTACAAATATTTTAAAAAAATCAAAGTATGCAGCTATTACTCCAATTTCTTTAGATCATCAAGATTATTTAGGAAATTCATTGGATCAAATTGCTTTTGAGAAATTAGGAATATTAAATCCAAAAAGTACAATTTTTATTAATCGACAGAAAACAAATGTTATGAAATATATTAAGTCACAATTAAAAAAAAGAAAATTAGCTGCAAATCTATTTAATATTCATTGGAAAATAAAATCTAATTTTTATTTATCGAATGATATAAGAGTTAATTTATCAAAATTAAGTTTATTAGGATCACATCAATTAATTAATGCTGGATTAGCAATACATTTAGCAAGGAATATATTGAAAGAAAAATTTGTAATAGAAAAAACAGAAAAAGCGTTGATGAATTGTGAGTGGCCTGGGAGATTGCAGCAAATTAAGAGCGGACTTTTAAATAAAAAAATAAAGAAATATAAAAATATTTATTTAGATGGCTTTCACAATATCGATGGCATGAAAGCATTAATTAAATCATTACCAAAAATTAGGAAGATACTCATATGCTCTTTTTTAAAAAATAAAAAATATATTCAGATGCTTTCTAACTTATCAAATCATTTTAATAAAATAATTGTTGTTAAAATGAACGAGGAAAACTCTATCACTGAGGATTTGCTGCCCAAATACCTGAAACTCTATTTTGCAAATTCCTTAACAGATTCATTTAAAATGATTAATAAATTCTCATCAAATCAGACCACAATTTATTTTGGAGGATCATTATATTTTATTGGTGAAGTGATAAAATTAAATCGTTTAAAAAATTAGATTTTCTCACTATATAGTGCCAAATAGCAAAAATATCCCCATTTATAAAGATATATTGATTGATCTAAATTTTCTCAGAAAAGTAGGAATTAATAACTAACCTTAATCCTCCAGAACCATTCTTGTGGTTTTCTTCAAGAATGGTTCTACTAAATTTTCTTTTTGTTTTTCAAATAAAGTAGTAAAGCTAGTCCTTCGTATGCAATTTTCCATAATTGTCTAAATAATGGTAGCTTCAACAATAAAGACAGGTATCTCCATTTTGGAATTGTATCCCATAAAACTAAAAAGGACTCTGATCCAGAAACAATTTTTCCATCATGATATACATGCATTCTTCTAAATAATTCTTTTTTGGAGAGATGATTTATATGCTCATCTTTATTTTTTGAAATATCAACATAGTTTATATTACAGGTTTTCTTTTTATAGTGACTTATCTCTGCATTACAAATATTACATGAACCATTAAAGTATACTTTCATTTTGATTATGCTGGTGGTGGTATTGAGCCATCTTTAAATAGATCATATCCCTTTAAGACAGCAGGTCTAAGTGATATTTGATTATACCAACGCAATAGATTGATATATTTATTCAGACCTATATCATGAATTGGATGTCTAGCGATCCAAGGAAATGTTGCAATATCTGCAATTGAATATTCATTTGCCAAATATTCATTTATAGATAAATGATCATCTAAATTTTTGTATATTGTCTCTGCGATTTTAAAATATCTATCTTCACCAAAATCACTTTTACCTGGATTATAATGATGAAATTGATGATGCTGACCTAACATTGGGCCTATATAACCCATTTGAGCCATCAGCCACTGAATTGTTAAACTTTGATTTGAGCCATAAAATTCTCCTGATAAATTTGCCAAGTAAATTAAGATAGCACCAGACTCAAATATGGTCTCGTTATTATGTCTTAAAACAGGAATTTTTGAAAATGGAGAAATTTTTTTAAACTCCTCGTTGAATTGTTCACCCTTATTTAAATTAATAAAAGTCAAATCATAACTCTCATTAATCTCCTCTAACATTATTGAAATTTTTCTTGCATTTGGAGTTGAGTCTGCAAATAACTCAAACATTCAAATTAAACTCATAATATATTTATGAACAAAATATCCTATTACGAGTAAAGTCAATCCGATCAAGTAAATTAACCAAAAATTCATATTGAGATTTTTTGCAAAGAAAAAAGGTAAGAAAAATAAATATGAGACAGGTACTCCAATAAGAATGCTTTTTGCAAATATTACAGTATTTTCAGTATTTTTATGCTCTAAGAAAGAGAAGGCTATGGCTATTATACTCGCTATTGGAAGAGCAATAATAAATCCAGATAGCTCAGGTTTTTTACCGGAAAGCCAACTTGCAAATGCAATCACAAGAGCAGCTAATAAAACTTTTAAAGCAAAAATCATAATTATCTATTTTATACTAATTAATAATAATTAAAGATTATTTTCAGGTATTAAGAAAGTTGTTGATGCCCAATCACTATGCCAGATTGGCTCATTTTTTTCTGGGTCTGCTTTTAATGGATAAATCACAACTGAATCTATAAGATATTCCCTTCCTGGTTCAATATCAAAAGTGAATTTTCCTTTATCATCCGTTATGGTATTTACAATTGATAACTTTGTATTTTTATATTTCGAAAAAATTGTAACAAGATTTTTTTTTAGTGGTTTTTTTTTGTAATATAAAGTTCCACTCATTTGCTTTGAATTCAATTCTTTGTAAGGATTTTGGTCTAAAACAAATTCAAATAGAAGTCCTATTTTTTTATCCTTCCCCTCACTGCCATTTAGTGTAATAAGAGATTTTGCATAACGACGATAACTCTCAATAAAATTACTTTCGGGAAATCCTTTATCAAAATGAGTATTGATTAGTTGCTGGTAACCTTTTTCATTAACAAAATCCTCGAATTTTTGAAACTTTTTATAATCAACATATTTATCTTTAGTTTCATGATAAATAATTAATAAATTGTCTAAATTAGTCGTTATATTAATTGCAGGCACATCACCTAGTATGCCCTTTATTTTTTCTTTTTTATTTTTGGATCCAGATACTATTTTAAATGTTTTAAAATCTTGTGGATTATACATTAAAACCATACCTTGAAATTCTTGTCCTACCCTCAAGTGAGCATTTATTAAGTCATCATTAAGTTGATATTGCGTAGGCTCGATCCAAAATTCATGAGCGTTTGCTCTAATAGAATAAGCAATAAGGAGCAAAAAAATATAAAGAATTTTTAGATGAATTTTGGTAAACATGACCGAATGATTAAGTACTTATTTTTTCTAATTTTAATATTGAGCTCTCCTCTGCATTCACACGAAATTAAACCCGCGGTGATGGATATTACCATTATTGAAGGAAATGCATCAATCGAATTTAAATTAAATGCAGAAACTGTTCTTTCTGAAATTGATGCCTCTTTATATCAGGATACCAACGACTCACCTCAATCTCAAAAATATGATGCGTTACGGGCCCTTTCCACTGAAGAAGTAGAGAAAATGGTCATAGAAAATGAAAATAAATTTACAGATAAGATTAAAATCAATATTGGAGATGAAACTATTCCGCTTTCTTTAATAAATGTAGATACTTTTCAAGAAATAAACGATGAATTTCCCAGAGATACAACTTTAAACATAGGTTTTGAAATAAAAGATGAGTCTTTTACCATTCAATTTGAAAAAGAATTGGGTCCCGTGGTAATTAGACATTTTGAGGATTTATCAAAAGAGTCTGTTTTATTTACAACTTATTTACAACCTGCTGAAAGATCATCACTCATATCCCAACAGACACGGTCTTCAGCTTTAAGTACAACAATTGAATATTTAGTTTTAGGGATAGAGCATATTGTTCCTAAGGGACTTGACCATATCTTATTCATAATAGGTATCTTTTTTTACGCCATCAAATTTAAACCTTTATTACTTCAAGTCACAATGTTTACAGTTGCGCATTCGATCACACTTATTCTAGCTAGTTTTAATTTAATTTTTATACCTGCTACTATTGTTGAACCGTTAATAGCATTGTCTATAAGCTATGTTGCAATTGAGAATATATTTCAAAGACGTTCAACTTTACTTCGGTATTTAATAATTTTTATTTTTGGATTAATTCATGGTTTAGGTTTTGCATTTGTGCTGGGAGATATTGGGTTAAATACTAGTCAACTTGTTTTAAGTTTAATCTCATTTAACATTGGTGTAGAAATAGCACAGATAGCAATTATTATCTTAGCATCAATTATCTTTATAAGACCTTCACGTCAAAGTTGGTATAGAGCATTTTTGCAAATTCCTATTTCAATTATAATTTCAATGATTGGTTTATATTGGTTTATTGAAAGAGTATTCTTTTAAAAATTTATTTTAATAGTGCCAAGAACTGATAGAGATTTATCTGTTATCACCATTTCTCCTGAACTTGGATAATAATCAAGAAAACCACCAACAATTACATAATGGGTTACAAAAATTAAATTACCTTGACTATCGTCCCAATTTTTAATGAATTGATTTAATTCAGACATTTGTTTTGAATAGTTTTTTTGATAATCAGCTGAAAATGTTGAATTTAAGGCACTTAAACTCTCAAAATTTCCAAATGCCAGACGAGCGGTTTCTTTGCAACGACACCATTCGCTGGAATAAACAGAGTCTATTGGAATAGAATATTTAGAAAATAATATACCCATTTGTTTAGATTGATTAATTCCTTGTTCATTTAAATTTCTTTGTGTTGAACAATCGTATAATTCAAAATTATTGGGATCACCGCCTCCAGGAGCATATGCGTGACGAATAAAAACTACTTTACCACCCTCTTTTAATAATTCCCAACTTGTTGTTTCATCAGATAAAGAACTAAATGTAAAAAATATAGAAATTAAGAAAATTAAATTAATAATTTTCATTGTTGTGAGAGGTAATGATGATATGCCTGCTTTTTTACGTCATTCCAATATTGATCTGCCTCTTCAGCTGTATATTTTCCGTAAAGTTGCATCCAAAAATCAGTTGTCACTAGGGACAAAGCTTCCTCTTTTTCTTTCCACTCATCGTAGAACCAAGGGTCTAAAGAGGGCTCAACTCCTTTTTGTGAAAAATAATTAACCTCTTCATGAATTCCCCCTATGTCTATAATCATTGTTTTAGGAGAAAACTCTACATCCTCGAAAAAACGTATACGTGCTATATCTTCTTCTCTTAATCCTTTAACCACTATACCTTCAACGCCAGAATAATTTTCACCGAAGATTATTACAGGGAAGTTTTCATTAATGACTAAACGCAATTCACTTTTTGGTGCAAAAGCTTCAGTTATTTTTAAGTGATCAGTTTTTCCTCCTATAACCTTCTCTAATATTGCAATAGAGCGAAGAGTGCCGTAAAAAAAATAATTATTCATTTTAGTCTTAGAAAAATTCTGGAAGAGCTGCTTTTTTTATCTTCATTTCATGAAGGAGTATGCAAATTTGTTCAGAAATTTCAACACTATTAGGCGTATCACTGTGAACGCACACTGAATCAATATTTGTTTTTAGAGTATCACCATTACGTGAGATAATCCCTCCTTGTATAAGCATGGCTTTTACGTGCTCCTTGGCGCTTCTAGGATCTGTTATCAAAGAGTCATTAATGGAACGAGGTGTTAAACTAGCATCATCTTCATATGTGCGATCTGCAAAAATCTCAAGGGCGGTGGGTATGTTGCTATTCATACCGATTTTAGCAAGTTCACTTAAAGCTGGTGCAAGTAATATCATTGTTGGGTAATTTTTTTTTAAAACATCTACTATTTCACTAGAAAGGTCTTGGTCAGCGCATGCCATATTACTCAAAGCTCCATGAAGCTTAACATGTGTTACTGGAAAATTAATATCAGAGGCAAGATTATGCATAAACATTAATTGGTCTTTGACAATTTCTTGGATTAGTTTTTTGTTCCAATTAATTTTTGTGCGCCCAAAATTATCTCTATCTAAAAAAGAAATATGTGCGCCAACTGAAACACGTTTTGTTTTACAGTAACTTAGTGCTTTAAAAACAACGTCTTTTGTCCCCCCATGATATAAACAGGAAAGATTAGCAGAGCTAATTTTATTTATTAGCTGCGCATCAACAGTCTCGAAAAAATTGAGATCTTTTTCTGCGATATCAGAATTTAAATTAATTTTATTCAAATGCACCAAAGTTACATTATGATATTAGCGTGTATTTCAAAGGAATAAATTCTTATGGGGATCGAGGTTTAGTCTTAGATTTTGGAAATGAAACCTCAAAATCTATATCACAGGAGGTAAATGAGGTATTTTTAAATATTTCAAACCTTAATCTTCAATCACTAAACATTATTCCCTCATTCAATAAAATAGTTGTAATTTTTGAAAATTCAAAAATTAGAGATCAAAACAAAGACAAAATTAGTTTGAAAATGAAAGATACAAATTCTCAAACTAACAAAAAAATCAATAAAACATGGGAAATACCGGCATGTTATAATGAAGATTTTGCTTTAGATATAAAGATCATCCAAAAACTACACCAAATTACAAAAGAAGAGGTTGTCAATCTTCACTCATCAGTTCGTTACTATACATATTATATAGGATTCATGCCGGGGTTTCCATATTTAGGGGATGTTCCCTCCCAATTAATCACACCGCGGTTAGCTACTCCAAGGGTAAAAATTCCTGCTAGATCCATTGGCATAGCAAAAAACCATACCTGTATATATCCAAAAGTTTCACCTGGCGGTTGGAATATAATTGGACAAATACCATTTGATATTTTTGATTTGCAAAGTTCTTACCCTTCCCTTTTTCTTCCAGGTGATGAAGTAAAATTTTACGCCGTATCGCTTTCAGAGTTTAAAAAAATAAAAAAACATAATTTTTCATTAAATGAATTGATCAAGGAATACTCGTCATGAACTCAATTATAATCACTCGTGCAGGAACTCATTCAACGATTCAAGACTTTGGAAGATTTCAATATCAGCACTTAGGAGTTTCACCAAGTGGAGCGATGGACCAAAGAATTATTACAGAGCTTCAAAAAATTATACCCAATCATCAAAATCAATTTCTAGAATTTGCTTATGTGGGGCCCTCAATAAAAGTAACAGAAGGGTCTGTTAAGATATGTGTTGGTGGTAATTGTAATATGAGTATTCAGAAAAATAACAACAGCCAGCTTGAGTACCAGCCCTATAAAAGTATTAATTTATTTGAGGGCGATGAATTGATTATTCACAATACAATAGACTCAGTATATGGATACATAGCTTTTGAGCATGGACTTGGGTTAGAGCCTTGTCTTAATAGCTACTCTACTGACACAAAAGCAGGAATAGGTTCGATTAATCGACCTTTAAATGATGAAGATATATTTAACATTAGCAAAGATGTAAGCTCTTGGGATCTTATCTCTATACCAAAACCTGATTTAGAAAAGGCAACCAACTTCAAAGTTTATCCCGGTCCTCAACTTCAATATTTCTCAGACAATACTCTACAATCTTTTATTAGCGGTGTTTTTACAATAACTAATCAAAGTGATCGAATGGGTATCAGGCTCAAGGGTGAGAGTCTCATTAGTTCTAAGTCTCATGATATTTTGTCAGAAGGAATATTGCCTGGGTCTATTCAAGTACCAAGTGATGGGCAACCTATTGTATTAATGCGGGACATTCCTTGTACAGGAGGATATCCAAAAATTGCAATTTTAAATGAAGAAGACATTTCAAGAATCTCTCAGCTCCCCCCTGAAACCAAAATCACCTTTGATTTACAAACAATCTATTAGCACAAATTTTATGTATAATTAAAAGTGAAAATCTCAAGTGTTCAAGATCTAATACCAACATCGAAAAATTCGAATAGCTCAATGTTATCAAGACAAGATGCGCTAGAAAAATTCAATTCTTTTAATCCTGTTCTTTATGCAAAAACAAGAAACTTTTTAAATGGACAAATTTCAAGATTATCAGCCCATATAAAATATGGAATCATCACTAACAAAGAGCTCTATCAATGTATTCGAGACAAATATAATTTTGTTGAGAGTGAAAAGTTTATTCAAGAATTAGCATGGAGAGATTTTTGGAGAAGCTATGCCTACCATCATCCTGATCAACTATGGACAGATGTAGAAGAATATAAAACTGGATTTCAAGCTCAAGAATATCAAAATAACTTGCCTGAGGATGTTATGTCAGCAACAACACAAACACAGATTATTAATATTTTCATCGAGCAACTCACTAGCACTGGGTACCTTCATAACCATGCACGTATGTATTTGGCTTCTTATATTATTCACTTTAGAAGAGTGAAGTGGCAAGCTGGAGCGAAGTTTTTTATGAGTCATTTGCTGGATGGAGACATTGCAAGTAATAACTTCTCTTGGCAGTGGATCGCGAGTACCTTTGCAGGAAAACCTTATATATTTAATTTAGAAAATGTTCACAAATACTGTCACAAAAGCATAGATATTATACCTGAGAAGAATAGAGAAATAGATGGCAGCTATGAAGAAATTAGCTCGAGGCTCTTTCCCAATTTATGAACTTAATTTATTTATATGACGAGTTTATGAGAGTGCCAGCCGGTATTGAGGGAAATCCTGTTTACATCTTTGATGATACTTTAACTGAAGGCTATGAGCTTAGTGACAAAATCATTGAAAATAGATACTTTTTAGCTAAAGAGGCAGGTGCTGAAATCTATAGAGGTAATACATATGAGATATTGCAAGAAATTCATAACCAAAACACCGTATCCAAAATTATAACAAAATCTACTTTTAGACCTATTTACCAAAATTTATTTCAAAAATTAGGTGAAATATATGATTTAGAGCAGTTACCCGATTACTTCTTATTGCAGGAGAATTATCTTCATCCAGCAAAAAGATTTTTTCAGTATTGGAACAAAATTAAGAAAAATTTAAAATATTAGTCATGGCTGAGAAATGCAAATATTGCGAGGGAGAGTTATCAGTCATGGACAGTGTGTATATTGAATCTGAAATTCGAACAGCTCCTAAGAAAGTTCAAAATTTAATTAAAAGTCATCATAATCTTGTCTGTTACATGTGTTATAAAAAACTAAAAGCTATTAAAGTGATAAATACTGAAGATAAAAATAAAAAATTAAATTAGAGATTTTTGACTGTTTCTCTTAACTCGTACTTTTGAATTTTACCAGTTGATGTTTTTGGTAAGACCTGAAATACAAAAGTTTTGGGCATTTTAAAACCAGCTAAGTGATCTCTACAAAATTTCTTTAACTCATCTTCTTCTACCGTTTGACCTTCAATTAATTCTATAAAAGCACAGGGTGTCTCACCCCATTTTTCATCAGGTCTAGCAACGACTGCTGCTAATGATACTGCAGGGTGCTTTGTAATAATATTTTCAATTTCTACAGATGATATATTTTCACCACCACTAATAATAATATCTTTTGATCGATCTTTAACTTGAATATATCCACTAGGGTGCATTACTGCTAAGTCGCCCGAGTGAAACCATCCACTTTTCATCGACTCTTTAGTGGCCTCTTCATTTTTGTAGTACCCCATCATGACAGTATTTCCTCGGATCATAATCTCCCCCATAGTTTCTCCATCGGAAGGGACAGGTTCGAGTGTTTCTGGGTTCATGACCGATACCATTTCTGTGTGCGGATAGCGAACTCCTTGATAGGCTTTGAGCTCAGATCGCTTTTCATCTGCTAGATTATCCCAGTCCTTATTCCAAGCACAATGAACAACATGACCGTAAGTTTCAGTCAGTCCATATACATGCATAACCTCAAAGCCTAAAGACTCCATTTTTTGAAGAATTGAACTAGGGGGCGGTGCACCAGCAGTCATAACATAAACCTTATTTTTCAGTGCTTTTTGATCATCTGAAGGAGCATTTGCTATCATATTTAATACGATAGGAGCACCTCCAAAGTGAGTCACCTCATATTTATCAATTAAATCGAAAATTTCTTTAACAACAATATTTCGTATAAATATTACACGGGCATGGAGCATCGCCAAAGTCCATGGATACCCCCAGCCATTGCAGTGAAACATTGGCACTGTATATAAATATGTTAGCCGGTTAGGCATATTCCATGCAGTGATACTTCCCATTGACATTAAATAGGACCCTCTGTGATGGTACACAACACCTTTTGGGTTTCCTGTTGTTCCAGATGTATAGTTCAGTGAAATAGCCTGCCACTCATCATCAGGTCTTATCCATTCAAACCCCTCATCACCTGTTTGCAGGAAACTTTCATACTCTAATTTCCCAATTGATGGAATATCTCCTAAACCTGCTTGTTTGTCATCAATATCAATAACGATGATCTCTCGGTTAACTTGAGCAATAGCGTCAATTGCTACATTGTGAAATTGTCGATCCACTATAAAAACTTTACAGTCACTATGATCTAGTATGTAAGCAACTGTTCTGGTGTCTAAACGAGTATTAATTGTGTTAACAACACCTCCTGTCATAGGAACAGAATAATGCGCTTCAAATAATTCAGGAGTGTTTGCTGCCATAATAGAAACAACATCACCTTTGCCAATTCCAACTTTTGTTAAAGCACTGGCAAATCGAGTGCATCGATCGTAAACTTGTCTCCAAGAGTACTTTCTTTCTTTATATACTATGGCTTCATAGTCGGGGTATACGTCTTTTATTCGATCAAGGAAACTTATGGGAGTTAAAGGAACAAAGTTTGCATCATTTTTATGCATTCCCTGATCAAAATTATTCATTAGTTTTTTAGTCTTCTCCCCGTAGACAGCATTGCATGGATCCTATCCCTCGTCTTATTGGATTGTATTAAATTTATCAAAGACTGTCGCTCTAAATCATATAGATCGGCTTCTGACAATTCTTTTGATTTAGTTGTATCACCCCCGCTAAGTACGGTTGCTAAATGAAGACCAATATCAACATCGTAGCCAAAAATGATCTTTTTTTGCTCTAAATCCAATAAAACTTGGTGCATTTTCTCTTTTACCTCAGGTCCGCTTAGTGTGAACTTTGGCTTTTCAGGAGCCGAATATCCATTCTTTAATAATGATACTTGATTAAAGGCCTCCACAAGAAGATTATCTCTGTTCAAAACGAAAATATCATCATCTAGAAAAAATTTATGCTTTTTAGCTTGCAATGGGGAATGGGCCATTAGGCCATATCCTATAATATCAAATACTTGAAGAGCTGCTTGATCATGGTCATTTACATATTTTTTGTCTTGCACCCATCTCCATAATAATTCTTTACACCCACCACCACCTGGAACAAGGCCGACACCTGTTTCTACTAAACCTAAAGTACTATTCATGTGAGCAACCATCTTAGAAGTTTGACATGCTACTTCAAAACCACCTCCAATAGCTAAACCTGCAACAGCACTAACTGTTGGTTTCGACGCATATTTCATTTTCATACACGCGGATTGAAAATCAGATAGGTATTTATCGATACCTTTCCAGTCTTTCACGTCAGCTAAACCAATCATGGTATTTAAATCAGCACCTGCAGAAAAATTCATAGCCTCATTATAAACAACTAGACCTTGATAATTATCTTGTTCAAGACGGTTAACTGACTCCTCTAAAATTTTCATGGCATCTGCGTTCAAAGCATTAGCCTTGGTGTGAAATTCACAACATAGTATCTTCTGTTCTCGAGGTTCATCATTAAATTGCCAAATGGTTGCAGCAAAATTTCGAGATAAAGGATTAGCATACTTTTTGTGGTCACCTAATCGGCGAACACCTTCTCCCCTGGAGATAAACTTCATACCTGCTTCATGATTGTAGGCTCGTGAAGAAGTAGAGTCATAAGGCTCTTGTTTTAATCTAATCATGGTTGTGAGCAATTCTGGTACTTCTTTTTTTTCATCTTGAAGTCGTTGAACAAATCTGGTGAGTCCATAATCATTTAGTAATTCAAATGGTCCCTCATTCCAGTTAAATCCCATACGAAGAGCATCATCTATGTCAGTCACTTTTGATGAAACTTCAGGAATGCAAAAAGCGCTATAATTAATAATTTTTGCTAAAACTGCAAAAGCATATCGACCGTACTCACTATCATCATCAAGAAGTGCCTTGATGCCCTCTTTCTCAACTCTTCTTGCGATCTCTAAATCTACCTTGTCAAAATCATAATAACTCATGTCTGCAGTGTTCATGGCCTTGACATGTTCATCACCCTCAACAATTGTTGTTTGATAAAAACCACCAGGGCCCTTATTTCCATTATAACCTTTATCAAGTAACTGCTCGACTAAAGGATGAGGTTTCACTACATCCATAAAAGGGTCATCTTCTTGTAATTCTTTTTTAAAGCTTGCAAGGACATCTTTCATCAAATCAATGCCTATGAGATCATAGAGTCCAAAAACACCTGTTTTAGGAATTCCTAAAGGTCGCCCAAATAAAGCATCTGCAATTTCTACAGGAAGACCTCGTTCTAAAGCCTCATACATTGCCACTTGCATTGCGTAAACACCAATTCGATTACCAATAAAACCAGGGGTATCATTACAATTGACAATTCCTTTACCTAGCTCATTTTTACAAAATTCACGAAGTTTGCTCATCTTGTCTTTATTAACAGTTGGTGTTTCAACGATCTCTAATAATCTCATAAACCGAACAGGATTAAAAAAGTGAGTAATACAAAAATCTGCTTTCATTGAGTCTGACATCTCTTGTGTCAGAATTGAAAGAGGAATTGTCGAAGTATTAGATGAAATAATAGAGTTGGGGCTACGAACTTTATCAATTTGTAAGTAAAGTTTATGCTTAATATCGATGCGCTCAACAACAGCTTCTATAACCCAATCCGCATCATTGATTTCATCAAAATCATCCTCGAGATTACCTGGTTTGATATGATCAATTCGAGACCTTTCCACTAAAAGTGGCGGATCTGACTTTTTGATAATATCAATGGCATTTTCAGATATTTGGTTAGGATTGTCTTTTCTTTTGAGATCAAGCAAAACTACTTGGCGGTTAGAATTAGCCAAATGGGCAGCAATACCTGAGCCCATCGTACCAGCACCAATTACAACGATTTTATTAAAGTTACTCATAATAATAATAAGACAGGGATAATAACAAAAAAAAACCCTAAAGGTAGTAGAATTGAAATAATACAATGAGGTGTTTGTTGATAAAATATTAACTAATGCAATGATTTCGTGTTAACGAGGGTTAATGTTTAAAAATTAGCAATAAGGTTATAAGGAATAGTTTTCTCAGTGTCTGTAGTCTAGATAAAATAATCAAGAGAATTACTAAAAAGAAGAAATTATTATTGACTCAATAGTAAATTAAAATTTTTTAAGTTCATTGATAATAAGCTTTCACTAAGAATCAAGAGTGTTAGTCATTAATACTAATTAATGAATTAATATATTCTAAGAATTTTTGATCTATCGGCCCTAAAGGTAAGAACATACTCTTTAGAATGGCAATAGGCTCTGAAGCTATTGGAGCTTTGCAAAATTGACTCTATGTAAACAATTCTTTTACTTTTTTTATTTTGAAGATTTGTGTATTCAATTTCATAACTTTTTCCTATCTCGTAAGATGATAGCTCTGTATTAGTAAAACTAGGTCCGTGTAGTCCCGATATTTTACTCTTGTTAAGCGGATGCTTAGAAACAGTATCCGATTTACTATATCTATTTCTTGTTTTTCTATTATTTATTTTTTTACACGCATTACAGTTATTTCCATATCCTGAAGCTAAGGAGCCATCTTTAAAGTTACTAAGTTCTAGTAATACACCACATTTGCCACAATTTTTCATTTGGCCTGAAGAAATTTTTTCAGTCTTCTCTAAAATTTTAGTTTGAATTAGGCTTTTTTTTTTAATTTGGATTTAATAATTTCATTAAATTTTTGATCGAGATACTTGACAGGGTCATCTGACGTATTAAATCTGTTAAGCCTGATAAATTCATAGCCATAAGACTCCAATATTTTCTCTCTCTCGTAGTGCTCCGGAGTAAAATGCTCCTCAAAGTTAAACTCATTAATGTCTTGAAGGTTTTGGAAGTGGTACTCCAGGCCGTCATATTCAATTATTATTTTTTTTGAAAAATCTTGCGAATTTAACAGTAAAAGGAAATCGACCTTATATTTGGGGTGATGATAGTGAGGGTTAAGCTGTCTGAGATATTCTCCAAGCTTAAATTGTGCATTTAGTTGAATATTTTCTCTGTATTCATTGAAAAAATTCGTTTGTTGTATCCAGTTGAGTGTATTTTTTTCCATTGGAGAGTTTGGGTCTAGTTCACTCTCTTTGGGTAATTCTCTGGCCTTTTCTAAGGTATTGTGGAAGTGCCTTATGGCATTGCCAATTTCATTTCTATAATCTTCAGGTTTTTTTGAGAGTACAAAATGCATACATTCTTGAACTCGACTGAACCCCACATTCAATCTCTGACATCTTTTGTCGGTATCCTCATCTAAATCACGATCTATACAAGGGACTGAAGGAAATATGGTATTGAGTTTATCTTTAGAATTGTTTGCAACCATCGAATAGTAGATAGTCTCTCTTTCCTCACCTTGACAGCTATCAAAGGTCATAATTTTTAATCTGAGATTTTCATAAAAATAGTCCCTCTCTGGATGTTTAGAAATCATTTCAGTGATTAATTTTTGTTGGTCTGTGAATGGAGTAATAATACCTACAGTTTGAGATAATTTTAATTTACACATTTTTTCAAGCTCTTGAATAATAAAATTTGCTTCATTCGTATTCGTATTACCAATTTCAAAAACTCCTTCTTCTAAAATAGTAAATTTAATTATTTCATCGATGGGTTTAGAATTAATTCGGATAGCCTCTAGGCTATTTTTATAAAAATTTTTACTGCAATAAGATATATGTTCCTTGTATCCTCTAAAATGCTTTTTTAATGTAGTGGTGTAGTTGGCAATACTATTGAAAAAATCAAGGATAGATATTTTGATATTGAAATTTTTTACTCTTTCCAACATTAGAGAGTCTTTGCCTATGTTCGATCTAAATGACTTTAATAAACTATCCATATAGTGATTGTTAACTGCAATTGAGGCTTGGCCTGACTGCACATTTGAAAATTGTTTTTTATCGCCTAAAACCAAAACTTTTTTAGCTCTGATGAGCGCAGGGAAGGCTTGAGCAATACTAACTTGAGAGGCCTCATCAATGATTATCAAATCAAATAGATCTTTTTTTAATCCAATGTACCCGGCAAAATCTCGTACGCTCGCAATAATACATGGGAAAGCTGATTTTACTTTTCCAAATTGATCAGTGGGAAAGGGTTTTTTGGCTCTAACAATTTTTTTGAGTGTCGTTGCAAAATTTCTATTATTATCAAAGAAATCAATAATTCTACCGTCAATATTATAGGCCATTTGATTAATGTAGCGCTCCTGTTTTTCTTCCTGTAGGCCGTTAAAATCGAAATCATTAACTTTCGTAAAGATATTCTTCATCATTTTTTCGTAATCTAATTTTTTTGTGAGTTTGTTGGATGTGATAAAAGTAAAATCTACCTTTTTTAATTGATAAATATTTTCTTCGTCAATCTTATTAATGGTTTTAGTTTCCGGTGCTTGTTGTAGGATTTTGTAAAATTCTGAAATTTCAATAACCATGTCATTGCCTTTGTTGTAACAATCTTCAAAGATTGGATCCTTGATAATTTCCAGAAATCGTTTGAGAGTAGAAAATTTATTGTCAATTTTTACTTTTATGAAATCTTGCATGAGACTAATAATTCCAACAATATTTTTTATCTCATCAAAATCTGTGTCTAGAGTCTTTTTTTCCTCAAAATTAATTATTTTTGTTAAACTAAAATTTAGTTCCTCAATCTTATTTTTTTTACCAAAGGGCCAAACTTTATTTTTAGTTTTAACATATTCACTCAAAATATCATCAATCTCTTGTAGATTTTGTTTCTTTAAAGATTTAATAGATCGTATCTTTTTAATATTTGATGTGATATCTCTCTTATTGGTTTTATATGATAGGCAATCCTGGACTTGCTGATAAATGGCAGCAATTGTTTGAATTTCTTTTAATGATTTAGGGAAGCTCTTAAAATCAAGGTATGTTGTTGGCATAGTCTTGAATGCATGAATAAACATTTCATCATCCAATATTTCTAAAATTCGAGAGATCTTATCTGAGTTAATTTTTTTTTGAATTTTCTTTAATTCTTCTTCATCATAATTTTTAGGTTCATCGTCTAAATTATTAAGAAGAATTAAATATTCACGAATTTTCTCGTTATCAATTTGATTAAGAAAATTTAAATCCTGGTTTAATTTCTTTTTTAAATTATTTTCAACTTCTCCAATAGAGTCCTCAATATTTTTAAATTCTGATTTTTGTGCAGAGTGGAAGCTTCTAATCTCATCTATTACTGTTTGAGTTAAGATCTTCCCGTAAGTATTCCCCTGCTTACCTAATCTTAAAATTGGATTTTGAAAATTTTCACTTAATCTTACCTTATTGAGGGTTTGCGTAATTTTATCTTCTACAACATCTAGAGCCTCTTTTTTGTCTGATAAAATTAAAATTGATTTATCATTAAGGATGTGGTCAAAGGCTATTGCTGAAATTGTGTGACTTTTTCCAGTTCCAGGGGGGCCTTCAACCCAAACATATTTACAGCCCTCTGTATTAAGTGCTCTTAAAATCTTTTGCTGTTCTGTGTTTAAAGGTATCGGGCTTACGTAATTCAATCGGTCACTGATAGGGGTATCTCCCCAGCTGTCTTCAATTGGTTGAATATATGGCTCAGGCTCATTCATTAAGAAATCTGCAATTATCTTGCGAAACATCTCACCTATCTCGCTATCTTCTTGTTGAATATTAATAAGTATCTCCTCATAGTCATTAACTAAGGCCTCATCGGACTTATCAAAGACAGCAAAAGAAATTTTGTTGTTTGCCTCAAGAAAAATTGATTTCAATTTTTGATTATCGTAGTTACTCAAATCAAGTGCACCCTCAAGTCTAAATGTAGACTGTAATTTGCTAATTAACTCTTGCATTGAACCTAAGAGATTTTCTTCCTCGGAAGGAACTAGTTTTCGATCAATGATTTGTATGAGGTTGACAGAGGAATTTTGTTTATTAAACTCTTGAGTTGCAAAATCGATTACCTTTTTATTAATAAAGATTTCATTTTGAAATTCAATTTTGAACTCCCCATTTTTTATATCCTCTTTTAATTCTATTGGCAGATAGAAAATAGGAAATTTTTTTTCCATAAACTTTAGTTCACCAAAATATAAATAAAGTTCTTGCTTATCTAAAATCTTAAAAGAACTATTAAGTTCAGTGAGTTCTAAAAATAAATCATTTACATTGAAAGAATTAAAATACTCATTCAAATTTTTCTTTATAGACTGCACATCATTGACTGAAGAAAGTTGAGTTAAAATATCTGCTTCTGGTTCTGTTATGAGAAGATTGCTTAAACTTTGAACTTGTTCGAGCACTGAGGAGCTTAGAACATCAATCAGTCCTTGTTCCAATGTATAGAGCGAGTCTAATTCATAAATTGATTGGCTTTGTATTAAGGGCTCAATGGACTCTGAGATATCTTTAATAATAATTTGTATAAAGTTATCAATGATTTCTTTTTCTGCTAATTCATAAATTAACTCTGGATCTTTTTTATGTTTTTCAACAAGTACAGATATTGAGTGAGCAATTTTTTCATTTAATTCAATTACTTTTTCTTCACTAATCTTATTAGTTAAATTTTCAAAAAGTTTCAATGTTTCTTTGCTTGGTTTTTGTGTGTGAACACCTTTTTTAATAGCAATTATTGAGTTTTCACTCATCTTTTCTGCGATGAGTTTTTTGACCGCATTATCAAAACGATCATATTTTGAAGTGATACTGACGCCAATCTTCATATTTTTATCGTTTTTATTTCTGATGTATCTCTTTGGAAGCCTATTAGATTTAAAATTGGACTGTAAAAAGTCCATAAAATAGGCACTAACTTCTCTTATAAATTCTAAATTTCTATCCATATTATTGTAGACGCAATGAGTTTAAAATTATTCCATTTAAATTTAAAAAAAAATTCTTTAGATTAATTGAATACAAGTTAGAGGAGCTCACTTCAGTATTTATTTTAATTAAACAAGTATCGGATTAATGCCCAAATCAATGGGCACTAATAATTTATCATTTTATTGATCTAACTCTGATTAATTACAAACATAATTTCCAAAAAAGTCTGTTCTACAAGAGTAGTTATATGTTTGATTGGTATCACGGTCATAAATAGTATGATTGTCATTTCCAAAAAAATCTGTTCTTGTATTGGAAGACCAATTACCTGTATTACCAGTACTATTACAGGTGTAGTTACCAAAAAAATCATATTTACAGCTACTACCCGAAAAAGATTTACTTGATAATGTTGATATAACCAAACCTAAAGTTAGTATTTTAATTAAATTTCTCATAATTTATCTCCTTATATATACAGACGAATTTTTGACGAGAATATTCCTTATATGTTCAAAAAAATTACCTGAGGTAAAGATCAAATAGCAGGTATAATTAAAAGAAAATAGTGAATATAAACTAGTTATAAATCTAATTTATTAACTTCAAACACATTTGATTTTTGCTTTAATTTTGAAAAATTATTATCAACATTAAAAATTAATTAAAAAATTTTTTTACTATTTCTTTATACCTTTCATCTTCATGAATCTTAATCACCTCATTAATAATTACTAGTTCTAAAGCTTCTTCAAGCATTTCATTAGAGGGAGTCTTATTAAAGGTTTTAATAAAATATTTATCTTTTATTATTTCTTTTAAATTTCCTAATGGACAATACTCGCACCACATTTTATCTTTCATAATTTCAATATCTAATTGAGATCGAAAGATACTCATTTCTCCAAATTTATTCAGGATGATATTTAATTCTTCAAAAGTTATATAAGCAAGTTCATCAATTTTTTTTTTGTAAAAATTTTTAAGACCATCATATTTACAAACTTCATATAAATACCCTAATAAATGATCGTAATAATTATATTTCCAATCATTGTAATCAAATAATTTCATTTTCTATTTAGTCCTATTTTTAAATTATATCTACTAAAGCCCTGTTGAGAAAAGGATGGAGGACAGGACCTATCTCAACAAGGTATCTAGTTATGCATGCTTTTGTTAGACATAAAGGAAGTAAAATGACTAATATAAAATATGAAATTTTTAATTTGCATAAGCATACTGAACTACAAATTATTTCTTTCATATAAACCTAGACGAATAAAAAAATTGATTATTCCTTTAGTATTAGAAAAATTTGAAAAATTGAAGTCCAAAAACAAGAAATAATAAAGTTAAACAACACATAAGAATGACTTCTGAATTTCTTATATAGTTATGTTTCTTAATATTTCCCTCAAATAAACCTGAAATTTGTAATTTTCTCTCTTTTTGAAATAAGTATATGGCTCTTATTAATAGCAAGCCTAACAAGATATAAATCCAATAGGATGAAAAAGACGGGGAAAAAATTATCTCATCATAAAAACCATGAAGGCAAACGGGGTAAAATAAAGATAAAAACAAATTTAATTTATAATTTTCTTTACGAAAAATAGCCTCCCTGATGTAAAAGCCCATAAAAACCCCACACAAAGAATGTAATAAAATAGCTGTATAAGAGCGATGAATAAGAACACTTTTAGCTGCTTCGGCTCCATCATTTATGAAGTAACTAGATACATATTGATAATTTTCAAAAGCAGCAAAACCAAGAGATACAGCAACACCATAAACTAATGCATCCATAGGTTCATCAAACTCATTGAGTTTTGAGCAATATAGAACCAATATAAGCCATTTAAAAAGCTCCTCTAGAAAGCTTGCTCTAATAAAGGAGAGGTAATAATAATAATCCTCTCCTTGTAAATTCAAATTTTCTCCAATACCCTCAACCACAGGTATCAGCAATTGGATTGGCAAGATACTGGCTACGCCAAGAAAAAATGTCGATATGACAATTCTTGGTGGCTCTGGGAACAGGTCTCTTTTATACACGTAAAATAAAATTATAAGTACCGGTATAATCGAGGCCAGGCTATGTAGGGCCAGTGAAGTTTGCGATCCAAACATTTAACTATTTATTTTTATCTTTTTGGTGAAAGCTTTCTAAACAAAAAGATAAATGGAAATAAAATTATGAACCAAGCTTTTTTGGCAAATGCAAGTATAACTGCTAAAGCACCTGTCTTAGCTAATCCTTTTATACCTAAAGACCCAGCTACCAATGCACCTACTCCATAAGCAGCAATTTTATCTCCCGATTTGAAGTCAGTGTATTGAGATCCCTGATTATATTTAAAGTTTTTTACAACTTTATCGATTTCTGTCGGCATAATTTCAGCAATAGTATCATTAAACAAGAAAGTGATATCAGTATAACCCTTGCGCCCTAAAACCATAGCAGTAGAGTTATAAGTCTCACTTCCATCATTAAATTTTACTAAAAGAGAATAAAAAACATAACCTAAGTCTTTGTTATATCTTGGCTTAATGTGCCATGTTATGTCTTCAACAGTAGTATATCCATTTTTGACTCTTTCTTTATTTGCTTTTTCAGAGCCTAATTTTAATTCTTTGATAAAGGAATCAGCGTCAACTTTATCCCAATCATCCCCTTTTATGTATCCATCATTGCTAAATTTAGCGATATTTATTGCGTAAGATTTTTCATTATCTAAATAAATATCAATATAATGAGTTGTGCTAGGATACTCTATACCGTTGGACCAGAACATAAGTTGTTGGACTTGATTGTAATTAGTTAAAATGTCCGCATAGTAAAATTGATTTAAATATAAAAATGCATTTGAACTCAAAACATTTACTTGTGAGTTGGTTTCTGAACTTACCCAATCAAACTCATAAACTTTATCTATTATTTCTTCTTGGGTAATAGGTGTTTTATCTACAGCCGCATTAAGATGATAAATGGGTAAAAGAAAAATTGTAAAATTTATGATAATAAAATTAATTATTTTTTGTTTCATAATAAACTCCTTATGAATACTAAGACGTAAAATGGGTAAAAAATATTCCCTAGAGTTTAAAATAAATTGTTGAAAGACTTGATTATATCGTTTGATATTCGTCTACAATACGGTCGTTGTTATAATCGTGTCCAACTTTATCGTATCCACTTTTATCATCTTCCAAATCAAAATAGTATTTATCATAAGTGTCAGGGTATTGACTACTTCCACCAATAGTTACAACGATTTCATCATATTCGTTTTCATTCATATCTAATCTCAGTTCGTCAAATGTGCCGTCATAGTCTTTATCTACATATATCACTTCATAATAATTCGATTGATCTTTATCAAAACCACAATAGTCATCTTTACCATCTTCATTGATATCCATGCATTCGTAATTGTTGGGGTTCTTAAAATCGTAATCAATAACTTTACTTTCTTTTGAAGCATCTTCGACTTGCCAACCATCAAAATTATTTGGGTTTTTTAGGAAGTCTAAAATTTCATCTGTCGTTACTGCATATTCAAAGCCATCATCAATTCCAAATGAATTGATGCCTATTATCTTTCCTTCATCATTTGTCAGTGGCCCCCCAGAAAAACCAGGAACTATATCTGTTGAATTTTGAATTACGTCAGCTTTCAATGAAATGAAATCATATTCCGTTTTATAATTCTTTCTAATACCGCTGATATAACCCTTTGCGTAAGACCATGTTTCTTGTGGGTCCGGATGTCCTACTGCATGAGTATTCATTCCAACTTCTAATTCATTGAGTGAGATGAATTCTAAAATATTAATATCGTCAGAAATTTTTGATGTTTGTATCAATGCAAGGTCTTTATCCTCTGCTATTTTTAAAATTTCTGCTCGATGAACACTGAAATCTAATACATCACCTTTTTTTGCCTCTCCATAAGGTGCGACATAAATTGTATCAGCATCTTTTATAACATGAAGGTTTGTTATTATTTGATAATCATTTAGTAAAATTCCGGAACCTATACCTACCCACTCATCATTTTGATAATTTTCAATATAAACAGTGCCTTTAGCAATTTTAGAGAAAATACTAGAGCCTCTTAATACCAAGTCATTATTAACTAAATTTGAGACTCTGTTGTTTATTTCAATTAGCGCTGAATAGTCGGTACTCATTTTGTCTATCTCATAAACTGGTAATTCAGCAGAATTAGGGGTGGATGAAGTAAAATTTATTAATTCCCGAATGGAACTTTTTACAAGAGTATTAGTCTCAAATGCAGTTACTGTAGTTTTTTTTATAGAAGACTCATTTTTTCCTATAAAAGCTAATTCAAAATTTACTTCACCAGGTGATAAATCTAGTTTAAATGATTTTTCATCTGAAGGGATTGTAATAACTTGGCCAGCTTTAATTTCTATGGGATTTAGGAGAATTGAATCTCTTGGTGTTTCTTGTGACTCGTAAAATATATCTATAACTCCATCTTCTTTAGAATAGACTTTGATTTGAAGATTACCCTCCAAAGGAATAATTTCATTATTAGAGACATGTATTGATTTTGATTGATCTGGAGTAGTCAAATAAAGATCAAAATCAATATTAGATGTATATGCGCTACAAGTGATAAATAATAAAGCAGCTACTCTAAGAGCTGAAATGACCATGTCTCCCCCATTTTACATGCTTTAAAAAGCTGAATATATCTTACATTTTCAAATTCAACTTTTCTACAAATGTCAGGAGTAAAATTTGTAGAAATTATAGAAAATGACATTTCGTTTTCTTCATTTTCATTGATGACATATTTTTCTCCATCGGACCCAAGATTTAAAAAATTTTCAATTTCATCTCTATACTGATCAAACTCCTCTGTTTCTCCTCCTCTCATCAGGAGCTGTTGCTGTGTGTTTTGGCCAATAAAATAACCTAAAGACGCAAATAAACTCAGACCTATAAGTGCTGGTATAAAAATAGATTTGATACTGATTGAACGAACAGCAGATTTTATTTTATTGGGTTTTCTTTGGTGTTCATTTTGTTTTTCATACTGACTTTGAATTTTACTATTAATATTTTTTTTAAAACTAGTCTCAAGTTGTTGCATCGTATCTTTGATCACGTCATCACTAAATATCATAGACTCATAAAAATCCTTTGCCTCAGGATCTGATGAAATTGCGTCTTGAATTCTTTTGATAGATGACTCATCTAACTGACCATCAGCATAAGCCATTATTTCTTCTTTAGTCCAATTGCTCATTTTCATCACTTTCTATTAAAAGCTTAGTTAGTTTTTCTCGAGCTCGGCATAATGTACTCATTACTGTCCCTTTTGCCATTTTTAACTTTTCAGCTATCTGATTGTAGCTATCGCCGTCTACATGAAGCATCAAAACTTCTCTTTGAATTAGTGGTAATTCTAGTATTAGGTTCATCGTGATTTGATATCTGTCCATATAATATCTGTCCTCATCGCTAATTACTCTTGATAATCTTTTTAAATCCTCAGCTGACTGTGCTTTTTTTTCAGATGACTTTAATTTCTTACCTTCCTCGTCATAATCGTAAAAATTGTCATAATCTAGCTCTGATATCCTAAATTTTTCTCCTTTTGAATTTTTAACGTATTTCTTTCTTATATTATCTAGGTGGGTATTGTACGTGATTGTTTTTGCCCAGGAGTAAAAATGTACAACAGAGTTGTCATATTTTTCAACTATCTTAACACAAACCTGTGAAAATAGATCCTCAGCATCCTCTAAGTTTCTTGTTAATATATAAGCGTATCTCTTAAGTCTTAATTGGAATTGTTCAATTAATTTATTAAGACTGCTCAAAATATCTTTAAACTCCGATAGATAATTATAGCAGATATTGAGATAACTATGAACTAGCAATGTATTTCAACCCCAATACGACTTCATCAGTGAATAAAAGATAATCTATAAACTTTGCGTTTAAATATTTATTTGTAAATAAAACGAACACTTTAAATGCTACAATAAAATATAAATATTTTAACAATTTCATTAATAATCTCTCCTATTAGGACGAAAAATTAATGAATTTATTCCCTTTTTTTAAATTATTTTAATTTGTACCTATAAATATAAATGGTGCCCAAAAAAAGGGATGCCCTGTATCATCTTCTTTAATTAAATCTAGTTTCGATTTTCTCAACCGGCTTGAATAACTTTCATCAGATTTTTCAAATAAGTTGATGGTTGTTTTTTCAGCAGAGTATGTTTCTACAGACCAGTGCGAAGCAATTATATTTTTAGCCCCAGAAAAGAAAAATGATTTTGTTAAACCGGAGAGAGAATTTATATTCTCGATGTCTCCAGCAGCAGTATTACAAGCAGATAGTATGATGAGCTCAGAAGTAAAATTTGTATTAATTATTTCAGAAGTTGTTAATAAACCATCTATATTTTCATTAACCGTATCTGGTATAGTTAAAACCAATCCTGGTAAAGATTTGTCACCCAATTCATGGGGCATAAGGGCGTGAGTTGCAAAAACTATGAATCTTGAACTATTATCTTTGTATGCAATATTTAATTCTGATGCATCTTCTCTGAGAAGAATTTTTTTATTTTTAAAATTTTCACCAATTTGATTTATTTCATTTGATGTATTAGGTAGCTCAGGTAATTCTTTTAAGTATGTTATGAATTCTTCATTTAATCCCCTCAAAAGAAAAGATGAAAAACTAAATTTATTAGTGTCTACATTATCTATTACAGGATCACCAACTCCTAAATACTCTAAGCCCATTGTGTTTTTTGTCTGAAGTAGTTTCAAAGAATTAAATGATTTAAAAGTAGGTAAATATTTAAAATTAAAATGATTTATTAGCCAATTCATTTCAGAAAAGTTTAAATTATTTTTATTTTCTTTTAACAAAGTCTCTAAAGGCAAACTATTTATTAGGGGAGACATGATAATATAGATATTACTTTTGCCATTTATGTGCTTGGAGACTTTCTTGAATAAATCATTGTAAATATCATTTCCGATTGCAAATGAATTAGAGGAAGAAAAAGGATTTTCTAACAAAGATCTATATTTTTTGATATTTCTTTTTAATATTTGCTTTTCATTAGTAATTAACTCTAATTTAAAATTGACATTATCAAGGACAGCAACATAAACACTATCATTAATCTCTATAAATTTTATAATCACCTCATTCTTAAATATTTCTTCCTGTATTGTATCTAATTTTAAACGCTTAGTATTAACATAGTCAATTAAGTCTGGGTGTTTATCAGCAAGATCAATATCAATAAAATTAATTTCATTTTGAAGGTTATTTTTTCTTTCAAATAATTTTTTTTGATCTGTATTATTATTGCTATTAACTGTTCTTATTTTCAAAATATCAGAATTGATTTTATCTAAAGATGATTGGAGTAATCTTTTCTTATTAAGCAACTCTTTTAATTCAATATTTTTTATATTTTCTCTAATAAACATCTCATCAATTGCTGATGATGTATCTTCCAAATTAGAAATTTGAATTATCTCAAATAAATCTTCGTTGAAAATACCGTTATCAATCGAGTATTGCATTACAAAATTGTATATTTCCTCAATGTTATGTTTGGGATAAAAACGATCTCTAACTGCGCGTGAATTATTTTTTAACTTCAAAGCTCTAATAAAAGAGTGATATGCATCAGAGCTGTTAGATAAAGATCTGTAGCAATTACCTAGAACAATTAAATTATCAAACTCAAAAGTACTTTGATTGATTTTTAATTCTTCAATTAAATTTAAATTATTATTAATTTCTCTTACGCATTTTAATGGATTTTTTTGCATGTAATCATATTTTGAAATCAAATATTTATAATTAAGTATTTCTGTAGTATTTAAATTATTTTGATTATTTGGATCTTCAAAATAATTTTTGTAAGATTTAAGGAAAAGATTTAATTCCTCATGTCTATCGGATAAAAATAGTTGATCTATCTTTATTTCAGTGAAACCCTCATAATAAAAAGAGAGGCTCTTATAAGGCTCTAAAACCGTTTCAGCTTTTTTTATCAATTCCTCTGATTTTATATAATTTTTTTTAGTTAAATAAAAATCTGCTAGATATAGATATGTATATCCCTCTAAAAGTGGAAAGCCTCTTTCATTATTCTCAAAATAATTAGCAATTTCTCTAAATGAATTAAATGCTTTTTCATCTTGTTGTTGTGCTATTGCTAGCTCAGCAAATGTGTAAACTAATTCAAAATATTCATATTCAAGATTTGAATAATCATTACTGTTCAAAATAAAAAAAGATTTATTTAAAAATTTATCTGCTTCACTAAAAAGCCCCTGCCTCATGTGTGCCTCTGCTAAAAGTTGGTAATCACTAGAAAGTCCTATGTAATCATTACCATAAACTGAAGAAATAAACTTTACTGTATTTTTAGCTGCATTGATTTGTTCTATGAATTGATAATTTCGTGAATAAATATCTGAAAGATGATAATTAATCCATCCCAAAGGCACATTATGTAAAAAATTATTTTCATCATAGAGAGAATTAATTTCTTTTAAAATATCAATTTGCTCACTAGCTGGCATTGCTCTTAAAGTGTACTGAAGGAAAGAATATATATTTTCACTTTTTGATTTTTCAAAATATTTTATAGCTTTTTCGATGTCTGCAGGTCCTAATATCTCCTCAAAATCTCCAAATAAATAATAAAAACCTAACAAATATTGTGAGAAATGATCACCATTTTTATCTCCTTCAAATAATAGTTCTATTGATTTTTCTACATCAGGTGTCTGATTAATTGGATCATGTAAACCATAAAGGTATAATTCACTAAGATCATAATAAACTTGATCAAAATAATTATTTTCAATTGCCTGATATAATAATTCAATTTCTTTTTGATAATCCTCTAAGAAATAATATGCTCGTGATAAATTTAAATAATATTCTCCATTTGTTGGATCATTTTTAATTGACCTGTCACAAATTTTAATGATTTCTTTTGCTTGCTCTTCACTATCAATGCTTATTACTCCATACTCAAAATCATTATTTACTGGGTATGAAGCCAACTTTTTACAGTCATCAACTTCATTACTTAAAGCGTTGAATTGACAGAAAAAAATTAAATATAATGACATTAAAATTAGTTTCATATTTAAGATATTAATAAAATAAGTTTGGAATAAAATTAAATTATAGACGTCATAGAAAGTATAAGGAGAAATACTATGAAAACATTAATAAAAATCGTATCAGTGGCGCTTATTAGCCTAACTTTGTCAAATGCATCTTATGCTTATGGTTATTCAACACCAAATATATTTGGTGGATATAATTACTATGGTAACGATGGTATGAATTTCTATACAACTCCCAATATCTTTGGTGGTTATAATTACCACAATAATTCTTGGGGTTGGTAGTTTATTAACACTTTTTTGAAATGACCCCCTTAATTTGGGGGTCATTTTTTTATATAATCAACAATATATTAACAAAGAATTAAAAATTGAAATCTCTTGTTGCCATAATCATATTTATTTTAAATTTATTTTTTTCTAAGAGCATTATTGCATTAGAAAAAAAGAGCACTATTGCAAATAGTGGGTGTAACGACTCAATGCTTAAAAGTGAGTTAAAAGAGAAAGTATATGATTTTTATGAACGGAAAGATTACGGAAAAGTTTTTAATTGCACTTTTATACTAGTAGACAAATATGACGATGCTGAGTCATATGGCTGGCTTGGTTATCTTTATTATTATGGGGAAGGTATTCCTGTTGATTTAAAAAAATCATACTATTACACAAAAATTGGTGCAGATAAAGGTGATCATTATGCAACTGCTGACCTTGGTTCGCTACATTATAATGAGGGTAACCCAGAAGTAGAAACTAACTATGAAAAGGCTTATGAATACATATATAAATCCTTTCACGAACAGGGAAATTTTGACTCACTAGGTGAGCTTGTAAAATTTACTTATTATGGAATCGGAACAGAAATAGATTACAAAGAGTCATTTAAACTTCTCAATAGATATGATGTATCACAATTAGGGGCTTTCGAAAAATCGCTGCTAGCTGAACACTATATCAGAGGTGTTGGAACTAAACAAAATATTCAACTTGGTGTTTCAATTCTTGAAGCTCTATCGCAAGAGGGTTATGGCTATGCTGATAATGAATTAAATCAACTTTTTGGAACAAACTATAAAGATATAGAAAATAGAAAAGTAAAATCAATTTTTTTTTATCACAAGGATAGGTTTAAAAGAATTGAGTTTGGATATAAAGGCTATGATAAACAAGAAGAATTATCAAATTTAAAGAAGGAAGACAATGCATTAAATGCTGCAAATTATGCAATTGATATAATTAATTCATATATAAACAACAGTAATGCCAACATGACTATGGAGGTATGCTATGCGCTTGGGAGTCTTGGTTTTATTCAAGCTTGGTATCAGCCTTTTCCAGAGAGCTTTGATCAACAGATACTTGAATATAATGAATTAGCTTGGCAAAAAAATTGTGGGGATTCTGCAGCCGCAAATTATGCTAATAGTATTATTTGGGATACTGAAAATCCTGACTATAGTAAGGCATTAGAAATTTGTTTAAACGATATAAAAAATTCAGCTGGAGCAACATCTTGTATTGGTTATGTAGGATTTTTCTATCAAGAAGGTCATGTATACGATGTGGATTTCTTCAATGCCTATGTTCTTTATGAGTTTGAATCTCAAAACCTCATGACATCCCTTAACACTGACAGTGAGTGGGTAAATGATCGTAAAGAAGAGGTAAAAGCTAATCTTAATGAAGATGAAGTTATAAGAGCTAAAATCATTGTTGATGAAATAAACGAAGATTTTGAAAAAATTTTTCCTTATTTATATAATAATGTAGATAAAAAGTTTAATGACATTATAACAGTTAAAAAGGGTTCTGAGTCAAACTTCAATGAGGAAATAATACCGGAATACCAAAGAGAAATTTTAACCACTAGATCAAATGATGAATTAGAAAAAACAGCTGCTGTTGTTGATAAAGAGCCTCCTAATATAGAAATTAATGAGAATGTTAATTTTGAAGGAAACATTGCTAGTTTGAATTTTAAAGTCAGTGACGACTCAAACATAGAAGCTGTATTCATAGACAATCAGCCAGTTCAGATAAAAGAGACAAATAACGGTATCGTTGAGGTAATCCAAACTATTTACATAGGCGACAAAGATAAAGAAATTATTATTACTGCTTATGATAAATGGGGAAAAAATTCAAATAAGTCTATTATTATAGCTAAAACTCAAGAGTCTTTTGATATAAGCTACGGAGAATATTATGCCTTAATTATTGGCAATAATGATTATGAGTATCTTCCAAAACTAAAGACTGCCGTAAATGATGCTGAAGTATTATCTAAGATACTAAACGATAAATATAAGTTCAAAGAGATAGTTTTACTAAAAAATGCAACAAGAAAAGAAATTCTAATGGAGCTTTATAATTTTAAGAAAAAACTATCTTTTAAAGATAATTTTTTGCTTTATTACGCTGGACATGGTGAAATTGATAGACAATTAAACCAGGGATACTGGCAGCCGGTCAATGCTGAACCGGATGTGCCAATTGAGTGGATAGATAATGATACTATTGCTTCAATTGTTAGTTCTATTAAATCAAAGCATGTTTTAGTCATAGCTGATAGTTGTTACTCAGGTTTGTTAACAAGAGGCTCGTCAGGTTATAATAATGAAGTTTTTGAAAATAGAAAAATTTATTTACAGAGAATGAGCGGTAAGAAATCAAGATTAATTTTTACTTCAGGGGGTAAAGAGCCAGTAGTTGATGGTGGTGGTGGAAATCATTCGATATTTGCGAAATCCCTGATTGATATTTTGAACGAAATAGAGATTGAAAATACTATTTCAGACATCAGTAAAAAAATCACTTCTTTTGTTGTAACTAATTCTGACCAAACACCTGAGTATTCCCCTCTTCCAAAAAGTGGGCATGATGGTGGTGAATTTATATTTGTTCCAAGAAATTAACTAATGAAAATTTCAGAATTTTTTTCTATTTTCTCTTAAGGCATGTAAATCCATATTAATAGCTATGACCCATAAGAGGTATTAAAAATTTTTTTGAAAACTCCCCAAATAATTTTGGTGCAGCCGGATCAGGATTCGAACCTGCATCTTCCCTTCCCGCAAAAAATCTCAGTGTGGGACGCTTTTCCATTTAAGCTAAGGCCGCATAGATAAATTTTAAGTTCATCAAAAATATTATTTTCCATATTTAGGAACCACTGGAGGTTCGGGCTCCTCAGGTATGGCGCACTGCTCTTTGTTAGCGGGCAATTCATCAAAAGGGCGTGTTACCCAGATGTGTGAAAAAATAAAGTCCCCGTTTTCATTTTGAAAGCATTTCTTACCAAAATGAAGTTGGCTGTGATTTTGCTCATCTGCAACATACAAGAATATAACTGCTGCTAAAAAATGTAAAAAAGTCATGTTTTTACTCCTTTCTGAGAATTGTTTAGGCTAGCTAAAATGGGACCAGGTATTTTTTTGCAATGCCTATGCGCTCTATCCATCGCCTCCTCTACTTGAGGCATGGCCCACTGAATTGTAGGCAAGTCTATGAAAGTTCTTAAAGCTACTTGCTCCTCAAATGGAATATCAGTGACTGTTAGGCGAGAGCGTTTATGAAAAGTATAATATTCTTTAATAGTTTCATGATTATATGAACCCATACCTATTAAAATCATGTGTCCATTCTTATACGGATATATTTCATGCACCATTCCGGTGGTTGAATGACCATTTTCCTGGAGCTCAATTTCTTTATCTAATAATTTTGTAAGATCAGGGTGAGCCGATAAGGTGAATAATTCAAAGAATTGAAGTACACGATCGCAATTATTTTTTGTCATAACAAAAATAATATTTTCTGAGTCTTCAACATCACCACTGCGTTCAATTGCAATCATTTCCTCTTCTAATAATTGAATATTCCAACCGTGGAATTTTTCTAAAGTCATCGCTGAGCTTAAGGAGAAAATAAACAGAGAGGTAATTATTAATATTAAGTATTTTCCTCTTTGTACCACGACTAATTTACAGGAGGATGGGATTAGCCGCAGCACAGAAAGGAACCATGAAAAAACCGCCTCAATTTTTCCTCTCTCTTTTTTTTGTTTGTCATTTATTAACCTGGTAGGAAATGACTTAGAGAAGGAGTAACTAGAAAACAGAAAGGAAGAGAGAGGTCTTTGCACTGAAGACAAAGATATTAATTTTTAAAAATAAAAATTGGGGAGAAATTAATTAATTTTAGACAGAAAGAGTTGTCCCATAAAAATTCCAATTTTTTGTAATCCCCCACCATAAAATAACCAAAAAAAGGTGGTAAGTTATTGGAACAACCCACCGAAGTTTAGTATCGATTGTATTATAGAGACCAGTTTGTTTATCCCTATGATAGTCCCAATAGCTCCATATAGTTATCATTGTAGATAAGCCAGCAAATAAATATGAAAGTAAAATCCAAGCATCTAAAATAGTGATATAGTTTAATTTTGGAACATCGTCTCCAAATACAAAGTTGTAGGCAACCAAAGTTAACAAACTACCCATTGAAACTGCCAGCTTCGACTCTAACTCTCTTGCCCTGATGTAAAAAACACTAAAGGATAAGTAGACTAGGAAGATCACTGGAAGAATGATCTTTAAAATATAGTAGAAAGATTTGCGATTAAGATCAAACCTGTATTCGAGTGTTTGAAGCACTCCTTGCCCATAAAGTTGAGTATCACAACAGCTTAAACGGTGGTCATTAATTTCCCATTCATACAAAATTTCATTACCCTCCATCATACTAATCTCTGGGTTGTATCGAGGAGAAGTACTTAAATCAACATCTTGAAATATAAAATCGGCTGATGTTGAAATATTATCAAAAGGGAATTTTCTAAAGTCGGAGGAATTAGTTACCTGATAATTAATTTGTTGTTTGAGAACAAAATTAAAAGGATCAGATTTATCATTTGTAATAAGTAAACTTTTAAAAGTAATATCATTTATAAAAGATCCTGTTTGCGTAGTTTCAAATGTAGGATACCAAATTTTTTGTAAAATATTTTCAAGTTCTGCTGATTTTCTGAAAATACATTTGATTGGTGATTTATCAAGATCTGTTAAATTGAAAAAATTATGTATTAAATCTTCATTTTGCCACTGCAAATTCACCTCTAAATTCAAATTTGATTTACTACTTTGCTGAGTTACCTCAAAATCATTTAATATTATATCTGCCTCGACTATAGGATGACCTAGATAAGGAATTCTTTTAAGATCAACTATCTCCTCTTTACCATCTAAGTGTAGAACAGTTAGTGAGAGATCTCTCATAGCTGATGTCTCTAGTAAGTTGGATAAATACAAGTAGGCATCAACATCATCGGAAGCAACCGGTTTTTTATCAACAGCTAAGATACGGTCTCCTACCTTAAGTGGGGTATTAAAAGCGAAGGAACCAAAGCGTTTTTTGTTGATAATAGGTTGATTTTGCTCAAGAACTACACCACTGTCGTTATAAGCTAGTCTAATGTTAGAAGTTTCTCTGAAGTCTTTTTTTAGAAGTCGTTCACAAATTTCTGCTCCCCAGCTAACACTGGAAAAGAAAACCCAAAATCCTAAAAGTATCCCCCTTAAAAACAAATTAGAGTGATTTTAACACACTCTTAATTTTACTCAACTGATCATCTAATTTTTGGATGTCTTGGTAAATTTTTTCCTTTTCATGTGGGACTATTTTTGATCCCCCTGAACTTTTCTCATCCATTGACTCACGTACAGCATCCATTAAATCTCCCAATCTTCCACCTATCGCTAATATCTCTGATTGTACTTCGCTTTCACTGGCAGGTTTTTCAGGTTGAGCGGTTGCTAGATAATCTTTTAAAAAATTACTGAAAGGAGTTTTTTGGTAAATTTTATGCATAGCATGCTCTAAACGTATGACAGTTCTAAATTGTATATTCCTATCACTATCGTCAGGGTCAGCACATTTATATATATAAGACTTGGACTTTCCAGTGATATCTTGAATGTCTTGATCACTTAAATTTTTAAGAACTTCTTTTAGGGTATGTTCAATGGTGATAATTTCTTTTGTTTTAGACATACTTTATTATAGCAATTTATGTTAAGCGGGTAATCAATAATCTATGTCCAAAAGTAAAAAAGCTTTGGACTATTTGTAGAAATAATATTCCTCATTATTGTCATCATGAAGTCTAATTATATTACCCCTACTTTAGGTAGAAGGTTATCCTCTAATAAAAAAAATGAACCACAATCCTTAAGAGATATTGAAGAGTATTTGCGTTGTTTAGCACAAATCAGACAAGAAAATAATATTTCAGTTGAGGATGTAATGCAGCATTTGAATTATTCTCGTAGCACCCTTGATGCTCTTGAGAATGGTAATCTAGAATTTATTCAGTATCCCTTAAATTACTTTTTTACTAGGCAATATGCCTCTTATCTTAAAGTGCCCTTTCCTCAGCAATTTTTAATGAGCCATTTCAAACCAGGAGAAAAAAAGTAATGAAGGCAATATTATTGTTATTTATCAGTGTTTTTTTAACTAATTGTTCTCTAAAAGCGGAAGGTAGTCCTATGCATCATGAATTTGATAATTGGATACATATGGAGGCTAAAGAAGAAAACTTGGACTTAGTCTTTAGTTTGGAAAACCAAGATCAAATGATTATTTTTATTGTCGATCCAAACTTAAGTTGTGATGCTCGTTTGGTTTATACCAATCGAGAATTTGAGCCGAAAGATTTTGACGTAATGAGCGGTGAAACTTTTGATTGGAAGCTCTCTGGTCAATCCTATGAGGGCAAAGATGCGAGCCGATTGAATGCCGATGGATACGTTCGTTGGGAATTAATGAGTTTTTATAAACACCACTTCTCCAAGCTGGAAGACCTGTTGTCCAAAAGAGGACAAATTTCATTTTCTATCAATGATCCTCTCAACAGGTTTGAAAAGCAAGAAATAGAAATGAAAGCTAACGGACTCAGTTCTGCTCTTAACAGCGCTTTGGATACGTGCCAGGGATGGACATGATTAAAAAATTATTATTTGTGGTCATGTCCCTAACCTTTTCTTTACAAATTAAAGCAGAAATTAATCAGTCGACAATTTTTGTGCTAGGTAGTTTAGATAAAGAAACAAAGCAATTATTTAAAGAAATAATTTATGACCAAATACACAATTACGCTCAAACAATTAGCATAGAATCACAGTCGAACATATATGTGTTTCCCTATCAAAATCAAAATCAATGGCAGGTTGTGAGTTTGCATGTCCAAGGAAATGAAAACCATTCATATCTTCTCGATCTCTCTTTAGAGGGTCACCCGCTTCGGTCTTTAGATGAAATACGCCAACTCGTTGGTCTAGATGGTTCTCTGAAATACATCGGTTGGAGCAACTATGATGAGCTCCCACCAGAAAAGGTTTTTATTGCTTCAAAAATTATCGCTCAAGATTATCTGTATTTGTATTTTTAAAAAAAGTTCTATGAGTGTTCTAGTCTTTGTTTCTTTAATGTCTTATCAAAGCGGTTTCATCCCTCTAGTGGTAATAGTAGGTGTCTTATTATACTCGTTTGTAGTCTTATTTTTTTTCTTAACTTACGAGCATCAAAGGTCGTCAACTCCATCAATAGCAGAAACCACCATTAACGACTCAATATAGCGCTTTTTGCTACAATCGTAGCAAATCGTAATCATTTCATCGTTGATTTTATTGATATATTTCTTTGAGACTTCCTTGTAGTCACCACATTCAGAACACTTATTATAAGGAATTTCATTATTTTCAAATAACTCCTCTTTACCATTCCACCAGCCCATTAATGATAAATATCATAAATATGGATAAGTCTTTGATAGAAGTTACGCATAAGTAAAAAAAGTTGTTAATAAATTATTTGGTTAATTCATTAATTAAAATATTTAGATCGCTTATGAAAGTTTTTTGATCAATAGAGGTATCAAGATACATGGTGCAATGATGATTGACGAAGTGATCTGTGAGAAATTTCACTGCATTTTCCTCGCCACTCCAAGATCGACTAAAATCCTCTGAGGCTTGAAAAAAAGACTTCAATGACTCCTCACTACAATTATCCCAAAAAGCAGGACAATAGTTTATTCCATCTCCCTTAAATAGATTGATGTATGCATCTAAAACTAAGATTTCAAAGTTAGGATAATTTACTTTTTTATATTTGCTTACATTAACGCCATCCAAATTAGTTAAAAATTGTTTTGATTTGGAGTCGTAATATAAGTCATATTCTAAGTTTTTTGCACCTTCGAAATTATCATCAAAGAATTCAATTATTTGTGCTCGTATTTCAATCTCTTCAATTGGGTCCAAGGACCAGTAAACTTCTTCTAAATAGCCTACGCAGTAATCTTGATCTAATGAATTAGAAAATAGCTTTGATGAAATTAACAAAGTAAACATTAGAATGAAGAATTTTAAATTCATTATAAAAACTTATTAATTGAAAAAGCTGGATTATTTGATGTTTCACCGTTCACTAGTCCAGTAATTACTTTTCCAGTGATAGGGCCCAAAGTCCAACCTAAGTGATTATGTCCAAAACCGTAATAAAGATTTTCAAGGCTTGGAGACTTACTAATTATAGGTAAACAGTCTGGGAGAGTCGGTCTATAGCCTAACCATGAATTTTGATATTCTTGAAGTTTTGGAATTAGTTGTTTAGCAAAATGATGAATATAATTAAGCCTTAATTTATTAATCTTTTCTGTTGTACCGGCTAGTTCCACTGTTCCTGCAGCTCTAATTCCATATTCAAGAGGAGTTAGGTACATACCTGAGTCTACCAGGCAGGTCGGACGAGTTAAATATTCTTGAGTTCCCAGAAACTCTAAATGGTAACCTCTTTCTGTTTCAAGGGGTATGCTTTTATTTTCTAGTTGATTAACTAAATCTTTTGAAAAGGCCCCACTACAAACAATTAAACAGTCATAATTTTTATTATTGATACTGAATTTTCCAAAACTATTATTTACTGATACAACTTTTTCCTTTAAAAATTTTCCCATTTTTTCAGTGAACTTTAAAAATAACTTATTTAAAATCTTATCTGGATTTAAAGTGTGATGTGCACGGGGAAAATACCAACCTCCTTTAATGCTGCTACTTAAATTTGGCTCGAGATCTATGATCTCATCTTTGGAGAGACTAACTTGCTCGACATTATTTTTTTTTCTTATTTCTATTTGGTCATGAGTTGGTTTTTCTTTTTCATTAATCCAAACATATAAAACTCCTTTATGTGTCACTAAATCCGTAGCCCCAATTTCACCAAGCAATGTCTCATAAGACTGTAAGGCATTCTTTAAAAGGCTTGTCATATGCTCTGCTGTATAGTTCATTGAGTTTGAATTACAGTTTTGAAGAAATTTAAAGATCCAAGGAAGCATTTTAGGTAAATAAGACCATTTTACAGATAAGGGAGAGTTGTTAGAAAAAGTATATCGAAATAAATTTTTCCAAATATCAGGCTGGTTTAATGCAGGAACACCGTAATCTGCAATCACACTTGCATGTCCTCTCGAAGTTCCTGAGCCAGGATCATTCTGATCAAATATTGTAACCTGATGGCCTGATGACTGTAAATAATAAGAGGTGCTTAGACCAACAATTCCAGCGCCAATTACTGCAATTTGTTTATTATCTCTCAATTATTACTTTTTCGGTAATCCCATGGAAATTGAAATTTCATAGACCACATTCCAAGCCTATTTGATTTAGCATACTCCTCATCTAAAATAAATTTGTCTGAATATTTTCTGTATGCAAACGCAAAGCCCTCTCTAACTAAATATCTACTCAAAGACTCACCATTGACAAAGCACTCACCTAAAACTCTTCCATAAAAGTCTTTTCCCTCATCAGTACAACTAATTTTATTATTTGTAACTTTTGTAAGTAAAATATCTTTTGATATTTTTCCACAAGCAACCTTCCCTTCACTTGCAACACACGTCTGATTAATTTCAGGAGCATCTATTCCACTAAAACGTATCTTAACATCACCTAATTTAATTGTGTCTCCATCAACTACAGTGACATGAGAAGCAAATAGGTTATTTACGAGTAAAAACAGTGAGAAAATTAGGTAAATAATAGAAAATTTTAGTGACACGCAATATTGTACTTTTTTAAACGCCAATAATTATAGGGCCAAGGAGTAATAAAACCAACAAAAAGCATTATAGGAACGACCCACCAAGTAAGCATTGCTCCTCCGGTTAAAATTACATCTGTAACATTCATAGCTATTTCCATTGATATCATAGAGATAAAGCTCATTCCAAGAGCAGTACTAATTGCCTGTCTCAGAGAAAAATTTTGTCTTAAAAGAATTATTGTTTCCAGGATAATGCTAGTAATCAGTCCATTAATAATTGCTAAAATCATAATATTTAATGTAGGCCAAGCAATTTCATTAATTTGAAAATAGAATATCGTACCAAGATCTCCTATGGCACATCCAATTAAACACCACTTAGTATTATGAGCACTTTTTTTCCATGTGTGTTTACATTTCCAATTAAAGTTGGTGAGAGTTGATACAAGCATTATTTTTATATTTACTATATACTGGTATATAGTATAGTACTTTTATGTCAAATATTATTAAAATAAATAAAAATCCAGATCATATTAAAAATATTCATCGCATTAATCGAATTCATGGTCAGCTTAAAGGCGTTGAAAAAATGATTGTTGAAAAAAGATATTGTCTTGAAATTTTACAACAAACAAGAGCCATAACTTCGGCAATAAAATCTCTAGAAAATAACATACTTAATAAGCACATTGATCACTGTGTTGTAGATGCTATGAAAAAAAACGATAAACAAAAAAAACAAAAAATAGAAGAATTACAAGATTTACTTAGAAAATTTAATAATTAACAACATTGTCGTTTCTTTTAAAAAGAATTTTAGTATTTGTTATTAGTCTCGCAGCAATAATAATTTCTCTTTTGTATTTTTTAAATCCTAACAAAAAGGAAAGCGATAATATAGAAACTGCCATTACAGAAATAGATGAAAAATTAATTAGTCAAATTATCCTAGGTAAATCTCTTTATGTAACTCACTGTGCATCATGTCATGGTGACAACTTGCAGGGTCAACCTAACTGGAGTACAAAAAAAGATAAAGATGGTCATAACCTCTCCCCACCCTTAAATGGTACAGGTCATACATGGCATCACAGTCAAGAACAACTCTTTAATATAATTAAGTATGGATTTAAAATTTATAATGAAAACTACGATGGTAAAATGCAAGGTAACGACAAATTAAATGATGATGACATATGGTCTATTTTAGCTTACATGAAATCTGTTTGGCCTGAGTCAATACAAAGAAAATACGATACTATAAGTAAACATTAATTTTAAACATAGCAGAGCGAATAGAATCTCCTAGATTATGGATTGAATATGAATAAATGTTGATAATATTGATTTTTTGATATCAGAAAATTGCATATTATTTAAGCTTTTAATGTGTATGAAATCATACTCATTTTGTTAAATTCATCCTCACATATTTTTATAGGAGGAGGATTTCTATGAAATTAATTAAAACACTTACAGCTTTGATAGCTATTTCTTTATTTGGAGTAAGCTATGCAAATGCTGGTTCTCACGCATATACAGGCCCTGACCTGTCGGGAGAAAAATTAACAATCTTTGGTCCTTGGTTGGCACCACAAGATGATGATTTCAGGGATGTCATTTCAATTTTTGAAGCAGCAACAGGAGCATCCGTCGAGTATGGTGGTTCTGATGAATTTGAATCAATTATTAATATTGACTGTCAGGCAGGAAGCCCAGCAGATATTGCTGTGTTCCCTCAACCAGGATTAGCAGCTAATATTGCAGCTACTGGTTGTTTATCTCCATTAGGTGATGATATCAAACAAATGGTTCTTGATAATTATGCTGCAGGTCAATCATGGGTTGATCTTACAACTTATAAAGATCCAGTTGGCTTTGAAAAATTTTACGGTGTCTTTTATAGAGTTAACGTAAAAAGTTTAGTGTGGTATTCACCTGACAACTTTGAGGATAATGGCTACGAAATACCTACAACAATGGAAGATTTATTAGCATTGGCAGATCAAATGGTCAGTGATGGCAATACTCCATTTTGTATCGGTTTAGGTTCTGGTGGTGCTACTGGATGGCCTGCCACGGACTGGATGGAAGACATTATGCTAAGAACTCATTCACCTAATACATACGATCAATGGGTTTCAAATGAAATGAAATTTAATGATCAAAGAGTTATCGATGCAATGGACTTCTTTGGTTCAATAGCATTAAATGACTCTTACGTTAATGGTGGTACAAAAGCTGTTGCAACAACAGACTTTAGAGACTCTCCTAATGGATTGTTTACCTCTCCAGCGGAGTGTATGATGCATAGACAAGCTAGTTTTATTCCTGCATTCTTTCCTGAAGGTGCAGAAGCTGGCGTAGACTATGATTTCTTCTACTTCCCACCTTTTGCTTCTCAAGACTTAGGTAAACCTGTTCTTGGTGCTGGAACTTTAATGGCTCCTACTAATGACAGAAAAATTACAACTGAGTTCATGAAGTTCTTACTTCACACTGAAGCTAACGAAAGATTCATGGAAAAAGGCGGATTTTTAACACCTCATAAGTATGTAGATACAAGTAAATACTCAAGTGATACATTCAGAGGTCTTCATGAAATCTTAATGAATGCAACAACTTTCAGGTTTGATGGTTCAGACTTAATGCCTGGATGGGTTGGAGCAGGATCTTTCTGGACTGGAATGGTTGATTATACCAATGGTAAATCAGCCAAGGACGTTGCTGACGAAATACAAGCTAGCTGGGAAGCTGGTCAATAAAAAATAGTTAATTTCTAAACTAAGGGCGAATAGTGTATTATTTGCCCTTAGCTTCTTTCTAATACAATGAGTATTTTCTCCCTTGCAATTACCGTTCTTATTGGAGTTCTCTTTTTTGTATTATTTTTTCATTTATCAAATTTTTTATTAGATTATTTTAGAGTAAAAGTATCTAAAAATTTTGCGTTTGAAAATTCTATAAGGGTTATTATTTTTATAGCACCTGCTTTTATAGTGTTATTTGTTTTTATAATTTATCCTGTATTTGAAACTATAAGGTTAAGTTTTTACGATAAAGTTGGTGAAAACTTTGTGGGACTTTTCAATTATAATTGGGCTATTAATGATCCTGATTTTAAAAGAAGTATTATAAATAATTTGGGCTGGTTAATTGTTGTTCCAACGTTAAGTACTTTTTTTGGTTTAGTTATAGCAAATCTAGCAGATAGAATTTGGTGGGGGTCAATTGCAAAGTCAATAATTTTTATGCCTATGGCAATTTCATTTGTTGGTGCAGGTGTGATATGGAAATTTATGTATGACTACAGAGGGCCTGGTGATCAACAAATTGGACTATTAAATGCAATAGCAGTTGCTTTGGGTTTTGAACCACAAGCATGGTTAACAATTCCTATATGGAATAATCTTTTTTTAATGGCAATTATGATATGGATACAAACTGGTCTTGCCCTAGTTATTTTTAGTGCAGCACTTAGGAGTATTCCTAATGAAACACTAGATGCTGCTAGGATAGATGGTGCCAGTGAGTTGAAAATTTTCTGGTCAATTATCATTCCATATCTAGAGCAGACTATCTTGGTGATTTGGACGATAATTACAATTCTAGTTTTAAAAGTTTTCGACATTATATATGCAATGACCAATGGTCAGTGGCAAACAGAAGTTCTAGCAAATTTGATGTATGATTGGATGTTCAGAGGTGGCGGTGACTCAGGTAGGGGAAGTGTACTTGCTTTTTGTATCTTGATTGGAGTTATCCCAATATTAGCTTGGAACCTATACAGACATAAACAAGAGCAAAAAGTATGAAAAAACTTACATTCACTAAAGTATTCTCCCAACTTTTATTATTATTATTTGTAATCGCATGGATTGTTCCAACATTTGGGCTATTTATCAGCTCTCTAAGAGATAAAGATGTTTTAGCTATAAGTGGGTGGTGGACCTCCTTTACCACTACTGAGGTCAATGAAATATACCGTACAAAAGGTAAAGAAGACCAAATCAAAGAAGGAGATTACTATTTTATAAAAAGTAATTTATTTGATGAAAAACAGGGTAAAGAGATTTATCGGTTTGGTGTTACCTCTAAAAACATTGACGAATATGAGGTCGGTGAGACCGCATTATTTAAAGATAAAACAGAAATAACAGTTTTTGAAAATGGTGATTATATTTGGAAGTCAAAAGAAGAATTTAAAAAGAAAAAAGGCAAAAGAATTTTTGTATCAGCCAAGAGCCCTCCAAGCTTTACGCTTGATAATTACAAAGAGGTGCTTCTTAAAGAGGGATTAGGACAGGCATTTTTAAATACTTTTGCAGTAGCACTTCCTGCAACTTTAATACCTTTAATAATCTGTTCTTATTTTGCGTATGCGCTTACTTGGATGAAATTTTATGGTAGAGATCTTTTATTAGCTACTATAATAGCCTCTCTTGTTGTTCCGTTGCAAATGTGCCTAATACCTGTACTAACAATATACAATGACTTTGGGGCATTATTCGGTGTCTCTGCTAAATCTTATCCTGGTATTTGGATGGCACATACTGGATTTGGTCTTGCATCAACTACTTTTTTATTATGGAATTTTCTAAAAACACTACCTAGTGAAATGATCGAGGCAGCTAGAGTTGATGGAGCGACACATTACGATACTTTTATAAAAATAGTAGTGCCATTATCAATACCCTCTTTTGCATCGATTTTTATCTTACAATTTTTATGGGTGTGGAATGATTTGCTTGTTGGTTTAGTTTTTTTAGACAAGCATCCAAGTGAAATTATTTTGACCGCAAAGTTAAAAGAGCTTCTTGGATCGAGAGGAGAAAATTGGGAAATTTTAACAACAGGTGCCTTTGTATCAATGACGGTCCCTTTATTTATTTTCTTTTCCCTTCAAAGATATTTTATAAGAGGGCTTGTAGCTGGGTCAGTAAAAGGCTAGTTATAATAAGTAAATAAATTATGGGAAAAAGAATTGTAATAATAGGAGCTGGAAGCACTAACTTTGGTTTAAAGATAATTGGAGACTTTTATAAATCTCAAATCCTCAAAGGATCCACTATCGTCCTCCATGACATAAGGCCCGAGGCAGTTGAAAAAACAAGAAAAATTGCTGAAAAATATAAAGAAAAACTTCAGGTAAATTTTCAAATTGAAGCTACTACTTCTAGAGAAGAAGCACTCAAAGGCGCTGATTTTTGTTTAATCTCAATTGAAGTTGGAAATAGATTTGAACTCTGGGAACAAGATTGGGGGATACCAGTTCAATATGGTTTTAAACAAATTTATGGAGAAAATGGAGGCCCTGGAGGTCTATTTCATGCTTTAAGGATTATACCTGTGATAATTGAAATTTGTGAGGATATAGAAAAGATTTGCCCCAACGCTTTTGTATTTAATTACTCGAACCCAATGCAAAGAATATGTCATGCTCTTACCACAAAATTTCCAAATCTAAATATAATTGGCTTGTGCCACGAAATTCATTCTATGGAAAGACAATTACCAACATTACTCAATACCGACCTCAGCAATATAGAATTTGAAGCAGGTGGACTAAATCATTTTAGTATCCTATTGGATGTCAAGTATAAAGATACCAAAAAAGATGGATATCCAATTATTCGAGATAAATTTAATAGCTACTACTCTAGTTTAATTAATGATCACGAAGGTTTTGAGTCAGACCCTGGAGCTGAAAGAGGAGTCTTCTTTGAGTTATTTAAAAAATATTCTTATCTTCCCATTACAACAGACAGCCATGTAGGAGAATACATGCAATGGGCTTTTAGCGTGGCTGATCACGATGGGATTTCAGATTTTTATAAAAAATATAAAAATAGATGTTTAAATTTTTATGAAGATGACTTTTTGTATGGGAGGTTTTTTGATAATAGCAAACCAAAACTTGATGAGAGAGTTGTGCCAATTATTGAGAGTATTATTGAAGATGACAATAGACTTGAACATGCAGTAAATATCCCAAATAATAATTTAATTGAGTATTTACCAAATGATATTGTAGTGGAAGTACCAGCTGTAATTAATAAGAAAGGTGCGAATGGAAAGAAATTAGGAAATTATCCTAAAACATTTGGTGCGCTTTTAAATTCGCAAACGGGAGTCATACAATTAACAACAGAAGCGATTTTAAATAGATCAAAACATGGTGCGTATTTAGCTCTTTTGTCAGATCCTATAGTTGATGATGCAATTAAGGCTGAGGAACTTTTAAATACCATGATTAATATACAATCAAAATTTTTAGGATACCTAAACTAATGGCGGATATAGAACTAAGCTCAATTAATAAATTTTTTGGAAAAACCCATGTTATTAAGGATTTTTCACTCAACATTAAAAGTCAATCATTCACAACACTTGTTGGGCCATCTGGATGTGGAAAGTCTACATTATTAAGAATGATAGCTGGGTTAGAAGAAACTAATTCGGGTAAAATTTCGATTGGTGGAGAAGAAGTAAATAACCTACCTCCAAAAGAAAGAAATATCGCCATGGTTTTTCAATCATATGCTCTTTATCCCCATATGACTGTTTTTGATAATATGGCATTTGGACTGAAATTAGAAAAAAGACCTAAAGATGAAGTTAAACATAGAGTGCATGAGGCTGCAAAAATTTTACAAATTGAAGATTATCTTTTAAGAAAACCTAAACAATTGTCAGGAGGTCAAAGACAAAGAGTTGCTATCGGTAGAGCAATAACTAGAAAACCTAAGGTCTTTCTATTTGATGAACCTTTATCTAATTTAGATGCCGCTTTGAGAGTTCAAATGAGAATTGAATTAGCAAAATTGCATGATCACTTGGACGCAACAATGGTTTATGTGACTCATGACCAAACTGAGGCAATGACTTTATCTGATGAGATTGTTGTGTTAGATCAAGGTGAGATTTCTCAACAAGGTAAGCCTATAGAATTATATAATAATCCTAAAAATTTATTTGTTGCTAGTTTCATTGGCTCTCCAAAGATGAATTTTGTCAATGCTAAAATTTTATCAGTAGATAAAAATAGAGTTGGAATTAATGTTTTAGGTTCAAAGATTACAATTTCAAAAACAATTAAATCAAATGAAAATTCTGATATAATTTTTGGTATTAGACCCGAAGATATAATTATCACTGACGACTCAGATTATGATTTCCGAAGTAAAGCGTTCGTTGTGGAGAAATTAGGTTCAAACACTTTTATTTATTTAGATAACGATGGTGATCCAATAGTAGTTGAGGCATCGGGAGATAGCTCAATTAAGGTTGGTGATGATATTAAAATTAAATTTGATTTAAACAAAACTAATTTATTTCATTCTAGTAACAAAATCAGAATTGATTAACTTATCACTTCTACAAGAGTTTCCTAAGGATTTTAAATTAGGAGTAGCTACTTCCTCTTACCAGATTGAAGGAAAGATATACGGCAATTGTGGTAAATCAATTTGGGACGATTTTGCTGAGAGAAAATTGAATAGCATTGATGGTAGGCTTGCCTGTAATCATATTGAATATTTCAAAGAGGATATTAAACTTATAAAAGACGCGGGTTTTAAGACCTATCGTTTCTCATTTGCTTGGCCTAGATTGTTTCCAGACAACAACAAAGATGTAAATTTAAAGGGTGTAGATTTTTACAAGCGATTATTAGAAGAGATAAATAAATGCGATTTAGAGGCTTTTCCAACAATCTATCATTGGGATCTTCCCATAAGATTTCAAAAAATTAATGGTTGGGAGAATCAAGAAACCTGTAAGCATTTCGGAGATTTATCTTTTTTCATATCAAAAATATTTGGAGATCAATTCGAAAAAATTTCAACCATTAATGAACCTTGGTGTGTTTCTTGGTTAAGTCATTATCTTGGAGAGCATGCGCCAGGAATTAAAAATATCCAATCAGCTGCTAAAACTATGCATAATATTTTATTTGCACACTCGCAATCTGTTGAAGCAATAAGGTCCTGTCGTGCTCATCAGATTGGTATAGTTTTAAATAATCAGTTTGGTCAATCCATAGATAGTAATGAAGAAAATATTCAAGCAACAAAACTGTTTGATGAAATTCATAATAGATGGTTTTCTGACGCTATCTTTAAAGGTAAATATCCAGAATTAGCTTTATCTATTCTAGAAAAATACTTACCAGAAAATTATAAATCACAGTTAGAATTAATATCTTCGCCAATTGATTGGATAGGATTGAATTATTATACCCGCTCAATAATCAAATATAAAAAATCAGACGATGGTGTTAATTATGAGTGTAATAGTGGAACGCTAAAAAAAACAGATATGGGATGGGAATTTTATCCTGAAGGATTGAGCTACTTTATTAAAAGAATAAATGAAGAATATGATAATAAAATTCCAATTTATATTACCGAAAATGGAATGGCAAATAATGATAAACTAACTTCAAAAGGAGAAGTTTATGATGAAGATCGAATAGAATTTTTTAATTTACATTTAAAACAAATATTAAGTTGTTTAAATGAAGGTTTATCTATTAAGGGTTATTTTGTTTGGTCATTGCTTGATAACTATGAATGGGCATTTGGCTATTCCAAGAGATTTGGAATAGTCTATGTTGATTTCGATAGCTTTAAACGAACTCCAAAAAAATCTTATTTTGAATTCTCAAAGTATTTAGCCTAAATTAAATCTATAGTCACTGATGTATATTTTCACAAAAAATGCTAAAGTTTTCGGGGTATTATGGCTAAAGTAAACCTTAAAAGTGTAAAAAAAAATTATGATAAAACTGAAGTGATTCATGGAGTAGACCTTGATATTAACTCTGGTGAGTTCATTGTTTTTGTTGGACCATCTGGTTGTGGTAAATCCACACTCCTTAGAATGATAGCCGGACTAGAAGATATAACTGAAGGAGAAATATCTATAGGTGGAGAGGTTGTAAATAAAATTATTGCTGCAGAGAGGGGTGTTGCGATGGTTTTTCAATCATATGCATTGTACCCTCACATGACAGTTTTTGACAATATGTCATTTGCATTAAAACAAGCTAAAACCCCTATTGATGAAATCAAAAGTAGAGTTTTAGAGTCAGCAAAGATTTTGCAAATTGAAAGTTTATTTGAAAGACTACCTAAACAATTATCAGGTGGTCAACGACAACGTGTTGCTATTGGAAGAGCTATAGTAAGAAATCCAAAAGTATTTTTATTTGATGAGCCCTTATCTAATTTAGATGCTGCGCTTCGTGTTCAAACGAGAATAGAAATAGCTAAGCTTCATAATCAATTAGCTGCGACAATGATTTATGTAACACATGACCAAGTTGAAGCAATGACTCTAGCAGATAGAATTGTTGTTATTAATCAGGGAATTATTGAACAAGTTGGGACACCTATTGAGCTTTATAATTCTCCAAAAAATCAATTTGTTGCTGAGTTTATTGGTTCTCCAAAAATGAATATGATAAATTTAAAGGATGGACATAAATTAAATATACCTAAATTAAATATTCCAAGTGGAGCAACCAAAATAGGAATTAGACCTGAGCATCTCAATGTGTCAAATGATAACTCTAGTAAACTCAAAGGAACTATAAGACATATAGAGAATTTAGGTGAGCACTTATTATGTTACATAAACTTGGAAAAGAATAATGAGATCACAGCTAAACTTGATGTAAATTATAATATCAAAATTAATGAAAATATTCATCTAGATTGGCATCAAAATCATCAGCACTTTTTCGACTCCTCTGGTGTTTCAATCTACTAAAGATGTCTAAGAGACCCGAATTAGGGGTATGTTATTACCCGGAGCATTGGCCTGAAGAAATGTGGATAACCGATGCTGAAAATATGCGCAAAAATGGTATCAGTTGGGTAAGAATTGCTGAATTTGCTTGGTCTCGTATCGAGCCAAATTCGGGTGTTTTTAAATGGAATTGGCTGGATAAGATTGTCGATATATTAGGAAATAATGGTCTAAAGATTGTGATGTGCACTCCGACCGCCACTCCTCCTAAATGGCTGGTTGACCAAATGCCTGATATGGTCGCCATAGATGAAAATGGCCGGACTAGAAAATTCGGATCTCGAAGACACTACTCCTTCTCACATATTGGTTATCAAAAAGAAAGTCAACGTATAACTAAAGCTATAGCAGAGAGATACGGACAAAATAATTTTGTGAAAGCATGGCAAACAGATAATGAGTTTGGTTGCCATGAAACAACATACTCTTGGTGCTTGTCTACTTTGCGAGAGTTTAGAATTTGGCTTAAAAAAAAATATCAAAACATAGATGACTTGAATAAATCTTGGGGAAATGTTTTCTGGTCTATGGAGTATCGCTCTTTTGAGGAGATTGAACTTCCTAACTTAACAGTTACTGAGGCAAATCCTTCTCATAATTTTGATTTTCGAAAGTTTAGCTCGGACCAAGTAAAAAATTTTAATTACCAACAGGTGAAGATATTAAATGATTACTCTCCTGGAAGGCCCATTAGTCATAACTTTATGGGTCACTTTACAGAATTTGATCATCGGGAAATATGTAAAGATTTAAATATTGCTGCTTGGGACAGTTATCCTTTAGGCTTTCTTCAAAACATGCAAACTATTGCCAGAGGAGATAAAAAACTTCTTGAGGATTGTTACAATATTGGTGATCCTGATTTTCAATCTTACCATCATGACCTTTATAGAGGGATGGGTCGTCTTTGGATAATGGAACAACAACCTGGTCCAGTTAATTGGGCTAGATATAATCCTATTCCAATAGCTGGTGCTGTAAGGATGTGGACATGGGAGGCATTTGCTCACGACGCAGAGGTTGTAAGTTATTTTCGTTGGAGACAAGCACCCTTTGCCCAAGAACAAATGCATGCGGGACTTATGTACCGTAATAATACACCAGCAATCGGTAGTCACGAGGCCATGCAAGTAAGTAATGAGATACAAATGCTCAATTTACCAGAAACACAAAAATCCGAAATTGCGTTATTGCATGATTATGAGGCTTGTTGGATAACTGAGCTAGATGGACAAACAGAAGATTTCCACTACACGCGTCTCATGATTGATTTTTATAAATCTGTTAGAGTTAATGGTGGCTCTCTGGATATTGTTGGAAAGAATGCTGATTTTGCTGGGTATAAACTAATTATTGTTCCCTCATTTGTACATCTTGAAACTGACACTTTTAAAAAAATGGTTTCTTCTGGAGCAAAAATTTTGGCTGGTCCAAGAACAGGATTAAAAGATAGAAATTTTCAAATTCCGGAAAACTTAAGCTTAGAGGGACTTGGTTATAAAGTTAAAAGAGTGGATGCCCTTCCCTATGAACTTCCTGTAGAGGTAGAATGGAAAGGTCAGAAGGGAAAGTTACACGTATGGAGAGAACAAGGAGACAGCTCAGGCATCTCTGAAGGTAACTCAGAAGATGGATTTCCTGTTATCACTAGCGGGAACCAAGGAAGTTATTTGTGTGGATGGCCAGATGAAGCATTGTTAAGTTCAATAATGAAAGAACAAATGGCTATGGCAGGTTTAAAACCAATAACACTTCCGGAATATTTAAGAGTAAGGCAAAGAGGTAATCTATTATTTTTTACTAATTATGGAAAAAAAAATGTTGTTATACCTGACTCTTTTGAAGGTGAAATTCTGTTGGGATCAAAAAACATGAAACAAGCAGATGTAACTATTTTAAAAATCAATAAATAAAAGTTATCTTATGCTTCTTCCTCCATCTACAGGAATGGTCAATCCTGTCATGAAAGTTGAAGCGTCACTTGCAAGAAAATAAATCACACTTGCAACTTCTGCCGGTTTTCCAATCCTTCCAATAGGATGATTTTCTCGCATCTTTTTTTCAAATTCCTTTTTTGTTAAATCCTTTTTAAAAGAGGCTAGCATTGGGGTATCAATAGCACCTGGAGCAACAGCATTAACTCTAATATTTAAATTAGACAAGTCCAAAGCCAAAGATGACGTAAAAGATATTATCGCACTTTTTGATGTTGCATAAGCCAACATATTTTTTGCTCCTCTAATGCTATTTATTGAAGCTAAATTTACTATAGAAGATTTCTTACTTTTTTTGAGCAATGGTAATGCATATTTGCAAGCTAAAAAAGTGCCAGTCACATTGTTATTAAAGTGATAAGTCCATTCACTCATCGAGGTTGTCTCTAAATTTCCGCTCAGTCTCACACCGGCACTATTAACTAAAACATCAATTTTTCCATACTTTTTTTTGATAGTGTTCGATAAACTTTTCCAATGAGAATTATTGGTTATGTCTATTTGATAGTATTCAATATCTTTAATTTTGTAATTAATTTTTTTGAGTGAAGTTCCTAGTACTCTGTAACCATTATTGGCAAACATTTTAGATGTACTTTTTCCAATACCAGATTCAGCCCCAGTTATCAGGACAATTTTTTTTTTAGAAATCAAGATTAAACGCCTTTACGTTGTTTACTCTTTCCCGATTCAAAGTCATCTAATGCTTTTTTGTTTTCTTCAGTTATAGGATCTTGAAGCGTTGGGCTTTCCCAAAAAGCTGTACCATCTAACCATTCATAGCCATGTGTTTTAATAGCTATGACATATGTTTTATCAGACTCTTTAGCTCTTTTGAAAGCAGCCTCTAACTCTGAGGTCGAACTTACTGTCTCAGCATTCGCTCCCATGCTTTTAGCATGGTTTTCAAAATCTACAAATTTAAGATTGGTAGCTCTTGCAGCACGAAGATTACAAATGTATTCCTTACCTCCTTTAGCTAGTTGAAGACGATTGATAACCATATGTCCGCCATTATCACAAATAATAATAATAAGTTTTTGATCATAGAGAACCGAACTATATATATCGCTATTATTAAGTAGATAAGAACCATCTCCAACAAATACAACGACATCTTGATCTGGTTTAGCCATTTTAATTCCCAGCGCTCCTGATATTTCATATCCCATACAGCTAAAACCCCATTCAGTCTCAAAAGTATTAAGTTCCTTTGGCTTCCAAACTTGAACGACCTCTCCTACAAGGCCTCCGGCTGCTGTTACAACGATATCACTTGGATCTGAATTTCTATAAATTGCCCCAACTGCGTGAGCGTAAGATGGCTCTTCTTGATTTGTAGGGCCAGTTTGTTTTGCAACGTATGCTTCCCATCCATCTCTCTCTTTAATTGCTCTTTGATACCAAATATCAGGGGCCCTCCAATCACCAAGAGCTTCAGATATTTGTAGCAAACCAACTTTTGCATCACTAATAACAGGCGTCGCTAAGTGCTTAGTGGTATCATAGCGGGCTGTATTAACTGAGATTAGTTTAAAATTAGGATTTTCGAAATTTGCCCATGAGCCTGTTGTAAAATCTGCAAGTTTTGTACCTACAGCTAGAGCTAAATCAGTGTCTTTAGATAAATTGTTGGAGGAACCCTCTCCTAGAGCTCCAATAGCACTAATGTAATAAGGGTCATCTTTAGTCATACATCCAATTCCCATCACAGTTGAAGTTACGGGGATATTGTGTTTTTTTGCAAAATTAGAAAGTGTTTGTTCTGCCTCAGAATATAGAACACCACCACCTGAAATTATTATAGGTTGTTTTGAATTTTTTAATTTATCAGCTGCCTCTTTAATTTGATTTGGATCAGGGTAAACTCTTCTTAACTGATGGATTTTTTCTTCAAAAAAAACCTCAGGATAATCAAAAGACTCCCCTTGAACATCTTGAGACATGGCAATAGTAGCAGGACCACAATCTGATGGGTCAAGCATCACTTGAATTGCTTGAGGAAGAGATGCAAGAATTTGCTCTGGTCTAGTAATCCTATCAAAATACTTGGAAACAGATTTAAAGGTATCATTTGCGGTTTCTATAGGAGAGTTGAAATTTTCAACTTGTTGTAATACAGGATCAGGAAATCGGCTTGCAAATGTATCTCCTGGAAGAAGTAAGATTGGGAGACGATTACTCATAGCTACTGCTGCCGCTGTAACCATATTTGTAGCTCCAGGACCAACAGATGAGGTAGCAATAAAAATTTGCTTTCTTCTCATGGCTCGTGCATAGCCAATACCAGTCAATGCCATGCTTTGTTCATGATGTCCTCTGTAACCTGGGAGATCAGACTGAAATTCCTCCATTGCTTGACCTAGACAAGCCACATTACCATGACCATAAATTGCAAATGCTCCAGGAAATAATGGTAGTTTTTTACCATCAATAATAGTTTTTTGTGCAATTAAATATTTAAACAGTGCATGTGCACAAGACAATTTGATGGTTTTCATTATTCCTCCAAAAACTAAACCTATTAAAGATCTTACATGATAGAAAAATAATTTGAATGAAAAACCTTTTAAAATTGACACTTTTTTGACATAACTCTTAATCAGAGAATAAAATGAAAATTGCAATATTAGGAACAGTTCATCCAAAAGGGTTAGATTTTTTAAAAGAAAATGAGCTAGAAATAGTCGAGGTAACAAATTTTAACAATCAAAACCTTCAAGAAGAATTAAAGAATGTTGATGCAATCCTACTGAGAACATCAAGGCTAGATCAGGATATTTTAGAACATTGTAAAAAATTAAAAATTATTTCAAGACATGGTGTTGGTTATGACAATGTTGATTTAGATTATTTAAATAAGAAAAAAATTGCTCTTTGTATCACATCAACATCTAATGCCGTAAGTGTTGCTGAGCATGTAATGTCGTTCTTTTTGTATTTAACGAAAAATTTATCTCTATCTGATAAATTAGTGAAAGGAGGAAATTTTACTCAAAGGTCTGAACTACCAAACTTTTTTGAATTATATAAAAAAAAATTACTTATAGCTGGTTTTGGAAGAATAGGAAAAGAAGTTGCAAAGAGATGTCTCGGTTTTGATATGGAAGTATATGTTTATGATCCATTTTTAAATAGTGATTTAATAAAAAAAAATGGCTGTATACCTATAGAAAAAAATGATGGTTTAGTGCTAGCCGATTTTGTTAGCATACATTTACCGCTAAATGAAGACACGAAAAATTTTATATCGCAAAGAGAATTAGATCTTATGAAAAAAAAATCAGTTCTAGTAAATACATCTAGGGGTGGGATAGTAAATGAAAATGATTTATATCAAGCCCTTAGCTCAAAAAAAATCTTAGGTGCAGGAATGGATGTTTTTGTATCTGAACCTCCAGAGTCTGATCATCCTTTTTTTAAGTTAGATAATATTTTATTAACGCCGCATAATGCTGCATTAACTTTGGAATGCAGAGAGAGAATGTCTCTAGAGGCATCAAAAAATATATTCTACTATTTAAAAAATATGACGAAATTAAACATGGAAAATTTAGTTAATAAAAAATTTCTTTAAAATCAAATATCAGTTAAAAGTTGAGTACGGCCTTGAGTGCTAGTTTCAATTTTATGAAGATTTCCATCATCATTATCACTAGTCGGGTCTGCTCTTAAAGATGTAATGTAAAGACTTTTTAAATTGGCACCACCAAAAGTTACACATGTGGGCGTATTGGTTGGAAGACTAATTTTTTCTATAATTTTTTCATCTTTTGTATCAACACAAATAATGCATTTCCCTCTGACTCTTGCTGACCAATAATTATTATCTATATCTACAGTAGCTCCATCGGGTTCACCGACATTTTTAAAGATCATATTTGTTTCTAATTCATAAAACTTATTGAAATTTTTAGTGTACTCAAATTTTTGTATTCGACCAGTTGGAGTATCAGCAAAATACATGATATTTTCGTCTTCTGAAAAGGCTATTCCATTAGAAACTGTGATGTTTGACAAAAGTTGTGTTAAAGATAGATTTGGCGCAAGTCTATAGAGAGTCGCAATAGGCTTTCTTTTTACTTTATCCGGATCTTCATTATAAGTACCAAATACTATGCCTCCATAAGGATCTACTTTTGCATCATTAATTCGAGTTTGATTATTTGTAACTTCAACTTCGCATATTTTTTCAAATGAAGAAAAATTTTTATCAGATATAGCAATAAATTTGGGAAATCCAATAATAAATCCCTCTTTTTTCCTTGGAAGAATAAACCCTGCCCTATCTGGTAAATTAAAAACTAAGCTTTGATTGTTATCATCAAGCATCCATGCCTTCTTTGCTTCTATGTCTGTCCAAACTAAGCAGTTATATCTTGGGTCCCAAAAACAACTTTCGCCAAGTAAATTTTTGCATTTAAGAATTGTTGTAACTTTTAATTTATTCATTTTTACTAGGTGCAATATTTTGCCCTATATTGGTAACTAAATATGATTTAGGACAATGTTCTAATATTTTTTTGATAATATCATCTCTTCGAGTATTTGACGACAAAACCACAGTGCAACCTCCAAATCCAGCTCCCGTAAGTCTTGCGCCTAAAGCACCATGTGACTGAGCAGTTTTAACAATATGGTTTAATTCAGGACTAGATATTTCATAATCTTTGTCCATGGAAATATGACTTTCGTTCATTAAATTTCCAAATGCTTGAGCATTACTATCTTTTAAAAATTGTACAGCCTTTAGTACTCGAACATTTTCAGTAATGACATGTCTAGCTCTTCTAAAAATTTTAGGATCTTTAATGATATTTAAATCAGAAATTTCTGCATGGCGTAATGACGAGATATTAAGAAATTTAGCAGCTATTTCTGTCTCTCTTTTTCTTTCATTATACAACCCTTCTGAAAGTTTTCGCGTACTTCCAGAATGAATAATTATGAAAGTATAATCTTTAAAGATAGGTACTATTTCTGTATTCAAATTTTCACAATCCAAGAATAATACTTGTCCAAATTTAGATTTTGATGATGACATTTGATCCATTATTCCACAAAAGGTTCCTATAAAATGATGTTCTATCAGCTGTCCTATTTTTGCTATTTTAGTTGATGATAGTTCATGTCCAACCATTTTGCACAAGGCCCTCAAAATTGCTATTTCAAGTGCAGCTGAAGAAGATAATCCAGACCCTGTTGGGATACTAGAGGCAACCGCAATATCTAAACCTTTTATTAGTTGCCCTTCCTTTGCCATATAATGTAAAGCTCCTCTGACAAAATCTATCCAGGTACCATCAGTATTTGACTCAGATAATACAGTCTTTTCACCAAATTCTTCAGAAATACCAACTATTTTAGAGTCTAAGCGAGGACTTAGACTCACTTCTATTTTCTGTTCGATTAATGTTGGAAGTACGAAACCTTTATTATAATCGGTGTGCTCACCAATTAAATTTACTCTTCCATGTGCCTCTGATGATGATACTGCAGAATAGTTGAAGTGCTGCTTAAATAAAGACTGACTATTCATCAGGAAGTTCTTCACCTCTCAAGATACGGGCTGAGCGTTCTGGAGGAAGATCTACTAAAAAAAAACCTGTAATTTGCTCAATACCTGCTAAATATTTTAATTTTGTTTTTGATCTGCGTATAGGTTGAAAGCAGACATGAAAATGGTGAGAATTCTCATAACCTTTAGGAGATAGTTGCCATGCAAGAGTATACGGCATAGGATCATCAAATACTTTGTCTAAACTTTTAGAGGCATCAAGCATAAGTTCAGCAAGATCTTTTTGCTCATTTTCTGAAAGTTCAAAAATATTAGATGTCCTTCGGTAAGGTACTATCCAAATTTCAAAGGGGTATCTAGCCCAACGAGGTACAAAGGATATAGCAGAAGAATTTTTTTTCAAAATTAATTCTTTAGGAATATTCGATAAATACTTTTCGAGAGGATTTGATTTTTGTACTATAGCTTGCCTTTTAATCAATTCTGGAATATGTCCAAAACTATATATTTGTCCATGAGGATGATCTAAAGTTACCCCGATATCTTTTCCTTTGTTTTCAAATGGTAAAATAAATTCAATTTTTGAATTATTATATAATTCTTCAGAGCGGTTAGATAGTGCTTGAATAATTAGCTCAATTCTCTCGATAGGTAACTTAGAGAACTCATCATTATGATTTGAACTATAAGAGATTACATCACAAGTTCCTACTGCCTGATTAGTTTCTACTTCTAAATGAGGTATATCAGACTCGACTAATTTGAATGAGCTAAAACGATTTGTAAAGATGGCAACTTCATATTGGTCAACAGGAATGTCACTCGGTACTTCATCATTTATCATTGGACATAAGGGACATTCAAGGGCCTTAGGTAAAAAGGTTCTGTTTTGTCTTGATGTTGAGTATCCTACCCATTCAGAGCGAGTTGGGTGGTACCTAAGATGAGTTTTGTTATCAGAGATTGGAGGTAAGCCTTCAAAAACTTTGTATTTTATGGGGTTTTGACTAAATAAAATAAGTTCTTTTCCATCACCCCTGTCAATTCTTTTTATCGATAGATTAGCCATCATTTGAAAACAGGTATCATTGAACCATGAGCGTCAAGTAGCTCATCAACCATTTTCCAAATTTGATCTAAATTTAGCTCACTAGCGGTATGTGGGTCTAGCATGGCAGCATGGTAAATACTCTCTTTCTTAAGAGTTTTAAGAGCCTCAACTGTTAATTGTTGAACAATAATATTGGTCTGAATTAGATTTGCTAAGTGCATAGGTAATGGTGGTACTGATTGTGGAGTAAGGTTATTTTTTTGAACAGTACAAGGAACTTCCACACAGCAATTGTTAGGTAAATTAGGTATGAAATTTTTATTAAGAACATTACCATAAATAGTGTCTTGATTTCCAGTTACCATTGATAAAATTATTCTCGAAGCATACTCGATAGATTTATTATATTTTTTTTGAGGTTTGCTAATTAACTCTTTTTCTTGGATTTCCCATTCTTGAATTTGTTTTTTACAGCGACGAATGTATTCATTAATTGGAATATCAAATTTTGAAATTAATTCTTTTTGGTGATTTTTAATAAACCAAGGAGTATACTCTGCGAAATGTTCCGATGACTCAGTAACAAAATAACCAAGTCTTTTCAATACTTCATATCTTACGTGATTTGAACAACCATCCCAATTGGTGCCAAAATTCCCCTCATCTCCTGCCTTAAAAATTTTAGGATAAAGATCTTCCGTTAAACCATTATCTAATTTTTTTTCAAACTTCGTAAAAAATGACATATGATTTATTCCGGAGCACTCATATTGAATTTTGCTTAAATCTTCATTTATGTCTCTCGCTAAATCAGCAGCTGTACCTTGGACAGAATGACAAAGTCCTACATATTGTAGCTCGGGAACAAAGTCTGAGAGAGCTAGACAATTGATTGCCATAGGATTTACATATTGAAGCATCCATGCTTTAGGGCATTGTTCTATTATATCTTTGGCAATTTCAACTAAAACAGGAACTGTTCTTAACCCGCGCATAATGCCTCCAATTCCTAGCGTGTCTGCAATTGTTTGTTGAAGTCCATACTTTGCTGGTATTTCAAAATCAATAACAGTTGAGGGTTCATAACCTCCTACCTGTATCATAACTATAACAAAATCAGCGCCTTTAAGAGCCTCTTTTCTATCTAACGTTGTTTTTATAGATGCCGAAGCTTTTAGCGACTCACATATATTATCAGCTACTATTTGTGATGTTTTTAATCTTTTTGGGTCTATATCATGTAAGGCAATATCAAACGAATTTAGTTCCGGCTCAAGTAAAATATCTGCCAAAATACTTTTCATGAAGACAGTACTGCCCGCACCTATAAAAGTAATTTTAGCCAATTCTATCCCTTACTAGCGCCTAGTGTAAGACCAGCAATAAAATGTTTTTGCATTAGAAAAAACATTATCACAGGAGGAACTGCTGCGATTATTGATCCAGCAGATAGAAGATGATAGACAGTAACCCATTGACCATTTAAAGATTTCAAACCTGCAGTAATTGGCATTGCGTGTTGTCCTTGAATTAAAACAGTTGCCCAAAAAAAGTCATTCCATATAAATGTAAATATTAGCACAGACAAAGCAGCGATAGCCGGTCTTGTAAGGGGAACTACTATCTTCAAGAATATATTAAACTCCGAAGTACCATCAATCCTTGCGGCCTCAAATAACTCATTTGGTAAAGCTTTGATAAAATTTCTCATAAATAACGTACAAAAGCCTGTTTGAAAGGCAACATGAAATAAAACTAATCCTGTAACTGTATCATACAAACCCATTTGGAAAGTCAGGTCTCGAACTGGTATCATTAAAATTTGAAAGGGAACAAAATTTCCAGCAATAAACGTGAAAAAGATAAAAAGATTTGCTTTAAACTTATATGATGCTAAAGCAAAACCTGTCATACAGCTTATAGCAACAGCACCTATTACAGTAGGGATGGTTATTTTAAAACTATTAATTATGTAAGACAACATTGGGGTATTTTGAAATACATCTTTAATGTTACTAAATAATAAAAATTCACTAGGTATGCCCCAATAATTTCCTGCGGTGATATCTCCTAGACCTCTAATTGATGTAAGCATAATCCCTATTAGAGGGATCAACCAAACGAACAAAGATACAGGTACAAGTATTTTGTATGAAATCCTGTTAATTAAAGGTCTTTTTTGAATTGGTATGGGAAACATTTAAAGTCCTTTTTTCTCACTTTGATACATCCGATAAATAAAAAATAATATATAGAACATCATTATTGTGAATAAAACTGCTGCAATAGCTGAACCATAACCCATTCTATATCCATATTCGCTTAAAGCGGTCTCAAACATATAATAGGCTAAAACATTAGTTGAACCATATGGGCCACCTTGTGTCATGATAGCAACCATGTCAAAACTTCTCAGGGATCCGATCACAGTTACAACAATTGCTAGAAAAGTGGCTGGCTTCAATTGAGGTAAGATAATATTTTTAAATAAAGAGAGACCTTTTGCACCATCCATTCTACCTGCCTCAATTTGATCTGTATTAAGATTGTTTAAGCCCGTTAAATACAAGATCATACAGTATGCAATTTGTGGGTAAATTCCTGCGAATATAATTCCATAGGTAGCAAAATTCTCATCTGCTAATATGGCATAATTACTTAGACCTAATTTATCTAAAAAAGGCCCAATTACACCTCTTGGATTGTAAAACCATGAAAATATAATTCCGATAACAACTTGGGAAATTACAAAAGGGAAAAAGAAAAGAGATTTGATGAGTCTTATACCAAAAATAGTTTGATTTAAAAATATTGCTAAGCCTAATCCTATTGGAACAGCTAACATAAATAAGATTAACCACTTAAGATTATTCATTAACGAAATATAAAAATACTCGTCGTCCAATAATTCTATATAATTTGATAATCCAACGTAAATTGCTGGAGATAACCCGTCCCATTGTAATAAAGAAATATATAAAGAATTAAAAATTGGCCATATCACATAGACTAAAAATAGTAATAAACCTGGAAACAAAAAAATCCATGGTGTTAACCTTTGTTGATTAAGTTTCCACCATGATGACTTTCTATATGTAATTTGTGTTGAATCAGGCACGTTAAGAAATGGGGTGGTTGAAAACCACCCCAATTGAAATTGATTATTTATAAACTCTTTGGCGTACTTTTTCTAAACGCTCAAGAATTTTATCTCTTCTATCAGGATTAACCATATATTCTTGAAAACCCTTCATTCCTTCAGAGGCCATTTCAGCTGGGGCATCCCTGTCGTAGAATTGCGCCATTGCATATGCGTTATTTAACATATTCAAACCTGCTTCTAAAAATGGATCTGGATCAACTTTAGAGCCGCTATTAACTGGCAGTTGTCCTAGAGTCTTATTCATCTCCTCTTGAACATCTGCTCTGCTTAAAAAGATCAAGAATCTTTTAGCATCTGTCTTATTTTTGGCTCCAGATGCAATGTGCATCGTATCCGTTGGTGCCTCTTCAGCCATAGGAATACCAGGAGTTATTTCTGGGAATTGGAAAAAGCCGAGGTTGTCATTTGTTAATCCACCCTCTTTGAATAATGCAACTGAGAAGTTACCCATAACATACATCGCCGCCTCTCCATTAATCATTGGAGGAATTGCTTCTTGCCAAGCAAGTGAGGCATGATTTTCGAGAAAATATCCTGGTTTAACTAACTCATCCCACTTGTCAAATACAGCATGCACTCTAGGGTCAGTGTAAGGTATTTCACCTTTTGTCAAAGCCATGTGGAACTCATAACCATTTGTTCTTAAATTTAAATAGTCAAAGACACCTGCTGTTGTCCAAAGATACTTTGATCCAATCGTAATTGGTGTAACACCTGCGGCTTTCAATGTTGCGCAGGCAGCAACAAATTCATCCCAAGTTGTTGGTACTGAAATTCCGTTGGCCTCAAAAATATCTTTTCTATAATAAACACCCCACTGGTAATAGGTGTATGGAATACCCCACTGTTTGCCGCCAATAGTCATTGGTTTCTTAGCGTGAGACATACCCTCTGTTAAGTTTCCATCAACCCATCCGGTATCTGACCAGATATCTGATACATCCTCTACAAGCCCTGCTCTTACAAATGGAAGCATTCTGTTTCCTGCATACCAATTGAAAACATCAGGGGGACTTGTGGTTAAAAAATTTCTGATTGCTTGTTTATATCCTTCATGATCGAAGTTATTAACTTCAATTGTGACGTCAGGGTTTTCTTCTTGGAATTTATTAAAAGCCCATTCAAACGCTGCTTTTGGAGCTGGATCAGTTAAATCAGTATTAATGACTAATGTCCCTGCGAATGAAGAAGAAAATCCCATAGCTAGAATAGCTGTTAAAGTAGCTATGATTTTTTTCATTTTATCCTCCTACAAATCTATATTAGATTGTATTTAATTAAGCAGTCTTATTATATTAAAATAATTATATTGATACAGTAAAATAGCTAATTTACTTTATTTTTAAGGTTTTTTCCCAATTCCATGCTGATTTGACGATAGTCTGTAAGTCAGAGTATTTTGGGTTCCAGTTTAATAAATTCATTATTTTTTTATTATCAGCAATTAACTCTGCTGGGTCTCCTTTTCGCCTTCCTTGAATCTTGATGGGAATATCGACTTTAGTAATTTCTTTGGCCATCTGGATAATTTGATTAACACTAAAACCTTTTTTATTGCCAATATTAAAAACTTGAGATTTGTGTGTATTCGTTAAATTTTCCATAGCTAATATATGAGCCTCTACTATGTCCATTACATGAACATAATCTCTCACACAAGTACCATCAGGGGTAGGATAATCATCACCAAAAACACTAATATGTTTTTTTCTTCCGGAAGCAACTTGAAGCACAAGGGGTATTAAGTGTGTTTCTGGATCGTGCATTTCACCTATTGTGCCATCGAGATGAGCGCCACAAGCATTAAAGTATCTCAGTGATACATATTTTAAACCACAAGACTCCTCGTAACTTTTTAAAATTTTTTCAACTTCTGCTTTTGTATCACCATATGGATTTACTGGATTAAAAGGATGTAGTTCAGTAACTGGAAGGTGCTCAGGTTCACCATAAACAGCAGCAGATGAAGAAAATATAAATTTATTGATTTTTAAATTTTTCATACAATCTAGAAGGTTGATTGTATTGATTACGTTATTTTGTTGATATTTTTTTGGATTATTATACGACTCCTCAACATTAATTGATGCTGCAAAATGCATTACAAGGTCATAGTTTTGCTCTGACAATATTTTATAAACTGTTTCCTTATCTGATAAGTCACAAACGTGAAGTTTATAATTTAGAGTGTTCTCTTTTTGTCCACTTGATAAATTATCAAGAATTTCAATGTCATAATTTGTTTCTTTGAAACGCTTTAACATATGTGAGCCTATGTATCCGATGCCACCCACAACTAAAATTTTCATGTTTTAATTTTATACAGATAGCAAAAAAAATTGATAGTAATTATCCTATTTATAGACTTATTTTACTTAATATTTTGGACACAATTTTCTAAAATAGGAGGAAGGAAATCAAAATTATTCGACCAAGCATAGTGTATTTCTGTTTTCATAAATTCTATATCTTCTAATGGAAAATGACCATCCTCGTATTTATCCAGTAATTCTTGTTTTTTTAAAAACATCTCCTTTGACGTTTTTTCATCTTTCATTGATGCAAAAAAATCTGTAGCTAATTCATAAGTTGCAATACAAATTATTTCATCTTCATTATACGCATATAAACTAAAGTTAAAAAATATGAAAATAAAAAGTAAAATGTTTCGCATTTGATTAGGATAGATTAAAGCTATGGTTTTAAAACAAATAAATTTGAGTTAGTCTCATCAGCAATAATATATATATTTCCCAATCTATCTATTTCTATATCTCTGACTCTCCCAATTTTATCTTGAAATACTATTTCCTCTTTAACAAATTTATTATTTTCTCTATGCAATACAGATAAGTATCTGAATTTTAATGAGGACACCAAAAGTGAATTTTGCCATTCTGGAAAAGCCTCTCCTTGATAGAATTTGATACCACTAATTGCAATTGAAGGCACCCAAATAAATTCTGGTTTTAAAAAACCAGGTTCCCAAGCATTGCCATCTCCAATTTTAGTTCCAGAGTAATTTGTTCCTCCCCATCCTATTTTCTTCCAACCATAATTAGTCCCTCCAACAACTTTACCTATAAAGTCTCCTCCTTTAGGTCCATGATTAGATATATAAATAGATTTTGTATGAGGATCCAAAGTCATCCCTTGAGGGTTCCTTACACCAATTTGAAATAACTCAGGAAGCCAATCATTACCCGATATGAAAGGATTGTCTTTAGGATACTCACCATTTTTATGTATTCTGATTATTGAACCAATTGAATTTGAGGAGTCCTGAGCGATCATGCCTTTTCCTCTTTCACCAATGCTTACATAAAGGTAATTATCAAGAATTTCTATTCGAGAACCAAAGTGTTTACCATTACCAAAATATGGTAAAGCCTCATATATAAGATTTTCATTAATGAGCTTATTTTCTTTAAGCTCAGCAGAATACACAGCAGTTGTGTATTTGCCATTTTTCTTGATTGAGCCAGTAACCCATATAAAGCTTTCTTCACTTACAATATCTAAAAGCCCTCCTTGACCATGCTGAACAAAAGGAATGTTGTGATCAATTTTAGTTTGTGAATAATCGTTTGTATTTACAAGGAAAATTTCACCTGATTTTTGAGTGATCAATAAGTGGTCATCTATCCAAGTCATCCCCCAGGGATTATCTAGAGAAACTTCAGTTTTTTCTAAAGTTTTTGAATATAAATGGGTGCTGAAAAGTATTAAAAAACAAAAAATAAATAAAAAAATAGTCTTAGAAAAAATTATTATCTTCATACAGTCAGTAATGAACTGCCGGTTATTAGCATTCGAACAGTTATTTTACACCAAGTTTTTTTTGAAGATCACTCGAAGAAGTAGTGTATCTAAAAACATACTTTTTATCACTATGACAATATTCAAACATTTTTTTTGCTGCAAGAGCTGCTTCATGAAAGCCACTCAAAATTAACTTTAATTTACCAGGATAAATACAAATATCCCCAACAGCAAAAACTCTTGGAACAGAAGTTTCAAAATTTTCAGTATTCACTGATATTAAGTTTTTTTCTAAATTCAAACCCCAATCTGCAATTGGACCTAATTCTATTTTTAAACCAAAAAAAGGAAATATAGCGTCAATATCATCTATGGTTGTCTCATCATCAAGTGTCACTGTGACTTTACCATTATCATTTTTTTCAACCTTTTTTAAACTTCCCATATTGAAATTAACATCACCTTTATCAACTAAAGTCATAACTTTATTTACAGAGTCTTGAACTCCTTTAAATTCTTTTCTTCTGTGGACCAAAGAAACTTTTTTGGCTATTCCCTGAAATCCCATAACATAATCAAGTGCAGAGTCACCGCCGCCAATTATTAAAATATTCTTATCTTGAAAATCAGATCTTTTTTTAACAGAATAAAAAATGTTTTTATTTTCTAGCTCCTGTGAGCCCTCTGCAGGGAGCTTTCTTGGAACAAAACTACCAGCGCCCGCTGCAATCACTAAAGACTTGCATTTAATGGATGTGCCCTTATCGGTTTCAACTAAAATATCATTATCATTTAAAGATATTTTGGAAGTTAATTGATTGAGATGATAAGAGGGATTGAAAGGCTCAGCTTGTTTTATTAAATCATCGGTTAGTTCTTGGCCGGTAATAGCAGGTCTACTTGGAATATCATATAAATTTTTATCAGGATATAATTCTGCGCACTGCCCTCCTATTTTATCAAGGTTGTCGATTAAGTGAGCCTTCATATCTAAAAGACCTAATTCAAAGACTTGAAACAGACCACATGGACCAGCACCTATAATAACAACGTCTGTTTCGTGGCTTCCACCTGATTTAATGATATTGGTCATGTCTTATTATTATAATAAATGTTACTTGAGTTAGATTATTTGTTTCTTTTGTAAATATCAAAAACCAATATCGCTATTGCTAAAACTGCGCCAAATATACCCAATAAAAGCGAGGTTTTTAAAGTCATATTTATAAACTAACCAGTTAACTCTATTATGGTAATCAATGCATTTCTAGTTTAAAAAAAACTAGGAGAAATAAGGTGGGAGCAAAAAAGTCAGATTTTTTTGATTCAAGAGATAAATATTTATCATTTGTAAATTCTACTAACGAAAAAAGTCGAATAGCCTTTCAATTAGCGAGGTATTTAAAAAATTCTAAAATTACTAAAGATGCATTTAGAATTTTTGATGCTGGGACAGGAGATGGCTCAGTTATCTGTACATTGCTATCGGCTGTTCATGACAAATTTCCTGAAGATCCAATTATAGTTGTTGGAAAAGAAATTAGTATTGATGATATTAACAGTCTTCTAAATTATCTTGGTTATAGATTTTTTGAACATAAGAATTTAGTGTTCTGTATAACGAATGCATCCTACAGAGAAATTAATGATAATCGATTCACAGATTGTAAGTTAATTAAAAAAGAATTAGTCGGAAATTCAAGTTTTAGTTTCAATCAACAACTCATGAATATGGGTGAGGTTATAAGAAAAAATTGGGATATAAAAGAAGATACTTCTTCAACCATATTGAGACCGAGGCAAAAGACACTGATGGTTATTTACAGGAGGGATCAAAAAATTGCATTAAAGCATTTGATACCAAGTAAGTTAGAGAGTATTCCAAAGTTTTACGACTATATAATTGCATCTCAAGCTTTCAGGCTAAGATCTCCTTACGAAAGAACACTTAAGCTAGTACTTATTCCATTATTAAAAATGTTAGATGTAAAAGGTCAGCTATTTTTTATTTATTCATCCGGAAATGATTTTTCAAAAAAGATTCTCAAATTATTCTTTCCAAAGATTAATCCCTATCAATTTAGTGATCCCAAAAAATTTGTAGAAAGCCTGAATAAAAAAATACCTCATTTTAGAAAAAAATTTAAAGTATCCACATCTTCATTTTTATTTTCATTTATAAACCTATCGTTATCCTCTAAGAAAAAATTTTCACCGATGAACTCTCTTGGATTATGGAATGCTATCACCTATGTTGGTCAAATATCCGAAAATGAACAAAAAAGTATTAAAATAAGTATTAATTTTCTAGATAAAATTAGCAATAGTGCAAAAAAACTTAAATTGCAATTTAGTGATAATCTTTTAAGGTTTGAAAAGAATAATTTTAAAAGTCATTTGGATGAGTAATTTTACAAGTAAATTTGCAGACCGTAAAATTGGCCCAAAGTTTTTCGAAACAATTAACCAAAATTTTGAAAATCAAGTTTATAAACCTAGGCTCTACGAAGAAAAAATAGACTTCGACCGTTTACGTATGTATCGACTCAATAGAGTTTTAGAGCAACTACGATTAAATAATGTTGGTGCTTGCATATTATTTGATCCGATCAATATAAGGTATGCAACCGACAGTAGAAATATGAGTTTATTTACAATGCATGAACTCGTGCGATTCGTATTTATTTCTGCAGAGGGAAAAGTAATACTATTTGATTATCCAAAGAGCGAGCATCTCTCAGAACATTTATGCACGATTGATGATATTCGAGCAGTTGATAGTTGGGATTTTTTTTCAGCAAATAATTTTGTTGATAAAAATGCAAAAAAATGGGCTGGCACTGTTCAAGATTTAATGAGAGAGCATTCACCTGATAATAATTGCCTTGCAATAGATGTTTCCGATCCAGTTGGAATACAAATGTTACTTAAACAGTTTAATGTTAAACTAGTGAACGCCCAAAAGTATATTGAGCTTGCAAGATCTATTAAATCTGATGATGAGTTAATTTGCATGAAAGCTTCTATTGAGACTGCTGAAAAAGGAATGTGGCTAATGAGAGACAAACTTCAGGCAGGTATGACAGAAGAAGAACTTTGGTCATACATGCATAAAGTCAATATTGAAAATGGTGGGGAATGGTTTGAGACTCGTCTTTTAGTATCTGGACCACGAACAAATCCTTGGCTTCAAGAATGCAGTAACAGAGTCATTGAGTCTGGAGATTTAGTTGCTTTTGACACAGATATGGTTGGACCGTACGGTTACTGTGCTGATATCTCTCGAACCTTTGTTGAGGGCAATCGTCTAAATGATGAACAAAAAAGGCTCTACTCAATGTCTTTAGAGCATATTAATCATAATAAATCTCTGATTAAAGCTGGTGTAAATTTTAGAGAATTTGCAGAAAAATCCTGGAAATTGCCTGATAATTGCTACGATAATCATTATCCATGCATTATTCATGGTGTCGGTCTTTGTGATGAATGGCCACTTGTTGCTTACCCAAATAGAGATTTTAGCAACGCGGATTACTCAGCCAATTTTGAGGAAAATATGACTATCTGTGTAGAGAGTTATGTTGGTGAAGTTGGCGGCAAAGAAGGAATTAAACTTGAGGATCAGTTCGTTGTAACCAAAGATGGCTTGAAGCAACTAAGTTCATTTCCTTATGAGATAGATATCTAAATTGATGAGATAGATATCTAAATTGATTGGATATTTTTATTTAGCTGCAGCGGTCTTCTTCGGGATACTTTCAAATAATTTTGCAAAAATATCAAATGGATACGAGAAATTCATACCAACCTCACTAAGTGCTATTTCCATAGTAATCGCGGTCTTTTTTATTTCTAAGGTAATGAAGTTTTTACCAATGGGAATTGCCTATGCCTCTTATGCTGGTTTAGTGATTTTTGGAACGTTCATATTAAGTATAATTAAGTTTGGTCAGAGTCCAAACTTATTTGGAATTCTTGGTTGTGGGCTGATTATACTTGGTATTGTTATGGTAAACGCTCTGGGTAAATAATTACTTCATTCCAGTCATAGTAATACCTTCAACAAATCTTTTTTGAGCAACTATGAAAGCCACAATAAGTGGAATGGTAACAGTAACAATCGACGCCATCATCGGTCCAAATTCATCACTATCAATTCCGCCTCTAAATTCTCTAATACCAAGTGGTGGTGTAAATAAATCACGATTACCTGTGATAACAATCCTAGGCCAAAAATAATCATTCCAGTGAGCAACAACTGAGAAAATTGCAAAAGCGAGTAACGCTGGTATGGCTACAGGAAGCATAACTTTCCAAACAATAGAATATTCTCCCATACCATCCATCCTTGCAGCATCAATTAGTTCATCTGGTACTGTCATAAAAAATTGCCGCATTAGAAAAATTCCAAACACGGATATCGTCCACGGTATTATTAAGGCTGCGTAGGTATCCACCAGTCCAGCTTTTGCTAACATGACATACAACGGTAAAGCGATTGCATGTACAGGTATTAATAAACAGAAAAGAACCATTGAAAATACAAATTCCCTTCCTTTAAACCTAAGCTTGGCTAGTGCATAAGAACATGGAAGTGCAATCAATACTTGTATTAAAAAGATTGAAACAGTCACAATCAAACCGTTCATTAAATACCTTGGAATTGGGGCTTTTTTGAATGCAAACCAGAAATTGTATTTATAAGGTCGCATTGTGCATACCTCTTCAGTGTATCCGTGCTTAGTACAAACTGGGAATGTTTGAATCTCCTGTGCTCCGACTAAACCTCCAGATATTGACTGAATTTCTTGTTGAGATTTAAGTGACATTGAAACCATCATGTAGAATGGGATCAACACAATTAATGCTCCAATGATGAGCAGTCCATGCTTCCATGACTCTCCAATATAATGTCTAGCTAACATTTTAGTAATGTACCCTTTTCTCAATCACATATCTTTGGAAGAATGTTAGCAAGATTATAAAAATTATAAACACAACAGTAATCGCTGCACCAATACTTGTAATATTTTGTTGAATTGCTTTTTCAAAAATTGCGTACATCATTACATACGTTGTTTTGGCAGGACCGCCTTTTGTAAGAATTTCAATTGTGTCAAATACTTGAAATGACCTTATTGTCGTTATGGTAACCACAAAAAGAGTTGTTGGACCTAACATTGGCCAAGTTACAAGTTTAAATTGTTCCCAAGTTGACTGAGCACCATCCATTTCTGCAGCATGATACAGTTCTCTTGGTATGCTTGTTAAACCAGCTAAGTATAACACCATATTAAATCCAAAGGCTTGCCATACTCCAATAAAACAAATTGTCCAAATCGCTGTTTTTTTATCTTTGAGCCAATACGGGAAATCCATATTGTTAGCACAAGCAACACTGTACCAACTGTCCTCGGAACTAACCCACGGTAGCCAATGAAAACCTAAAATAAATTCTCTAATACCTCCGCATCCATTGGCAAGAAAAGAATTTATTATTCCAAGAGTTGGATGAAGAGTAAATTCCCAAGCAATAGCCATTGCCAATAAAGTAGCCATCACCGGAAGAAAGAAAATTGTTTTATAGATATCAGCTCCAAATCGAAGAGAGTTGAGCATAATGGCTGCAACTAAACCTAATACCACTGAAACAGGGACAACGATTAACACGTAAGTTGCCGTTGATATAATCATTTTTATATAAGTTTTTCTGGAGAACATTTTTTCATAATTCTCCGTACCTACCCATTCGAAACTAGAATTACCAAGATTGTAATTTGTAAATGAGATACCTCCGGCTAAAAAAATTGGAAGTATTAATATGACAATCATTAGTATGATTGCTGGCCAAACAAACCAAATATGTGCTTTAGAGTGATGCATATTTATCTAATACGCTCACCAGATGTTTCAAAAAGCATAGCCTCTGCATGAGAGGGACTTATTCTAACTGTTTCCCCATTTGAAATCAGTCCAGCTTGTGGTGAGCCTCTGACGATGATCTTAGAGTCAGATTGATCAACTTGAACATGGTAAAATATATCAGAACCAAGGTTTTCTCGGTATGAAACTGTAGCCTCAAATGCAGGTTTGTTTGAGTCTTTTGTAATTTCTAAATGTTCTGGTCTCACAGCAACTAAAGCTTTTTGAATATTGGTATTAAATTTTCTTTCAAGCTTAATACCCATAAATTCAACAGAACCATCAGAGCTAATCTGAGCAGTAAATGTGTTAATCTTTGGGCTGCCAACAAATTCTGCAACTCTTAAAGATGATGGATTATTATAAACCTCACTTGGAGTATCAAGTTGCAAAAGTTCCCCATCAATCATTACCGCCATTCGAGTTGACATTGTAAGTGCTTCAGCTTGATCATGCGTCACATAAATGAAAGTGGTCTTTAATGAATTATGAAGCTCAGATAGTTCAGATCTCATATGAACTCTTAATGCAGCATCAAGATTTGATAAAGGTTCATCCATTAAGAATGCGACTGGTTCTCTTACCATCGCTCTTCCTAGTGCCGCTCTTTGTCTTTGACCACCAGATAGTTGACCTGGCTTCCTATCAAGTAGTTCTGTTATTTTCAAAGTTTCAGATGTTTTGAAAACAAGGTCATCAATTGATTTCTTTTTTTCTTTTCTACTTGGTACAAAATTACCAATAAGAGGCAACCTCTCTACAAAACTATAGTCTCTTAATTTCAAAGGTGTTTCTAGATTTTTTCTGACAGTCAGGTGCGGGTAAAGAGCGTAGGATTGGAAAACCATTGCTAAGTCTCTCTTGCTAGCTCTGGTGCTGTTAACATTCTTATCATCAATAATTACATCGCCACTATTTTGTTGTTCCAATCCAGCAATAATTTTTAACAAAGTGGATTTGCCGCAACCGGACGGACCGACTAATGTTAAAAATTCACCATCTTGGATATCAAGGCTTAGTTGTTTAAGTACCTCAGTTGAACCAAATGACTTATTGATGTTCTTTAAAGAAATTGTCCCCATCTATTTTTATTCCTCAACACTAAAATAGTTCTGATTAGGACATTTTAAAAGTAAATTTGTAAAATTTATGTTAAAACTTTATGAATTAATTTTACATTAATCGGAAGTTTGTTCTTTATATGAGGCAATAGTAATTATGAGTGATAAAATTGAAATAAACAAAAGACAATACAATAAATCACTTTCTTCAACTGTAGTAGTTATATGCCTTGATGGTAGTCAAAAAGAGTATATTGATATCGCCTCTTCAAAAGGATTGACACCAAATCTTGATAAAATACTGGAAAATGGCCAATATCTGATGGCTAACAGTGCTATTCCCAGTTTTACAAACCCTAACAACATTTCGATAGTCACAGGGCAGCCTAGTGATGTTCATGGAATAAGTGGTAATTTCTTTTATACCCCATCAACCGGTGAAGAAGTGATGATGAATGATCCAAAATATTTAAGAGCTCCAACTATTTTTGAGAAATATTATAATGAAGGTTATAAAATAGCAGTAATCACTGCTAAGGATAAATTAAGGACTCTTTTAGGTAATGGTTTAAAATTTAATGAAGGAAGAGCAATCTGTTTTTCATCAGAAAAATCAGATCAGGCCACTCTCAGTGAAAATGGTATTGAAAATATTAATGACTGGATTGGAATGAAAGTACCTGAAGTATATTCTCAGGATCTATCAGAATTTGTTATGGCAGCTGGGGTAAAATTACTTGAAGAATTTAATCCTGACATTATGTATTTATCTACAACTGACTTTATTCAACACAAATATGCACCTGGAGATAAAGAAGCAAATGATTTTTATCAGATGTTTGATAAGTATGTCAGTAAAATTTGTAGTAATGGGAATTCGGTTGTCATCACTGCAGATCATGGAATGAAGTCTAAAGCAAATATTAATGGAGAACCTAATGCCATCTTCCTTCAAGATTATTTAGATGATCAAATGGGTAAAGATGAGGCTAAAGTAATACTTCCAATTACTGACCCTTATGTAGTTCATCATGGTTCACTGGGATCGTTTGCGACTATATATGTAAAAGATAAATCAAAAATTGATGAAACAATTAGCAAAATATCATCAATTAAAGAAATTGAAGTAGTTGTTAAACAAGATGAAGCATGTAGGGAATATAGGCTACCTTCAGATAGAATAGGTGATATCGTATGCATGTCATCTGAAGATATGACAATTGGTACCTCAAAAGCTAATCATGATCTTTCAAAATTAAAGGAACCCCTTAGATCTCATGGAGGTCATCATGAAAGAGAAGTTCCTTTTATTTCTAATAAAAAACTAAACATTGCCAAAGATCAAAGTTTAAATAACTATGATGCATTTTTTTATGCTATTAATGGAGCTTAATCATGGCTGATAAAATTATTAATGAGGGTATGAGGATTGGTGGAAAAACTGTTTACACTGATAACAAGATTGATGTTATCTATCCCTTCACAGGTAAAGTTATAGGCACAGTACCAGCTGGCACAGCAGAACATGCTCAAAAAGCCTTTGATATTGCTGCAAATTATAAACCCAATTTATCTAGATATGATCGTCAAAAAATACTTCAAAAGACTGCTGAAACTCTTGTTGAAAGAAAAGAACAAATCTCTGATCTAATTTCACTTGAGTCTGGGCTATCGAAACAAGATACGCTTTATGAAGTTGGTAGGGCCTTTGATGTATTTTCTCTTACTGCTCAGCTTTGTATCCAGGATGATGGAGAAATTTATTCTTGTGATTTAACACCTCACGGAAAACAAAGAAAAATATTTACAATTAGAGAACCGCTTAACACAATATCTGCAATCACTCCATTTAATCATCCTTTAAATATGGTTGCTCACAAAATTGCTCCATCAATAGCAACTAACAACTGTACTGTTTGTAAACAAACAGAATTGACCCCTTTAACAGCTATGCTACTTGCAGATATTTTATATGAATGTGGCCTTCCTCCAGAAATGTTTTCAATTTTAACAGGATGGCCTGAAGATATTGGGAATGAAGTAATTAAAAATAAAAATATAGATTTGATTACTTTTACAGGAAGCGTTGGTGTTGGAAAACTGATAGCTGAAAATGCAGGTTACAAAAGAACTGTTTTAGAGTTAGGTGGAAACGACCCTTTAATAGTTTTGAGTGACTTAGATGATGATGATTTAAATAAAGCAGCTGATCTTGCAATCATGGGAGCAACAAAAAACTCTGGTCAAAGATGCACTGCTGTAAAAAGAATATTAGTTCAAGAATCAGTTGCTGATAAATTTGTCGAGCTTGCTTTGGAAAAAGCAAAAGCAATAAAATTTGGTGATCCCATGGATATTAATAATCAGTTGGGCACAGTAATTAATAAAGAGGCAGCAAGTATGTTTAATGACAGAGTAAATAAAGCTGAACAGGATGGTGCAAAAATTCTTTATAACCCTGGGGTTCAAGAAGCTCTTGTGCCACCAATTTTTTTAGACAACGTTAATTATAAATCAGAACTTGTTGTTGAAGAAACCTTTGGTCCAATTGTGCCTGTCATTAGAGTTCCCAATGATGATGAAAAAGTAATGGAAATTTCAAATTCAACGGCCTTTGGTTTGTCATCAGGTGTTTGTAGTAACGATTTTAGAAGAATTAAAAAATACATAAGCGGTCTTAATGTAGGCACGGTTAATATTTGGGAAGTGCCCGGTTACAGAATTGAAATGTCCCCATTTGGTGGAATAAAAGACTCAGGATTAGGCTATAAAGAGGGTGTAATAGAGGCTATGAAAAGTTACACAAATGTAAAAACCTTCTCATTACCTTGGTAATTAATAGCTTTTAAGAATTATTCACAGATTTTTTCTCACACATAATGGATATTTCTACTTTACTCTAAAAATTTAACATATTCTTAACATGAAGGATTTAATAATTAATTATTATTATTTTTAGGAGGGACTATGAAAAAAGTAATCTTAGGATTTTTTGCATCAGTTTTCGCATACAACGCTAATGCGGTAGAAATTGAATTTGCATATCCTTATTCAGGTTTGTTCGATGTGACATACCAGGCAATTATGCCAGAGTTTGAAAAAGCTCATCCTGACATTAAAGTTAAGTTCAGAGCAACTTATGAAAACTATGAAGATGCTACTGCTACTATACTAAGAGAGTCAACATCAGGAAACTTACCTGATATCACCATGCAAGGTCTTAATAGACAAGCACCTTTAGTAGACAAAGGTATCGCTTTATCTTTAGAGCCTTTCATTGCTAATGAGCCAGATTTTGCAAAAGACGGTTATCATGAAGCTATGTTGAGCTTATCTACCTTTGGAGGAGAGGTTTATGGCTTGCCATTTTCAGTATCAACTCCAGTTGGTTACTACAACATGGATCTTTTAGCAAGTGCTGGTGTTAGCAGCATTCCATCAAATTGGGATGAGGTCATTGACGCTTGTAATAAATTAGAAGCTGCAGGACACGGTACACTTTACTTTGGATGGAATATTACAGGTAACTGGTTCCATCAAGCTCTAATGCATAGCCAAAATGTTCCAATGGTTAAAGATGGAGCTGTTAATATGGGAGGAGATGCTGGTCTAAAAACTTTAGAGCAAATGAAAGATATCATGGGTGGCTGTAATATGCCTAACTATTCTATTGCTGACGGACAAGCTGCGTTTAATGCAGGTACTATTGGCATGATGTTTTGGAGTACTAGTAGTTTAGGCTCTGTTGAAGCTGCAAAAGCTGACTTTGAACTAAAGACTGCGCCTTTCCCAGGAATACCTGGTGTTAATGGTGGAACTCCAGCTAGACTACCTGCCGGTGGTAACGCAGCGATGTTAGTTACTACTTCAGATGATCCTGAAAGAGTACAAGCGGCATGGACATTTTTAAAGTTTATCACATCAGGTGTAGGAGCAGCTGCTGTTGCAGAAACAACAGGTTACGTTCCTCCTAACAAAGCTGCAAATGACCTGTTAGGTGATTTTTATGATGCAAACCCCAACAAGTTAACTGCTGTTAATCAGCTGCCTTTGTTAGCTGATTGGTTCGCATATCCTGGAGAAAACGGTCTTGCTGTGACTCAGGTAATCTATGACTATACTGAGACCATTGCTACAGGTGACGCCGACGACATGGCCGATCTTCAGGAAGAAATGATGGAGGAAATTGAAGACTTAATGTAGGTCTTTTTAATTCCGTTTATCATTAGATTTTTAAACAGCAGCTAGTATACTGGCTGCTGTTTTTTTTTAAATGAGCATCAAAACTACAACCATTGGAGCTTATCCAAAACCTAATTACACACCTATAAGAGATTGGTTTCTCCAAGATAAATCTGACGAAGAAAAAAAACAATCCAAGGGATTGTTATCAAATTGGGATCCCAAAAGTGAAGACCATAAAGTATATGAAGAGAAAGATGAGGAAAAAGAAAAACTATTCTTAAAAGCTATTGAAGAAGTAATTCTTGATCAGACAAGTAGCGGAATAGATATCCCCACAGATGGTGAAGTAAGGCGAGAAAACTATATTTTTTATCAATTGAGATTTTTTAATGGGGTAAGCTTTGAACACTTAACGACTAAATCAGTCAGGAAAGGAGCTTTTGAAGCAACACTCCCAACAATTACAAGTAAAGTTTCAAATAAATCATTACGATTAGCAGATGATTGGAAATCTGCACAGCAGTTTACTAATAACCCAGTGAAAATAACTATACCTGGTCCTATGACAATAACTGACTCCATTGCTGATGACTATTATAATGATCCCAAAAAAATGGGTTATGATCTAGCATTATGTATTAGTAATGAAGTTAAGGCTCTATCCGAAGCTGGTTGTCAATACATTCAAATTGATGAACCAGTGTTCGCCAGAAAACCAGAAGAAACACACGATTATGGTATGGAAAACTTAGAAAGAGCAATGCATGGAATACTAAAAGAAACTCAAAAAGCTTGTCATATTTGCTGCGGTTATCCTAACTCGCTTGACTCAGAACACTACAAAAAAGCAGACCTAGATGCATATGATAAAATTGCTGACTTAGTTGAAGACTCTAGTATAGACGAAGTTTCTTTGGAAGACTCTCACCGACCTTTAGATTTAAAATTATTAGAAAAATTTAAAAAAACCAAAGTTATTATGGGTTTGATTGATGTAGCTAAAAGTCGTATGGAAAGTGTCGAGGAAATTCAAAAAAGGATCAGAGAAGTTCTTGAGCATATTGATGAGGAAAGATTAATTGCTGCTCCTGATTGTGGTCTAGGGTTTTTTGATAGAAATCAAGCAAAACAAAAAATGCAAATTCTCTCAAAAGCTGTTAAAAATCTCTAAATCTTATGTGGGAATATTATAATCCAGTAAATGTTATTTTTGGTTCGGAAAAATTTAATGAAATTGAACATATAATAAGTAATCGAAAGTACATTCTTGTTACCCATCCTGATTATAACTTTGATACGTATAGAGAGTTTTTTAACAATTTATCAAACAAGCCTCTAGAAATCTTTGATGATGTTCAACCAAATCCCGACTATCAAGATTTACTTTCTGCAGGAGAAAAATTTTCAAAAATAGAAAGTCAAATTGATACAGTTGTTGCTCTTGGAGGCGGCTCTGTCATGGATACGGCCAAATTACTTGCGGCTTTTAAAGGTGAAAATAAATATTTAAATGATTTTGTAAGAAATAAAAAATCGGCTTACGTTCAAGATCCAAAAAAAATTATAGCTATACCTACTACTTCTGGCACATCGAGTGAACTTACGTGTTGGGCTACAGTCTGGGATAAAGAGTATAAAAGTAAATTTTCATTAGCGGATAAATCTTTATATCCTGAAATATCAGTTATTGACCCTAAGTTAATGATCAACAAGCCAAAAAATCTGACTATTTCTACTGGTCTTGATGCGTTGTCCCACTCCTTAGAAAGCATTTGGAATATAAACTCTAATCCGATTTCAACATTTCATGGAATTGCAGGTGCTCAAACAGTGATCGATACACTTCCAAAACTTGTAAATGATTTAAAAAACATAGAGTTGAGAACTTTAATGGCTAAAGCTTGTGTTCATGCAGGACTAGCTTTTTCAAATACTAAAACTGCAATAGCACATAATATTTCATACCCGATAACAATTAATTTTAATGTTCCACATGGAATAGCTTGTTCCTTTACTTTGCCGACAATAATGAGGAGTCTGATTGGCCAAGATGAAAAAACAGAAAAATCCCTAGAAAAAATTTATAATGTCGATCTCATTGAGAGCTCAAAAAGACTATCTGAGACATTGAGAATTCTTGAGGCACCATTAAATTTAAATGAAATCGGAATACCAAAAATTGAATGGGATAAATATGTTGAGGATGCTTTTCAAGGCGAAAGAGGAAAAAATTTTATCGGAAATAAAATCTCATTTGATAAAGCATGTTCTGAGATGAATTTCTTCTAAAGTTTACTGTTAATCCAACTTCTTAAGTCTGCTTCTGAGCCTAAGCCAATCTTTGCATCAGCCATTGATCCATCTTTAAAGAGTATCATTGTGGGTATGCTCCTAATACTAAAGTTTGCTGGTGCTTGAGGATTTTCATCTATATTAATTTTTTTTATAGATATCTTATCGCCCATTTCAGAGGCTAAATTATCCAAAATAGGAGCAATAGCCTTACATGGACCACACCACTCGGCCCAAAAATCTACCAAAACAGGCTTATCTTTTGATCCTTCAAGAACTTTTTGATTAAATTCATCGTCATTTATTTGTTCAACTGTCATATATTTAATATGGTTATTATTATTTGTATTTCAAATACTCATCTTTAGTCCCAACATGAGCATTGATTTTAGTAGTCTCATATCCATAGATTTTTTCATTTAACGAACAATCTTTCCAAAAGTCTTGAATATTAAAAATTTCAGGGTAAGGGTGCAAAGAGTTTTTTCTAATAATATGACAACCTTGAAATGAAGTATTGCATAGTTTTGATGGAAATTTAATAAGCCCTTCATTATTTACTTCAAGATCAAAATTATTATTTTTAGAATTTATAAGAAGGACGCTATCAAAACTTTTATTTTCATCAAAAAATTTGATTGACTTTTCTAATTCATTTTCAAAGGTCTGGTCCCATAAATTATCTGTATTTAGAATTACTGTATCGTTTCTTTGTATGTTTTTAATACCACCTCCTGTTCCTAAGATAGTTTCTTCATAAGAAATTGTAATATCAGGGTAATTTTCAGAGACAAATCTTTCTAACATATTATGTTTATAGTGGGTATTGATATAAATTTTATCAAACGACATATTTTTAATGAGATCGATTGCATAGCTAATAAGTGTTTTATTTTTTATTTTTAATAAGGGTTTAGGGATATCTTTGGTTAAGTTATCCATTCGCATTCCATAACCTGCAGCTAATATTAGAGCGTCCATTTAACTTGTTTTGTTATATATCTCCATAAATATTTCTCTTAAATCCCATAGTCTTAAATATTCAACATGTTTAAATATTTGAGCCCATGTATTTTTTCTAAAGACTTTAAGATATTTTGGTTTTCCAGCATTATATAATTGCACCCAATTACCAAGAATTCTCAGATTACGTAAAAGACTAACCATATGAATGTCTGACCTAAACTCCTTGAGATTAAGTTTCATTCTTCTTGCATAAAGCTTCAATAATTTATCTTCGACTTTGGTAGAATAAGATCTCCTAGCATCAAAAATCAATGAAGAAATATCTAATAATGGATGGTTGTAGTGAGTATCTTGATGATCAATAACATAAACTTTTTGATTGTAATAAATTAAATTATCTAAAAAAAAATCACCGTGAGTTAAAGTTGGCTTAAATTTTTTATATTTTTCAGTACTTTTTTTCAGTGATACTTTCACAAGTTTATTGAGATAAAAACCAATTTGGATCTTGTGCTCATAGTGATCAATAAAAGTCTCAATACCGTTCAAAGCATCCTTAAGTAAATTATTTTGTGATTTTACCGGAACGCCTGAAAACTTTTTCTTAGGTTTTTGAAGATTTGTAAGAGCTCTCACAGCCAATGGAAGTATTTTTTTAATTTGTGGTTTTTGGAAATATTTTGATGCATTTGCAATAGGGAAATAATCCATGATTACAAACTTATATAAATTACTTTGGTCAATTATTTTTGGTGTATTAACATTTTGAGAAATTAAAATATCAGTTGCTTTAATGTATTTTTTATAATCGCTAGGTTTATTTAAAAAAGAGAGGACAAGCAATGATTGATTTGCTGTTTTACATAATTTGAAAATTTTTTCTGATGCATCAGACTTAAAATTTAAAAAGCCCCCTATTTTAAAATTTTTATTTTGAAGGTGGTTTTTTATTTTGATTAGATTTATTTTATTTTGTGAAGCCATTTTTTATTACTTGATTTTATCTCTATATTTCTTTTCTCACCAGTAACCGAAATATTAATAGATAAGGCCATATAGTTATATCTTTTAATAAGATTTTCTAATGGCCACTCAATAAGAATACAATTGTCATTAAAATACTCATCCAAATCTAGTTTGTTATTTTGAACTTGATAAAAATCAAAGTGAATAATATTAAACTTATTAAAATTGTAAATATGTTCTCTTTGATACGTGGGGCTCCCTTGGAAGGAGAAAGTTTTTTTTTCTGACTTGCTAATTTCACTTAAGATATATCTAATTAAAGTTGTCTTACCAGAACCAGCCTCTCCCTCAAAAAAAATAATCTGGTTTTTAGAAATAGACCTAGATATATTTCTAGCTAAAGGTTTTAACTCAATTTCGTTTGAGACAACAAACCTCAAACTCAATTAAGCTAGCGATTTGAAATCGGACACTAAATCTAGAGCTTCCCATGAAAAAGCTCCTGAAGAGCTGTCATGTGTTCTACCAAAATGACCGTAAGCTGCTGTTTGTTCGTAAATTGGCTTATTTAACTGTAATTTCTCTCTGATTCCTCTTGGAGAAAGATTCATGATGTCAGGTATCGCAGACTCAATTTTTGCTTCATCTATTTTATTAGTGCCTTGAGTATTCACATAAATTGACAATGGTTTGGCTACACCAATTGCATAAGACAACTGAATAGTACACTGATCACATAAACCAGCAGCAACAATATTTTTTGCTAAGTATCGTGAAGCATAAGCAGCAGAGCGATCGACTTTTGTAGGATCTTTTCCTGAGAAAGCCCCTCCACCGTGAGGTGCTGCACCACCATAGGTGTCGACAATAATTTTTCTTCCTGTTAATCCCGTATCACCATCTGGTCCTCCGATTACAAAATTACCTGTTGGATTTACGTAGTATTCTTTATCATCTAAATTTTTTAATAACTCTTCAGGGATAGACTCTTTTAATGCTGGGTTTACTATTTCTTTAACATCAGCAGGAGACAATCCGTCAGCATGTTGTGTTGATATAACAACAGATGTAACTGCACTTGGTTTACCATCAACATATTTAAGAGTTACTTGGCTTTTTGAGTCAGGCTCTAATCCTTTTAAGCTGCCGTCTTTTCTTCCCTTAGCCATTATCTCTAAGATTTTATGAGAATAAAAAATTGGTGCCGGCATCAGCTCAGGTGTTTCCGTACAAGCGTATCCAAACATAATTCCTTGGTCACCCGCCCCCTCGTCTTTGTCAGATGATGAGTCTACTCCCATTGCAATATCTGCAGATTGTCCATGAAGTAAATATTGGATATCTGCGGTTTGCCAATGAAAACCATCTTGTTCATAGCCGATGTCTTTTATGCACTCCCTTACCTTTGAAATAATTTCATCTTTGTCTTCTTGGACTGGTCCTCTTACTTCACCAGATAAAACAACTTTGTTGGTTGTTGTTAATGTTTCACAAGCGACTCTAGCAAATGGGTCTTTGGAGATAAAATGATCGACAACTGCATCAGAAATTCGATCAGAAACTTTATCTGGGTGTCCCTCAGACACTGACTCAGATGTAAAAATATAATTTTTTCTCATTTCAGTACCTATATGTATCTTTCTTAAATGGACCTTGTTGCTCAACTCCTAAATAATCGCTTTGTTCCTTGGACATTTCAGTCAGTTTAGCACCAACTTTTTGTAAATGAAACATTGCAACCATTTCATCTAGTTTTTTAGGAAGGACATAGACTTTATTTTCATAGTTTTTGTAATTCTCCCAAATTTCGATTTGAGCTAAAACCTGATTTGAGAATGATGCACTCATCACAAAACTAGGATGGCCAGTGGCATTACCTAGGTTCACCAACCTTCCCTTTGAAAGAATTATTAGCTTCTTACCATCTGGAAATGTTACTTGGTCAACTTGAGGTTTTATCTCTTCCCATTTATAGTTTTGCAAATCATCTATTTGAATTTCATTATCAAAGTGTCCAATATTACAGACAATTGCTCGGTCTTTCATTTCTCTCATATGGTCTTGGGTAATGATATCTTTGTTGCCTGTTGCAGTTACAAATATATCAGCATACTTACATGCATCATCCATAGTAACAACTTCATAACCTTCCATTGCTGCTTGTAGTGCACAAATAGGATCAACTTCTGTTACTTGAACTCTAGCCCCAGCCCCTCTTAATGAAGCTGCGCTACCTTTTCCAACATCTCCAAACCCAGCAACAACAGCCACTTTACCAGCCATCATTACATCAGTTCCTCTTCGAATTCCGTCTACTAAACTCTCCTTACAACCGTATAAATTATCAAATTTACTTTTTGTTACCGAGTCATTCACATTTATAGCAGGAACTTGAAGAGTTCCTTTGGATGCCATTTGCTCTAAACGAAGAACGCCTGTGGTAGTTTCTTCAGATAGTCCTCTAACATTTTTTAATAGCTCAGGGTACTTCTCGTGCATTCGAAGTGTTAGGTCTCCACCATCGTCTAGTATCATATTAGGCTCCCACCCATCTGCCTCAATTGTTTGATCAATACACCACCAAAATTCCTCTTCATTCATACCCTTCCAGGCAAAAACAGGTGTACCGCTTTGGGCAATCGCAGCAGCTGCATGATCTTGAGTAGAGTAAATGTTACAAGAACTCCATCGACATTTGGCACCAAGTGCAACAAGTGTTTCAATTAAAACAGCAGTTTGGATGGTCATGTGAAGGCAACCCATAATATTGGCTCCAGCCAACGGTTTTGAATCTCCATATTGTTCACGAATAGCCATTAATCCTGGCATTTCAGTTTCTGCTATTTCAATTTCTTGTCTCCCGAATTCATGTTGGGAAATATCTTTTACTTTGTAATCCACTTAACCCTCCTTTTAGATAGACTATTTAAAATAAAATATGATTTGTTCTTCATTATCAAGCTCTTTTTATCCTTGGTCCCAGCTGCTGAATAACTTCTTCAGCCTTTCTATTACCATTTTTAAGCGCTTCATCGATAGGTTTTCCAGATAAGTAAAAATCTAAAAATCCTGCAGCAAAATTATCTCCTGCACCTGTTGTGTCCAGAACATTTTCTATTTTTTGAGCAGATTGATGTTTTACATCTTCTTCAAAAAAATAATATGCACCCTCAGCACCAGAGGTCATAACAATTTTTTTTTTAAAATTTTTAAAAAAAGAACTCACATCTGCCATTGAATCAGATTGTGTAAACATCTTTGCTTCATCAAAATTACAAAAAACTAAATCTACATTATCAGTTATAAAATTTTTTAATTCATCTCTGTGTCGATCAACACAAAAAGGGTCTGACAATGAAAGAGATATTTCTATGTTTTTTGATTTTGCAATATCTGAAAATTTTTTGAGTGTTTTTTTTGTTAGTTCATGATCCCAAAGATATGACTCCATGTACACATGATCAATTGAATTGAGTATATCCTCTTTAACTTCGTCTGGATTTAATTGTGAACCTATTCCGATGTGTGTAGCCATTGTTCTTTCACCATCGGGTGAAACTAAAATATTACAGCAGCCAGTTGGAAGATCTGTTTTATTGGAGACACCTTTAAACGAGATATTTTCTTTTTGTAAATCTTGAACAAAAGCATTTCCATACTCATCATCATTGACCTTGCCGTAAAAACTTGCCTCATGAGAGCCAAAGTTTAATTCATGGATAGTATTACATACTGATCCACCCGAAGTAATTAATGGATTATCGAAATTTGACCTAATTTCCTTAATTTGAGACTCTTCAATCAATGTCATAGAGCCTTTAGTTAATTTCAAATTATTGATGACACTGTCCTCTACCTGGCATATGACATCAACCAAAGCAGTTCCTACCCCTAGAATTTTTTTCACCACATGAAAGTAAGGGATTTTAAACAGAGATCTATTAAAAAATCCTGAATTTCTTATGAAAGTTAAACATAAATGTGAATTGTTTTTGATGTGCAAAGTGCGAATCAGGTTAGAATTAGGGCTATTAAAAATGGACCTAAATAATATTTTTTAAGAGATATTCGTAGTTTTGGAAAATTTGATAAAAACCTGTGAATATTTTCAAATTACTTGTTAATTGAATCTTTAATTTCCAATTGAATTTATTGGCTTTTCAGAATTTAATACAAAATAAATTGACTAAGATTGTCTATAGATTGTATAGTCACTAGGCAATAAACACTACATCTAGTGATTATTCAAAAAAGTACACTTAAACTTGGTAGGAAGAATGGAAACAAATAACGCAGAATCACTTGAAAATTCAACAAAAAACACAGTTATAAATAAACAAAACGAAGAAATAAACCTGCTAAGTCTCAGTGTTGTAAGGCGTGATGGATCGATAACACCTTTTAAATCTGACAAAATTGCAAATGCTATAAGAAAAGCATTTTTGGCACAAACTGATCTTCGTGATAGCAAACAAATTGACAAAAATGTTTCAGTGTTAACTGAAACAGTCACCGCGGCCCTAACTAGACGTATTGCAAACGGTGATATGATTCATATCGAGGATATCCAAGACCAAGTGGAATTAGCCCTCATGAGGGGTGAACATCATAAAGTAGCTCGCGCCTATGTACTCTACAGAGAACAAAGAGCTAACCAACGTTATAAGACTGCTCAACTGAATGAACAAATTGGTGCCAAAGTATCCACAATGGCTGTTACCAAAAGAGATGGTAATAAAGAGGATATCTCTTTAGAAAAAATTACAAATCGTATTTCTATTTTGTCAAACGGTTTAGAGATAGATCCTATTACAATTGCTCAAAAGGCAATTCAAGGTCTTTACGATGGTATCACAACAAATGAAATTGACACTTACTTAGCAGAAACAGCTGCTGCTCTGACAGTAGAACATCCCGATTACTCATATCTAGCTGGGAGGATTAAAGCTAATGCTCTACATAAAGAAACACCAGGTTTTATTATTGCAACAAAAAATCTTTATGAGGATGGTTTATTGCGCGATGAATATTATGAAAAAGTAAAAGCTAACGCTGAAGAGATTGAAAAAATTATTGACTACGATCGTGATTATTACTTTGATTATTTTGCATTGACTACTTTGTTCAGAGCTTATCTTTTACAATCAAACAATAAAACAGCAGAAAGACCTCAGGATTTATGGATGAGAGTCGCTTTATGTGTGTCCGGAGATAAGTTTGATTTTTATCAGGTTAAGAAAACTTATGACAGCCTATCTCAGGGTTTCTACACACACGCAACCCCCACTCTATTTAATAGTGGTTTGAAGATGCAACAATTGTCGTCCTGTTTTCTAATTGGAATGGAAGATGACTCTATCGAAGGAATTTTTAATACTGTAAAAGACTGCGCTTTAATTTCAAAAACCGCTGGTGGCATTGGTCTTCATGCTCATAACATTAGAGGTGGTGGTAGCCGTATTAAGTCAACCAATGGCAAGTCTAATGGATTGATACCTTTCCTTAAAATTTTTAATGAAACAGCAAGGTCTGTTGATCAGGGTGGAGGTAAAAGAAAGGGTTCTTTTGCTGTCTATTTGGAGCCATGGCACGCAGATATTGAGGCTTTTTTAGAGCTTAGAAAAAATACTGGAGCTGAAGAATTTAGAGCCAGAGACTTATTCTATGCCTTATGGATCCCTGATTTATTTATGGAAAGAGTCGAAGAAGATGCCGATTGGACTCTAATGAGTGAACACGAATGCCCTGGTTTATCGGATACATATGGTAAGGAGTTTGTTGATCTTTATACAAAATATGAAAATGAAATGCCTGACTTAAAAAGAATAAAGGCAAGAGCTTTAATGTCTAAAATAATCGAAGCCCAAATTGAAACTGGTCAGCCATACATGCTTTACAAAGATGCTGTTAATAATAAGTCTAACCAAAAAAATATTGGTGTTATCAAATCTTCTAATCTCTGTGCAGAGATAGTGGAGTATTCTGAAAAAGATGAAACTGCTGTTTGTAACCTTGCGTCAATTGCATTACCAAAATTTGTAACTGATGAAAGTAAATTTGATTATCAAAACTTATATCAAGTTGCAAAACTGGCGACTAAGAATTTAGATCAAGTTATTGATATAAATTTCTATCCTACTAATAAAACTGAAAACTCAAATAGTCGTCACCGTCCTATTGGCCTTGGTATACAGGGTTTAGCAGATGTTTATTTTAAAATGAATATCCCTTATGACTCTGTTCAAGCGCAAATAATTAATAAACAAATTTTTGAGACAATTTATTTTGGAGCTTTAGAAGCATCAATGGAACTTGCTGCTGATAAGGGGCCTTACTCTACTTTTAAAGGTTCCCCTCTATCTGAAGGGAAATTCCAATTTGATCTTTGGGGTGTTAAACCGTCAAGTATGTGGGACTGGAAGGGATTAATGGAGAAAATCCAAAAGCATGGTGTTCGAAACTCTTTGACCACTGCATGTATGCCTACAGCCTCCACTGGTATTATCCTAGGAAATACTGAAACGTTCCAAGTACAAACATCAAACATTTATAAAAGACAAACTCTCTCAGGTGAATTTTTATTAGTAAATCGTCACCTTGTTAAAGAACTTATGAAGAGAAACTTATGGAGCAAAGAATTACGTGATCAAATTATTTTGGAAAATGGTTCTGTACAAAATATTGAAGGATTTCCTGAAGACTTAAAAGATGTTTATAAAACTGTTTGGGAAACATCTCAAAAAACAGTTATAGATATGGCCGCTGATAGAGCGCCATTTATTGACCAAACCCAATCCATGAACTTATGGTTGGCAACACCTACTTTTGGAAAAGTAAACTCCATGCACATGTATGCATGGAAAAAAGGCTTAAAAACAGGCATGTATTACCTGCGAAGCCGATCAGCCGTAGACGCAGTTAAAGTAACGGTGTCTTCTGAAAAAAAAGCAAAAGAGTCTTATGTCAAAGAGGCGCAATCTAATGAACCAGAAGATTGTGTAACATGTAGTGCGTAAGATTTTCAATCAATTTAATTTAAGGAGCAAGTCATGATATCTAAAGGATGCAAATCAATTTTCCCTATACAACACCAAGAAATTTTCGATCGTTACAAGCAACACGTTCAAGCATTTTGGACACCTGAGGAGGTGTCTCTTCAAGATGATTTAAGAGATCTAAAAACACTAGGAGAAGGGGAAATACATTTTATCAAACATGTGCTTGCATTTTTTGCAAATTCAGAGGCAATGATAAATGAAAATCTAGCATCCAGATTTTATAATGAGATTTTAATTCCTGAGTCTCGATTGTTTATCACCATGCAAATGCTAAATGAGTCTATTCACGCAGAAATGTATGGTTTACAAATTGAAGCTTATGTAGAGGACCCATCAGAAAAAGATAAGCTATTTTCTGCTATTCAAAACGTTCCTTGTATTAATAAAAAAGCACAGTGGGTTTCAAAATGGCTGAATGGGAATCAAAATTTATTAACACGCTTAATTGCCTTTGGTTTAGTTGAAGGGTTATTTTTTGCTGGATCCTTTTGTGCCATCTATTACTTTAGAAAAAGAGGTTTACTTCCAGGCTTAGCCTTATCAAATGACTGGATAGCCAGAGATGAAGGAATGCACTTCAGTTTCTCAGCTTTGATGTTTAAAACGTTAAGTGAAAAGTTTAATAAAGGAACCTTGTCAGATGAAGATATTAAATCGATGGATTTAATCCCTGGTCCTGTCGCACAGTCTGAGTTCGAAGAAATAGTCAGAGAAGCAGTGGAGTTTGAAAAAGAATTTGTTACTGATGCACTTCCTGTTGATCTCATTGGTATGAACAAGGAAATGATGTGTATGTATATTGAGGCTGTTTCAGATCGAATTGCTGATCTTTTTGGATTTGAAAGGGTATTTAATACTGAAAACCCATTTGATTTCATGAGAGCTCTTGATGTTCAAAATGTGACTAATTTCTTCGAGAAAAGGGTATCTGAATACCAGCGTCCAACAGATCGTTCTTTGTCTTTTGACGAGTCTTTCTAAGTGGAAGTCAAAATTTATAGTAAAGACAACTGTATTTTTTGCACTAAAGCCAAGGCAGTTTTATCCTCACATAACCCCCAAGTATTAATGCTTGATGAGGATTACAGCCGTGATCAGTTTTTTGAAATATTTCCAACTGCCAAAACGTTTCCCCAAATCATAATCAACGGTGAAAAAATTGGTGGCTACCATGAGCTAGAACGTTGGATGGCATTTAATAAACCTGATGATGATTTTTAGTTTTAATTAGTGAGCTAATCCCCAGTTCAAGCCGCCACCAAAGTCAACTTTTATAGGAGTTTTAAAAGATTTATATTTTTGGTGTGATGTTTCCATCAATTTAGTTATTTGTGGAATAATATCTTTTTCTTTTTTATGAATTTCAAATAAAAGCTCGTCATGAACTTGAGATGTCATTTTAGATTTACATTTATTTTTATCTAAATAGCTATGAATGTCCAACATTGCAATTTTAATTAACTCAGATGCAGTGCCTTGAATAGGTGCATTGATAGCTTGTCTTTCAGCAAAAGATCGGAGCATAAAATTTTTAGCATTGATGTCTTTAATGTGAGACTTTCTTCCAAAAAGGTTTTCAACATAGCCTAGTTTTTTTGCTTTATCGGTAGTTGCTTTCATAAAGTCGCTAATGTTTGGGAATTTTTGAAAATAGTTATCTATGAAAAGCTTTGCTTCGGCATTGCTAACGCCCAACTGTTTAGCTAAACCATATTGGCTAATCCCATAGATTATTCCAAAATTAATGATCTTGGCCATTCTTCGATCATTAGCATTAATTGTTTTTTTGTTAAATACTAATTGACCTGTGCTTTGATGAATATCTTGATCCTCTTGAAAAGCCTTTAATAAATTAGGATCTTCGCACGCTTCACAAAGCACACGAAGCTCGATTTGTGAGTAATCGAAGCTATATAACTCATGATCTTTTTCTGCAATAAATGCTGTTCTAATTTTCTTTCCGATCTCAGTTCTAATAGGGATATTTTGTAAATTAGGTTCAGATGAACTTAATCTACCCGTAATAGTAGCTGCAATATTAAATGTGCTGTGAACTCGATCATTATTATCAGCATGTTCAGCTAAAGAAGATGTATAGGTCGACACGAGCTTGGAGTATTGACGCCATTGCAGAATATGCGAGGCAATCTCTACTCCCTCAGATTCTAATTGTTCTAAGACTTTGACATTAGTTTGAAAATCTCCTGCTTTTGTTTTTTTTGTTACCTTCACATCAAGTTTCTTGAAGATTTCGGTAAGTTGCTTTGGCGAACCAATATTGAACTCCTCACCTGCGATATTGAAAATTTTCTGTTCAATTTTTTCAATTTCTTTATTTAGATCTTTTTCAAGTTTTGTTAAAAATTTAAGATCAATCTTACAACCATTGTTTTCAACCTGTTGAAGGACTAAGCTTAATTTTTTATCAATATCAAAATAAATATAACTATCGGGGGCATCTAATATTTGATCGTTTAATGTTTCATATAATTTATAAGTGGCATAAGCATCATGAGCAGCGTAATTTGTTGCAGACTGTAAAGGCACTTCAGAAAAATCTTTATAATTTCTTTTAGATTCATTTTTAATAACATCTTTAAATTTTTCTTTTTCTTCTCCAAAATAATAATAATACAAATCCTCAAGATTGTGTTTTGTTAAACCGTTATTGACAAAAAAAGACATTAATAAGGTATCTTGAAAAGAAATGGTATTTACATTAAAGCGTTTTAAAATAACACTATCGTATTTAGCATTATGAAAAATCTTTAAAATTGAAGGATCTTCACATAATAAATTCAGCTCTTTCAATATTTTTTTTTGATCTGTCTCAGATATTTCATTTTCAGGTGATTTAAAAGGTAGGTAATAAGCTTGCTGTGCATTAGATAATGAAATGCCAATGATATTTGCTTCATTGACGTCTAAACTATCTGTCTCTAAATCTATCGCTAAGGTTTTTTCGGATTGATGAGACTTTAGATATTCGATTATATCTTTTGTCTTAATAAGTGATTTAAATTCTAAGTTTTTTTTGGCCGCATGCGGCTTTGTTTCATGAGCGCTATTTCTAATTAATGATTTAAATTCATATTTTTTGAAAAAGTCATTAAGTTTTGGTGAGTCTTCAAAATCTTTTAACTTTTCGATTGTAATAGGTAGTTCAAGATCATTTTTTAGAATTACTAGTTGGTGGCTTATTTTTGCTTTTTCCTCATGGTCATGTATAAGATTTTTAATTCTTTCATTTGATATTTTCTCTTTATTTGCTAGAAGGCCCTCAAAAGAACCAAATTCATTAATTAATTTAGAGGCTGTTTTTGGTCCGATGCCAGGGACGCCAGGAATATTATCAACACTATCACCAATTAGAGCTTGTACATCTGTAATCTTGTCAGGGCCAACACCAAATTTTTCCATTACCTTTGCTTCGTCAATTTCAATATTTTTCATTGGATCCATGATGCGATTATTAGTTGATAGCAGTTGAAAAAGGTCTTTGTCTGAACTAAATACTGTGGTGGGTATTTTATTGTCTTCACCATATTTAACGTAACTTGCTATAACATCGTCGGCCTCAAAGTCTTTTTTTTCAATAACATCTAAACCAAACGCATCAATAGCTTCACGAATAATAGTAAATTGAGGAATCAAATCTTCTGGTGCCTCGCCACGATTTGCTTTGTATTCAGGAAATAAAGTATTTCGAAAAGTATTCCTTCCTGCATCAAGAATGATTAGTATTTTGTCATTTGGATGCTCTTCAATAAGTCTAAGCATCATATTGCAAAACCCATAAACTGCATTTGTGGGGATGCCTTTAGAATTATTCATTGGGGGTAAGGCGTAATAAGCTCGGAAAATATATCCGGAACCATCAACAAGTATTAGTCTTGGCTTAGGCATTTAAGCAGAATAACAAAGAATGTAATGAGTTTCTATTCTTTAGGAGCGTGCTTATTTAAAATTCTTTGAAGAGTTCTTCTGTGCATTTTCAGTCTTCTAGCAGTTTCAGATACATTACGGTTACACTGTGTAAAAACTCTTTGAATATGTTCCCATCTTATTCTGTCAGCAGACATTGGGTTCTCAGGTGGTGGGGGCAAGGATGTAGCAGTAGCAGACATTAAAGATTTTTCGATATCATCTATGTTTGCAGGTTTAGTTAAGTAATCATCAGCACCTAATTTAACAGAGGATACAGCTGTAGCTATGTTGCCATAACTAGTCAACATTACTGTTCTACATTCTGGATTTTGCTCCTTAATCACCTTAATCACATCGAGTCCCGAACCATCTCCTAGACGAAGATCAACGATGGCATAATTAAAATTATTTCCAGCTAAAACATCTAAAGCCTCTTTTTTTGAAGCTGCTGCTGTTACTGTGAAGTCTTTACGTTGAAACGAAGTGGTTAAACGCTCACGAAAGGGTTTATCATCTTCAATAATAAAAAGTGTTTTATCTTTGACTAATGTATTTTGCTCTAAATCCGCCATGTTATAGTTACTTCTGCTCCATCATTACTTTGTACTAATATTTCACCATTTAGATTTTCAATCATTTGTTTTGTTATGAATAGGCCGAGGCCCATATTTACCCCTTTTTCAGGTCTGCTAGAATAGAATGGTTTTCCAAAATTAGCTATAAACTTCTTATCAAAACCGGGACCATCATCTCTGATTTTAATTGAATAAGAATTTTTCGATGTCTCTGAGATTACTAATATTTGTCTATAAGCGAAACTTATGGCATTTTTTATAATATTATTCATCGCTATGTTCAGTTCGGGTGTAATTTTAATGTTGATATTTTTTGAATTTTCATCAGATCTATAGTCTAATTTCACAGCTCGATAGTTATTTGAAAATTGATCACATAAAGATTGCACATAGGCATCTAATGACATATTTGTTATTTCAGAAGAGAGTTCTTTTGACTCTGGGTTTGTTGAGAGCTCTTTTAGTATTTCCTTACACCTGTCTAACTCTAATAATAGAGTTTTAATATCTTTCCCATAATCATCTTTTAATTTTTGATCTTTTTTTAAATCATCAACAATTAAATTTATGGTATTCAGTGGTGTACCTAATTCATGAACAGCTGCAGCTGCTAAACCTCCAACTTTTAAAAGCTCTTTTTCATTTTGAAGTTGTTTACTAGCTAACTCATATGCTTTTTGGGTGCTTTTGTAATTTAATGAAAAGTAATAAAGATAAAAAACTAAAAAAATACTACTTATGAATAAAGAAATCATAATAGCTAGGCTGTATGTAAAATTAATATTAGGATGCACAGACAAAGGAAGATTAATATAAAAGTTAAATATCAAAGCAAAACAAACTAATGCTAAACTTAAGATAATTATTATTCTTTCTATCGTGAGATATGATGCTGCAATAGCAATAGGAGCTAAGATAATAAATATAAAAGGATTAGTGTGTCCACCATTTAAAGCAATCAAACTTGAAATTTGAACAATATCAAAACATAAAAATAAGAAGACTTGTTTTTCAGAAATAATTTTATCTCCTTTATTTAAATAAAATCCTAAGAGAATACTAGCCATTAAGATAAAAGCTATTATCCAAGAGCTCATTGCTACTGTCTTAGAAATTTCGAAAAAATACTGTGTTATAAATAAAGTGGCGGCCTGGCCTCCAAAAGCTATTGCACGTATAATTAAAAAATCTGAAGAATTAACAAAAAGAAAGTTTTTTTGATTATTCAACTAAATATCTAAATTTGCTACTTTGACTGAATTATCTTGAATAAAGTTTTTTCTATCAGTCACATCATCGCCCATCAGCATGATCAACTGTCTTTCAGCATTGATTTGATCTTCGAGCTTAACTTGAAGCAATTTCCTATTAGTTCGATCCAATGTTGTTTCCCACAATTGATCAGGGTTCATTTCACCTAAACCTTTATAACGGCTAATTGATTGGCCTTTTTTACTCATTTCAAAAAGAGTAGTAAAAAATTCAACAAGTCCATTACAATTAAAGTTTTCTTTTGAAGAAAGTTTAGAAATACCAAAGTAAGTATCAGTAGATTTTGCAAAACCCATTTTATTATAAAGAGATATACTGTCTGAAGAAATAAACTCTCTTAAATGTAATAATTTATCTAAAGCAACCTTTATTATTTTATTGTAACCCTCTTTTTCTTGCAAAAAAACTAGTTCATTACTAATCATACTTTGAAATGTAAATTTAATATTTTCTGATTTATAAACTTGATTTAAATTAGATAAGAAAATTTTAAATTGTGCCTTTTCTATCTTATTTGGATGAAAATCCTGAAAAAATAAACCTGTATTTAGAATTTGATCAAAAAACTTTGCATCTAAATATGTAAGATCTAAGTTTTGATAAGCAGAATTTGCACGAGAAGCTAAATCTATTAATTCGTTTAACTGTTCCTCTTTTAGCTGAATTTTTTTCTTTTTATTGTAAATGTTGAAATCAAGATCATCCTTGTTATTTAACAATAAAAACTTTGTTAACTCTCTATCATCTAACAAGTAATTTTCAGCATTTCCTTTTTTTACTTTATATAGGGGTGGCTGAGCAATATATAAACGACCTGTGGTTATAATATCTCTCATGAATTGATAGAAAAATGTGAGTAGCAGCGTTCTTATGTGACTTCCATCAACATCAGCGTCTGTCATGATAACAATTTTATGATATCGCATTGATTCAGGATTGAAATAATCAGAAGGATTGTATTCTTTATCTTTTGGTGGATTACCATATCCAGCACCGATGGCTGTTATAAGTGCAGAGATTTCATTATTTTCTAAAATTTTATGAGGATTTGCTTTAATTACATTTAATATTTTACCTCTTAGTGGAAGTATAGCCTGAGTGACCCTATCACGGCCTTGCTTGGCTGAGCCTCCAGCTGAGTCGCCCTCAACTATAAATAATTCTGAATTTGATGGATCTTTTTCTTGGCAATCAGCTAATTTTCCCGGAAGTGATGATGTCTCTAATACATTTTTTCTTCTTGTAAGCTCTCTTGCTTTTCTTGCTGCCTCTCTGGCACTTGCTGCCTCAATAATTTTTGAAACTAACTTTTTTGCCTCTCCAGGAGTTTGCTCTAACCAAGCACTTAATTGTTCAGATATTATTTTCTCAACAACTGGTCTTACCTCAGACGAAACTAGCTTATCTTTGGTTTGGGATGAAAACTTAGGGTCTGGAACCTTTACAGATAGTACGCATGTCATGCCCTCTCTAGCATCATCTCCTGAAATAGTGATATTGCCTTTTTTAGCAACTGCAACTGTATTTGAGTATCCAACTAATGAGCGTGTTAGTGCTGATCGAAAACCCTGTAAATGTGTTCCTCCATCTCCTTGAGGAATGTTATTAGTAAAGCAAAGCATATTTTCATTGTATCCATCATTCCATTGTAAAGCGCCTTCAACTTTAATTCCATTTGACTCGCCATTAAAAGGTATAATTTTATTTAAAGTTGATTTTCTTGAATTAAGAAATTGCACATATGCCGTTAAACCTCCTTGATAATAGAATTCAATAGGTTCTACTTTTGATGTGCGCATATCAGATAATGTAATGCGTACGTTAGAGTTTAGAAAAGCTAACTGGCGAACTCTATTTTCTAATGTTTTAAGAATAAGAGTTGTATTGGAAAAAATTTTTTTTGATGGCCAAAATTGTACAGTTGTTCCAGTTCTCTCCGTCTTTTTCATTGAACCGATCTCTTTTAATTTTTTTGTTGTAACACCATCTTTAAATTCCATTGTATGAATTTTGCCATTTCTGCGAATTGTTAAAGATAGTCTTTCTGATAAGGCATTCACAACAGAAACACCAACCCCATGAAGACCACCGGAGATTTTATAGCTATTTTGATCAAATTTACCACCTGCATGTAATTGGGTCATGATTACCTCAGCTGCTGGGACTTTTTCAGTTTTGTGCTGGTCAACTGGAATACCTCTACCATTGTCTGATATTGTTGCTGAACCATCTTTATTAATTATTAATTGAATACTGTCACAATAACCTCCTAAAGCCTCGTCAATAGAGTTATCAAGTACCTCGTAAACCATGTGATGCAAACCTGTGCCATCATCGGTATCACCAATGTACATACCTGGTCTTTTTCTGACTGCCTCTAAGCCTTTTAAAACTTTTATCGAGGATGCTGTATATTGATCTGTCATTAAAATATTTCTTTAATATCTAAGTTATCTATATTCCCTTGAAGTGTGAAGTTATCAGTGGTTGAAAAGAAAGTCTGAAATTTATTTTCTGCACAGTATTGAATAACTTTATCAACATTCATCATATCAAAGTTATCAAATATTTCATCAATTAAAAAAATGGTAATCTTGTTACGATTTAGAAATTTTGCACAACTAAGAAGAAGGCTTAATATTAACATTTTAGATTGAGCAGAAGATAGCTGAGAAATATTTTTTTGATTGTGTGAAATTTCAAAAACTGATTTTTTTGGATCATGTTGTGATTGAAGTTTATGATCATTTGGCCATTGATTCTCATCAGAGAGATCTTTTTGAAATTTTTCTAAAAAACTCTCTGTCTCTATAAGGCCAAAACTTGGCTTAATTTCAAAGTCAAAAAAAAGTTTATTGTTACTTGATAAGAAATTTTGGTATTCAGAAAGGAATTTTTTTTTAATCTCAATAATTGCTCTGCCTATGTCAATCAGTTGTTTATCCAGTGAAACTAGCCATGAAATATCTTGAGAAGATTGTAATATTCTTCTTTTTTCTCTTCTTAAAATTGTATATTTGCTTAGAAAACCAAACAACTTTGAATCAAAATAACAAATTATTCGATTGATAGTATTTCTTTGATACTGGGCATCCTTGATAAAATATACTTTATCTGTTTCTGTTAGCCAAAATAATTGAAAAATATCTAAAAGTTTTTGCTGTTGTATTTTTTTATCGTTTAAAAAATATTGTTTTGTCCATCTTTCATCTTTATTACTCAATATAATAGTTAAATGATTTTCTAAATCCTCGTGAATAAAATCAAAGGTCATAGAAGCTTCTAACTTTTCCTGTTTTTTAAAAATAAAATTTTGTATCACGTCTTTTCTAAAACCTGTGCCAGGACTTAAAAAACTTATAGACTCTAATAGGTTTGTTTTGCCAACAGCATTCTTTCCTTTAAACAAAGTATGATCAAAGTTAAAAATTTCTTTTTTGTTGATGAAATTTCTATAGTTCGATAGCTGTATACCCTTTAATGGTGGGGGCAATTAAACTCTCATAGGCATTAAAATAAATAGACTTGTTGTATCTTTAGGGTCCTTTACTATTACTGGTGATGATTGATTTAGTAACTCTAAAATCAAAGTGTCTCCTTCAACAACATCTTGTAAATCCAATATATATTTTGAATTAAAAAGTATTTCAAGACCATCGGCAGCGTAATTTGCTGCAACCTCTTCATCGCCTTTGTTACTGTCAGTGCTAGTAGCCATTATCTTAATGCTATTATTTTCAAATTGTAACTTAACCGTTGGTGTTTTATCTTGATTAACAGTTGAAACCCTATCAATGGCATTAAAAAAAGGCTCTGCCTCAACTTGTAATAATTTGTCATTGGATACAGGTATAACTTTTTCATAATCTGGAAATGTTCCATCTATTAGTTTGCTTATTATTATGAAATTATCTGCTTCTAAACTCACTTGAGTATCAGTACATATTATTTTAACCTTACCCTCAAAATCACCTAAAATACGGTCTAATTGGAGTATAAGTTTTCTTGGTAGTATAATTCCGGATATATTTATGACATTTGTTAAATCAAGCTCTGTCTTAGCTAGTCTATGACCGTCAGTAGCAACACATCTTAAAGTTGATTTTGTTCCGTTCGTAACAGTATGGAAGTATATACCATTGAGGTAGTATCTTGTCTCTTCTGCAGATATTGCAAATTTAGTTTTATTAAAAAGTCTTTTAATTTGAGAGACTGATAATTCAAATGAGTTTGTTGAGTCTAATGGAACAAATTTTGGGAATTCATCAGCAGTTAATGCATTTAATTCAAAAACGGAATTATCAGAGTTTATTATTAATCTGTTTCCCTCTAGTTTACATTTTACAATAGAGTTTTTTTTTGTCTTACGAATTATATCAGTTAAAATTCTCGAATTTACAGTCGCTTCGCCATTTTTTGAAGAGTCGGTTGATACGAATTCTCTGATGGAAATATCCATATCTGTCGATCTAATTTCTATTTGGTTATTATCGCATTTTATATAAATGTTAGAAAGAATTGGAATTGTAGATCTACTATCAACAATTGAACTAACGTGAGTTAAGACTCTTAAAAAAGCCTCTCGACTTACTCTAAAATCCATTTAAGAAGTTTGCAATATTCTAGTCAGAAGTTCAATATCTTCTGCTAGGTTAGGATCATTTACCATAATCTCTTCAATAGTCTTAATTGCATGAATAACTGTGGTGTGATCTCTACCACCAAATTTTCTACCAATTTCAGGTAAAGATCTAGTAGTAATGGACTTTGCTAAATACATTGCAACTTGTCTTGGACGCGCAACAGACCTTGATCTTCTCGGTGAATGCATATCTGAAAGTTTAATATTGTAATGCTCAACAACTTTCTTTTGAATTTCATCAATTGTTATTTTTCTTGAATTAGTCCTCAGTAAATCTTTTAAAACGTCTTTTACTAGATCGACAGAGATTTCTGAGTCCTGAATTGAAGCATGAACTGCTAATCTATTCAGGGCACCTTCCATTTCTCTGACATTATTTGTGATCTTATTTGCTAAAAATTCCATCACTTCTTGTTTTAGATTAAGTGATTTTTGTTCAGCTTTAGCCTGCAGAATACCTAATCGTAATTCATAAGTTAAGGGATGTATATCCGCTACTAATCCCCAGCCTAATCTGGACTTTAATCTGTCCTCTAATCCATCAAGATCAGCAGGGGATTTATCAGCTGAAATAATAATTTGTCTTTTTTTATCGATTAAAGTATTGAAAGTATGAAAGAATTCTTCCTGAGTGTTATCTTTACCAATAATAAATTGCACATCATCAATCATTAGAACATCTACTGATCTAAATTGTTCTTTAAAACTCATGATATTTTTAAATCTAAGAGCTTTAATAAACTGATACATAAATTTTTCAGCTGTTAGATACACAACATTTTTTTTGGGATTTCTTTTTTTAATATTCCAAGCAACTGCATGCATTAAATGTGTTTTTCCTAATCCAACACCTCCATACAAAAATAATGGATTAAAGCTTACAACTTCCGATTGTGCTACACGTTGAGCTGCTGCGTACGCGAGCTCGTTGGGTTTACCTACTATAAAATTATCGAAAGTAAATTTTGGATCTAGTGGTGCAGAAATATCATCGTAATATGTGTCTTCATCATCATCTTTATCTTCATAGATAACTTCTGTGCCTGGAATAATTCGATTATTATTCTCTTTAACGAGTATAGCTAATTTATCAATGCTATGGCCTTGATCCATATAAGCTTTTTTTATAACAGAAGCATAATTTTTTATTATCCAGTCGCGTAAAAACCTAGTTGGAACTGAGAGAGTAAGAGAAGTGTCAATTAAAGACTCAAAATAAATCGGTTTAATCCAGTTTTGAAAAGTATCTTTATCAAGTGATTTTTTTAATTCAGATGTGATCTGCGGCCAGGACACATCTATGCCACCTTGATGCTTTTCGTCTTCCACTAACTTAATTCCTTCCTCTAAAAGATGCGCTATTTAAGCATGAAAAGTTAAAAAAGAGGAATAAAAAAAAATGTTTTTTTTAAAAAAAATTGCTTGAAAAAAAAAATTATTTTGAAATTGCAGTTATATCTTTTTGTAGTTTTGAGATAGTTCTAGATGCCTTATTAAGGTGCATAATTTTCTTTTTAGTAGATTTATGCAATACAGACATAACTACTTTTAGTTTCGCCATTGATTCCTCTACCTTTTTATCTTTAATGAGTTTATCAATTGCCTTTAGTTGGGTTGAAACATTTGATTTTACAGCTTTGTTAACTGTTTTTTTTCTATCAGACTGTCGAAGTCTTTTTTTTGCTGATTTATGTTGTGGCATATAAAAATATTATTAACAGGTTGTTCGTCTAAAAGCGTTAATAACTTATACACATTTTTTTATTTTTGTAAAGCAGGTGAAAAAAAAGTTGAACGCCCATTTTGGATGATTTTTTTTATCTTATAGGTCTTTTTTTTGTATATAACATGTTTCTTTTGATAAACCTTAAATAAACTTTGAAAACTTCCGAGGGTTCCATCTGGGGATTTATAATCATTTATTGAAGAGCCACCATTTTTTAAAGATAATTTCAATACAAATTTACAAGAGCTTAATAACTTAGATATTTCAGCTTTTTTAAGTGTGTGTGTAAGTCTTTGAGGATTTAACCTTGAGTGAAAAAGAGCCTCATTAGCGTATATGTTTCCAATACCCACTATTAAACTTTGATCTAGGAGAGCTTGTTTCAAAGAAATTTTTTTCTTTATAAGTATATTGTATATCTTATTTAAATTAACTTTGTTGACTAGTAAGTCAGTGCCATATTTATTAAAAAAAAATTTAACTTCTTTTGAATCTTTAAGTCTAAAAAACATGCCAAACCTGCGAGGATCATTAAAAATAATTTTAAATTCGTTAAATTGTAGAACAACATGATCATGTTTTTCTTTTTTATAATTCTCGTTTAAATAAAACTTTAATCGACCGCTCATTCCCAAATGAATAATTAGGTAATTATTATTTTCTAATCCTATGATTATGTATTTTGCAAAACGTTCAACGGATATGATTTTTTTCTGAGATATTTGCTCAAGATCTTTAAAGTTTAAATTTTTCCTTAGTTTTTTTTGTGACCTATTGATAGAAATAATTTTTTTTCCTTTAACTTTTGACTTTAAATATCTTATTGTGGTTTCTACTTCAGGTAATTCAGGCATGATAACTAAAAATAATTCAAATCATTATAATATTACAGATATTTTTGAAAATGTATCTCATGCAAAATATGACCTAATGAACGATATTATGAGTTTTGGCATACATAGACTTTGGAAAAAATATTTTGTTGATCTTGTATTATCAAAACTTACTGACAATGAGAAAATTTTAGACATTGCAAGTGGCAGTGGAGATATTTTTAATTTGCTTCCTATTTCAAAAAATCTTTATGCTTTAGACCCAATTTCTGAAATGCATAATATATCTAGAAAAAAAAATAGTTCTAAAATAATTAATTACGAAGTTGGTTATGCAGAAAATTTGCCGTATAAGAAAAATTTTTTTCAAATTATAACATGTACTTACGGTGTAAGAAATTTTAAAAAACGAAAAAATGGTTTTTCTGAGATTTATAGATGTCTTAAAAAAAATGGTTATTTTTTTATTATGGAATTTGGTATTCCAAAAAGAGATTTATTAAAAAATCCATACAAAAAATTTTTAAAATATGTTTTACCTTTTACCGGTAGCATTATCTCCAATGATAGACATAGTTATAAATACCTAGCTGACAGTATTATTTCTTTTCCTAATCAAAATAACCTTCTTAAAGAACTGATAAATACAGGTTTTTCTCATATTAAAACTATTGATTTCATTTCTGGAGCTAACAGCATATATATAGTGCAGAAAAAATGAAAATTTTAATAATAATAACGGGGAGTGTTGGCTGTTATAGATCTTTAGATCTAATTCGTGAGTGCCAAAAAAAAGCAATTGAATATGAAGTTATTGCAACAAAAAACACTTATGAGTTTATTTCTAAACTACTACTTGAAACAATTTCCAATAAGCCAGTGTATTCAGAGCTCTTTGATTTGGATATGGAAAAAAAAATTGGTCACATAAAATTAGCACGAGATAATACTCATATTATTGTTTACCCTGCGACAGCTAATATAATTTCAAAATTTGCAAAAGGCTTTTGTGATGACCTAGCTCTGACATGTATGATTGCTGCAAACAAACCTATATATTTTGCACCTGCAATGAATAAAGAAATGTGGGCTAATCGAATTATTCAAGACAATGTGGACTATTTAAGGAAAATTGGTCATCATTTTATTGGCCCAGATGATGGATCTTTAGCTTGTGGTGAATATGGTAGTGGTCGATTAGTTGATCCTAGTGAAATAATTAGTCAACTTAAGTAATTGAAACACGCATTAATAACTATTGGGTGCACTCGAGAGTATATAGATCCAGTAAGATATATGTCAAATGAGTCATCAGGTCGGCAAGGCATAGCTTTAATAAAAAGCCTATTAAAATTTAATTATAAAGTTATTTGTTTACATGGATATCTTCAAACAAAACAAATAGTTTCAAAAAATGTTAAATTTATCTTCACTCCTACAGCAGATGAAATGTTAAAAGAAGCAAAAAAATATAAGTCTATCGACTTAGGGATTTTTAATGCTGCGGTAAGTGATTATAAAGCTAAAAAATATAATAAACTGAAAATTAAGAAAAAGAACGGAATGTCTTTAAAATTAATCAATAACCCTGATATTTTAAAATCAATGTCATTTGGAAAATATAAACCTAAGGTTACAGTCGGATTTGCTTATGAAACAGATGATGTATTTCAAAATGCAAAAAAAAAATTGCTTTCCAAAAATTGTGATTATCTAGTTTTGAACTTTCCAACAGCTGAAAATAAAATTTTTAATTCAAAATACAATAATGGTATTTTAATTGGAAAGTCAGGTGACTTTTTAAATTTAGGAAATGTAAGTAAAACGATTTTTGCAAATAAAATTATTAAATACATTAGCAATAGAGAAAATTAGGATGGTTCATATAAAAGTAAAAAAAATAAACGATAACGTAATTCTTCCAACTTATGAGACATCATCTAGTGCAGGGATGGATATTAGAGCATTCTTACCTAATGGAAAAGTTAGCATACTACCAAAAGAAACAAAACTAATTGGAACTGGATTATTTTTTGAAATTCCAAATGGATTAGAAGTTCAAATTAGGCCTCGAAGTGGACTGGCTGTGAAAAACTATATTACTGTTCTTAACAGTCCAGGAACTATAGATGCGGACTATCGAGGGGAAATAAAAGTGATTTTAATAAATCATGGATCAAAAATGTTTGAAATTGAAGATAAAATGAGGATTGCACAAATGGTTGTGTCAAAATATGAAAAGGTTAATTTTGAACTGGTAAGTGATTTAAGTGAAAGTGAGAGGGGGAGTGGTGGTTTTGGATCAACAGGAACAGAGTGAAAAACTGATTGAAGAGTTTGGAAGACAAATTTTAGTTCCTGGAATAAATGAAGAGGGGCAAATAAATATCTCTAAGAAAAAAATTTGTATAATTGGCTTAGGCGCTCTGGGAACTGTTGCATCTCAATATCTTGTTCGAGCTGGGGTTGGTGAAATTCATCTTGTTGATAATGATATTATAGAGAAGTCAAATATACATCGTCAAATTAATTATGATAAAGATGATGTTGGTAAATTTAAATCAAATACTTCAAAACATAAGCTTAAAAATATAAATGACTCAACAATAATAAAAGAGCATTCTTTAAATTTTCAGTCTTTCATAAAAAAAAATCCAAATAATAATTTTGATTTAATATTTGATTGCACGGATAATCATCAGAACAAAATTTTTTCTTCAAAATATTCTAAAGCTAATAAAATTTCATTTGTATCCATATCAATTAACTCTTCAGAGGGTATATACTTTGCACAAAACATTGAAGAAAATAATCCATCATGTTTTGAGTGTCTATTTCCTAAAGCTGATCAGACTCACCGTTGTCTTAACAGTGCAATGATAGGTCCAGTTGCAGGATTTGTTACTAGTTTTGCTTGTATGAAAATTATATTTGCCCTTGCCAAAATAAAAACTCAATTGAAAAGTGAAATCAATTTAATAGACCTTTTGACTTCAGACATAAACAAACTACAATTAAGTATTAAAGATTGTCCTCATTAAGATGAATACATTTACACCTCAATCTAGTTATAGTTATGAAGAAATCATTGAGTGTGGTAAAGGAAATTTATTTGGAAAGGGAAATGCCCAACTACCAGCACCTCCTATGCTTATGTTTGATCGCATCACTAATGTCAATAAAGATGGCGGGGTACATGGAAAAGGAGAGATAACTGCTGAACTGGATATAAATGCAGATTTATGGTTCTTTAAATGTCATTTCTTGGGTGATCCTATAATGCCAGGATGTTTGGGTCTTGACGCTTTATGGCAAATGTTGGGTTTTTATCTAGGTTGGCTTGGGTATCCTGGAAAAGGTCGTGCTTTGGGTGTTGGGGAAATAAAATTTGTTGAAGAAATAAAACCGGACAAAGAATTAATAAAATATAAAGTTAGTTTAAAAAAATCTTTAAATAAAAAAGGGTTATCAATAGGGTATGGAGATGGACAGATAATTCACAAAGAAAAAATAATTTACCATGCCAATGATTTAAGAGTGGGTTTATTCAATGAGTAATAAAAGAGTTGTCGTTACTGGATACGGTATTGTTTCTTGTATAGGAGATAATAAAAAAGAAGTTTTACAGAGCTTAAGAGATGTGAAATCTGGGATTAGTCATTGCAAGGAATATGAAGAGCTTGGAATGAGAAGTCATGTACATGGAAAACCTAAAATAAATATTGAAGAAAATGTAGATCGAAAAATTTTGCGTTTTATGGGGGAAGGCGCAGCATACAATTATATTGCAATGAGAGAGGCAATTGAACATTCAGGTCTTGATGAGGAACTTATATCTAATGTTAATACCGGGTTAGTGATGGGATCAGGTGGGCCTTCAACGTATCAACTACAACAAGCATTTGATATAGCGAGAGAAAAAGGTGTTAAAAAAATTGGACCTTATATGGTTACTAGAACAATGGCATCAGGAAATTCTGCTACTTTAGCAACTCCTTTTAAAATTAAAGGTGTAAATTACTCCATTAGTTCAGCTTGTTCGACAAGTTTGCACTGCATTGGCAATGCTTATGATCTTATTAGACATGGGCAACAAGAGATTGTATTTGCTGGTGGTGGCGAAGAAACACATTGGACAATGTCAATTTTATTTGATGCTATGGGTGCTTTATCAAGTAAATATAATGAAACACCTGAGGTTGCTTCTCGAGCTTACGACTCCTCAAGAGATGGGTTTGTCATTGGGGGAGGTGCAGGTGTTTTAGTAGTTGAGAGCCTTGATAGTGCAAAAGCAAGAGGGGCCAATATTGTTGCAGAAATTCAAGGTTTCGGTCAGACTTCAGATGGATATGACATGGTTCAACCCTCTGGAGAAGGGGCAGTAAGGTGTATGCAGATGGCAACACAGGGTAGACCTGTTGATTATATCAACGCTCATGGAACATCAACACCTGTCGGAGACATGATTGAGTTACAAGGTATTAAAGAGGTTTTTGGAGATAGCATTCCTCCAACCAGCTCTACAAAATCACTAACGGGTCATTCATTAGGGGCAACTGGTGTGCAAGAGGCCGTTTACTCTCTTTTAATGATGGAAAATGATTTTATGGTTGAGTCGGCCAATATTACAAACTTAGATGAAAAGGCTGAAGGAATGAACATTCTCTTAGAGAATAAAAATGATATCAAAATCAATTCCATACTTTCAAATAGTTTTGGTTTTGGCGGAACAAATGCATCTATTTATCTAACTAGCTTTAATGAGTAAAATTTTAGAGGGCAAAAAAGGATTGGTTGTTGGTATAGCCAATGATCATTCTATTGCGTGGGGCATTGCAAAGTCCTTGAGTGATGAAGGTGCAAGTATGTATTTAACCTATCAGAATGACTCAATAAAAAAAAGAGTTGAACCCCTATCTGAGAAAATTAACTGCTTAGGAATTATGCCTTGTGATGTATCTGACACATCTTCTCTTGAAAATGTTTGTAATGGAATTGAGGGTAATATTGATTTTTTTGTCCATGCCGTTGCCTATTCAGATAAAAATGAGCTATCAGGTAAATATTTAAATACCACTAGAGAAAATTTTCTTAAAACACTACATATTTCTGCATACTCTTTAACTGAAATGGTGAGGATGCTTTCGCCAAAAATGAATGATGGTGCATCAATCATGGCCCTTACTTATTATGGGTCCACAAGATATATGCAAAGTTATAATGTAATGGGTGTTGCAAAGGCTGCATTGGAAGCCTCTATAAAGTATCTTGCTGTTGATATGGGTGACAGAGGTATTAGAGTTAATGCAATTTCAGCTGGCCCGATGAGAACCTTAGCAGGTGCCGTTATAAACAAATCAAGGAAGATTTATAATTATACTATTGAAAATTCTCCTATAAAAAAACCATTGTCATTGGAAGATATTGGTAAGTCATCTATTTACTTAATGAGCGATCTTTCTAAAGGCGTTACAGGTGAAATTCTTTATGTAGATAATGGCTATAACAATGTAGGAATGAGCATTCAAGATTTGTAGTAATGAAAAAAGTTTATAAACTGACCCAATGAAGAAAATCTTTTTAATTCCTGTAATATTTTTATATTTGTTTTTGAGTAAATTTGCATTTGCTTTTCACGATGTTGAAGTTGCAAATGAAGATGTAGCAGCTTTAGGTGGTTTGTGGACTCAAATATATGTATATGAAGAGTATTGTGCTGATAGTCAATATTACGAGGTAATATTAGACAGATTGCCAAACAGTCCTAGATTTGACAGATATTCCTCTGAATTAGAGCACTTAACAAACGATCAAGAACTTGCTTGGGAGAGAGGTGGGTTAGGAGCATCAGCTGTAATATCTGCTGGTGAAACTGACTGTGATACGATGGCTACAGTCATTTGGGAGTGGTTTGGAGAAAACTAATATCTAATCTAAGAAAAAGTAGCACAAATTTTTCTAAAATCTGCGCTACTGATTATTTTTTAGACTTCTTTCATGCTGAGCTTTACTTTACCCGCACGATCTACGTCGAGCACTTTAACTTGAACTTCTTGTCCTTCAGATAAAACATCGGAGACATTCTCGACTCTTTTTTGTGAAATTTGTGATACATGTAGTAATCCGTCTCTTGCACCCATAAAGTTTACAAAAGCTCCAAACTCAACAATTTTTACAACTTTACCTGTGTAGACTTTTCCAACTTCAGGTTCTGCTACAATGTCTTCCACCATTTGTTTAGCTTTATTAATTGACTCTTCATTGCTGGATGCAATTTTTACAATTCCATCATCATTGACTTCTAGTTTTGCTCCAGAAACTTCGACTATGTTTTTAATTACTTTACCGCCTGAGCCAATAACATCTTTTATTTTAGCTTTATCAATAGTGATTGAGATTACTTGAGGAGCATGCTTAGAAAATTTTGTTCGAGCTTCTGGTAAGGCTTCTGACATGACACCAATAATGTGTTTTCTTCCACCTGATGCTTGATTTAAAGCAATTTCCATAATTTCTTTAGTAATACTGGTAATCTTTATATCCATTTGAAGAGAAGTAATACCATCCATAGTACCAGCAACTTTGAAGTCCATATCACCTAAGTGATCTTCATCACCTAAGATATCGCTAAGCACTACAAAGTCCTCGCCTTCTTTGATTAGACCCATCGCTATGCCACCAATATGTTTTTTAATTGGCACACCCGCTGCCATCAAAGCAAGGGATGAGCCGCATACTGTAGCCATAGAACTAGAACCATTGGATTCAGTTATCTCAGATACTAATCTTAGTGTGTATGGAAAATCCTCTTTTTTTGGTAACATTGGATGAACTGCACGCCATGCTAGTTTTCCATGACCAATTTCTCTTCTACCAGTTGCTCCTACTCTTCCTACTTCTCCTACAGAGTAAGGAGGAAAATTATAATGCAACATAAAATGTTGTTTATGCATAGGATCAAGAGAGTCAATCATTTGCTCATCATCGCCCGTTCCTAATGTGGTAACAACTAATGCTTGAGTTTCTCCACGAGTAAAGAGACTTGAACCATGAGCTCGAGGAAGAATGTCTAATTCACATGTAATTTGTCTTACTTCATCTAATTTTCTTCCATCAATACGGCTTTTATTTTTGATTATATCGCCTCGAACTACGTCTTTTTCTATATCTTTAATAATTGTTGTAGCGGCTAAAATCTGATCATCTTCAACATTATCGATAATAGAAGATCTGATCTCTGTTAGTTTTTGACTTCGCTCTTGTTTATCAACTAAACCGTATGCTTCACGAATAGGATCTGAAGTTTTACTTTCAATGTCTTTTTGTAAACCTTCATAAAAATCAGGTAAGCTTGGGACTTCAAAAGTCTTAATTTCTGTTTTACTTGCAAAGCTTTGAACTTCTTTAATAAATGTCTGATAAAAATCATGTCCAAACATTACTGCCTCTAGCATGGTGTTCTCAGAGAGTTCTTGGGCTTCAGACTCAACCATTAGGACACCCTCTTCTGTTCCAGCTACAACAAGATCTAGTTCAGAGTTTTCCATATCCTGGATAGATGGATTTGCAACAAGCTTTCCATCTATATATCCAACTCTAGCGGAACCCAGTGTACCTGCCACAGGAAGACCTGAAATCGCTAATGCTGCGCCGGTTGCATACATTGCAATAATATCAGGATCAACAACGCTATCGTAAGATAGGACAGTTAATGTTACTTGAGTTTCATTTTTAAAGTTTTTGTGAAATAGAGGCCTAATAGGTCTATCAATCAAACGACTTGTTAATGTTTCTCTTTCAGTCGGTCTAGCCTCTCTTTTAAAAAAACCTCCCGGTATTTTACCTGAGGCATAATATTTTTCCTGATAGTTAACTGTTAATGGGAAAAAATCGATATCAGGTTTTTGTGTTTTTGCTGCACAAATGTTAGCCATAACCATTGTTTCACCACAGGTTACAACCACAGATGCATCTGCTTGTTTTGCTATTCGATTTGTTTCTAATGTAATTTGTTGGTTACCCAACTCAAATTTATGTTCTATTTTCATCTTCCTCTTTCTTTATAGCTAATTAAAAATTATTTTTTTCTTAGCTTTAGTTTATCTGCTACTTCTGTGTACTTTCCTACATTCCTCTTCTTTAAATACGCCATCAATCTATTTCTTTTACCAACCATCATCAGCAGACCTCTTCGAGAATGAAAATCTTTCTTATGGATTTTGATATGTTCTGTTAACAGATTAATTTTTTTTGTGAGAAAAAAAATTTGGGACTCTGGCGAACCAGTGTCATTATCAGCACGAGCTATATCGTTTATTTGTATTTCCGACATCAATACTCCTTTCAAAGTAAACATCATCTGACCAGGATGTCGCCCAGTTCAAATGGTAATCAGATTGGTATGTAAATCATTTATACTTGAGAAATCAAGGATTTTTTCATAAGGAATAGCTTGATTTATAACAAAAGTCCCTATTTTCAATCTTTTAATCATACTTGCATAAGCTATATCACCTAGGGAATTTGCAAATTCTTCTGCGAATGCCCTCACATAAAATCCTGAATGGCAATTCAACTCAACTCTCATTTTTGAGCTATTAGAAGATAGAATTTTTAAACTTTGAACTGATACTTTTTTATAACGATCTTCTATAGCTTTATTATCTCTAGCGAGTTCATAAAAATTTTTACCATTTAATTTATGCGCAGAAAAGTCTGGTATTTTTTGTTGATATGTTCCTATGAACTTTTTTAAATGTGAAACTCTTTCATTTATATTATGCGAGGACGACTCCATTTTAAAAAATCTACCCTCTGAGTCTAAAGTACTTGTTGAGGCACCAAATCGTATCTCAACCTCATAACTTTTTTTTTCTTGATGTATATTTGGTATTTTCTTCGTAGCTTTATTAATACCTACCAACAATAAGCCAGAAGCTAAAGGGTCTAGAGTTCCAGCAAAGCCAATTTTTTTAAATGAATAACGAAATTTTAATTTTCTAATAACTCCAAATGACTCTATGCCCTGTGGTTTATTTATTAATAACCATCCATCACTGTGAAAGTTTTCTTTTGCCAAGATCTATAATTTATCCAGAAGTGATTGTACTTTTAAAGACTCTTGAAAAGATTCATCAAAAATTAAAGATATTTTTGGAGTATATTTACTTGTAAGAGTTCTTGCTATTAAACTTTGTATTTCTCTCAGATAAAGTTTATTAAATTCCTTAAAATCCTCCTCTGAAATATTATGAATAAGATAAATTTTTGCAAATCTTAGATCTTTACTTACTTTTACTTCAGTAACTTCGAAACGAACAGTTGGAAATTTTAAAAGATAATCTTTTTGGGTTACGAGATATTCAGAGACGAGTCTTTTAATTGAGAGCTCAACTTTTTTGGTTCGAAAACTTGGCTTGTTGTCCACACTATAATTCTTTTTGAACTTCCTTAGTTAGGTAAAATTCAATTTCATCTTTTTCCAAAATATCTGAATAGTCTTTAAATGAAATACCACACTCGTAATTTTCTCTAACCTCTTTGACATCGTCTTTAAATCGTTTAAGAGTACCAACTTCTCCTTCGTGTATGATTTTACCTTCTCTTACAAGCCTGATTTTAGCAGAATTTTGGACTATACCGTCAGTAACAAAGCAGCCTGCTATTGTACCAAACTTTGAGGATTTGAAAGTATCACGAACCTCGGCATGGCCAATAATTTCCTCTTTAGTGTCTGGGGTGAGGAGACCAGAGAGCATTTTTTTCATATCATCAATTAATTCATAAATAATTGAATAATATCGAATATCTACCTTATCACGTTTTGCGATTGTTCGGGCTTGTGGGATAGCTCTTATGTTAAAACCAATTACTAGCCCTTGCGCAGAACTCGCTAAACTCACATCACTTTCATTAATTGCACCAATAGCGTTATGGACGACATTTATTTTAACTTCTTCATTACCTACTTTTTCTAGTGAGGAAACTATTGCTTCAAGAGATCCTTGAACATCTGCTTTGACAATGATTGGAAGTTTTTTCATATCTCCCTTTGATACATTAGCCATCATTTCCTCTAGTGATGATTTTTTAACTGCTTCAGTATTTTCTAATTTTTTTTGTTCTTTTACTTTTTCTGTAATATCTTTTGCAATATCCTCATTTGGCATAACATAAACTGTATCGCCTGCTTGTGGCACTGAATCAAAACCCAGTACTTCAATCGGCATTCCAGGACTAGCTGATTTAATTCTGCTACCGTTTTCATCAAGTAAAGCTCTAACTCTTCCATAAGACGAACCACAAGTAAAATGATCGCCTTCTTTAAAAGTTCCATTTTTTACTATTACTGTTGCAACAGGTCCTTTTCCTGTTTCTATTTTAGACTCAACTACAATTGCTTCAGCGAGTTTGTTATGTTCAACATTAAGATCTAGAATTTCTACTTGTAATAAAATGTTATCTAATAATTTTTCTAGATTTGTTTTTTTAATTGCAGATATTTCAGTTTCTAATACATCTCCACTATAGCTTTCTACAACTACCTCGTGAGTTAACAAATCATTTCTAACAATGCTTGGATCAACATCTGGTAAGTCCATTTTATTAATAGCAAGAACAATAGGAACTTTTGCTGCTTTAGCATGTGAAATTGCTTCAATTGTTTGAGGTTTAACACTATCGTTGGCAGCAACTACTAGTACAACAAGATCTGTTAAATTGGCTCCCCTCGAGCGAATATTTGAGAAGGCTGCGTGACCAGGTGTATCCAAAAATGTGATGGGATTGTTTTTATGTTGAATTTGATACGCACCAATGTGTTGAGTAATTCCACCAGACTCTTTTGAAGTTACGTTTGTGTTTCTAAGTGCATCCAACAAAGATGTTTTACCATGATCAACATGGCCCATCACAGTTACAATTGGAGGTCTAGGCGAAATTTTGGATATTTTTGTTTTTTGGTGATTTGCAATTTCATCTTTTAAACTAATCGCCTCTTCTCTTTTCGGTGTATGACCTAATTCTGTAACTATAAGCTCAGCAGTGTCTCCATCTATATATTGATTAGCCGTAGCCATAATTCCACTTTTCATAAGAGCTTTTACGACATCACCTGTTTTTTCTGACATTCTACTTGCTAATTCCTGCACAGAAATTTTTACAGGTATGTCAACTTCACGGACAATTTTTTGAGAGCTAGTTAAATTTGGTTTAAATTTTGTTTTTTGTTTTTCTCTATTTCTTTTAGTCTTTGCAAGACTAGGCATTTTTTCGTAGTCTGGTTCTTCATCTAAGAGATTGTTAACTGAAATAGAGGAAAGTTTTTTTTGAAATGCTGTTGTATTGAGAGTAAGTTTTTTTCTGGGAGGTGCGGATGTTGTAGATGTAGGTGTGGTAGGTTTAGCCGAAGATGTATTTGTATTCTTTGTCTCTTTTGTCATTCAAAAAACTAGCTATTAAGATAAATCTCCCTAGCATCCATAATAATTTTTTCTGCAGCAGATTTTTCAACTCTTTTTTGTAGTATGCCGTCTCTGCCCACTAATTCATCAGTAGCTAAATCTGCGAGGTCTTGACGTGAAAAGATATTGTTTTCAATCAATGTAGCTAAAATTTTATTATCAAACTCTGAAATTCCTTTTACATAATCATCTAGTTTTGAAGATTGAATTAATTTCTCAAGTTCTGCCTTCTCGTTTTCCATATACTGCGTTGCACGAGCATATATCTCGGCGGCAAGTTCATTATCAAATCCTTCAATTTTTTCTATGTCTTGGATTGAAGCGTTGGCAATTTTTTCAATACTTGTATACCCCTCGACCGCCAATAATTGTGCGATCATATCTTCGAGATCAAGTTTTTCAGCGAAAAGAGAGGTGATTTTTTTAAATTCCTCTTGTCTTCTCTCTGCATCTTCCTTTTCAGTTAGTATGTCAATTTCAAGATTGGTAAGTATTGAAGCTAATTTTACATTTTGACCTCTTCTACCTATAGCAATACTTAACTGATCCTCAGGTAAGACTATCTCTACTCTATTTGAGTCTTCAAATTCATTAACCTTTGCAACTTGTGCGGGCGCAATGGCATTTTGAACATACATCGACTTTAGCTCTGACCAATTTACGATATCAATTTTTTCACCTTGTAATTCATTAACAATAGCCTGAACTCTTGAACCTCTCATACCTACGCACGCACCAACTGGATCGATGGACTTATCGTTCGCACGAACTGTAATCTTTCCTCTACTACCAGGATCTCTTGCAACAGATAAAATTTCTATTTGACCCTCATATATTTCAGGTACTTCCTGTTCAAATAATTTTGCCATAAACTGAGGGTGAGTTCTTGAAAGAAAAATTTGATGTCCTTTGGCCTCTTCTTTTATATCAAAAAAGTAAGCTCTAATACGATCACCATTTTTAAAATTCTCTCTTGGAATGAGTTCATCTTTTCTTAAAAATCCCTCAGCTTTACCAAGATCAACAATAATATTTCCAAACTCAATTCTTTTTACAATACCCGACAAAACTTCTCCGACACGATCTTTAAAATCGTTAAACTGTCTTCTTTTTTCTGCTTCTCTAACTCTGGAGTAAATAACTTGCCTAGCCATATTGGCTGTAACTCTTCCGAAGTTTACGGATGGTAAAGGAATTGTTATTTGTTTTCCAATTTCAGTATCAGCATCATATTTTTTAGCATGATCTAATAAAATTTGATTTGCCTGCAAAACAGGATCAATTTTTTCAACCACATCTTTAATATGAGATAAACTTATATTTCCTGTGAGACGGTCAATAGATGCTTTAATGTTATTGTCCATTCCATATTTTGATTTTCCAATAATTTCAAAAGACTCCTCGAGAGCCTCCATTACTATATCCATTTCGATGCCCTTCTCTTGTGAGACGACTTCGGCAACTTTTAATATTTCTGTGTTATTTAGCATTATCTTTTCTAGTTAAAAAAAAAGGCGGGATAACCCACCTCCTCATCGTTGGTTAATAATTTTTAAGAACGCTAAAATAGAATAATTTATGATTTTTGTCTAAGGCTTTTTTCTCAAATTTGGTGTGCAAAGCGTTGGAATCACTATATTTCCAACATTTAGGGCTAATATCTGGCATGGTGTATTTGAACTTTTTCATCAAAGCTAAAGCTTCAATAAAATAGTCACCGTGATCAGTAGCAAAACAAATAACTCCTTTTTTTTTTAATTTTTTTGTGAGTTCTTTTACAAGTGTTTGGTTAACAGTTCTTCTTTTTTTATGCTTATTTTTGGGCCACGGATCTGGAAAGTATATTCTTATTTCCTGAAGATAATTGTTTGGTATGAATGGTAAAAGATCTTGAATATTTAAATGAAAGACTTGAAGATTTTTCAAATTATCATCAACAGAGTTTCTGATAGCTCTTAAAACTCCATCAGCAAAAATATCACAACCAATAAAGTTTATTTTTGAATATAGTTTTGCATCTTCACTGATTTTTTCTCCATCTCCAATTCCAATTTCTAAAATTCTTGGTGTTTTGATTTTATTAAATAATATTTTATTTGGTTCTTTAAGAAATTTTGAGTATTGCTCAAGTCTTACAAATGACTTTCCTTTTTTTCTACCAAAGTATTTATTTTTTGATTCGAACATATAAAAAACTAAGTAGAAATATTAAAAAAATCCAAAGACTTACTGAAAATAAAGTTGATGAACAATTTGGTTTATATTTATTAATTGGATATTGATAATAAAGATAACCTTTTTTATTTGTTGGAATAGTCTCAATAATTTTGCCCGAATAATCAACAACAGATGTAATACCTGAAGGAGTTGATCTTATGAGGGGTTTTTGGAATTCAACACTCCTTAGAAGAGAGTTAGCCAGATGCTGATGTGGTCCGTACCATTTACCGAACCAAGAGTCATTTGAAATTTGTATCACCATATCTGCATTACAAACCTCAGTATTAATTGATTTATAATTAAAAATAGACTCAAAACAAATCATTGGAACAGCGTTTATATTTTTAGGTAATTTTAAGATTTTTTGATTAATTCCAGGAGTATAGTTCATTCCTAAATTTAAAAACTTGCTTACAAAAGGTTTTAAAAAGGGAATGTATTCTCCAAATAAAACCAACTTTTGTTTATCATAAAAATCAATAATCTTTCCTTGATGATCGATGATATATAGACGATTAAATAATTGGTTTTCCTCGATAGCACTCGACCCAACTATTATTTTTTGATCCTCATTAATTAAAGAGGATAATCTACTAAGAAGTCCGTCCCTGTTATTCAAATCAATTGGTAATGAGCCTTCAGGCCAAATAATTAAATCTGCTTTTGGAGTATTGGTAAGAGCTTCTAGGGTTAATTTTTCATATATTTCAAGGTTTCTTAGAACGTCAAATTCTACTAATGACTCATAAAGATTAGGTTGAATTAAAAGAATGTTCAGAGTTTCATTGTTTGTTTTTCTCTCAGTATTATTTTCAAAAAAACCAAATACATAAATTAAAACAAGCACTGATGATAAACTAAAAGTTACAACTTTATTTTTGCAATAAAGAAAATAAATAATTAAACCCACAATCAAATGGATAACTAATCCCAAACCATAAACGCCTAAAAATGGTAGTGACTTTAAGATCCAAATATTTTTGTAATATATAATTGCACTAGGATTCCAAGGGAAGCCTCCAAAAATAAATTCCTTTAGTATTTCTACTATAGATAAACCTAGTGGTAATAAGAAAATCTGTAATAATTTTTTTTTAAATGTAACTAAAATGAGAATTGTTGCTGAATAATGTAGGAATGCAATAAATATAGAGAGTACACCAACTAAAATAATACCTAAGAATAAATACCCAAAACCTCCTGAATAAAAGGACTGAGTAATCCAGCTTAATGTAATTATTTGAGTAAATAAGAAAAAATAAAATATGTTTTTTTTTGAAAAATTATTATTAGTTAGAATATTATAAAAAATGATTGAAAATGATAAGTAATAGAAAACAGATACTCCAAATGGAGGAAGAGAAAATACATAAACAATAGAAAAAATAATTATTAAGCTTATTGGCCTAGAGAAATATGGCAGTAGATTATTGAGATTTGACACCACTAACCACAACTTCAAGAATTTTTCTTGTTGATACCTTGTGAATGGTGAAAGATAATTTTTTATTTATAGTAAATTTTTCTTTTTTCTTTGGTATACGACCAGCTATATTAAATATGATACCGCCTATAGTTCCCACATCCTCTTTTAAATCATCTGGGATATTGACATCAAATTCTCTTTCAAAATCATCAACAAGCATTGCGGCATCCATAATTATATTATTGTTTTTTTGTCGAAACATTGGTGCTTCATCCTTATCGTGTTCGTCTTCAATCTCACCTACTATTTCTTCCACTAAGTCTTCAATGGTAACTAAACCAGTAACACTATTAAATTCATCCATAACAATCGCCAAATGGATATTTTGTTTTTTCATTTTTTGAAGAAGATTAAAAACAGGTGTAGCAGAGGGAATATAAATGACCTCTCTTAACAAACTCTTAATATTGAAGGACTTATTATTGATTTTCTTGAATAAATCCTTGATATGAACCATTCCCAAGCAATGTTCTAAGTCCTTTTTTACGACTGGCATTCTTGAGTGAGCTTCTTTATTGATGATTTTAATGATGTTTTCTTTATCAATATTTTGATCAATAAAAATTATTTCACCTCTTGGAACCATTACATCATCAACAGTTTTTTTGTGAACCTTTAAAAGATTATTAAAGATTTTTTTTTCTTCATTCTTGGCAATCCCTGAACTATCTGAAGTCGCTGAGATAAGATCAATAATATCTTTTTTAAAATTCTCGTCTTGAATAAGCTCTTTGACTAATTTTATGGCTAAATTTTTTTTAATTTTCATGTACTTTTTTTAAACCTAATAATTTCATCAGTGTGTTTTCTAAAAATCTCATATTACTTCTCGATTGTTTATCGTAGTGATGATAACCAAATAAATGATGTAATCCATGACTCACTAGCATAAAAAAGTTTTGTTCGTTAATTTTTTTATTGCGATTTAAAATATAACTATCTGCAATAGCAATATCACCAGAAAAGTCTCCATCGGGGAAAGATAACACATCTGTGATTTTATTTTTATTTTTAAATTTTTTGTTCATGCTTTTAATTTCTTCATTAGAAACTATTTTTATTGTCAGTTGTGTTTGATGATCAGCTTGGTGGATTGTTTGAAAATATTCTGACAACTTTTTTAGCTTTTCCTTGGAGGATTTTAGAAATTGCTCTAAATTCTTATCTCCAATTATCTCAATCACAAATTTTTTATTACTAATCCTCAAAATTACTTATCGTAAGCATTAATTATTTTTTCTACTAATGTATGTCTGCATACATCACTACTATTTAAATGAACAAACCCGATGTCTTTAACTTTTTCTAATTTTTCCATTGCATCCTGCATTCCACTTTTTGCATTATCGGGTAAATCTTTTTGACTTAAATCTCCAGTGATAACCATTTTTGAGTTTTGTCCTAATCTAGTTAAGAACATTTTCATCTGTGTTGATAAAGTGTTTTGTGCTTCATCTAAAATTATAAAAGATTTATTTAATGTTCTTCCTCTCATAAAGGCAAGGGGGGCTATTTCTATTAGATTATTTACCATTTTTCGATCAATTTCTTCACCTGGCATCATCTCATACAAGGCATCGTAGAGTGGTCGTAAATAGGGGTCAATTTTCTCTTTCATATCTCCAGGTAAAAAGCCTAATCGTTCACCCGCCTCAACTGCTGGTCTTGATAATATTAATCGATTAATTTTTCCTTCTACAAAAAGACTAACTGCGTATGCAACAGCTAAGTAAGTTTTTCCTGTTCCCGCTGGACCAACAGCAAAAACGACATCTTTTGATCTCATTTCTTTTAAAAAGAGCTCTTGGTTTTTGGTCTTGGGATAAATTGTTTTTAATTTTGTATTAATTTGGAATTTCTGATCTTGTTCGATTTGTTCTTTTATATATGTAGGTTTTGCTAAATCAATATTGTTTTCTATTTCTTCTGCAGAAATATCATTGTTTTTTAATTTTTGATATAAGCCTTGAATAATAAAGTAGGCTTTTTCAACTGGATCTCTATTACCTTTTATAGATAAAAGGTTGCCTCTTGTGTATAGCTTTACTTTAAATTTATTCTCTAAGACCTTTAAATTTTTATCGTGGTAACCAAATAGGCTTGATAGAAATTGATTATCCTCAAACTCAAGTTGTTTTTGGTGGGAAGAAATATTTACAGGACTCAACTAAATTTTTTCTCCTAATAATGAGTGTGTTAAAACCTCTTTGATTTGCACAGGAATTATTTGACCTATTATTTCTTTATCACCCTGCAGGGCTACACTTTGATTAAATTGTGACTTGCCTTTGATTTGTCCTGTGTGTTTACCAGCACCATCAATTAATACTTGCACCGTCTTTTTTACAAATTGGTTGTTGTATTCAATTTGTTGTTCATTGAGTAAATCTTGTGTTATCTTTAATCGCTCATTGAGAATTACTTGATCTATTTCTTCACGATCAGCCGCAGGCGTACCTGGTCTTGGGCTGTACTTAAAAGAGTAAGAATTCATGTATTTAACTCTTTCAATTAGATCGATTGTGTCTTCAAAATCTTTGTCTGTTTCTCCAGGAAAACCAATAATAAAGTCCGAGGAAAGTGCTATATCGGGTTTTACTTTTCTGACCTTTTCGATGATTTCAAAATAATAATCCCTAGTATGTTTTCTATTCATTAATTTTAAAACTTTGTCAGAACCTGATTGAACAGGAAGATGAAGATAGGGCATAAGTTTTGAGTTTTCACCATGAAGGGAAATTAGGTCATCAGTCATATTCACAGGGTGACTTGTAGAATAGGTAATTCTTTCAACTCCATCTATTAAACTAATACTGTTAATAAGAGATGCTAGATTATTTGATTGACCTTGAGTGTCTAAACCATGATAGGCATTAACATTTTGACCTAAAAGTGTGAATTCCACCACCCCCTGATCAATTAAAGATTTAACCTCATCAGAGATTTCCTTAACTGTTCTTGAATATTCTGACCCTCTTGTATAAGGAACAACGCAGAAATGACAAAACTTATCACAGCCTTCTTGGATAGTCACAAATGCAGATTTATTCGATGTATTCGTTTTAATATGATTGAGTGTGTCAAATTTTTCATTCACGTCAAATTCAGTGATAGAGGTTTTTGGTAAATTATTTTTATCTAAAAATTTATTTAATGACTGAATGGATTGTGGTCCGATCACTAAGTCCACGTAGGGTGCCCTTTTTTGAATTAATTCACCTTCAGCTTGAGCTACACAACCGGCAACAATAACTTTTTGGTCTTCTTTTCCTTTTTTATGAATTTTTCCTAAATCTGAAAATGTTTTTTCTGTTGCCTTTTCACGGATGTGGCAAGTATTTAAAACTACATAGTCTGCATTTTGAAAGTCATCTGTTTGATTAATATTATGCGATAGAAAAATATCTTTCATTTTATCAGAATCATAAACATTCATCTGACAACCAAATGTTCTAATATAAAATTTCTTATTTGATGGCATTAAGGGATTTTGCAAACAAAATTGCGTCTTGCGTATTTGGAGCGTTTATAGACTTACTCCGATAATAGTTTTTTCTTTCATTGTAGGCTTTATAGCCTAATTTTTCATAAAGTTTAATAGCAAATTTATTAATAGCACTCGCTTCCAGAAAGATTTTAAATGATTTTCCAGTACTTTTGAGTTGTTTTTCAAGCTCTTCTAAAATCATTCTTCCCAACCCTTGGTTTCTAAATTCAGGCAAAACAGCAATATGTAAAATTTCAAATTCACTGACCTTTTGATCTTGATATAAAAAATGTCCTATCAAAGCACCTTTGACGTTAGTTTGATCTAGAAGATAAATATTAAAACTTGTTTCTTTATTGAGGTGAAGCTCAATATCTTTTTCACTCCAATTAATCTCTAGTTGGTCTTTATGATTGATAATCCAATTTTTAGAATCAGATAGAGTATGTGTAAAGTTCAAGCCACAATATTATCATAAAAAACCTTGGAACACTCATACCAGTTAAATTTTTTTGTATATTCTTGACATTTTTTTCGATCGATAGTCAAACAATTCAAAACATTATCTTTTAAGTTATCACCAATAAAACCGTTGACCCCATTAACAATAATATCTTTAGGACCTGTTACATCATAAGCAGCGACTGGTGTGCCGGTTGCATTTGCCTCAGTTACCACATTTCCAAAGGTATCAGTCTTGCTAGGGAAAACCATTACATCTGAACTAGCATAGTAATTCACTAAATTCTGGCCAAACTGGTAACCAACAAATTTTATATCTGTATATTTTTTTTTTAGTTTATTTAACTGTGGTCCATCGCCAACGACAACTTTAGTACCTTCTAAATCTAAATCTAAAAAAGCTTGAATATTTTTTTCAGTAGCCACTCGACCGATATAAGAAAATATTGGTCCTGGGCCTAAGTCTAATTTTTGATAGTTGCCAAATTTTTGATGATCGACACCTCTTGACCAAACAACGGTATTTTTAAAATTCATATTAATTAATTCGGCCTGCATGGATGGGGTAGGAACAAGAACTTTTTTCGCTTTATTGTGAAAATGCTTTATGAAGAAATAAAAGAAACTTGCAGGTATTTTTATACGTTGTTGAATATACTCAGGGAAACGAGTATGAAATGAAGTTGTAAAAATAATTTTTTCTGAAAGACATATTTTTCTGGCCAAAAAACCTAGGGGGCCCTCTGTAGCAATGTGAATATGATCAGGATTGATCTGATCCATCATATTTTTCAATGTTTTTTTGCGAGTAATCACAACTTTAATCTCATTATACGAAGGAAGGCCAAAGCGAACTTTAAATAACTCAGGGTGTATTACCTCTACCTGCATACCCATTTTTTCCAATTCCGGTATGGTATTCAGATAAGAACGGACGACGCCGTTTACCTGAGGTTTCCATGCATCTGTTACTAATAATAATTTCAAGCTGCAGATACCTTATTAAGAGTTTGTTTTTCTAAAGACTGGATTTTTTTTTCATTCCAAAAGACTAACTCCAAGTTGCCTTTAAAGTCCTCAACCATTGCACTACAGCTATCTACCCAATCTCCTAGATTATGATATGTCTTATCACCAATTTTTTTTATTTCGGGATGGTGAATATGACCACAAACAATTCCATCACAATTATTTTTTTTTATTCTCTCAAGACATGCATTTTCAAAATTTTCAATATATCGTTGAGCATCTTTTACTCGTGTTTTTAAATATCCTGATAAAGACCAATACGAAAGACCAAGTTTTCTTCGACAGAAATTTAAAATATTATTAAACCAAACAGAGTAGTCATAAAGGACGGCACCTATCTTTGCTAACCATTTTGAATTTAGAACTATCCCATCAAATTCATGCCCATGCATTAAGAGAAGTCTTTTATTGTTCGCTGTTGTATGAATTCTATTTTTTCGAACTTTAATGTTTGCAAATGAAAAACCACAATAATCTGAAAAAACTTCATCATGGTTTCCAGGTATATAATAGACTTTGGTACCTGAGCGTGCTTTTCGTAAAACTTTTTGTATGAAAGTATTAAAATCAGGATTCCAAAACCAATTTTTTTTTAGACGCCATCCGTCTATAATATCTCCAAGTAAATAAAGATGATCACAATCATTATATTTTAAAAAGTGTAAGAGCTCCTTTACTTTTGAAGCACGTATGCCAATATGAATGTCTGAAATGAATATGGATCGATGTTTTTTGATTTGCATAGAATCTAAAAATAGATATATCTACAATTGATAATATTGAGGATTGTTAAATTTTTATTAAATGGTCTCTTCACAAAAGCTTTATATTAGAAAAAATTCTAAAATTCATGCATCTGGTCTTTTTGCAAAAGCTGATATCTGTGCTGGCACTAGAATCATTGAATATCGCGGGTTAAAGATAACTAAAGCTCAATCCGATAAGATTGCTGATGTTCACATAGAGGCAAACAAAAAGGCTAAAACAGTCGGATCTGTTTACATTTTTACACTGAATCAAAAATACGACATCAATGGAAAAGTAACATGGAATTTAGCAAAATATATTAATCATTCCTGCAACCCTAATTGTGAAACTGATATCATCAAAGGAAAAATATGGATTAGCGCAATTAAAGATATTAAGAAAGGCGAGGAGCTGTCCTACGACTATGGATATGACATGTTTTGTTTCGAGGATCACCCGTGTCGATGTGGGTCTCAAAACTGTATTGGATATATTGTTCGAAGCAATCTTAGATGGAGAGTTAAAAAAAGGTTAATTGAAAATAAAAAGTCAAGATTTAACAAAAACTTCACATAAGTAGTTAAACTTCAGATATGGATTTTAAAAATAAAAATATAGTAGATGCTTTTTGGTGTTCAATTGAAGGCCTAAAAATTCTCCTTCAAGAAAAAGCAGCAAGAAGAGAGCTATTATTGTTTCCCTTGTCTGCTCTATACATCGTGATTTTTCAACCGGCTCTTTTGTTCATACTTTGGCTGATAATTTTACCTTTGCTTATACTTAGTATTGAGGCTCTAAACACTGCAATAGAATATACCTGTGATAAAATTACTATGGATAAGTCAAACAAAATAAAGAAAGCTAAAGATTTGGGCTCTGCTGCAATTTTTTTATCTCTAACAGCCTATGGAATAGTTTTAATCTTAGGTTTATTTAATTAATTTGGGAAGATTGACATGATTTTTCTACAAGTAGAGGAGGTCTAGGTTTCAATCACAGGGGAAATGCCAATCTTCCACCTAATAAAATAATCATTTATATTAAATTAAAGTTAAATTTAGATTAAATTTCCAATTTCTTTTATTTGATCTATATTTAATGAGTTGTTTTGCTTATAATTTTGAACTAGTGCAAGACATCTTTTTTTAAGAACATTGAATACTTTTAAAAATTCTATCTCAGCTTCCTCTTCAGTGCCTTTAAATTTTGCAGGATCAGCTACGCCCCAATGTGCCTTTAATGTATTTTTGAGATACAGGGGGCAAGTTTCTCCAGCTGCGTTATCACACACAGTAATAACCAAATCAAAATTAATATCTGAAAAATCATCCCATGATTGACTTTTAAAATTGTCTAGGAAAATTTTATTTTTTTCTAATGTTTTGATGCTTAATGGATGCACATATCCTGCAGGGTGGCTTCCTGCGCTATAAGCATTAAAAAAGTCTTTACCATAATGGTTTAAAAGCCCCTCTGTCATAATTGATCGACAAGAGTTACCTGTACAAAGTACAAGAATTTTAATCATTTTAATTTTCTGAGTCGATAGAGTAGCCAGCGGATCTAACTGTTCGAATGAAATCTTTTTCTCCTGTTAAATTCAGCTCTTTTCTGAGTCTTCTTATGTGAACATCAACTGTTCTGGGTTCAACGTAAGCGTCATTTAACCAAACATTATCCAATAGTTGCTGCCTAGAATAGACTCTACCTTTATTTTCAATAAAAAATTTTAAAAGATTAAATTCAGTCGGTCCTAAATTTAACTTTCTCTCACCCCTTGTTACCCTTCTGTTGGTAAGATTAATGTTAATATCATGAAACTTGAGTGAGTCGTTCTCTTCTCTTGATTTTGTTCTTTTAAGTAATGATTTAATTCTAGCGAGAATCTCACTTGGAAGAAAAGGTTTGGTTACATAATCCTCTACACCTAATTCAAAACCTCTAATTTTATCATCCTCTTGACCTTTAGCTGTTAACATTATAATTGGAATTTTTTTTAAATTATCTTTTCTTTTAATTCTCTTTAAAACTTCAATGCCCGATATATTTGGCAGCATCCAATCTAATAAAATTAAGTCAGGCAGCCAATGTTCGATCTCTTGAATAGCAGACTCTCCATCATATGAAAATTTTATTTGGTAGTTTTGTTTTTCTAAATGAAATCCAATTAATTCAGAGATTGGTTTTTCATCTTCAACAATTAAAATTTTATCTGTCATTCAAAATCAGATTTTTTTAAATCAATATAATGACCTGTGATGTTAAAAATGACCTCTTCAGCTATGTTGGTGGCATGATCCCCTATTCTTTCTAAGGACTTTGCAATTAAAATTGGCCTAGTGCCCTCATCAACAACACTTGTTTCCTTATTATGCATTCTTTCAATTAAATTTTTAAGTAAAGACTTATACTCTTTATCTATTTCTGCATCTTGATTCCATGATGTTTTAGCTTTTAATTCGTCTTTTTTAAAAAAACTATCTAGAACTTGATTTACCATGGACTGAACATTTCTACCCAAGCTGTACATTTGTTCTATTAATTCGTCATCGAAGGTAGAGGATATTGAAGTTGCTCTTTTTGCTAAATTTCTTGAGTGATCCCCCATCCTTTCTAGCTCTTTTGATACCTTTAATGCTGTAAAAACAAGTCTTAGATCACTTGCCACCGGTCTATGTAAGGTCATAATTTCAAAACTTAAATCTCTTACGTCCCTCTCGGCCACATCTACTTGTTCGTCAAGATTTTGGGTTAGTTGAGCATCTTGAGAATCTTTTGTTTTGATTACATTTACAGCAATTTCAATCTGTTTTTCAACTATCTCACTCATTTTGATAAGATCATCTTGCAATTGTTTAAGTTTTTGCTCAAAGTTTTTATCTGTATGTGTATTTTCCATTCTATCCAAACCTTCCTGTTATATAATCATTTGTTTGTTCTTTATCTGGTTTTGTAAAAATTTTACTTGTATCACCATGTTCGATTAACTTTCCTAAGTGAAAAAATGCAGTTCTTTGAGAGATACGAGAAGCTTGTGACATAGAGTGTGTAACAATAATAATAGTATATTTTTCTTTCAATTCATTGATTAATTCTTCTATTCTAGCAGTTGCAATTGGATCTAAAGCTGAGCATGGTTCATCCATCAAAATGATTTCAGGCCTAATGGCAATGGCTCGAGCGATACAAAGTCTTTGTTGCTGTCCTCCAGACAAACCTGTGGCTATGTCATCCATTCTATCTTTTACTTCTTCATATAAACCTGCTCGATTTAAGGACTCCATTACTATATCGTTCAACTCACTTTGGGTTGATGCCAGCCCATGAATTTTAGGTCCATAGGCGACATTTTCAAAAATTGATTTTGGAAAAGGGTTTGGTTTTTGAAAAACCATTCCGATCTTTTCTCTAAGCGTTTCAACTTGAATGCTATCTCCATAAATATCTGTAACTCCGTTTAATAGGAATTCACCTTGAACTTTACATGATTCAATAACGTCATTCATCCTGTTCAAGCACCTAAGAAAAGTGGATTTACCACAGCCTGAGGGACCAATTAGTGAGGTCACATCATTTTTAGTAAAATTTATAGTAACATCATCAATGGCCATTTTATTTCCATAATGAACGGAAACATTTTTTGTTTTTATTGCAAAGGAATTTACCTGCTCTACCATTTTACCTCTAATCTTCTTCTTATTACTACTGCAGCTGTATTCATTATAATCAAAAATAGAAGCAATAACATTATACCTGCAGATGTTTTCTCTAAAAATCCTCTTTCTGCACTCTCCGACCAGAGGTAAATTTGAGAGGGAAGTCCTGTAGCAGGATCGAGGGGTCCACCAGGTATTTCCATAACAAACGCAACCATCCCTATCATCAATAAAGGTGCTGTTTCACCCAATGCCTGTGCCATTCCAATAATAGTACCGGTGAGTGTTCCTGGTAATGATAATGGTATGACGTGATGAAAAACTGTTTGCATCTTAGTGGCCCCAACAGCCAAAGCTCCTTCTCTAATTGAAGGTGGTACCGATCGAAGTGATGCTCTTGAGGCAATAATTATTGTAGGTAAAGTCATAAATCCTAATACTAAACCACCAACTAATGGAACTTGATAAGGTAAACCAATTACTCCGATCAACATTCCTAAACCTAACAAGCCAAATACGATGGAAGGCACAGCGGCTAAGTTATTGATGTTTACTTCAATAATGTCAGTCACCTTTCCAGGTTTAACAAATTCCTCTAAGTAGACAGAGGCTAATAATCCTATTGGAAAAGCAAATGAAAAACAGATAATAAGAGCGTACAAAGATCCCATAACCGCTCCCCAAATACCTGCCGACTCTGGGTCTCTAGAGTCTCCCTTTGTAAAAAACCAAAAATTAAATACTGAGGAAACCTTTCCCTCTGAAGTAAGTTTATCTAAAACAGATAATTGATAATCATTTATTTTTCTTTGTGCCTCTGGTACATCCCTTGGATAATTTCCTTTTACAATTTGATCTAGGTCAGATGATGCCGTTATTTTCATTATTATCGATTGTCCAATTTTATCTGGGTTATCTAAAAGATAGTCTCTTAATTGGTAGTCAAATTTTCTTGTATACATTTCTCTTACTTTTATAAATTGTTCTTCATTTAATTTAGGGTGATTTTGTCTTACAACTTCATCGGCTAAAGCAACATAAGAGGCTCTGTATAATTCTTTTTCTAAAGAGTTTTGATTTACTTGGATAAAATCTGGATTAAAAAAAACATTTGCCTCAATTGTGGTTCTTACAAAAGCTCCACTTCCAGTAGAAAAAATTTTCCACATCAATATTAAAACAAAAAACATAGAAAGGGCCACTGCAAAAAGTCCATATGCTCGAAATCTTTTTTCGGCAGATAGTCTTTTATTTAAACTATTCATATTTCTCTCTGTACTTTTTAACTATAGTTATGGCTAGTATATTAAGAAGTAATGTCATTAAAAATAAAGTTAAACCTAAAGCAAATGCAACAAGTGTTTTTGGATTATCAAACTCTACGTCTCCAATAAGACTTGTTACTATTTGTGTAGTTATAGTCGTTGCAGGTTCTAAAGGGTTAAATGTTAAGTTTGCTCTTAAGCTTGCTGCCATTACAACAATCATTGTTTCTCCTATGGCTCTTGACACCGCCAATAGGAAAGAGCCCATAATTCCAGCTAATGCTGCAGGCAATATAACTTTTTTAATAGTTTCAGATCTAGTTGCTCCCAATGCATAAGAACCATCTCTTAATGATTGTGGAACCGCTTTAATCACATCATCGCTCAATGATGATACAAATGGAATAATCATAACACCCATAGCTAAGCCAGCAGCTAAGGCGCTTTCTGCTGAGACAGGTAAACCAACACTTTCACCAACATCTTTTATAAAAGGAGCTAAAGAGAGCGCAGCAAAAAAACCATAAACCACTGTTGGAATACCAGCTAAAATTTCAATAATAGGTTTAGCTATATCTCTTACTCTTTTAGAGGCGTATTCTGCAAGATAAATTGCTGACATTAAACCAAGTGGAATAGCAACAATCATAGCTACAGTTGCAATTAAAAGCGTTCCCGTAAGTAATGGTATAAACCCAAATGCGTTTTCGAGATCATCTTTATCAAAGCCCTCAGAAGCATCAACAACAAATGCTCGGTTAGGATTCCAACCGGTACTAAAGAAAAAATCAACAGGGTTTACGTAACGGAAAAAATTTATTGCCTCAAAGACTAGAGATAAGAAAATTCCAATAGTTATTAGTATCGCAATGTAGGAACTTCCTTTGATGATATAAGTAATTATTTTTTCAACAATTGGTTGTGCGTTTAATTTCCCAGAAATCGACCTTGTGGCAAGAAACCCTAAAATGATAGGAAGAATTATAAATAGAGTAAGGTTTGACCAGCCATAAATTTTATCAAAGTTTGCTAATTTTTTAGCAGCAGTCAATTCGTTCTCACTTGCCATATTTAAAATTGATTTTTCACCATTGGTTAAATCGTCTAAAGGAAGGTTTACTATGACTGATAAATTATTAAGTTTATTAAGTATTAGGCCTAGCTTTCCATCACTCCAGGTAGAAATATCTGGAAAGAGAATGGGCGACATGACAAACATTTCTTGAAAATTTCCTTTAAATAACAGGAGCCCAAACCACATTAATAGTGCAGGAATCAATGCCATTAAGACTACATAGTACCCAAAATAATCAGGTTGAGAGGAAAGTTTAATGTTGCCGTTAAATTTTAAATTGAGAGCTCTTTTTTTGCCGATAAAGTAAAATAAATAAGAAATGATTACTAAGATTAAAAGAGCAAAGTAAATCATTAACTTAATTTATCGAGGGTTTTTATAAGGGCAAGTGTATACTTGCCCTTAAATAAATAGTATGTGAATAATTACTTGCAGAGTTTACCTGAGAAAGCGTAGCCGGCATCTTTCAAAGGGTGTTTCTTGTCGGCACAGGCAACTACATCAAATGCAGCTAATGTATCTACATCTGATCTCGTTCTTGATAATAATTCAGAAACCATGGGAGCAGCACCAATTTTTGTAAGGTAACCGTTAGAGCCAATTGCTTCATCGGAAACCATCATTTGTGCAAATTCTTGAATACCTGGAACAACTCCAATGTGATCTTTCTTTAAGTAAATAAATAAGGGTCTCGCAACTGGATACTCATAAGCAGCAATTGATTCTTCACTAGGATCAACTCCCTCTAAAGATGCAGGTTGTAATTTATCACCATTATCTTTTAAATAAGAATATCCAAAGTAGCCAAAACGCTCTTTGTCCTCTACGAGTTTTTGGACGATAAGGGTATCATTCTCACCCATCTCAATAATCCTTCCGTCTTCTCTGTAATCTGTACATCCATCATCTCCACCTGTGATATCTTCATATCCCATCGCAGCACAGCCTTTTTCCATTACATTACCGTCAAAAGCGTCCCTTGTACCAGATGTTGGGGGGGCTACCAGTACTTCTATTTTATATGCTGGTAAGCTTGGATTAATTTCATTCCATTTTGTGTAAGGATTTTCTACGACCTCGCCATCTACAACTACTTTAGCCGCCATAGCAGTCCAAATCTCAGCTCTTGTTAGATCCATTTTTTCAGCGGCGTTTGAGTGAGAAAACGTAATACCATCATTAGCCCACATTACCTCCACAACATTTGTTACACCATTTTCGACACAAAGTTTCGCTTCCTTAGATTTCATAGGTCTTGAGGCACCAGTAATGTCTGGGTGTTCTACGCCTACACCAGCACAGAATAATTTCATTCCTCCACCAGTCCCTGTTGGGTTATAAGTTGGGGTTTTAAAACCTGACTCTCCAAGTCTTTGTGCGTTCACAGTTCCATATGGGTATACAGTTGAAGAACCAACAATATTGATTTGATCTCTTGCAAAAGTTTCAGCAGAGAAAAGAACGCTTACTGCTAAAGCAAGAAAGGTTAAAATTGATTTTTTCATAGATAATATCCTTTTTAAATTTTAGTTATGATTTAAAAATACTGCGTGAAAATAAATCTAATGTTACATATATGTTAAAGTTTTGTTACGTGTACTTTGGAATTGTTATCAAAAATTCTGAACCTTTTCCAACTTCACTTTTTATGTCAATAAAACCCATGTTTTTAGTCAAAATATGTTTCACAATTGAAAGACCTAATCCAGTACCACCAACCTCTTTAGATCGTGCACTGTCTACTCTATAAAATCTCTCAGTAAGCCTTGAGATGTGCTCTTCTGCAATGCCTATGCCACTATCTTTGAAAGAAATTTCGACATATTCAGTCAAAGTGCTACTATTCATTTTTTCACGAGCTTTAATTAAAATTTTAGCGCCATCTTTTGAATATTTAACAGCGTTGTTAACGATATTGACAACCACTTGAATAAATTCTTCATGAGGGCATCCAACTAAAAGAGATTGGTCTAAATTAATATCAACATTTATGTTTTTCTTTAAAATTTTCGATTCCAAAGAGTTTATTCCAATTTTAACGGTATTTAATAAATTACAAAATTGGTCATTCTCATTAGTTTTTTTATTCTCGATGGAACTTAAACTTAATAGATCATCAATCAAAGAGTTCATTCGATTTGACTGATCTTGAATAATTGAAATAAATTTTTTTCTATTTTTTTCATCGTCAACAGTTAAAAGTGTTTCTAAATATCCTATTATTGAAGAGAGTGGAGTTTTTAATTCGTGACTTACATTAGCTACGAAGTCAGTTCTTACCATCTCAAGATTTTTAATTGCAGTAATGTCTTTAAAAGCAACGCAAAAAAAATCGTTAATTGGAAATCCTATAACGTCGTAATATCGGTCATTTGGTATTAATCTATTCCACTCAAAATTCTTTTTTGATTTACTTTTAAGTGCGCTACTTAGATTTTCAGACAAAGATAAATCTCTTAAACCTATTTTAAGGTTATCTGCATTTTCTAAATTAAATGTCTCTTTGAAAATATTGTTAACGAATATGATATTATAATCATAATCTATAATAACTATTGAGAGATCTAAGGAGTTAAGAATATCTTGATACTCCAAACTTTGTTTGTCACCGACTTCGATGCGTCTTTCTTTGTCTAAAAGAGTCTCTTCTAAAATATTTCGGACTTTTGTAAATAACATATTGTCAGATTTTCTTAGGTTAAAAGTTTTTTTTTCAAGATAGTTCTCAAAGAAATAATAAGAAATGAAATAAACTAAACTCTGAGAAATAATTGATATTAAAAAAATATTAATTGAAGTACTAAAAAACAAAAATAAGTTTAATGAGAGAACAGCAATAGAAAATACAAATAACATTTTATTGTTTTTCTATTTTTTTATAGACCTTTTTGGCAGCAGTGCCTCTCCCTGAGAGACTAGGGTTGGTCATAAAATATTTATGTGAGTCTATTTTTAGTTTAGAGTTTATTTTTTGATAATTTCCATCTGAGTCGAGTATCCAAGTATTTTGATTGTCATTAATTGCCATGTACATAATTTGATATAAAATTTGTTCGTGAACAGTTTTGTTATCGATAGGAACTAATGTTTCCACGCGCCTGTCAAAATTTCTAGTCATCCAGTCAGCAGATGAAATATAAATTTTTGCTTTTTTACTGGGTAGTTTATTGCCTTTTCCGAAACAGACTACACGTGAATGCTCTAAAAATCTTCCTACAATACTTTTAACTTCTATGTTTTCTGACATTCCTTTAACACCAGGAACTAAGCAGCAGATACCTCTAATTAAACAAGTAATTTTCACTCCTGCTTTAGATGCTTCGTAAAGTTTGTTAATTATTTCTTGATCAACTAAATTATTCATCTTGATCCATATGTTAGCTGGCTTTTTAATTTTTGATAAACCTATTTCGTAGTCAATATGTTCGTATAGTTTTTGTCTTAAGTTATATGGGGAGAAAGATATTCGTTTAAAATCTTTTGCCATGTTGTAACTACTCATATAATGAAATAATTTTATAGCATCAGATGCTAGATCTTTATTACAAGTAAAAAATGATAGATCTGTATAAACCTTTGCTGTTTGAGGATGATAGTTACCAGTACCATAGTGAACGTAATGGACTAAATTTTTTTTTTCTCTTCTAGTAACTAAGGAAACTTTTGCATGAATTTTTAGATTTAAAAAACCATACACTACTTGAACTCCAGCTTTTTCCAAATTTGATGCCCACTGTAGATTTTTTTCTTCATCAAACCTTGCTTTTAACTCAACAACTGCTGTTACAGATTTACCAGCATCAGCAGCACGAATGAGCGCATCAATGATTGGCGATTGATCGCTAGTACGATACAAAGTTTGCTTAATTGCCACAACGTTTTTGTCGTTTGATGCTTGATCTAAAAAACTAACAACAACATTAAAAGACTCAAAAGGGTGGTGTACAACTAAATCCTTTTTTTTGATTGCTGCAAAACAATCACCGCCAAAATCATTTATTCGCTGTGGGAAACGAGGTTTAAATTTTTTATAATTTAAATTCTTGTTTTTTATATTTCCAAAGACTTCTGATAATTGGTCGAACCCCAGTAGATCTTCGTATTCAAAAATTTCATTTTCAGATACATTCAACTCGTTAATGATGAATGATTTAAAATTATTATTAAGACTTTTTTGAACATCTAATCTGATTACCTGTCCTCTTTTTCTTTCCCTGACAAGTTTTTTAAACTCTCTGATAAGATCGTCTGCCTCCTCCAAAACCTCTAAATCACTGTCCCTTATTACGCGAAATAGATTTGTATCAATAACATCAAAATCATGGAATACATCCCCAACATAATTGTTAATTATTGACTCTACGGGATAAAAATAAATACCCTGTTTATCAATAATTTTAAGAAAGCGTTGTTTTAAATCTGATACTCTCATAACTGAGATAAATTCTTTTTTTGATTTTTTATTTTTAATTTTAGCGATAAGACACAAACTTAAATTTGGTATAAAGGGCAAAGGGTGTGTACTATCAACTGTAATTGGTGTCAGAATCGAAATAATTTCATTCAAATAATAATTTTTTATGTGGGACAAATGTTTTTTTAAAAACTTATCTCTTAAAATATAGATTTTATTTTTTTTTAATTCTTTTTCAATTTGACCATACGATTCATTTTGCCTTTTAATCAAACCTCTTGTTAATGAGTCAACAATTTTAATTTGATCCTCAATCTTCATTCCATCAAAACTTTTTTTATTAGGAGTGAGTTTTAACTGTTCAATTAATCCAGCCACTCTTACTGAAAAAAATTCATCTAAGTTTGATGCAGCAATACTTATAAAATTTAGTCGTTCTAAAATTGGGACGTTTTTATCATAGGATAATTCATTTACTCTCTCATTAAATTTTAGCCAGGATATTTCTCTATTAAAATACTTATTCATTCTTGTAATTATAACTTTTAAGTCTTTTTGCTAATTGTAGTTCTTTAATTTCACCAGTATTTTTTTTTATCTCACTCCAGGAATTAATATATAGATTAATCTCGCAAAATGCACATGTTGGAAATTTTATTATTTTATCTTTTGCAATATAGTTAATTAAATCAATCAAAGCTGGATTATGACCTACTATCATTAAATTTTTGTTAATTTTAATTTTTTTTATCCATTTAATTAAATCGTTAAAGTTGAAAGTATATAGTTCACTCTCAAAATTAACTTTAATTGAGTCTTTAAATATTTTTTTGCAAGTCTCTTGTGTTCTTTTTGAATTCGATGAAAAAATTGAGATATCTTTAAAATTTAGTTTTTTAAAAATATGCGTTGCCATTACTTTGCAACTAAAAATCCCCCTCTCAGATAATGGTCTTTCATGATCGTCTAATTCTAAATTTTTCCAAGAGGATTTAGCGTGACGTAATAAAAATAGTTTTTTTTCAATCATCTGTTAAATATATGCAATATAATATGCTTAATAAAAAAGATTCTATTGCAGTAATAGATATAGGGTCAAATTCAGTAAGATTGTGTGTATTTAGGGGCAATATGAGAAGCCCTGATGTGCTCTATAATAAAAAATTTTTTTGTGGGTTAGGTGAATACCTTCCAAAAACAAAATTGATCAGCAAAGAAGCTGAAAAAAAATGTATCAACTCAATAATTTTTTTTAACTCAATAATTGAAGAAATAAAACCTAACCACTCTGTCGCTTTGTGTACTGCAGCAATTCGAAATGCTTCTAACAAAAAACAAATTACAAATAAGATACAAAAAGTTTTTAAGGGAAAAGTTTTAACTTTATCTGGAAGACAAGAGGCCTCCTATGCCACACTAGGCGTTCGTTCTGCAATACCTAGGGCCAATGGGACCATTATTGATATGGGAGGTGGTAGTCTTGAATTAGCACAAATAACACCACATAAAATTAAAAATATATCTTCTTTTCCTTTGGGTATATTAAACTTCACTAAAGAACATAAAGAGCATAAAAAAATTAACAAAGAAATAAATTCAAAACATAAAAATCAAAAAATCTTCTATTTAATTGGTGGGGCATTTAGGACAATTGCAAGATGTTATATTTATTTTAATAAATTGCCCTTTAATGAAATACATAACTTGAGTATCTCTCGGAAAAATTTTTATGAATTAAAATCAGAATTACAAAAAATTGAGATTGATGATCTACAAAAAATTCCGAAAATTTCTGTCGACAGAATAAAACATATTCATATTGCAATAGAAGTATTGGACAAGGTGTTAAAATTATCAAACTGCGAGCAGTTTATTTATCCAAGGTACGGGATTAGAGAGGGTTTCATTTACGAAAATCTTTCCAAAAAGCAAAGGCTTTTAGATCCAACTGAAATTTCTTTAGAATTAATAGCTAAAAGTAGATGTCGTTTTTTAATATTTAATAAAAAGACTTTTGCTTGGATTAAAAATGTTTATTTAAAATTTATAAATTTAAAAATGTCCCCTAACCAGCTGAGAGTAATAAAACTCTCATGTATTATTTCAGATTTGGGATGGGAGCAAACAGCCAAAATTAGAGCTTCTTATGCATTCAACCTAATATTAAATAGTCCTCTAGTAGGAATAGAACAATCAGAAAAGGTATTTATTGCATATTTAGTGTATTTAAGGCACACGAAAAATATCTTAGACCAGAGGGTTATTGAAAAAGAATTAAGTAGCTATTTATCTTATTTATCAAGTGATGAAAAAAAGTTAGCTTATCAGATTGGGTGTGTATTAAATTTTTTATACTCTATAACTAAGGGTTCTTCTTTTTTATTAAAACAGCTTGATCTTAAATCTTTAACATTGGCGGAGCAAAAAAAGGTTTCGTCTATTCAAAAAGTACCAAAATCAGGCAAAACTGAACAACTTTATAGCTTGATTAGGAATTTTTAATATAAAATTTATAAATGCGAGATGTTCTCAAATTAAAAAAAAAATATCAGTCTAGTAGAATTGATTTATTCAAAAAATTAGCATCAACTAATGATGGCTTCTATTTTAATAAAAATCATACAGATCTTGTTGATACAGTTGTAAAAGAAATAGTTAAAGGAATTTATAATATTTATCCAATAGAAGATTTCTCTTTAATCGCTGTAGGTGGGTACGGCAGACATGACTTGTCACCAAAAAGTGATGTTGACTTACTATTTATTTATAAAAAATCTAATAAAAATATAAGAGATTTTATTACTCAATTAAATAATACACTGTGGGATATTGGATTAGAAGTTGGAATATCTTTCTTAACAATTAAACAGGCATTAATCGATTCTAAGAAAGATACAAAGACAATTACAAAATTTGTTGAGACTCGTTTTATTATTGGTGATGAAATTCAATATGGTGAGTTTGTTCGGTCCATTAAGATTTTAATTGGAAAACAAAATCCCCTAAAGCTCAGCGAATTAAAGCTTATAGAGTTGGTTGAAAGACATGACTATCGAATAGGAATTAAAAGTAATTTAGAGCCGAATATCAAAGAGGGTATTGGGGGTCTTAGAGATATTCATACCATACTGTGGGTATCGATCTTTATGTTTAACATTTATAAATTAGAAGACTTAACGTCTATTAATATCTATACCAAAGAGGAAATTAAAGAATTAAAGAATGCTTGGAAATTTCTCTTAACCATTCGAGCATTTATTCATTTATTTAACGAAAGTAAAGGCGATGTTTTATCTATTGAAAATCAATTAAAAATTTCAAAAAAACTCTCTTACAAAGATAAAAAGAAGGAAAAAGGAGTGGAGATTTTTATGAAAGATTTGTTTGTGAATGTTGCAAAGATTAATTCTCTCTTAAGAACCTTTTATTCAAAGCTTCCAGAGGATTTAATAATCAAAACAATTTATAAAAGAAAACCCACTAAAACTAAATCATTAGAAAAAGAATTTATAATTGAAAAAGGTTTTCTGAATTTAAAAAATAATACCGCTAAAAACCTTCAACTAAAATGGGCAAACGTCTTTGAAAAATCCTTGGAACATAATTTACTCATTCATCCTCGCTTTTTAAAGACCGTCGAGGAAAAAAGAAAAGTTTTAAAAAAAACCACAGATAAACAGCACCTCCAATCATTTTTAAATATTGTTGTCTCCAAAAAAAATCCTATACAAGCCCTTCATGATTTTAATGATACCCAGCTATTTAGCGAAATATTTCCTGAGTTTGGCAGAGTTTGGGGACAAGTGCAGTTTGATATTTATCATCACTACACCACCGACGAACACTTATTATTAACACTGCACAATCTAAATGAGCTAAGACAAAAATCCTTTTATAATGAAATATATAGCAGGCTATCCTCAAGAGAAGCCCTTCACATCGCTTTACTATTTCATGACATTGGAAAGAAGGGGCCAAAAAATCATTCTGTTTATGGAACAGAGTTGACCAAAAAGGTCCTAAAAAGACTTCCTGTATCAGAAGAAGTAAAAGAATTGACATTGTGGTTAGTTGAAAATCATTTAGCAATGAGCGATACAGCTTTTAAAAATGACACTCAAAGTCCTGAGGCAATTGCTAAATTTACTTCTATTGCAAACACAGAAGAAAAAATAAACTCATTGTTTCTTTTTACTTTATGTGACATTGCCTCTGTCGGACCAAACGTTCTAAACGAATGGAGAATAAGCCTGCTTAGAAGTTTATTTTATAATGCAAGAGATTTTCTGCAAAGAGGTCTAGATACAAAAACTTATTCTACTTCTGTTCAAGAATCTTTAAAGAAATCAGTATTACAAAAATCTGATGCTAATTTAAAAAAGTTTATAAAAAATTCGATAAATGAATTTCCAAATCAATTCTGGGAAGCCTTTTCATCAAGAATGATCGTCGATATCTTTAAAATTTACCAGAGAAATAAAAAAGCAAAGGTTATTAACTCTGTAAATTTTCTTAATTATGAAAATAAAGAATATAGTGCTGTTGTTGTCACAAGTAAAAATAGACCAGGAATTTTAAAAGATATTGTTTCGGGGTTTACACACTCTCAATCGAATATTCTTAGTTCTAGAATAATATCTTTAAATAACAATCAAGTAATTGATGTGTTTTGGGTAACCAATTTTTTGAATAAAGGTGTTTTAGATTTAAACGAACAAAAAAGAGCAGCTAAACATGTAATGAGTGCTCTTGATCAAAAAGATTTTAAACCCTTACGGTCATTTATCAAAGGTCTGCAAAAACTTGCTGTAAATCCTCAAATTACAATTGATAACAATATGAGTAAGCAAGTAACTACTTTTCAAATATTATCTGGCGATAGACCTGGATTGTTAATGGATATTTTGGGAGTATTTCATAACAAACAAATAAGTGTCCAATCAGCAAAAATCTCTACATACGGGGAAAAGGTTTTCGATATTTTTCAATTAACGAATAGCAATAACCAAAAAATCAAAGATGAAAAATTACTCAAATCAATTGAAAAGGATTTGATGTCTATTTTTTAGGTTTTTTATGTTAGTCAATTTTAGTCCCTCGATATTATTAGATAATTCTGATATCAATTTTAATAATATTTGAATATGAGCAGTTTCCAAAAAAGAGTTTTTTCTGGTGTTCAACCAACAGGAACCCTGCATTTAGGTAACTATCTTGGTGCGATAAAAAACTTTGTAGAGCTTCAAAAAGAATTTGAATGTATTTATTGTGTTGTAGACCAACACGCTATTACTGTTGAGCAAAATCCGGCTGAGCTTCGCTCAAACACACTTGAGGTATTAGCATCGTTTATTGCAGCAGGAGTGGACTATAAAAAACAAATTATTTTTCAACAATCAAGTGTAGCAGAACACTCTCAGCTTGCTTGGGTATTTAATTGTGTCAGTCGAATTGGTTGGCTTAATAGAATGACACAGTTCAAAGATAAAGCTGGAAAGAATAAAGAAAACGTAAGTGTTGGTTTAATGGTTTATCCAAACTTAATGGCTGCAGATATTCTTGCTTACCTTGCAACACATGTTCCAGTGGGTGATGATCAAAAACAGCATTTAGAACTGTCAAGAGACATTGCACAAAAATTTAATAATGATTTTAAAGTAGACTTCTTTCCACTGCCAGAACCACTTATTTATGGAAATGCGACAAGAGTAATGAGCCTTCGAGATGGAACTAAAAAGATGTCAAAATCTGATGCATCTGAATTTTCTAGAATTTTATTAACTGATAGTGATGATGATATAAGTTCTAAAATAAAAAAGGCAAAGTCTGACTCAGACCTTATTCCTGATGACAAGGATCAATTACAAAATAAACCTGAATGCTTAAATTTAATCAATATTTTGTCAGCCTGTTCAAATGAAAGTATTGAAAAAACTCTGGTAAGTTATGCTGGCAAAGAATATTCAAAATTAAAAAATGACCTTGCAGACAAATTAATTCAAGTCATAGGACCAATTAGAACCGAGATATTAAATCTTCTCAATAATAAGGATGAATTAAATAAAGTCCTAGATATGGGCAGCGAAAAAGCATCCACAATTGCAGGCCCAATTCTCAAAGAAGTCTATAAGATAGTCGGTTTTAGATAGACACTTTGGCTTGAAATTTCCAATTTTATAGACATATTATTAGCAATGTTCGTACAAACTGAACCAACGCCTAACCCTGCAACCTTAAAGTTTTTGCCAGGAAAAGAGGTCATGAAAGATGGAACTATGTTCTATCAAAACCAAGAGTCTGCCTCAAATTCACCTTTGGCAATGAACTTGTTCAATATTAAAGGTGTTGAGGGTGTTTTTTTTGGGTCTGACTTTATCACTATAACCAAAGGCAAAGATAATGATTGGACGCTTATGAAACCTGCAATTTTGGGTTGTATCATTGAGCACTTTACAATGAATAAACCTATTATCTCAGAGCAATCTGCATCAACTGGACATACAATTGATGAGAACGATAGTGATGTTGTAAAAAAGATCAAAGAGCTTCTAGATAGTAAAGTTAGACCAGCTGTTGCTATGGACGGTGGAGATATCATATTTGACAAATATAATGAGGGAGTTGTATTTTTACAAATGCAAGGGGCCTGTCAGGGATGTCCGAGTTCAACGGCAACTTTAAAAATGGGAATTGAAAATATGCTAAAGCATTATATTCCCGAAGTCCGTGAAGTACGACCCGTTGAAGTCTAGTCTTTTACTTTTTTTTTTTGGATTTTTATTAAATTCATCTCTTAACGCAGGAGAATTTCATAATTGGGTTGATTTAAATAAATATTATAAAAAAAATAATTTTATTCCTGAAATTTTAACGCAAGAAAATATTGGTCATCTTCCTATAATATCAGAATTACCTGATGATTTTTCAGAAATACAAGATGTTCCAACAAAGAAAAAACTATTTTACCTCGTAACACTTCCTTTGATTTACAATTCGAATACCTCAATTATGCAAGAAAGAAGAATGGTAATAAATATAGAAAAAAAATTTGCTAGAAAAGAATTAAATAAAAACGAAACTGACGAGATTATTAGGTTATCAAAAAAATATAAATTAGATTATAGCGAAATTAACACAAAACTTTTTAGAAAACTTAAACAACGTATTAATATTATTCCAGTGTCACTAGCTCTTGGACAAGCAATTATTGAAAGTGGTTGGGGACAGTCTAGATTTGCAACTGAGGGTAATGCTCTTTATGGTCAGTGGACTACAAGTGAAGACAAAGGTATCATTCCTCAAGATAGGGATGAGGATAAATCTCACGCAGTTTTAAAATTTAAAAATTTATCAGAGAGTGTTGAAGCGTATATGTTTAACATCAATACTCATCAAGCTTATTATAATTTTCGTGTCATTAGACGAATTGATGAGCGCATAAAATACACAGACCCTATTAGTATGAAAGTGAAATATTTAGCAGCCTATGCTGAGATCGGCGATAAATATGTCGATAAATTAGAGCTGATCATTGCTTCAAATAATCTTCAAGAATTTGATCGATTTAAATTTAATTAACTAAATACTGATAACCAAACCAGAAAATACCATTATTAACTTTTGTGCAATTGAACCTAAGTCTGCCTTTTACAGGTAAACGATTAAGTTCAACTAATAACTTATTATTAAGGTATGTAATTGTTGGATTAAATGATCCTTGAAAATCACTTATAAAACAATTTATGTTGGAAGAGTCCTCGTTAAAATCTAAAGCATATCTACTAATAGGCTCACTTTGATAAGGGTTGCTGGGTTCAATAAGCACATTATTGAAAGGTAAAACACTTGATGCATCTTTTATTCTATTAATAGATCCGTAATTCTCATTTAGGGGGAATCTTGGTATAAAATATTTTTGATTAATTGAAAAGGCACCTGAATGTTGTCCAAATGCAGCATCAAAATACTGAGAAACTACTTGTTGTGCAGTAGTGCTATTTTCACCAAAAGGATAAGCAAATAAATTTGGAGTAATACCTAAATTTTTAAAAATAAGATCCTGTGATTTTTCTATTTCATTCACAATTTCAATTTCACTAAGACTAGATAAACTTGAATGAGAATGTGTGTGGTTTTGAATATCTACACCACGACTTATTGCACTTCTAAGCTGAGTCCAATTCATGTAGTTTTGTCCACCGACGTTTTCTGTATTTAAAAAAAGAGTGACTGGTATCTCATACTTTTCAAAAATAGGTAATCCAACCTCAAAAAATGATAAATATGCATCATCTACAGTTATTGAAATAGTTTTTTTTTGTAATTTATCTTCAAACAAAAGATCTCTAGCAAAGATAAAATTAAACCCCTGATCCATTAAATACTCTATATGACTTACTAATTGCTCTTCGCGTATATTTGTTGAGGGATACTTATTTTCACCAAATCGATGATACATTAAAATATTATTTGGAATTGTATCATTCACACTTGTTGCATAGGATGTACTAATTTGAAAAGTAAAATTTGACACAAAAATGATCAGTAAAGTAAAAAATTTTGAAATCGGCATCGATAGCTCTTTATCATACTGTTCAATTACTTTATTTAAAAATGAAAAAATCATTTGGGATAAAACTATAAAAAGTGAGTATGGACATGAAAAAATATTATCGGAATTGCTACAAAACTTAGTAACTAAAACAAAAATAAAGGCTGATCATATCAAAAAATTGCATCTAAATTATGGCCCAGCACGCTTTACAGCAATAAGAAATTGTCACTCGCTTATGAAAGGCTTTTTTATAGATCATAAAGTAGAAATTGTGGGTTATTCTATCTTTGAGCATTTCTTTTTAGGTATTAACAAAAAACTTACTAAAAATGTCTTGTGTGTGATTGACACAAATAGAAAAGATTTAGCTATTCAACAGATTGATACATCAGGGAGATTAATTGGAAAGACAAAAACTTTAAAAATTGACTCAAATCTTGTGGATATATTTAGTCAGAACTATTTTTTAATAGGAAATGGATTAGAAAAAATAAAAAAAATTTCTGAATTTAGCTTTATTAAAAATAAAATTATTTCGCCAACAAAATTGAAATCAAATTATTTTATTAAAAAGCATTATAAGAAAAAATCTAATTATAAGTTCCCAAAAATAATTTATCCCTACTCTCCGATTTAAAAATTTAAAAAAGAGTATTTTTTTTCCATATACTTTTGATGGTAATCCTCAGCAGGACAGTAATTCTTTACGGGTTCTATAATCGTAGTAATTTTTTGATTAAATTGGCTTTCGTTCAACTTGTCTGTGATCTGCTTTGCTATTTCACATTGAGTTTCGTCATAGTAGCCTATCAATGATCGGTATTGTGATCCTCGATCTGGGCCCTGTTGATTTAAAGTTGTTGGATCATGAATTTGATAAAAAAACTCAACAAGGTTGGTATATGAAACGAGATTTTCATCAAATTTTAAGAAAACGACTTCAGCATGGTTTGTATTACCTTTGCAAACTTCTTCGTAAGAAGTTTTATCAGTTAAGCCTTGAGAGTAGCCTACTTGGGTTTCAATCACACCTTTGATCTCAGAAAATTTTTTTTCAGGCCCCCAAAAACATCCTGCTCCAAATAATGCTTTAGACATAATCTTTTCCTTTTAGTTGTGTCTTTTGGGCACTTCTTTGGTGAATTCTCTTTCTCCAAATTTCATAGCTTTTTTGTTTAATATTTTTTTTCATAATTTTTTTAACGTCACCCTCATCAATTTCATAAATTTTTTTGATATGACTAAAATTTGTTTGATCATCCCAAGCCATTTGAATTATTTCGCTAATCTGAGATTGATTAAATTTCATACTTAATGATACAAATCAGGGATATTTTCAGATCTATAACAATTTGAAGCATAACCTTGTTCTTGGGTAACAAACTTAAACAGTTTTCCTGCATGCGGTTGTCTTTCTGCTTCAATGTCGTTGAGACCAACAGATGCAGTTGTAATAAAAAGCTCATTGAGATTTTTACCACCAAAAGTGCAACTTGTTACTTTTGAAACAGGAAGTTGTAAAATTAATTTAAGTGAACCTTTTTTATCAAAACAACAAACTTTGCCACTTCCCCACATTGCTACCCATAAGTTACCATTTTTATCAACTGTCATTCCATCTGGGTTTCCATCGATTTTGTTCATGGAAAGGAAAACTTTTTTATTTATTCCATTGCCTGACAAATCATTGATATCAAAAATATAAATAACTCTTTTTATAGAGTCAGTTACGTAACCTACGTTTCTCTCGTAGTCAAAGACAGGTCCATTGGAAATAATATAGGAGTTATCTGAGTAAATTGGTTTTAAATTGGAGTCATGACATATAACTTTTCCAGTCTGAGACTTTTGTTGAATATCCATTGTTGATATCCAAATTTGTCCATTTAAATCTATGTCTGCATCATTAATCCTATTATTTGGACTTTCAAAATTGATCTTTGTTAGAAGCTGCTTTTTAGATAATGAGAGATGAATTGAATACAGAGAGTCGTATGAACTCATGATGTAATTTTTATTATCTTGTAAAAGAATATTGGTGACACCGTCTTGTACTGAATATTGACGTTCTTCGTTATTATCTTGATCAGTTTCAATTATTTTATTTTCATAAATATCCACCCATAACAGCTTATCGTGCCTCCAATCCCAAATTGGTCTTTGACCTAGAACACTTTTATATGATTGATGGCAAACAGACGGTTGCTCGTATTTAATTCTCACAAAGATGATTATAAACTAAATATTTAGATGAAAAAAGTATGTTGGAGATTTGTTTTGATTGTCTTATCGTGTTTTTAATATAGAAATTGCATGAGCAATATGTGTTCTTATTGATTTAAGAGTTTGATGAATTTAGTTAAATTATCTAAATATTTTATTTTTATTTCTTTTCTGATTATAGCAACAAGCTGTGAAACAACTGATGTAGAAGAGAAAGTAATAAAACCAGAGCCTGTACCTAAAATTATATATACCCCTGAAGTAGAGGAAACTGTTGAGGAAAGTGATGAAATAGTTGAGCATTTCAAAGGTGTAGAACTATTTTTAAATAAATCGCTAAATGATTTAATTTTAAAATATGGAAAAGTTGATTTTTCAAAAATTGAGAGTGTTTATGAACTCCACAGATATAACACTGATAATTGTAGAATCTTTATACAAAACAGATCTGTAGATAAAACAATAATAAATATTACGATTTACAACTATAAAATGAATTTGTTTATCGAAACATACTCAAAAGATTTGTGTACTGATATTTAAAATAGATAATTGTTTAATAACAAATAATATAATTCTTAATTATGAAATTTAAGTATGGGATATTTATTTTATTTTTCTCAGTAAATTGTTTTGCTCATCATCCAGGAAATCAGATAGATGCTGATAAGCCTTACCCTTCAATTAATTTAACAGTCATCAAAGATAAAATTGATGGTTACAATATTTTTATAGATTTAAAAAATTTTAATCTAAACCCTTCAGAAATTGGAGGTGAAAATATTTCAAACTCTGGATATTTACAGCTTTTTATAAATGATATAAGAATCACAAGAATTTATTCTGACTGGGTACACGTACCTCAACGTTTTTTTAATCTGAAAGAAAACTTTATCAAAATTACAATTCATTCCTATCTCCATGATCAGTTTACTATTAAGGGGAAACCAATAGAACACATAGTAAAAGTTAACGATAATTAGATTTACGTTAAAAGAATTTTTAAAAAAACTTACTCTATTTAAAAAGTTAAATGAATTTCGGATTTTCTAAAAATAAATATTTACTCAAGCTTTATAAGGCAGCGAAGAGTGATGCAAAACTATTTTTAATATGCCATTTTCGGTTTTTTTATATCCCCAGCTCTTATCAACTTTAACAGCGGTTCCTTCTTTGTTAATCAACGTTACCCAACCCATCCACATTGCTACATTTTGATCTATAAACACAGATGATGTTTCTGATTTGACTTCGAACCAATCTTTAATTCCAAACCCACTGTCTTTAGGGTACTTTGGATTATTTCCAACAAAGTATGAAAGCGCTCCCTCTTTGTCTAATCGAAATGTTTGATTACCGCCACTCAGAGTTGGTTTAAATAATACTGCTCCTAACTCAAACCCATAAAGATTATCTAACATTTCGTTTGCAACTAAAATAGCTTGATCAATACCTTTTTTTTCATAAGCTTGTGAAATTGCAATCATGCCCTTTCCCCAAGCGGTTCGAGCATTCGTTAAATCATTTTCATTTATTGTCATTAGCTATGTGTTATTTCATATTTATAAAAATGATTATTCATCTAATACGGTTAACGATAAAATTAACAAGACTCGACATATATAGCAAGGGTTCCCTCTTTTTATAAAAGAAATTTTGCATTGCTCTGTAATTTCTATTTTGAATCAGTCTTAAATGCCTAGTGCATTCAATAAGATTAAGCTTATAAGCAATATTTGCTTTTTGTGAGTCTTTTTTAATTTTCTTTCCAACTTTTTTCTCATTTCCCCATCTATCAAGCATATCATCGGTAACTTGAAAAATTTTTCCAATTGTATCTCCAATTTTTTTTAGCTCTCTCTTTTTATTTTCATTTAATTTTTTTACGTTTAGAAGAAGATTGAAGCATAAGCTAAATAATGCACCAGTTTTTAAATGATGCATTTTCTCTATATCCTTTATGGTAGAATTTTTTTTCATGTAAATATCCATAGATTGTCCAGCTATTAAACCCTGCATACCGTTAGCTTTTGAAAGCATCTGTATTGATTTGATTTTCTGATTATCAGAGAGATTTTTTGACTCTACTAACGTTTTTACTGACAAAACTTGAAACATATCTCCTGCTAAGACAGCAGTGGCCTCATCAAATTTTTTATGCACAGTTAATTTACCCCTTCTATAGTCATCGTTATCCATAGACGGTAAATCGTCGTGTATTAATGAGTGCAGGTGAACACATTCTATCGAAAGGGCAAAGTCATCTAATATTTTTGGCATTATATTTAAATATAAACCCATTCGATAAAGCAAGAACGGTCTAATCCTCTTTCCACCAGTTTTGGCAAAATAAATCATTGCCTTTTTAATTCGTTTATCTGGTGACTTTAATTTTTGGATATGTCTAATAAGCTTTTTATCAAAATTTAAAGAAAATGATTTGATTTGCTTTTTCTCGAAGTTTTCATTTATTTTCATTTAATTACAAGTTATCCAAGTAATGAGAGGTGTGATTATCGAAAATGAATACAATTACACCTATAAAAACGAGGTAAACAAAGAAATTAATGATTTTCTTAGTTTTTTTGTTATTTATGTAGCTTTTATTGAATTTCAGTATTATCCATAGCAATAGTGTGGATAAAAAGAATAAAAACCCATTAAACAGTACACTATCTTGAAAAATAGCCATTTTTTTACCCACTATACTCCCAAAATATATTAATAAAAGTCATATTAGGTATTTTTTTTTTGCAATTTATACCTATAATCCCCTGAAATTAACAAATCCTTACATTTAGGATTCTGTTATAAGTTTTAGAACTTAAGAAAAGGAGTACTCAATGATTAAGTTTTTAAAATCTATGGCTATCCCAACAGCTGCTTTAGTAGCACTGCCAGGAATAGCTTCTGCAAGCGTTGGCTTAGCGCCAGACGACTTTGTTGGGATATCTTTTTGGGTTATCTCAATGTGTATGGTTGCCGCTACTGCATTCTTTTTCCTAGAAACTAACAACGTATCAGGTAAGTGGAAGACATCTCTTGCACTTGGTGGTCTTGTTTGTCTAGTTGCCGCAGTACACTACTTTTATATGAGAGAAGTATGGGTAACAACAGGTGATACACCTACTGTTTATAGATATGTTGACTGGTTAATCACTGTTCCATTACAGATGATTGAATTCTACATTATCCTTGCTGCAGTTGCTGCAGTGTCAGCTGGTATTTTCTGGAGACTGTTAATCGGTACTTTAGTGATGCTTGTTGCTGGTTATGCTGGTGAAGCTGGCTTCATCAACGCATGGGCAGGATTCATTGTAGGTCTAGCTGGTTGGGCATACATTTTATATGAAATTTTTGCTGGTGAAGCTGGTAAAGCTGCTGCTGACAAATGTCCTGCAGCTGTTCAAACAGCTTTCAACACAATGAGATGGATCGTTACAGTTGGTTGGGCAATTTATCCATTAGGATATTTCTTCGGTTACTTAACTGGAGGAGCTGATGCTGTAACTCTAAACGTTATCTATAACGTTGCTGACGTTGTGAATAAGATTGCTTTTGTCGCAGTTATTTGGGCTGCTGCTGTAGCATCTTCAGGCAAAAAAGCTTAATAAAGCTTTATAACCTATTTAAACCAGGCAAGGCTAACTTGCCTGGTTTTTTTTTGTCTAAATTTCATATACTTTAACTATCTTGAGTAAGAGAGTTGTAGTTATTGGTGGAGGTTTTGGAGGACTAGCTGCTGCCCTAAGGTGCAGAAAACTTGGTTTTGATGTCACGCTGCTTGAAAGACTTAACATGCTTGGCGGAAGAGCAAGAGTTTTCGAAAAAGACGGTTATAGACACGATGCTGGACCAACTGTCATAACAGCGCCCTTCTTATTTGAAGAACTTTTTGAATTATTTGGTGAAAACCTAAAAGATTACTTAAATTTTAAATCCTTAGATCCTTGGTACAGATTTTACTTTCACAATGGAAAAACTTTTGATTATCGACCATCTATCGAAGATACAAATAATGAAATAAGGAAATTTGATGAAAATGATGTTGATGGGTATGACAAATTATTAAAAACTTCAAAAGATATTTTTGAGATAGGTTTCGAAAAGTTATCGGACAAGCCATTTATTTCCTTTTGGGAAATGGCAAAGCAAATACCATCGTTAATAAAACTCAAAAGTTATTTAACAGTCAGTCAATTGGTAAATAGCAAATTAAAAAATAAGTATCTGCGGAAGGCATTTTCGATACATCCTTTATTAGTTGGGGGCAATCCGTTCACTACAACATCTATATATGCATTAATACACTATCTTGAAAGAAAGTGGGGGGTGTACTTTTGCATGGGAGGCACAGGTAAAATTGTGAGAGAGTTAGAAAATTTAATGTTAAGAAATGGTATTACTATTAATAAAGAAACCGATGTAGAGCAAATTTCCATTATAAATGGTAGAGTAGAAAACGTGGTGCTTAATAACGGAAAAAAAATACCTGCGGATCTTGTGATTTGTAATGCAGATCCCCCTACAGTTTACAGTGAAATGTTACCATCAGAATACTCCAGAGATAGTCTTCTCAAACCTAAGAAATTTACACATTACTCTATGGGCCTTTATGTTCTTTTTTTTGGATCGAAGAAAAAATTCTCTGATGTCGCTCACCACACTATTTGGATGTCTGAAAGATATAAAGAGCTCCTTCACGATATTTTTGAGAAAAAGATTTTGACTGAGGATTTTTCACTTTATCTTCATCGTCCAACAGCAACAGATGATACTTTTGCACCAGAAGGATGTGATAGTTTTTATGTGTTATGCCCTGTTCCTAATCTTCAAGGAAATGTTCAATGGAATTCAGAGGGTCCGAAACTTAAGGATAGAATAGTTGAAGCACTGGATAAAACTATTATGCCAGGACTAAAAGAAAACATTGAGGCAGAATTCTGGATGACTCCTGAGGATTTTAAAAATGATTATAGATCAAAATACGGAGCTGGATTTTCCGTGGCACCAATTTTTTCTCAATCAGCATGGTTTCGCTATCACAACAAAGATAAGAAAATACCAAATTTATATTTTTCAGCTGCGGGATCACATCCAGGTGCCGGAATACCTGGCGTATTGTGCTCTGCTAAAGTAATAGAAAAGCTTATAATTAAGGATTTCAAAGTTAGTCATTAAGGTGACATCATTTAAAACAAATACCTATAGCATTAAATCGGAAGGTAAAAGTTTTTATTGGGCAAGTTTTTTTTTACCCAAAAAAAATAGAATTGCAGCTTCAAGGCTCTACAGCATATGTCGATATCTAGATGATGTGGCAGATAATTCGAAGTTAGATACCTCTTCTCAAATAAAAAATATATTTAATCAAATAAATGAAAATGAGAGCTCTGAGATAAATATCTTTTTTAAAAAAAATAATATTAACCTTGGTATTTTAAAGGATCTAATAGATGGTTTGATCAGCGATCAGCAGAACGTCAGAGTTACAGATGAGAAAGAATTAATAGATTACTCATACAAGGTTGCTGGAACAGTGGGTTTGATGATGTTACCAATAATTAATACCAAAGATACTGAAGCAAGAAAGCATGCTATTGATTTAGGAATTGCTATGCAACTAACAAATATTGCAAGAGATGTTTACGAGGACGCAAAAATGAATAGGTTATATCTACCAAAAGAATGGTTAGGGCAAGTCTCAATCAGTGACCTGATAGATAATAAGTTAGATGATCAAAAAAAAAAATTGATTGAATTATCTATTAAAAATTTAATTGAACTCTCTGATAAATTCTATTCGAACGGTTTTTCTGGTATGAAATTTATTCCTCTTAGAACCAGACTAGCAATATTTTTTGCAGCAAAAATTTACAAAGGGATTGGTGAAAAGATTAAAAGTAGTGGTTATGCTTACAAGCTTGAAAGAGTTTATTTAAACAAAATAGAAAAGTTATGGATTACAATAATTTCTATACCTGAATTTTTATTTTTAAAAAATATTTTTAAATCCTACAAACCAGTTAGGGGCTCTTTTAAAAATGAAAATATATGATGTAGCATTTTTGGGTATGGGTGCTAGTGCCCTTGCTACTGCAAAATTAAAGTATAAGGGAACTAGTATTAGTTTAATTGGCATTGATAAAAATTATCATAGCAAAAGAAATAATTTTTTTGCATTTTGGCTGACAGATTGGATGAAAGATTTTGATAGCCTTGCACAAAAAAAATGGTTTTGCTGGAACTTTTACATAACAAATAATCATATAAAACATGAAACTAAGGATTTACCCTATTGCACTATAAGATACCAAGATTGGAAAAATTATTGCTTAAAAGGTTTAGAAAACTTATCAATTAAAGAGTTCAATGTTCAAAGTATTACGAATTTAAAAAAATACTATGAAATCAAGCTAGAGAATGGTGAGGAAATTTTTGCTAAGAAAATTTATGACTCTCGTACGCCGAAATTAGAAAATGAAAAAGTAAAACAGCATTTTTTTGGATACCTTATAGAGACTAAACAAATGATAAATAGTAATAGTGTGACCTTAATGGATTTTCGCGTTGAACAAAAAATGGGATTACATTTTATGTATTGTTTACCAATAGATGAAAATAGAATGTTAGTTGAGTCAACAGTTTTTTCTTCAGAAATCCAAGAGGATGATTGGTATCAAAAACAGATATTAGAATACATTGAGACAAAATTAAATTTATCTGAATATAAAATAGTTGATGAAGAAAAAGGGGCGTTACCAATGTATGATATTGAAAACAAATCAAGTAAAAATTATATTAATATCGGTTCAAGAGGTGGTGCCACCAAAATATCAACAGGGTATGCTTTTTCCTTTTTTCTAAAAAACATAATATTAAATTTTGAAAATATTAATAAAGATCATCACTCATATTTTGATAAATGGATGGATAAGGTGTTTGTGAATTATCTGAAAAATAATAGTGGAACAGAGAAGGTTTTTATTAATATGGCTTACTCTTTAAATGGCAATGAATTTGCATCATTTATGATGGGTATAGCTGATTTTCCGACAAAATTAAAGGTCATTATGTCAATGCCAAAAATTAAATTTATAAAAAGTGCCTTAAGCACCATTCGTAATTAAATGTATGAATTAAGCTTTATATCTTTACTTGCTCTTTGCATGGTGTCATTTATAGGTGTGCCGCATGGTTCATTTGACGGAGCTGTAGCTGCACTGTTAGGGTATAAGACAAGAAAAGATTTTTTTATATTTGTATTCTTATATTTAATTATTTCTGCCGCAGTGATTATATTTTGGATTTACTTTTCCATAATTGCTTTAATTTTATTCATTTTAATGAGTGTCGTTCATTTTGGATTATGTGACTGGTCCTATCTAGGCTTGAAGAAATATAAATGGTCTGTTTCTTTAACGCATGGTTTAAATATTGTATTTGGGATTATTTTTTTTCACACTAACGAAACATTTGAGATATTTACTTTTTTATCAAATCAATCTTTTAATCAATTTCAAGAATATCTATATATTGTTTACGTTTGTTACTTTCTTCTTTTGATTAGATATGCATATTTGGCAATTAAATTTACAAAATTAAGATTGGGGATTTTAGAAATGTCTATTATTTTATTTGTAATATTTTTAACAGAACCGCTCGTGGCATTTTCTATCTATTTTTGTTTCATTCATACTTTTAAACATGTTAAATCAATACTAAAAGATACATCCAAATATCTATCAAATAACAAATTTATAACTATAACTACCATTTCTTTTACTATCTTAACATGGGTCGGCGGCAGCTTAGCAATTATCTATCTTCATAAGAGTTTTTCTTTTGATGAGTCCTTTATAAAGACACTGTTTATTGGATTAGCGGCATTAACTCTTCCCCATATGACTTTAGTAGATATCTTTTATAGAAGAAAATTTAATTGAGAAAATTAGGTATTTTAAAGGTGATGTTTTCGTCCTCTTTAAAATTTAAAACTTCGATTGAATAAACCTTTTTTATTTGATCAATGAATAAATTTAATTGTTCTTCAGGAGCAGATGCGCTAGCTGTCAAACCTATTGTATTAAATTCTGATAAATTTGAATAATCAAAGTCGTTTATATTTTCAACTAGCTCACTATGTTTACAACCAAATCTTTTAGCAGTTTCGACTAACCTAATTGAATTGGAACTATTGTGGGCACCAATCACATAAAAAGCATCAACATTTTTAGACATTTCTTGTACAGATAATTGTCTATTTGAAGTTGCATAGCAAATATCAGATTTTTTAGGAGCTAGAATTGAAGGAAATTTTTTTTCTAAAGCATCAACAATACTTTGTGTATCAAAAACCGATAAGGTTGTTTGTGTAATGTAGGCGAGTTTTTGATTTGATGGGAAATATAATTTCTCAACATCTTCAATATTTTGAACTAAAGTTAAATTGCTAATATCCATTAGCTGTCCAGCTGTCCCGTCAACTTCAGGGTGATGTTCATGGCCGATCATAATTATCTTATATTTGTTTTTTTCTAATTGAATTATTTCTTTATGAATCTTACTGACTAATGGGCAGATGGCATCATAAAATAATAGATTATAATCTTTGGCTTTGTTAATTACTCTTTGTGCAACACCGTGCGCAGAAAAAATTACTGGTTGTTTTGTATTTTTAGGAATTTCTTCTAGCGAGTCTACGAATACAACGCCTTTATCTCTCAAATTATTGACAACAAATTTGTTATGAACAATCTCATGACGGACATAAACTGGAGCTCCATATTTCAAAAGGCTTTTTTCGACCATTTCAACGGCTCTCTCAACTCCAGCACAAAAACCTCTGTGTTTGGCAGTTATAATCTTTTTAACCACGGTAAATTGTTATCATATTATTAAGATAAAAATTATTTTATAATTAATAAAAGTTGCTGAGCCTCAATATTTTCACCGGCTTTTACGCAAAGTCTCTCAACTATTCCAGGTTGGTCTGCGTAGATAACCGTTTCCATTTTCATGGCCTCAATAGTGCATAATTTAGCACCCTTTGGCACTTTTATTCCCTCAGTAACAGCAACGTCTACAAGTAAACCAGGTATTGGAGCCGCAACATGATCTTTGTTGCTAGGATCAGCAATTTCTTTAGCTAAATCGTCAACTGCAATTGAATTATCTTTAATGTCAACTGATCTGGCCTGGCCATTCAATTCAAAATATACTGTCCTGTAACCTTTTTCGTTTGGCTCACTTAAAGTGAAATATCTTATTATAAGTGTTTTACCAGGTTCTATAGAAACATATATCTCTTCCCCTGTATTCATCCCAAAGAAATAGTTTGATGTTGGGATAACACTAGTATTACCAAATTTCTTTTTGTGTTTTATATACTCATCAAAAACCTCAGGAAAAAATATTTGTGAAATTGTATCTTTCTCTGAAATAGTCTCACTATACTTCTTTTCCAATTCCTTCGTTCTATTTTTAATTTTTAATGAGGGTAACTTTGATCCAAATCTATAATTAATTGGTTTTTTTCCTTTTAAAATTTTCTTTTGGAGTGCTTTTGGAAAACCTTTATATGGTTGACCTAATCGGCCACTAAAGAATTCGATGACTGATGCAGGAAAGCCAACATCCTTTTTAGGGTCTAAAACATCTTGAATTTGAATATTATTTGCCAACATATAAATTGCCATATCACCAACAACCTTAGATATAGGTGTAACTTTAATTACATCGCCAAATATTTTGTTCACTTCGGCATACATTGATGCAAGTTCTGGCCATCTCTCGTCTGTAATACCCATTGACCTTGCTTGCTCTCTTAAATTAGTGTACTGGCCACCTGGCATCTGATGTAAATATACTTCTGACATACTAGTACGAGTTTTGCTTTCGAAAGGTTGGTATTGTTTTCTAACACCTTCCCAATAATTTGCAGCTGTCCTGACAACAGCAGAAGAAATTTTTGGATCTCTTTTATTGCCATCAAGAGACTCTAAAACTGCACCAAAACTAGGTTGCGATGTGAAGCCAGACCATGAGTCAATTGCTACATCAACAATATCTACCCCTGCTTCCGAGGCATTGAGCAATGTTGCAACACCATTTCCACTTGTATCGTGCGTATGGAAATGAATTGGAATTTTTATGCTTTTTTTTAATTCTTTGAATAAAATTTTTGCTGCCTTGGGTTTACACAAGCCTGCCATATCTTTGATTGCAAGAAAGTGAACTCCCATTTTCTCAAGCTTTTGCGCCATTTTTAAGTAATAATCAAGTGTATATTTTTTCTCTGCTGGAGACGATAAATCGCCAGAGTAACAAATAGAAGCTTCACAGATTTTTCCAGATTTTAATACTTCATCAATAGAGACTCTCATATTTTCAATCCAGTTTAGTGCATCAAATATTCTAAAAACGTCAATCCCAGACTGAGCGGAAAGTTGTATAAACCTTCTTAAAACATTATCGGGATAGTTTGTATATCCAAGAGCATTCGATCCTCTGAATAACATTTGTAATAGGGCTGAGGGCATTTGTTCACGTAACTTTTCTAGACGTTCCCATGGGTCCTCTTTTAAAAATCTTAATGCAACATCAAAAGTTGCACCACCCCAACACTCAACTGAGAATAAATTTTTAAGTCTTTCTTCATATAGGTCAGTTATGCCTAACATATCTTGTGTTCTCATTCGAGTTGCAATCAAAGATTGATGAGCGTCTCTAAAGGTAGTATCTGTAATTAATAATTGTTTTTCTTTTAGCACAGTCTCAGCAACAGCAGATGGACCATTAGTATCTAAAATTTGTTTATATGTTTTATTGACAGTCTCTTGAGCTTTTTTTGATCTAGATATTCCATAGTCTGAGAGCTTTGCTGGTGTTGTCTCTCTTAATTTTGGTCTATTAGCGACTTCTGGGTTACCATTGACAATAACTTCAGCTAAGAAGTTTAATGTTTTGGTTGCCCTATCTTTTCGACCAGAGAATTGAAATAAACTTTTTTCACTATCTATAAATTTTGTATGGTATTTAAAAACATCGAAACCTTTGTGGTTAATTAACTTTAATAAAAAAGGTATATTTGTTTTTACACCTCTGACGCGAAATTCACTCAATGCTCTATTCATTCGTCTCTTTGCTTCAATAGGGGTTTGGCCTTTTGCAGTTACTTTAACTAAAAGAGAGTCATAATAAGGAGTAATAACCGTACCAGTAGATGCAGTTCCAGCATCTAGTCTTATTCCTAGGCCACTTGCAGATCTATAAACGTTAATTTTACCGTAATCTGGAGCAAAATCATTAGTGGCATCTTCTGTTGTAACCCTTGATTGGATAGCATGTCCTTTCATATGAATGTCTTTTTGAGTTGGCACACCACATATATCATCTCCAATTTTAGAACCAGCTGCTAAGAGGAACTGAGCTTTTACTATATCAATACCAGTAATTTCTTCTGTTACAGTGTGTTCAACTTGAACTCTTGGATTAACTTCAATGAAGAAGAAATCTCTAGATTTAGCATCCATTAAGAACTCTACGGTTCCCGCACATGAATAATTAACTTGTTTTCCTATTCTAACACCTGCGTTACAAATCTCATTTCTCTCTTTGTCAGATAGGTAGGCAGCAGGAGCTCTTTCTACTACCTTTTGGTGTCGTCTTTGAAGAGAACAATCTCTTTCAAAAAGGTGAACTATATTTCCATGCGTATCGCCAATTATCTGAACTTCAACATGAAAGGCTTTTTCGATTAACTTTTCAAAAAATACATCATCTTTTCCAAAAGCACTTTTAGCTTCTCTCCTAGCGGTGTTGATTTGATTTTCTAATTCTGTTTCTTTTCTGATCACTCGCATTCCGCGACCGCCGCCACCCCAGGATGCTTTGAGCATAATTGGATAACCAATTTTTTTTGCAAGGTCTTTACATTTTTTTAAATCTTTTGGTAAGGGTCCTGTGGAAGGTATTGTTGGTACTTTAGCTTTGCTTGCAGTTTTTTTAGCTTCTACTTTATTTCCAAGTGATCGCATAATCTTTGGAGAAGGTCCAACAAAAATAATATTATGTTTTGCACATTCATCAGCAAATTCTGGGTTTTCAGATAAAAAACCGTATCCTGGATGGATGGCATCACAACCTGAATTAACAGCAATTTGTACGATACCTTTGTAATCTAGGTAAGCCTGAATAGGACCTAATCCTGATCCAACAAGATAGCTTTCGTCTGTTTTAAAGCGGTGCAGTGCAAAACGATCCTCGTACGAGTAAATGGATACAGTCCTAAAGCCCAATTCAGTTGCTGCACGAGATATTCTAATTGCAATTTCACTTCTGTTAGCAATTAATATTTTCTTAATTTGTTTCATAATGGTAAATAAGTTTATTTTTATACATTATTCTGTTTTTTTTCATAGACAATCTATAGAAAATTAGGGTTTTTTTACTTTTATAGCCTTTGTTCTGTTTGGATAACAGTCTGTGCAAATTTTGCATTCAACACCAAAGCAGCTTCTAGCTTTGCAATATTCTCTTCCATAAAAAATCATTTGTAAATGAAGTCTGTTCCAAGTTGCCTCAGGAAATAATTTTTTAATATCTAATTCAGTTTGGACTACATTTTTACCATTTGTCAGACCCCACCTTTGTGCTAGACGATGAATATGTGTATCTACAGGAAATGCAGGGTGACCAAAACCTTGGGACATTACTACACTCGCTGTTTTATGGCCAACTCCCGGTAAATTTTCTAAATCTTCAAAAGTCTCTGGGACCCTACCATTGTATTTTTTAATTAATATTTTTGAGAGTTTAGAAATAGCTTTTGATTTTTTAGGTGCAAGTCCACATGGTTTAATAATTTTATAAATTTTATTAACAGGCACCTTTGCCATATCATGGGGATTATTTGCCGTTTTAAATAGTAAAGGTGTAATCTTATTCACACGTTCATCTGTGCATTGAGCACTTAATAAAACTGCTATTAAAAGCTCATATACATTTTTATGTTTAAGAGGGATTGGGATATTTGGATAAAATTTGTTTAAATTATCCAATACTACGTTTGCTCTTTCTTGTTTTTTCATATTATTATTGGTGTGCTATTAAATCTATTATAAATATAAATATAATTTTATAAACTTATACAAATGACCAGAAAGCTTCATATCAAACCAAATAGGAGTCTGACAAATCTTCAAATACTATTTTTTTTATTCATTACAGGTTTTTTGATCATTTTCATTGGTGGAAGATTTTTATTAGTTGGTGCTTGGCCGATAATCATATTTGGTATTGTTGAATTTTCTATTTTGGTCGTATGCACTTATTTTTTTGTAAAGAGTTTAAGAAAAACAGAAAAAATTTCATTAGAATCAAAATCTATGCAATTAGAGCGGCTTGATGGAGATGAGGTTATTGAACAAAACAGTTATAATTTAAATTGGTTGAAGATAAAGAATGAAAAAAATTCATTAAGCGTAAATTATGCTGGAAAGAAAAAATTCTTTGCTAGTTTTTTGAGTGAGAATAGAAGGAAAAAATTAAAAAGAATTATTGAGAAGTACAGCTCCTCGTCTAGCTAATCATATCTTTAAAGGTGTAAAAGCCTTTTTCCTTTGATGATAACCATACTGCTGCTTGAATAGCGCCATCAGAAAAAATTTTTCTGTTGTGGGCCTTGTGTGTTAATTTTACAGACTCATTGTCACCGTGAAATATGACAGTATGTTCACCTGGAATGTTTCCACCTCTAATAGAGGAGAAACCAATTTCATTTTCTTTTCTTTGGTCTTTTTGGTCATGACGTTTAAAATTAAAATTTGATTTGGATAGCCCGAGTTCTGCTACAATCTCTTCTCCAAGCTTTAAAGCTGTTCCACTAGGAGCATCCTTTTTGTGTCGGTGATGTGTTTCAATTATTTCTATATCAAAATCTTTTAAATGTTTTGCGGCTTTTCTTGCTATTTCGAAAAATGTATTAACACCATAACTCATATTCGGTGCGTAAAGTACTTTTGTTGAATTACTTGTTTGCTTTAAAAGATTAAAATGGCTTTCATCTAGTCCTGTCGTGCCAATAACTAAACCAGTGTTATTAGAAACGGCAGCTTCCGTGAAATTAAATAAGGCCTTAGGAGTTGTAAAATCTATAACTATATCTGCTTTATCAAATGACTCTTCTCTTGTAGTAAAAACATTTCCTTGAATATGATTTTTATTAATAAAGCTAGGATCAATATCTTTAACATCAAATACTCCAACGAGCTCAACGTTATTATTCGATAGAGCAGAATTTATGAGATTATTTCCCATTCTTCCTAATGCCCCTGCGATAGCAATTTTTGTTATAGACATAATTAAGACTTGTTATACATAAATTAGTAGATATGGAATAGCAAAATTATTAAATTTTATGCTAAAATTAACTTATGATTAGACTTGCATTAATTCTTCTTATTTTATTACTAGCTAGTTTATTAATTTTTAATAAGAAATTTAGGGAGGCTTTTACAATATCAGTAATACCCCTAGTCTTGCTAGTTGTAGGACTTATCGGATATATGGTTTACTATATGTTCAGCACTAACTATTTTTCTTAGAGTTTATAAATTTATGAATTATGTACCTTGCTCGGTTTTAAAACCTAAATTAATCCAATCTATTAAACCTTTGTCCATTTCATAAATATTTCCCTGATACCCTTCAGAAACAAGATTATCTGCAACCTTTTTAGATGTAATACCTGCGGTGCAGTGAATAATAATATCCTTATTATCGGGGTTTATGGAGTTGATTTTTTCAACAGTTATTTCTTTAAAAGGAATATTGTGTGAGTTTTCAATTCGAATCATATTATGCTCTTTTGGATATCTAACATCAATCACAATTGCACCCTCTTGAATTCTTTTAAACGACTCTTCAGTATCTATAGGTGTGTAGTTCATTGAATTACTCTGAGCAAATAATAAATTAGTTGACAGAAAAAAAAATAGAAAAAATTTTTTTAAAAGGTTCACTCTTATTAATCTCTGAAGCGAGAGTGACAACTCTTACAGCTTCCAAATAGATTTTGGTGAAATTGTTGAACACTTTCAAAATCTCCCTCTAATGCAGATAATTTTGCAAGTGCTGCGTTGTCTTCTGTTTCTTTTGCAATTTGATTAAATAATTCTCTATTGTCAATTATGTCAGTACTAGCTTTTGACTTACCTCCAAATGAATCGTCTGGAAATAAAGTAGGGTAAACTCTCATTATATTTTCGATTTCTTCATAAATTCCTGCCAAGTCATCATTAATCATATCATCTTTGATTAAATTGTTTGCAGCTCTCATTAATTTATTGAAGTCCCTCATGGACTCTTGCCGATCAAGCACAGGGTTAGAGTAAGCCAATAATGGGAATAAAAATATTAACGCAAGAAAACTTTTAATCATGATATGTGTTTTTAGCATATCAGTAAATTACTGCAGGAACATTAAAAAAATTTTGAAGAAATATCGTTAAATACAATTTTTCCTGAGTCTAAAACTATCACGTGATCTGCAAATTTTTTTACAAGACTCATATTGTGAAGAGATAAAAGAACAGTTTTATTTTTAACTTTAGACAGTGATGTAAAAAAAATCTTTTCACTCTCTAGGTCAAGGTTCTGGTTAGGTTCGTCTAAAATGATTAAATCTTGTTCATAGCTCATAAATCTAGAAATAAATACTTTCTGTTTTTCTCCTTCTGACAAATTTTGAAATTTACGTTTTTTTAATTTATTTAATTTAAATAGATTAAAGTAGAACTTATTTACTTTGGATTTCTTTAATTTGCTTAATAGCAGAAAATTATCCTCTAAGCTTTTATTTAAGGAAATAGGTTTTTGAAAAAGCATCGGTATAGGTTCAGAATATTCAGAGTTAATTGTTCCTTTATCAGGAATAATAATTTTATTTATAATTTTTATAAGAGAGCTTTTACCAGAACCATTTTTTCCAGTAATAACTGTAATTTTGTTTCGTGTGACATTTAGATTAATATTTGAAAGAATATTTTTTCCATTAATCGTATATGAGATATTATTGACTTTAATCATTATTTTTATTTAAAAAATTAAGAGATATTGATATTAAAAGTGTGAGGAAAATTAATATTGTTCCTAAAACTATACCTAATGAAACATTCCCTTTAGAAGTTTCTAAAGCTATTGTCGCTGTCATGTTTCTTGTAAAATGATCAATTGAGCCTCCTACAATTGCAGCTGCCCCATACTCACTTATAGCCCTGCCAAAACCTAGTAAAAGAACAGTGATGTATATATTTGTTTTATTTGAAAAGAGTAAGAAAATTATATCTTTTTTTGAAGCTCCATAAGACATTAATTCATCTCTATAAATTGGATAATCCTCTTCAATGTTTTTAATTATTAAAGTTATCATAATTGGGAAGATAATTACGATCTGAGCAATGATCATTGCTATAGGTGAATATAGAATTTCCATCCAACCTAAGGGGCCAGACCTGCTTATAAGTAAATAGACTAATAGCCCTGCACATACGGGAGGGATAGATGTAAGAGAACTTAAGAAGATTACAATTGGTTTTTTTAATTGGAATTGATAAATAGCAATTAAATAGCCAAAAATCATAGATAAAAAAAATGCAATTAATGTTGAAAAAATACTTACATAAATTGTAATAAAAACTGCGGATTGTATTTTTTCAAAACTTAGCATTTAGGTAATATTAATTGGTATGAAACAACTTTTCACCGTTATATGTAAACTTATTAATAACATCTTTGCCATCACCTGTAATCAACCATTCAATGAACTTCTGAGATTTTTTATACTCAACATGAGGAAATTTTTCAGGGTTGACTGCAATAATTCCATAAGGATTATGTAATTTATCACCACCCTCAAAAAGAATTTTTAAATTATTTTTGTTTTTAAAAGATAGCCAGGTGCCTTTGTCACTTATCGTGTAGGCATCAATTTCAGCGGCGATATTTAATGTATTGGCCATGCTTGTCCCGGTTTTTATATATTTATCAGGATCAAATTTTTTGATATTTGCCAAACTCCATAATTCTTGTTCTTTTTTATGAGTTCCAGAATTATCGTCTCTTGAAATAAATTTGTATTCTGAGTTATATATTTTTTTTAATGCGGATAAAATATCTTCCTCTTGTGATATTTTCAGTGAGTCAAATTTTGGACCAACTAAAATAAATTTATTGTACATAACCTCATATCTTTGCACACCGTAGCCCTCATCTATAAATTCTAATTCATCTTTTTTTGAATGAACGAATAATAAATCTCCATCGCCCCTTTTTGCGTTTGCAATAGCATTGCCGGTTCCAACTGCAATAGGTCTTACTTTTATTCCAGTTTTGTTTTTAAATTCTGATGCTAAAAGATCAAGCAAGCCCGTATTAGCAATACTTGTAGTGGATTGAATGACTATAAAATCTTTTGAATAAACACTAATGGAAAAAAATAAAAATAACGATAAAAATAAATTTTTTAATTTCATTTATGGTCAACAATATTAACATACATAATTGAAGATTATGAGGTTAGCAAACAGCGCAGATAATTACGGCTTAATTAGCAAGTTATTCCATTGGATTATGGCCGCTCTTATAATTGCAACATACTTATTAGGTAAAAATTTAGAGAACAATTTTGAGTATTATTATGAAATATTGATGATACACAACACGCTAGGCCTTTCAATTCTTGTCCTAGCCATATTTAGATTAAGTTGGAAATTTATTAATATTAGGCCTAAACCTATCTTAAAAAATAAAATATTAATTAATGTTGCAAAAACTAATTATTTTTTATTTTACTCAATATTTTTTTTACAACCATTGTCTGGATACATCCTTACAAACTTACAAGGTGACACAGTAATGTTTTTAAATTTTGAATTGATAAATTTATTAGATCACAACAGTGATTTAAGGTATTTGTTCAAAAGTTTCCATGAATATTCTAGTAATGTTTTATTAGTTTTATTTTTTATACATTCAGGAGCTGCACTTATGCACCATTTTGTTTTAAAAGATAGAACTTTAAAAAGAATGACTTTTGATAGTGATTAATATTTTAAAGCCACTCAGGTACGGGAAGTTTTTTTGATATCAGATAATCTTTGTTATATAGCTTACTAAAATACTTGTTAGCATCATCACACAAAATTGTAACAATGTTTTTACCTGGTCCCATTTCTTTGGCCATTTCGATAGCCCCTGCTACATTTACTCCGGAGCTAGAACCAAGAAATAAGCCTTCTGTTTTGACCATTTTATATAAAAGCTCAAACGCTTCATAATCAGTAATATGGTATGAGAAATCAACAAGGGAAGGTTCAACATTTTTTGTAACTCTATACTGACCTATTCCCTCCGTTTCTGATGGATCGCCTTTAACTTCCAATTTAGAATATTTAAAATAATTATACATTTGAGCACCTTGTGGATCTGTGCAAGCTATTTTTATATTTGAATTTAATTCTTTGAGTCCAATAGATGTACCTGCTAATGTTCCACCCGACCCAATTGCACAAGTAAAACCATCTACTTTTCCTTCAAGCTGATTAAATATTTCTTTAGCTGTGGTTTTCGCGTGAAATTTATAATTTGCTGTGTTATCAAATTGATTTGCCCACATAACTGAAGTCTCTCCTTTTGATTGTAGATCTTCAACTAACCTCTTTGATACATGCTGATAATTACCCGGATCAGAATAAGGTTTAGTTGGAACAACTTTAAGCTTTGCCCCCATGTTCCTTAAAATGCTTTGCTTCTCCTCTGATGCACCGTCAGGCATTACAATTATAGTATTGTATCCTCTAGCATTGTTAATCATTGTTAAAGCAATACCTGTGTTTCCAAAGGTACCCTCAACGACAGTGCCACCTGGTTGAATTAAATTGTTCTCCTCAGCATCAAGGATTATACCCAGTGCTGTTCTATCTTTAATGGAACCAGCTGGATTCATAAACTCTGCTTTACCATAAATATTACAACCAGTAATTTCAGATGGATATTTAAGTTTAATAAGTGGCGTATTGCCAATAAAATCAACTATGTCTCTCATTTTAAATCTTTGATAGGGCTTGGTCTAAATCTGAGATCAAATCATCTACATCCTCGATACCCACAGATATTCTTAGTAATGTTTCTGATATGCCTAATTTCTCTCTAATTGATGGATCTATAGAAGCATGGGTCATGATTGCTGGATGCTCGATCAAACTTTCAACTCCTCCTAGGCTTTCCGCGAGTGTAAATAAATTTAAATTTTTTAGAAAAGTTTTTACCCCTTTAATATCTGAGTCAATTACAAAAGACATCATTCCACCAAAACCATCCATTTGTTTTTCTGCAATTTCCTTATACCTTTCATCAATACCTGGAAAGAAAACTTTTTCTATCTTAGGATGATTGGATAAATAATTAGACACGGTAATAGCATTTTCATTATGTTGCTTCATTCTTACGGAAAGTGTTTTAATGCTTCTTGTTAATAAATAACAATCAAAGGGAGAGGGGACAGCCCCAACTGCATTTTGGATATAAGAAATTTTTTCAGCGTATTCCTTATTTTCTTTAATAACAATAGACCCGCCAACAATATCAGAGTGACCTCCTAAATATTTTGTTGAAGAACTCACTACCATATCTGCACCTAATTCAAGTGGCCTCTGATTGAAAGGAGAGGCAAATGTATTATCACAAATCACTGGTAATTTAAATTCACTTGCAATGCTGACAGTGTTTTTGATATCTACAATTTTCATTAAAGGGTTTGAGGGTGTTTCAATCCATATAAATTTTGTGTTTTCTTTTATTTCATCATTCCAATTTATATTTTTATCAAAGTCGATGTAAGTGACGTCAATGTTTGATTTAACTTTATCAAATAACCTACGTGTACCTCCATAGACATCATCAGAACAAACTATATGGTAGTTGGTGCCAAATAAGTCACAAACTGTATTAATTGCTGACATGCCAGATGCAAATGCAAAAGCTTTATCACCAGACTCAATTTGTGCCAGTAATTTTTCTAGTACATCTCTAGAGGGGTTTTTAGTCCTGGCATATTCATATTCAAAATTTCCAGGCTCCATTTGTTTGAAGGTTGATGAAAGATGTATCGGTGGCATAACCGCTCCCGTTTCTTTATCTGGGCCATGCCCAGAGTGAATTACTTTTGTGTTAAATTTTTTTTTCACAGCTCAATTTATAACTAATTAATTTTTAAATAACATCTATAACGATATTTTTCTTATTTGATAGGCTTTTTAAATTATAAGAAATCTGTTTCATATCAACCAAAATTCGAATATTATACCTGTCCCCTAGCCGCTTGGGTTGAGACATTGTCGAGGAGGAAGGTGGCAAGGGGCAATAAATTTCATTATTTCATTAATCTATTTTATTAACCAATTGAATAATTTAAGTTTCCTTTGACATCATTTGATTTAGATTTTCAATTTTCATATCGACAGACAAATCATTTGGCATTAACTTTTTCATTTCTTGATAAACCTTAAGTGCTCCATCATAATTTTTATAACTTATAAGAATTCTACTCAGACCATCTAATGCACCAAAATGTCTTGGTTCAAGATACAATGTAGCTTCAATATCTCTCATAGAGTTTTCATAGTCTCCCATCATAAAATAAAAAGTTGCCCTTTTGTTGTATGCCTCTGCGTAATTTGGTTCTAACTCAATAGCAAGAGTTAAAGCTGAAATCGCAGATCGATAATTTTTAGATTTAAAAAAGTTTGAAATATTATCCATTACTATTTTTACATCTGGGTTTTCAATTTTCATCCATTCTCCCCATATTTTTGATATAATTAGACTTTGTTCTTTTGAGTCCTTTACCTCGTAGAGCTGACTGAATAACTCATCTAGCTTTGGGCTATTTTGATCTGCATAACTATAAGATATGTTCAAAAACAAGGCGAATACAATTAAAATGATTTTCATCTATAATGCTTAATTACGCATATAAATACTATGCAGTTTAAAAAATTAATTTACACCAGTTTATGCCTTTTACTTTTTAACACTATATCGATTGCAGAAATTATTGATAAAAATGAGTTTAGTGAAACACAAGCTGTGATTGAAAGTCAACTCAAGGCCTTTATTAACAAGGATGCTGAAGGGGCCTTCTTTCATGCCTCACCTTACATTAAAATGAGGTTCAATAATCCCCAAGATTTTATGAGTATGGTGAAAAACTATTATGAGCCTGTTTATAATCCTAAAAATTACTATTTTATGGAATCAAAATTTTTTGAAGGAGCAATTTATCATCAACTACAGATCGTCTCGCAAGATAATGTTTCTTATTTAGCAATGTACTCGCTTATTAAAGACAATGGGGAATGGAAAATTTCAGGTTGCTCTATTTATCCAATGGAAAAGCGATCAATTTAGCTTTTTTAATTTAGAGTAAACAAGATATCCAGAAATTATTATTAAAATAGCACCGCATAATTCTATAATTGAGGGGTAGTGATTAAAAACGACAATACTAATTACTATACCGAAAATGATCTGTGAATAATGTGTGATGCTAAAAAATGAAGCTTCTATTCTCCTAAGAGAATAAATTAAGATCATCATGGCCACACCATCAATAAGTCCTGCTCCCACCATTATAAAAAAATCATATAAAGCGATATCTTTGTAATGATTAATTGAAAATATTGTGAAAATTATGCCAGTAATTCCCATGCTATAGAAAGTCAAAGCCATAGTTCTTTCAGATTTCCCATAAACTCGCACTGAAAAATCTAAACATGCTAATGAAAATACTCCTAAAATTAGAAATATTACTCCCAAAGCATTAAAACCTGCGTTCAAACTAAAACCCGAGACCATAAAAACAGCAATCATAGCTAGTATTAAAGAAATTATTTTTGATAGGTAAATCGATTCCTTTAAAATTACTATTCCCATTATAGAGAGTAATACTGGAGCTGACAAAATTATTGGATATGCTATGGATAAAGGTAATAAAATAATTCCTTTTACTACGAAATAATAAGTCAAAGTCATCAAGATACCTCTTATAAAATGAAGTTTATAATTATTTGTTTTTATTTCTTCTAAGCTCTTTCTGTAAAATAAATAAAAGAGCACTGGAATAATTGCAGAAAAACTAGCTATGGAAAATATAACTGTGTCTTTATATAAATCTCCAATTAACTTTATTATTGTGTCTGCAATTGAGAATAAGAAAAAGGCAATAGTGCCTAATATGTAAATTATGTGTTTTTTACTCTCTAATTGAGACATTGAATTTACTTCTATATCTCATTACTAAGATTAATACGAACAATTTAATGGTAAGCGGTATAAAAAAATAAAATATCATTATATTTGGAATATTCGGGTGAATGGTAAAATTTATTGATTGTAAGTAACCATATCCCGTTAATGCTATACCAGCAGCTATTCCAACAGCGGCTTTTCTTATTATTGAGAAAAATGAAGTAAAAAATTGTGATAAGCGATTTTCATTATTCAGATCTAAAATATCAGCTAACTCAATCTGGGGTATTATGAGATCAATTCCAATTCCAATTCCTGTAATAAGAATGACAAATATATATATTTGCCAATTATTACTACTAGTAAAAATAACAAATAAAAAGCCAAAAATAGTTATACTGGTTCCAATCTGTAATAAAAACATATTTGAAAATTTTTTTCCAAAAAAATACCAAAATGGTGTTGAAATTAATGTTATAAGAAAATACAAAATTAATAGATGTCCTGCATAATCACTAAGACCTAAATATTCAGACACAAAAATAATAAATAAATTGGCGGTAAAATTATTAGCAAGTAAATTAAAAAATGTAATGTATGAGAAAGGTAAGATTTTTTTATTTTTTTCAATGAAGGATTTTAATTTTATCCAAGAAATTTCACTTGACTTGTAATTTAGTTCATCATCGTAGAAAAAATAAAAGATTAATCCTCCAATAATTGCAAGAAAAATAAAAATAAAACCACTTGTTTTTATAACATCTGGGTTTAATAGCTCAACACCATTTAAATTTGAGATAGCCGTTGGAATAACTAGAGCTGCAAGAACTCCTAATATTGCAAATACTTCTTTAACTGCTGCCAAACGAAACCTTTTTTTTAAAATTTTTTTTTGGTCAATAACTATTGAATCGTAAGGAATAATTGCGATTGAGTAACTTATTAATGCTAAGTTATAAAAAAAAATAAAATAATAAATATTAGAAGATTGGAAAACATAAAGACCAAATAAGGAAAAAATAAATATTATTATGCCTAAAAGAATTTGATTTTTTCTTGATCGACCTGAAATAATTCTTTTTTCTGTTAAATAACCAATTAAAAAGTCTGAAAAGACATCAAAAAATCTAGATATTAGTATTACTAGACCGATAACACTTAAAGAGATACCAATTGATAAATTGTAAAATGTGGGCAAAAAAACAAATAATAATAAAAAACTTCCAGCAAGGTAAAATGACTGAAAACTATAGGATAAAATCGATTTTAAGCTCATTTTTGGATATTTAACACTTGAACAACTTTTGACTATATCAAAATATTTATTAGTGTTCAGTTAGCATTCATGCGGGGGCTGATTCGGTATCTCACTTTCCTCCTCTATATGTCGAGTCAGCCGTTCCTCTACCCTCTATATCTAGTATTTTTCTCTTAAATTTTTCGCCCCACATATATCCACCTAGATCTCCATTTTTTCTCACTACTCTGTGACAAGGGACCAATAATCCAACAGGATTTTTACCAACCGCTGAAGCTATAGCTCTTACTGTATCTGGTCTTTTTATTTTTATAGCAAGATCTGTGTAAGAAATCGTGTGACCGTACGGAATTTTAATAATTTCTGTCCAAACTTTTTTTTGTAATGTAGTTCCTTCGAGGAACTTTATTTTGATATTTTTTTGTATAGAAATTTTACCTTTCAAAAAATTGTTTATTTGTTCGTTTACTTTTTTTAATTTTAAACCTTTAGTTGGATTATATAATTTAAGTATATTTTTAATTCTTTTATCACCATCTTTTATAAGAAAGTGAATTCCCTCTGAACTATCTAGGGCAAAAAGTTTAATTATTGGTGTTTCGATAAAATCAAAACGGTAATTCATTAATTAAACATTTTTTTTACTTTATCAAAAAACCCTTCTGTCATTTTAGAATTTTTCTTAGTAAGGGTTTCATTAAATTGATTTAAAAGTTTTTCTTGATCTGAAGATAAGTTTACTGGTGTTTCAGCATGTACTTTAACAATCATATCGCCTCTTGTGTTTGTTCTCAGAATGCTCATTCCCTTACCTTTGATTCTAAGTTTATGACCTGACTGCATTCCTTTTGGTATGGAAACACTAACCATTTTTTTTTCTATAGTAGGAACTTCAATATTTCCACCCAGAGTTGCTGTAGTAAAAGGTATAGCAACATCACAAATGATGTTATCTCGTTCTCTTTGGAAAAGTTTGTGGTTATTTATATTTATAAAAACGTAAAGGTCCCCATAGGAGCCGCCTCTTTCTCCAGCTTCTCCTTCTCCGCTCATTCTAATTCTGTTACCTGTTTCAACTCCAGCAGGTATTTTTATTTGAATTTTTTTATTCTGTTTAATTCGTCCCGTATTACTACATTTTGAGCATCGACCTTTCATTTCTTGCCCAGTTCCGCCACACCTACCACAGGTCCTTTCCATTGAAAAAAACCCGCTCTGTGTTCTAACTTTTCCATAACCCTGGCAAGTAGAGCAACTTTTATAACTATGCTGTTCAGGACAATTAATCATTTTGGGTATAGTTACTTCTAATGATTTTCCGGTAAAAGCCTCTTCTAGGTCAATAGTAACATCGTAGCGCAAATCATCGCCTCTACTTTCGCGCTGACCGCCCTCACCAAATGCACCAAAAATATCTTCAAAAATATCTGAGAAACCACCAAAGCCCTGTTGGCCAAATCCACCAGCTCCACCACCACCTTGTTCAAAAGCAGCATGACCAAATTGATCATAAGTTTGTCTTTTTTTTGGATCTTTTAAAATTTCATATGCTTGGCTCACATCTTTAAATTTTTGTTCAGCATCAGAGTCACCCTGATTTCGATCAGGATGATATTTCATTGCTAATTTTCGGTAAGCACTTTTTATTTCAGAGTCACTAGCTTCACGGGATATACCAAGAGTGTCATAAAAATCCTCAGCCATAATATTTTAAAACAAGCTAAGAGTTACTGTCCGCTTGCTTTTTTATCGTCGTCTACTTCTTCGTAGTCTGCGTCTATAACATCATCATCGCTTTTAGTTTCATTAGTGTTATCTTCTTGCTTAGGTTGCTCTGCACCAGGTGCCTCAGATGATTGTTGATCTTTGTACATAGCTTCGCCCATCTTCATGGATGATTGAGTTAGGTCTTCTGTTTTTTGTTTTATGGTCTCAATCTCATTTTTTTCGAGCGCTTCTTTTAAATCTTTTAAGTCTGCTTCTATTTTAGACTTATCTTCGGGACTGATTTTATCGCCATGCTCTTTTATGTTTTTTTCCACTTGAAAGACAAGACTATCGGCTTGATTTTTAACATCAACCTCTTCTCTTTTCTTCTTATCAGTTTCAGCATTAGCTTCAGCATCTTTAACCATTTTGTCAATCTCTTCATCTGATAGGCCACCAGATGCTTGGATTTTAATTTGTTGCTCTTTACCTGTAGATTTATCTTTTGCAGATACATTGACAATACCGTTAGCGTCAATATCGAAAGTCACCTCAATTTGTGGTGTTCCTCTTGGAGCAGGAGGTATGCCAACTAAATCGAATTGACCTAAAAGCTTGTTATCAGCGGCCATTTCTCTTTCGCCCTGAAAGACTCTGATAGTAACGGCATTTTGATTGTCCTCTGCTGTTGAAAATACTTGGCTTTTTTTTGTTGGAACAGTTGTATTTCTTTCAATTAACTTAGTGAATACTCCACCTAGTGTTTCTATACCTAAAGAAAGTGGTGTCACATCTAAAAGTAAGACATCTTTTACATCACCTTGTAAAACACCTGCCTGGATGGCTGCTCCCATAGCCACAACTTCATCGGGGTTAACACCTTTACTAGGGTCTTTCCCAAAAAAGTTTTTAACAATTTCTGTTACTTTTGGCATTCTTGTCATTCCCCCAACTAAAATGACATCGTTTATGTCACTTGCTGAAAGACCAGCGTCACTAAGAGCTTTTTTACAAGGTTCAATTGTATTTTGGAGCAAGTCGTCAACCAACTCTTCAAGCTTAGCTCTGGTAAGTTTCACATTTAAGTGTTTGGGGCCAGATTGATCAGCAGTAATAAAAGGTAAATTTACGTCTGTTTGAGTTGAACTTGACAATTCAATTTTAGCTTTTTCAGCAGCCTCTTTTAAACGTTGTAAAGCTAATTTATCATTTTTTAAATCTATACCTTGCTCTTTTTTAAATTCACTAGCTAGAAAATCAATAATTCTTAAATCAAAGTCTTCACCACCTAAGTGTGTATCACCATTTGTAGACTTAACTTCGAATACACCATCTCCCACCTCTAAAATTGATACATCAAATGTGCCACCGCCTAAATCGTAGACAACTACAGTGCCTGATTGTTTTTTATCTAATCCATATGCTAGTGAGGCAGCGGTTGGTTCGTTAATGATTCTTAAAACTTCTAATCCAGCAATTTTACCAGCATCTTTAGTTGCTTGTCTTTGTGCATCATTAAAATAAGCAGGAACTGTTATCACTGCTTGTGTAATAGTTTCACCTGTATAAGACTCAGCTGTCTCTTTCATTTTTTGAAGAATAAATGCAGAGATTTGACTAGGGCTATATTTTTCACCATGAGCTTCAACCCATGCGTCCCCGTTGTTACCTTTAATAATTTTAAATGGAGATAACCCTACGTCTTTTTGCACAGTGTCATCTTCAAAACTTCGGCCAATAAATCTTTTTACGGCATAAAGTGTATTTTCGGGGTTTGTAACTGCTTGTCTTTTTGCAGATTGACCAATTAGTTTTTCGCTTTCAGTAAAAGCTACAACAGAAGGTGTTGTTCTAGCACCCTCAGAGTTCTCTATTACTTTTGGATTCTTTCCATCCATTATCGCCACACAAGAGTTGGTGGTACCTAAATCAATTCCAATTACTTTAGCCATTTTGTTTTCCTACTTTAAAAAATAAATAATCTTATATTTATATGGGTTGATACTTACTTAATTCAAGAGCATTAAAACCATTGAATTTTCTTACTTTTCGGATTTCTCTTCTTCTTTAATTGCTTTATCGTCTTGATTTTCTTGAGATTTTTTTGATACCCCTACCATTGCTGGTCTTAGCAACCTATCATGCAAAGTGTAGCCTGGAATTAGTTCTTGGACAATAGTTCCGGGCTCACAGTCATTTTTTTCAATTTCCATCATGGCTTGGTGTAAATTATGATCAAATTTTTGGTTTATACTTTCAATTTTTTTGATGCCAATTTTTTCGAAAGTGGCCATTGTAGATTGTGCAATTAGATCTAAGCCATCCACGACAGATTTAATGCTTTCATTGGATCTCACTTCCTCTGAAATACTTGATTTTGCTCTTTCGATATTGTCACCGATATTAATGATTTCTTTTGCAAAGTTAGCTATACCATATTTAAGTGCATCTGATTGATCTTTTTCTGCCCTTTTTCTTAAGTTTTCTAGTTCAGCAACAGCTCTTAACCTTTGATCTTTTAAACTCTCAATTTCCTCTTTGAGTCTTTGGATTTCATCCTCATTAGTATCTGAATTTTCATCTACATCATTCACATTGGTTTCTTGATCTTCTGTAAAATCTTCTTCTTGCTGAGCTTGATCTTTGTATTTCTTTTCTTCTTCCATAATAGTTCCTTTATTTTTTTGATATTGTTTCAGACATATAGCTCACAATAGGAACAATTCGCTGATAATCAATTCTTTTTGGGCCTATTACACCAATAGCACCAGTGAGTCCATTTTTAGTTTTATAATTTGATAAAATCATAGATAAGTTTGTATTTTTAAAAAAGTTTGTATTGCTTCCTATAAATATTTGCACTCCTTTTGATTTTTTCAAGGCCTTAATCATTTTGTTTGCCATTTTACCTGTTTCAATATCACTCAAAAGCTCATTTATACTGTCTAGATCTGTTTCTAAATTATTCTTAATTAAATTTGGCAGACCTCTAACAAAAAAAGTTTCTGTATTTTGAGACTTTTCAATTTTTATACCTTTAAGAAGTAGTTTTTTTGAAGTGTTGGTTATTTGACTTTTTGCAGATTTTATAAAAGTTTTTATATTATTTTGAATTTCTGTAGGCGTCATATATTTTGAAAACTTATTTATAAAGTTGCCAATACTATTTAAATCTTCTGTCTGAATATTTTCATCAATTTCTACTATTCTATTAGACGTATACCCATCTTCATGCTCAATAATGAATATTACCTTATGGTTATCAATTTTGTGAAAGTCAATTTTTTTAATTTTTGTTATTTTTTCATTATTAATAACAAGACTAGCTTGATTAGATAGGCCATTTAAAGTGTTAGTGATTATTTCTTGTTCATTTAAAAGATTATTCATTTTAGATGATTTCTCAATAATCTCTTTTTCACTTTTACTAATTGATCCTGGCTCTAAAAGTGCATGAGTATAAAATTGTAAACCTAAATCAGTTGGTATACTACCTGCAGAGAAATGACCTTTTTGTATGAGTCCGTGAAAATTTATTTCGTTTAAAACATTTCTTATTGTTGCTGGTGAGAGTTTATAAGAAATTTTTGAACTAAGTGCTTTGGAGCCCATAGGCTCACCTGTTTTCAAGTAACTTTCAACAAGAGACTTGAATATTAGTTTTGATCTTGCTCCAATATCAGTAATTTTTTTATTCATTAATCTTAATTAATCTTATAATTTAAAATAATAAAACATAAATGTCTGGATATACAAGAAATGATAGAGAACTTTCTAAAATTAGAAATTTAGAAATAATTCCAGGCTTTCAACCAAATAATCAATCATCATGTCTAGTAAAATTAGGAAATACTCATGTTTGTTGCTCAGCGATTATTGAAGATAGAGTACCTGGATTTTTAAGAAATTCTGGAAAAGGTTGGTTAACCGCAGAATATGGTATGTTACCTTCTTCTACATCTGAAAGAATGGACAGAGAGGCAGCCAAAGGTAGACAATCTGGAAGAACACAAGAAATTCAGAGACTTATTGGGAGAAGCTTAAGATGTGCTGTTAATTTAGATATACTTGGCGAAAAAACTATCAAGATTGATTGTGATGTAATTAGTGCTGATGGAGGAACAAGGACAGCATCTATCATTGGTGGATATGTTAGTCTTGTTCGATCAATTAATGAGTTCAAAAATAAATTTAACTTATCAAAGGCAATTATAGTAAATCAAGTTGCAGCAATATCGGTAGGTGTTGTTAAGGGAACATCATGCATAGATTTAAATTATATTGAAGACTCGAGTGCTGAAGTAGATTGTAATGTAGTAATGGCAAATGATGGTCAATTTATTGAATTTCAATCTACTGGTGAAGAGGCTAAATTTAGCAAGAAAACAATTATGAGTTTCATAGAACTTGTTGAGGGATCGATGCCAGAAATTTTCAATATTCAAAACTTGGCAATTGAAAAATAATTTATTACTTGGCACTAATAATACTGGAAAATTAAAGGAATTTATTTTTTATATAAAGCACTTCAATCTATTTAATGAATATGAATTTTTAAATCTAAATGAGTTTAACAATATTGGTGAACCAACTGAAGATGGTAAAACTTTTGAGGAAAATTGTGAAATAAAATCAAAATATTTTTTAAATAAAACAAATACACTTGTACTATGTGATGATAGTGGATTTGTTGTAAATAAATTAAAAAACTATCCAGGGATAAAGACAGCAAGAGAGGCAAAAAAATTAGGCGGTGAGCAAAAAGTTATAGATTTTATTTTTAGCAAATTTGAAAGTTTAAGTTATATTGATGCATCTTTTTTTTGTTCTATTTGCGTTTTAGGAACAAACCAAAGATATATGGTATCAGGATCCATTCCAGGTTATATAATAAAAAATAAAAGAGGTAATAATGGTTTTGGCTATGATCCATATTTTATTCCTACAAACAATAATAAGACATTCGCTGAAATGAATGAGGAACAAAAATTAATAAATTCTCACAGGTATGAGGCTTTTAAAAAATTATCTAATCAAATATCACAGGATAATTAATCATCATATTTTCTATAGGCAATCTTCCAAAATCCTCTAAATCAATAGCACTTGGTAAAAAATTATTTTTTAAAATTTGATTAGCAACAGTTAGTGATATTTTTACTGAGGTCCTGAAGAAGAACTCCCGATGCGGTTCATCCATGGTAGTCAAATCGATATTTTGCAAGAAAGTCCGATTAATAGGCTTATAATAATTTTCTAAATTCTTTCTTTGCTCTAAAAAATTGTCAATTAGGAATGTTCTCTCAAGAGGATAAGTTCCGTCCTCTGTTGCTAAATATCCCACTAAATCTTTATAACTAAAAGTATCATCAAAAATAATTATGTTATCATATGTATTTAAGTCTCCCATCAACTTCACTGATAATTCCAAATCTACTGCGCTGTCTCCAAATGGAGATGATTTAATATATTTTAGTGGGTAGGTATCTTTAAAATATTCAAATAATTTCAATCCATATTCGTTTTGTTTGTATAATACACCAAGTGAGTTTGATGAATTGATATAATCTCCAAGTATTTCAACGTGTTGGTAAGGGCTACTAAATACGAAAATGATTTCATTATCTGCATACTTATTCATTACAGAGAAGTCATTTGATAAAGAAATCGTAAATGTATTTTCACCGAGTTTATTTGGCAAGTCGAACAAATCTTTTGAATTGGTGGGGCCTATAATGAGAGAATTGTCGATTGAGTTTTGTATTTCATCAATTGAATAGATAAATTCTATTTTTTTGATATCAGGAAAGTTATCGATTTCTTTTATAAAAACATCATAAAACAAGGATGTTAAAATTTCGTCGTCTGATAAAAAAACAATTATTTTATCGATATTATTAAAATCAATTATTTTATCTCCAGGTTTTGATGGCTTCTTTATTGTCTCAACTTTCTCTATTTCCTCCTCTATCTCTTCAACAATTTCTATCTCTTCAACTTTTTCTGGTGCCTTTTCAATCGGCTTTTTTTTCTCGATTGTTGTTGGGGCACAACTAAAAAATGATATTAATGTTAGTAATATAGTTAAATTTTTAAATAAACTCATAATGAACCCAGGTCTCTATTTAGTTTCAACTCCCATAGGAAATTTAGATGATATCACATTAAGAGCTATAAATGTTTTAAAAAATTCTAATTTAATTTTATGTGAGAACACTACTAATAGTAAAAAGCTTTTGAAAAGATATGATATCAAAACATCATTATCTAAATACACTGATCACGACTTTAATAAAAAGAAAGATTACATATATAAATTATTAAAATCTAATCAAGTGATATCATTGATATCAGACTCTGGTTCTCCCCTTATATCAGATCCTGGAAACCAATTAATAAATTTTATGTTTGAAAATCAGGTAAATGTATATTCAATACCTGGTGCTAGCGCCTTAATCCCAGGTATTCAACTAAGTGGTTTTTTAAATAAAAAAAAATTTACCTTTGTTGGTTTTCTTCCCAAAAAAAAAGAACATAAAGAAAAAACTCTCTTAGAGAATAGAATTAATAATTTAATTATTTACTCAACTAAACAACAATTACGTAAAGACGTTTATGCTATTGCCTCTATTTCTGAAACATTTGAAATTGTAATACTTAAAGAACTGACAAAACTATTTGAGGAAAGAATACATATAGATCACAAAAATTATGAAAACTTTAATTACTCTGGAATTAAAGGTGAGTTAGTTTTAGCTGTTAGTGTTGAAAAAGAGACTGACAAGATTAAAGATTTCGATTTAAAAGAGATTAAGGAGATAATTAGAGAGGTAGGTGTAAAAAAGGCTTATCAACAGCTTAAAAGTAAGTATAAAATATCTAGAAATGATTTTTATAAATTATCAATCAATTTAAAAGATGACTAAGCATTTTATAATTCTACTATCACTATTTTTTATTGGCTGCGGTCCGTCACTTGTATCTACAGGAGCAAAAACTGTCATTAAGGAAAATGAAGATGAAAAAACATTTAGTGAAAGTTGGGACGATGCCACAATTAAACTTGGTATTAAAGAAAAATACTTTTCATATGACGCAACTCTATTTACTAGGATTGATGTTGAAGTTGAATTAGGTAAGGTTCTTTTAACAGGCGTAGTTCCCTACGGCGACATGCGCTTAGAGGCAGTAAGACTAGCTTGGCAACAAAATGGTGTAAATGAAGTTTTAAATGAAATTTCAATTGATACTGGATATGGACTTGATGATATAGCCAAAGACAAATTCATAAGTACGCAACTTTTTACAAAGATTTTCACGGATTCGAATATAAAGAAATTTAAATACGACTTTGAGGTACAAAAACAAATTGTATATCTTTTTGGTGTTTCTAGTGATCAAAAAGAAATAGATATGGTAATTGAACATGCTAAAACCATAAAAGGTGTATTAGATGTAATTAATTATATTCAGGCAAGGTAGACTAAACATTTGCCAACAAATGTAAATGGAAATGAAAAACCTCTTGACCACCGTCTTTGCCTTTATGTGTTTTAATTTGAAAACCTTTATCTCTTAAACCTAAAATATCTATAATTTCATCGACGGATTTCCAAAAATTAGTTTGATATAAGTTGTCTGCGTTTTGTAAAAAATCAGAAATATCAATCAGGGATTTCTTAGGTATAATTAAGATATGTGTTTTTGCTTTTGGGCTAATATCTTTGAATGAAAGCACATACTCATTTTCAAAAACCTTATCACAAGGAATTTCATCTTTTAAAATTTTTGCGAAAATATTTTCTTTATCATAGCTCATAATCTGACAGGGACACCTTTACTACTAAGATATTTTTTTACAGTCTTAATTTTATATTTTCTAGAGTGAAATACGCTCGCGGCTAACAAACCAGTGGATTTTGTCAAATGACCTAAATAAAAATGCTCCAGACTTCCAACACCACCACTAGCAATTACAGGAATACCTACATTACTAGTTACTTTTTTTAGCATATTACTATCGAAACCGTTTTGAACACCATCTGTATCCATTGAAGTCATTAATATTTCTCCGGCCCCCAGAGATTGCACCTGCTTAGCCCAAGAAATAAGTTCAAGATTAGTGATTTCTCTGCCTCCTTTTATAACTACTTTCATTTTATTTTTATGTCTTTTCCCATCAATTGCCACAACAATACACTGAGAACCATGTCTTAATGAGGCTTGTCTAATTAATTTTGGATTTTTCACTGCTGCGGAATTAATAGATACCTTATCTGCTCCTGCATTGAGTAAATCTGTTATATCATTCAAAACAGAAACTCCTCCTCCTACAGTTAAGGGGATATTTATTACCTTAGCTATAGCTTCAACAGTTTTAATAAATGTTTTTCTATTTTGGTATGATGCATTTATATCAAGCATACAAAGCTCGTCAGCCCCTGATAAAGAGTAATATTTTGCCATTTCAACTGCGTTACCCATGACTCTTATGTTTTTAAAATTAACACCCTTAACAACTTTATTTTTAATTACATCAAGGCATGGAATTATTCTTATTTTAAGCATTGAACTTGGCCAGACTATCTATAGATATTTTATTTTCGTATATAGCTTTACCTACGACAATATTTTTGAAACCATTTGATCTGCTCAATTTAATATCGTTTAGATCCTTAACCCCTCCTCCGATAGTAATGTGCTTATCAGTTAATTTTTTTATAGAATTAAATCTTCCCATATTTAATCCAGACAGCATTCCATCGTTAGCAACATCAGTGACAAAGTAGGAATGAATGGGCCGGTTGTTATATTTATCTATGATATGCTTTAAAGATTGATTAGTTGTTTCTTGCCAGCCATGAGAAGCAATTTTATTGTTTTTTATGTCCAAAGCAATTGACAGTTTTTCTATTAATGAATCTTCAAAATTTAAAACATCATCAATATTCTTTATTGCAAAGGTTCCAATTACAATTGTATTAAAACCCTCATTAATTTTTTCAATAATAGCATCTTTACTTCTTATACCGCCAGCAACTTCAATATTAATATCAATTTTTCTTCTAATTTGGCTCAGAACTTGATTGTTATTACCTTTTCCTAAAGTAGCATCTAAGTCTACAACGTGGATAGTATTGAAACCTGCATCTTGATATGTTTTAGCCATATCAAGGGGGGAGTACTGATAGGTTGTTTTATCATCGGCGATACCTTTTTTTAGTCTCACACATTTTCCATCTATTATGTCAATTGCTGGAAATATATTCATGATTTCAAAATATAATTTTTTATCAAATTTAGGCCGTGTTTGTGGCTTTTTTCAGGATGAAATTGCACTCCATAAATGTTGCCTTTTTTTATAATAGAAGGAAATTTTTGACCATAAAGAGTGAAAGCTAAAACATCTGATTTTTTAATGTTTTGGAAGATGTAACTATGAACAAAGTAAAAATCCTTCTTATCGAAACTATTTGTAATAATAGTGTCATCATTATTTAAGTTAATTGTGTTCCATCCCATATGGGGAATTATAAGTTTTTTATTTCTAAATTTTTTAATGTCTCCGCTAATAACTCCTAAACCTCTTGTAATTTTATCTTCGTATCCCCAATCAGATAAAATTTGCATCCCGACGCAAATACCTAAGTATGAAGAGTTATTTTCTAAGTATTCTTTTAGAGGTTTAATAATTTTTAATTTTTTTAAATTTGACATAAGAGTGGCATAAGCACCTTGCCCAGGCAAAATAATTTTATCAAACGAAGAATAGTTGAAATGACCTTTAATAATCTTTAATCGATATGGCCTTCCTTTTATAATATCTTTAATTGCTTTATTAATCGATCCAATATTTCCGGATTGCCCATCAATAAGTCCTATGACTTTTTTTTTCAAAGTTTCCCTTTAGAACTAGGAATACTTGTTTTTCTGGGGTCAACAGATATTGCTTTTTTCAAGGATAACGCAAATGATTTAAAACAGCTCTCAATGATATGGTGATTGTTTTTTCCGTATAACGTTTCGATATGGCAATTCATTCTTGACTCAGTAACTATAGATTTAAAAAATTCCGAAAATAACTCTTGGTCCATTTCACCAACTTTTTCTAATGATGTTTTAACATTCCAAATAAAATACGGGCGATTACAAAGATCAATGACTGATCTTGTTAATGTTTCATCAAAAGAAACATAAGAATATGCAAATCGTGTTATACCTTTTTTATCACCAAGTGCGTTTTTTATACTCTCGCCTAAAGCAATGCCAACATCTTCAACAGTATGGTGCATATCAACTTTTAGGTCTCCATCACATTTTAACTCTAAGTCTATCAAGCTGTGAGTACTTATTTGTTGAAGCATATGATCAAAAAAAGCAATCCCAGTATCAATTTTATTTACTCCTGAGCCGTCAAGGTTAATTTTTATTGATATTTTTGTTTCTTTTGTGTCTCTATTAAATGTAAATTCACGCATTTGTAATTAGCTATTTAGTACCTATATTTATAGGAATAATGGATAAAAATAAAACAATAATACGCTCGACAACTGTTGTTTGCGTTCGTGATAATGAGAGTGTTGTTATAGCATCTGACGGACAAGTAACTTTGGGAACATCTGTAATTAAGTCAAACGCCAATAAGATTAGAACATTTCATAATGATCAAATTATTGTTGGGTTTGCTGGATCAACCGCTGATGCACTGACTCTTTTTGATAGACTAGAGAAAAAGTGCGAAGAATTTTCATATAATTTAAAAAGGTCTTGTGTCGAACTAGCTAAGGATTGGAGAACCGATAGGTATCTTAGAAGATTGGAGTCAATGATTATTGCAGCTGATAAAAGTGAAACATATCTTATTAGTGGAACAGGAGACGTTTTAGAACCTCAAGAAGGTATAGTTGCAATTGGATCAGGTGGCAACTTTGCCCTAAGCGCAGCAAGGGCTCTAAAAAGAAAATCTAATTTGTCTGCAAAAGAAATTGCGGCAGAGTCACTTAAAGTTGCAGCAGAGCTTTGTATTTATACAAATGATACTCTAAACATCACAGAGATTAAAATTTAATGGATAGCCAGTCTCTTACACCAAAAGTTATTAAAGAAGAACTTGACCGCTATGTGATTGGTCAAGATGATGCAAAAAAAGCAGTCGCCATAGCCCTTCGGAATCGGTGGAGAAGGTTAAATGTAAAAGATGAAACTCTCAGAGATGATATCATCCCAAAAAATATATTAATGATTGGGCCAACAGGTTGCGGCAAAACTGAGATTGCAAGAAAATTAGCTAAACTTACACAGTCACCTTTTATAAAAGTAGAGGCAACTAAATTTACAGAAATTGGATACGTTGGAAGAGATGTCGAACAAATAATTAGGGATTTAATTGAAGTTGCAATTAATTTAGAAAAGAAAAAGATAAGAGATCGTTTTATAGATGAAGCCAAAACAAACGCAGAAGAAATTGTTTTAAAAGCACTGCTTGGTGACAATCCAAGTGAAGAAACTAAGGAAAAATTTCGGTTAATGTTAAGAGATAATCAACTTAATGATAAAGAGATCGAAATAGCTTTAGATCAAAAATCTAATCCTTTTCAATCATTGGACATACCAGGAATGCCTGGTGCTCAAATGGGAATGATTAATATGAATGATATATTTGGTAAAGGTTTAAAAAATAAAAAGAAAACAAAACTTAAAATAGGTGAAGCTTATGAGCCGCTTATTCAAGAAGAAATTGAGAAAATCGCTGAAAAACAAAATGTTGTTCAAAATGCAATTAAAAGTGTCCAGGAAAGTGGAATAGTTTTTATAGATGAAATTGACAAAATTGCGCCCAATAGTGAGAGACGAGGTGGGGATGTTTCAAGAGAAGGTGTGCAAAGAGATTTACTACCACTTATTGAGGGTACAGTTGTAAGCACAAAATATGGAACAATCGAAACAAATCATATTTTATTTATTGCGTCTGGTGCTTTTCATCAATCCAAACCAAGTGATTTACTCCCGGAACTTCAAGGAAGATTACCTGTAAGGGTTAGGTTAAATGCACTTAAAAAAGATGATTTTATTAGAATTCTAAAAGAAACTGACAATAGTTTGACCAAACAATATAAGTCATTATTTGCAACAGAAAATATTGAATTAAAGTTTGAAGATGAGGCTTTAGAAGAGATAGCAACTCTCACTGAACAAATAAATACTGAGGTTGAAAATATTGGTGCACGACGATTACAAACAATGTTTGAAAAAATTCTTGAGAGAATTAGTTTTGATGCAAACCTAAGTGATCAAAAAACTGAAATAGTAAATAAAGCATGGGTTATAGATGCAGTAAAATCAGAGATAAAACCAACCGACGAAAAGAAATTTATTCTTTAGATTTAAGCTTAATATAAAAAGCACCCAAACCACCATGTCGTATTTTACAAGGCGAATATGATTTTATCATAAATTGAAATTTTTCTGTATCTAACCAAAAAGGAAATTGTCTTCTTATCTTTCCTGTAAAAAATTCTTCTCCATTAGTTTTATTGCCAAGGCCAGTAACCACTATATGAAATAAGTTTTTCTTCTTGTAATTGACTGAAAAATATTCGATTAATTTTTGGTATGCTTGGTCAACTGTAAGACCATGTAAATCGATTTTGCTAAAATGCTGATTTTTAAATTGTTTATAAAGATTGTTATCCAAAAGAACTGGTTTATAAAAAATTTTTTTAATTTTTGTACTCTTTTTATTTAAATCTTCACTCTTTTTTTTTTTCTCAATAGGACCGCCGATTGAAATACTAATTTTTTCATTAGGTTGCTCTTCTAATGATTTTTTATTTTGCTGTTTATTATAATTAAATTTAATTTTATGAGACAAGTTTTATAGAAAAAAGCTTCCAATTAGGATCGGAGGATTTTTTATCTTTTTCAAAACCCCATTCTTCAACAACATTCAGAATTTCGTTATTTGCAACATTGTAATGTTCGGTTTCAAACTTCACAGACTTAACTAGTCTTAGGTCATCGGATTTGTCATATAAAATAGAACTATTTTTTACTTCAGAAAATTTTATTTCTTTGGGTGCTTTTGCTTGTTCCATCGCTTGCATTGCTTCAGGTGTAAGTAAATCTTTGACTTTTTCGATACTGTTACTTTGATAAGCCTGAACAATCATTTCATATGCTTTATTAGCGCCTTCTAAAAATTCGTTATTATCATTTTTAGGAACTATCTTAGGTTTAAACTTCGATTGAGGATTTTTTTTTGTTCTAATATTCACAATTTTTCCGTCAGAGGATCCAAGAATGCTCCTTAGGCGATACACTAAAAATATCGCTATTGCTCCAAAAAGCACAATATCTATAAATTCACTACTCATAGTTTTTCAACATTTTAGCCCAATTTGAATTAGGTATTTTATTTTTTATAAACTCTTTATGGGCTTCTGTCTCTTCTTTTGTTAGTACGATGGATGAGTAATTCGGCTCACTAGCTAAGTTAATTTTTTCTGATTTTGCCGTACTTAATTCCAATCCGATTTGGTTTATGCCTTGTAACTCCAAATATACATCAGTCAAGATTTTAGCGTCTTTTAAAGCACCATGTTGATCTCTATTTATATGTGTTGTGACTTTTAATTTCTTTATAAGTGCGTCTAATGATACTTGCTGCCCTGGAAACCGTTGTCTTGCAATTTTAATTGTATCTACAACTCTTTCCTTCGATATTGTCGGTTTAGATAGTTTCTCAAGCTCAAAGTTTAAGAAACCGATGTCAAAAGATGCATTATGAGCAACAATGTAACTATCTTGGATAAATTCTAAGAAGCTATCTGCGATCTCTTCAAAAACCGGCTTATCTGATAAATATTCATTAGTTATTCCGTGTATTTTAATATTCTCCTCAGTAAGAGTTTTAGAGGGATTTATATATTCATGATAGTTTGCCCCGACTTCTTTTTTGTTAAGTTCAATACATCCAATTTCAATAATCCTATGTCCCTCTTTAAATTCTAAGCCTGTGGTCTCAATATCAAGTATAATTTCTCTCATAATTTGTTTAATAATTTAATTATATTTAAACGTAAGTTCAAGATTGAACCATTATTGTTTACTGTAAAAGTTGATTTATTCATTTTTATATTCTCTTTAATCTGCTTATTATTCATTAATTTAAAATAATCTTCTGTAACACCTCTTTTTAAAACCCTTTGTTTTCTCTTAGTGGTATCCGAGTTTACGAATACCGTGACATTAAAATTATTGAATAAATTTTCTTCATAAAGCAATGGAATTTCATAAAATACTGGCTGATAAGATTGATGTTTTTGGACTATCATTTTTTTTTTGGCGTATAAAAGAGGATATATTGTTCTCTTAAGTTTCCTATTAAACTCTTCATTATGTAACATTTTAATAATTTCTTTTTTATAATTATGATCATGAAGTTTCAATTTTTCTAAAATAATTTTTCTTGTACGGTCATCATTGTATAGTTTTGAAATTATAGCATCAGATGATATACAACAAAAACCTAGCTTAGAGATAAATTTAATAAATTCAGTTTTGCCTGATCCTATATTACCTGTAACTGCAACTTTGGTCATAATTTATTTACAAGCATTTGATAAATTTTATTGTCTATTTCTATCTTTTTACCAGACCATATTTCGTATGATGGTTTTGCTTGTTCTAAAAGCATTTTCAATCCACCTGAGAATTTTATGTCATGTTTTTTAGCTTTTTTTAAGAGATCTGTTTCAATAGGGTTATAAACTATATCAATTACTCCTTTAGCTTTCTTAACTAAATTCAAGATATTTCTACTTATTTTATTTTTTTTTGTCATCCCTGCACTGGATGCGTTTATTATCAAATCATATCTTTTCTTGAGATGAGATGGTCTGATCAGAAAACGATCAAATTTAAATTTTTTTTTGAGGTTTTCCTCTCTTCTTATAGAAGTCGCAAAAATATCAATTTTTTCAATATTTTTTTGATTTAAAAAATATAAAATTGCTCTCGCGGCTCCTCCTGCACCAACCAATAATACAGATTTTGTGTTTCTAATTTTCAAAGAATTAAAAGTCTTACTAAAACCGATGACATCTGTGTTATCACCAAAAATTATTTTGTTTTTTTTATAAATTAAATTTACAGAACCAATTTTTTTTGCTCTTGCGGTAATTTTATCGCAAAAACCAATAATATTTTCTTTGTATGGTATTGTAATATTAAAACCAACAAATCGTTTATCTTTTCTATAATTATAGAAAAACTTATCTATGTTTTTTTCTTGTACCTCGTATTTTCTATAAATAAAATTATTATTTCTTGACCAATAATTATGTATGAATGGCGATAGTGAATGATTTAGTTTTTTTGCTACAATGCCTATTTTTTTTTTATTCATTTAGATACTTCTTAATGTCTTTAAAAAATTAATAATATCTATACCAATAATATTGAAATAACTACCATATATATCTTTAAAAAAAAAATTTCCTTTTCCTTCTATATTATAACAACCTACGGCTTTAGACACTTGTTTAAAATTCTTATTAACGTAATTATTTATATCTCTCACTCTTGTATTTTTAAAAGCAATGTTAGTTTTTGTAAGAGTACTTTTGATAAGATTGTTATTGATCATAAAAATCATTGCCGTGTAAAGTTCGTGAGATTTATCATTAAATGCTTTAAGGGTTCTTTTACAACATTCAGGATTGTTACATTTATAAATTGTTTTTTTTTTAAATAGGATTGTTGTATCAAAAGTTACGATAATTTTATTACTATATTTTTTAGAAAGATATTCGGCCTTAGCTTTTGCAATTTTTAATGCATCATATTTATCATTATTTAAATCTTTTACTTTTTTTTCATTTATGTTAGGTGATCTGTACTGAAATCTAAAATTCATTAATTTAAATATTTTTCTTCTAGATTGGCTCTTAGTACCTATGATAACCTGTTTGATTAATTGTGGATTAAATGAGTTATTCATGAAATTTTCGAGTTTTTAACAATAAAATTACCTTTAATTTATTAATATTAAGTTATCAACATTTGTTATTAAATAACTAAAAAAGTACTTAAATATAGGTTTTTTTGAATAAGAAGATGTTAATCCCCATCATTCGACATACAACAACATATCTATATATAAATATATATATTTTCTCTTTATTTTTTGTTATATACCATATCAACGTATCTGACTATCTAGGTAATTTCCAATATGCATTTAAACGAACTAAAAGATAAAAAACCTCAAGAACTATTAGATTATGCTGAGTCTTTAGGAATTGAAAACGCCTCTGGTTTAAAAAAGCAAGACATATATTTTTCTGTTCTAAAGAAATTTGCAGAGAAAAATGAAGAAATTATAGGTGAAGGCGTATTAGAAACAATGCAGGATGGATTTGGATTTTTAAGATCAGCAAACTCTAATTATCTTCCAGGACCAGATGACATATACGTCAGCCCTAATCAAATAAAGAAATACGGTCTTAGAAAAGGTGACACACTAGAGGGCCCAATTCGTCCTCCCAAAGATGGCGAAAGATACTTTGCACTAGTAGAAACCAACAAAGTAAATTTTATAGAAATTGCTAAAAATAATAAATTCAAAACAAACTTTGATAACCTAACCCCTCTTTATCCAGAGAAAAAATTTAATTTAGAAACAGAAAAACCAGATACAGATTTATCGTCAAGAATTATAGACATTATTGCTCCAGTTGGAGCTGGACAAAGATCTTTAATTGTTGCACCACCTAGATCAGGTAAAACTGTAATCCTACAAAAAATTGCTAAGTCAATTGCAGAAAATTTTCCTGAAGTTTATCTAATGGTTCTTTTAATAGACGAAAGACCGGAGGAGGTTACAGATATGCAACGATCTGTTAAAGGTGAAGTAATTAGTTCAACATTCGATGAGCCAGCTGCAAGACACGTCCAAGTTGCAGAAATGGTGATTGAAAAAGCTAAAAGACTAGCTGAGAATAAATATGATGTAGTAATTCTTTTAGACTCCATTACTAGATTAGGAAGAGCATATAACACTGTTGTACCTTCAAGTGGTAAAGTTTTAACAGGTGGTGTAGATGCTAATGCACTTCAAAGACCTAAAAGATTTTTTGGTGCAGCTAGAAATATAGAAGAAGGTGGTTCATTAACAATTATTGCAACTGCGCTAATAGAAACAGGTAGTAGAATGGATGAAGTAATTTTTGAAGAATTTAAAGGTACCGGTAATTCAGAAATTGTCCTCGACAGAAAATTATCTGATAAGAGAACATATCCTGCAATTGATGTTCAAAAGTCAGGCACCAGAAAAGAAGATTTACTCTTAGATGCTGGGGATCTCCAAAAAGTTTTTATTTTAAGGAAAATTCTATCCTCTATGGGCACTGTAGATGCCATGGAATTCCTTCTAGATAAGATGAAAGACTGTAAAACTAATGAAGAGTTTTTCAGCAGTATGAATCAGTAGTTTTATTTCCAACCCTTTACGATTTTATTTTGACTTTCGTCTAATATCGAGAAATTCCTTAATATTTTAGGCCAGTTTTTTTCTATTTCCTTTAAAAAAGGGAATAATTCAGTTTCAGTTTTTATTGTTTCATCTCCATCCCAATGTCCAACAAAGCCAATCGTATTTCCACACCAACCTATTCCATATTTTTTTAACTTTTCGATATTACCAAAACCATTCGCATAATTAAAACCAACAAGATTACCAAGAAACTTATGTTCTTCCCAGTATTGTGCACAAAGTGTTATGGAAAATTCAATCTCTTTATAATTGAATAATCCTTCATACATTACATAATCTTTCTCAAAAGTAATTAGCTTCGCCCCTGTTAAATTAATACCAAGTGAGTCAAAATAAACTGGCTTTAACATGGGTTTAAATGAATTAACCCCTGTTTTATTTAATGGATTAACATAATTTAAAATACTAACTATTGATAAAAATTCCTCAGAAATATTTTTTTCATCATTTACTTTATTGTTAGTATCTTGCCGTTTAATATTTACGATATCTGTTTTATTAGATAAAAATTTACCTGTATAATTTTCTATGCCAACATAAGCGACATCAGCCTTTTCATTAGGGGTTGTCAAAAATAAACGGTAGTATTGTCCGTCTTTCTCAAAAAAACTGGAAGCTCTTTCGCAACCATAAAGACCAAAATTTTCTTCAATTAATTTACTTGAAGCATGAACAAAATACTCATTATTTTTATTTAAGTAAATTGAATTTAATTGTGGTCTACTACAAACACTCCATGGATTAAAATAACCTTCTCTAAATCCATACAAATCAACCGTTCCATCTTTGTTTATATCAGCTTTCTCTATTCTAAATGCATCGTTAATTGTTGTTGGAATAATTTGATGTTTCTCGAAATTACTATTATCCTTATTCTCAAAAATATATAAGAATGCTTCCTCTTTGCAATCACCACCACTTCGGTTAAAAGGCTTAGTCGAGTCTTTTCTTTTACAGACAACCTCTTTTTCAATACCAATACTATCCATAAAACCATCATCATTAAAATCTATTGTGGTAGACATCCATGCTCTATCTGCCTGTTTAAATTCTTTTTTATCTGAACCCTTAACCCAGTAACCAGGCTTTTTAGTAACATCCCCTGTCCATATTAAGAACTGAGCCTCATCCTGAGGCTTAGGCTTTAGTTCATAACTATCAAGTTTTTGAAAACTAATTTTATTATTTTTGTAATTGATTTTTGACCAACAAAATGATGTATCACCTAAATTTGGACATCCACCAAAAATAATTGCCCCATCTTTTGATGGCAAAATATGATTAAAGCCAATTTCGATAAATTGATTTGAATTTTTAGCTTTTGTGCATTTACTATTTTTTAAATCACAAATCTCAATCTGCCCACCTGGATCGTAGAAATAATCAATCACTTCAAGAAATCCGTCATTATTAAAGTCAGTGTACATTAAGTCATGAGAAAAATGGGAAGACCCAAATTTACTCAAGCTATTGTCATTTAAGTCAAATATGTAGTTAACGTCTTTCCAGCTACTATTTCTATTTCTGCCATCTTCTTTGTTAGATAAATAAATTATTTCTTTGTTACCATCATTATCTGTATCAATTGTGTCAACTCTCCGTGCTGTTAATGGAAGAGTATAGTGGTAAGAGTCTATCTGATTTATTTTTTTTTCGAAAATCATGCTTAGGTTCGGGATATCTATAATTGCTAAATGTGAAAATGGTTGTTTGTTTGAGCTTTGCCCCCACTCAACTACATTATTCCAAGTATGAGCTAAAATTTTTACTTCGCCATTAATATCAATATATCTTAAAAGAAGTGGACTGTTCCACGTGTTGGTATCAAAATCCTGTGATTTCACCTCGTATTTATTAGAAAGTTCTTGAACAATTAGGCAATTATTAAGATTGTTTATTCTTAAGTGTTCAGTATCTAATTTACTACATTCAAATGGCTTGAATGATTTATTTTCACTTTTCAAGGTTTCTATATTATTTGAATTTTGAGATGTTTTATTAGACTGAGAATTATCCACTTCTTCACCGTCTTTAAAAGTCAATCCATTAGAAATGCAGGGAAGTAGGAATAATAAGATTAATATTATTTTCATCAATTTTTATAAAAAATAAATTAACTTTCTATTAACTATTTTGTTGTCCAATTTATTTTCTTCGTCATATCTTTACAATTCATAAATAATATAATTTCAAAAATTAAAACCAATTCACACCTTCTTTCTTACATAGCTCTTTTAACCTCAAAGGATAATCTGTTATAATTCCATCAACACCGTATTCTATCATTCTCAACATCTCATATTTTTCATTAACAGTCCAAACGTTCACAGGAAGTCCTTCCTCATGAGAAATTCTAACCACGCCTTTATCTATATCTTTACGTTTAGGATGCCACGCCTCCCCGCCTAATGTTTTGATAAGCCTGGGTAACTCTCTGCTATCGCTATCGTATAACGGCATGAAGTCTAACCAAGGTGATTTATCATATATTTTTCCTTTAAGCTCAGATGTTAAATAAGCTCTTGAGACTTTGGAGTCTAAATTTTTTATTTCTCTTAAAATTCTCCAATCAAAAGACGAGTAGATTATTTTATCTTTTAATTCTGTTTTATTAACCTCATCAATTATTAATCTTGCCATTACATTCGGAGGGGGTGTTAAGTTGTCTTCAACAGGTGTTGATTTAATCTCTAAATTAATTATCAAATCATCTGAAATATAATTCGATGTTAATTCAAGTAGATCAGATAATTTAGGGATTTTTATTTTCCCTAAACTTTTTTGATTATTAAATCTCCTTCCGTATTTAGATTTTTTATTAATTTCTCCAATTTTAAATTCAGACAATTCTTCATAAGTTAAATCGAAAATTTTAATATCATTATCTTCGATCCAATTACCTTGAGCATCTTTTGTAAGGGCTGGATTTAATCTAAAATCATGATAAACGACCGGAATTAAGTCCTTGGTAAGTAAGATATCTGTTTCGTAAGCGGTAATTTTATTTTCAAATAAATACATAAAACTTTCCAAAGTATTTTCTGGTAGGTCTCCCCTAGCCCCTCTATGACCATAAATTTTAATGTGATTTGGTTTAGTTAATATCAATTGATTATGCTTTTTGTTCTTTTCATAGGTGGACTAGAATAATTATAAATTTATAATAACCAAGTTTTGTTTAAGTCTGGAACAATATATTCAAACTTTACCCCCTTGGTGAAAGCTCCAGTTATTGGTTATAGAATTTCAGGTGATGATGTTTTGAATATTTTAAAGAAAATCACCAAAAAAAATTTTTCTAAAGATCACTCTTTAATCCGAATTGTTAAAATTTACCAACAAGATGAAACCATATTGGATGAGTGTAGTGTAGTATATTTTAAATCTCCCAAATCTTTTACGGGAGAGGATGTTTGTGAAATTTTTTTACATGGTTCACCGCTGATAGCGAGTCAGTTTGAGCAGTTATTAAAGAACCTAAAAGTCCCAGGTTTACGGTTAGCAAAAAATGGAGAGTTTTCTTACAGATCTGTTCTAAATAGCAAGAATTCTCTAAAACAAGCTAAGGCAATTAATGGAATAATTTCTAACGAGAGTTTTTCGGGTTTAGAGTACGATAAAAAACTTCTTTTTGAGGGGGATATGGTCAGCGGTCTTGCCCCTCTAAGAGAAGAAGTTATAAATTTATTCTCAGAAATTACTGCTTCCATAGACTTCGTTGATGATGAGGATTTTAATTTTAATAAAATAAAGAAAAAGATAAGGGTATTTTTTACTAGCTGTAATAATTTATTACACAAAAATAGAACAAATATAGAACAAAAAAATATTTGTAGAATTATGTTGGTAGGCCCGGTAAATGTTGGTAAATCAACTCTATTTAATAAAATTATCGATAAAGATAGAGCAATTGTCACAAATATTAAGGGCACCACTAGGGATATTCTTTCAAATGACTTTATAATTAATAGTAATCGCTTTGAAATCTTCGATACAGCGGGTCAAAGATCTAAACAAGGTAAAATAGAGAGATATGGCTATAAAAAAGCACAGAAAATATCGAGGGAAATTGACCATTTTTTTGTATTAATCGATCAAAATACTAAAAAATCCGATATATCAGCACTTTTCAAGGATTTCATGATACATAAGAATTATAGTTTAATTGAGACAAAATCTGATATTTATAAATATAAATCAGATAATATTAAAATAAATCATAGTATAGAGAGAGACAAAATATACCAGAAATTAAAATTATCATCGATTCATAGAAAATATGTAAAAAACAAGCATAAAATGACCGATCTTAATTTAGAAGAAATAGACTTTTTGGCAAGAATCTTAGAATATGAAAATGATATTGCTAAGGAAAAGGATATTTTGATCATAGCCCATCTAATGAGAAATATATTAGATGATTTTTCTTTTGAATTTGGTTATATTAATAACGATGATGTTTACGATAGAGTTTTTAGCAAATTTTGCATAGGAAAGTAGATTGTTTCACGTGGAACATTATGATGTTGTAGTTATTGGTGCTGGTCATGCTGGAATAGAAGCAGCTAATATTTCTGACAAATATGGCCTAAAAACCGCACTTATAACTAAAAATTACTCAGATTTGGGAAAATTATCATGCAATCCTAGTATTGGAGGAGTTGGTAAGACACATATAGCAAGTGAAGTTGACATTTTAGGAGGTGTAATTTGTAAAATTGGTGACAAATCAGCAATACATTACAGAGTATTAAATCTTTCTAAAGGTCCAGCAGTATGGGGTGTAAGAGCTCAGATTGATAGAGATTTATACTTTCAAAACATGAAAAAATTTATTAAATCTTCTAAAATTGACCTTATTGAAGACGAAGCTATTAATATATTAGAAAAAAATAATAAAATTATAGGCGTTGAACTATCTAATATTGGAAAAATAAAATCAAAGGCAGTTATTCTTACGACAGGAACTTTTCTCAATGGAAAGATTTATTTTGGTAATGAGTCGCAAGAAGCAGGTAGAATAGGAAATAGCTCTTCAAAAGCTCTTGCAAAGTTTATAAATAAGAATTTTAAAACAATGAGGCTGAAAACAGGTACACCTCCGAGAATATATGCTAAATCTATTAATTACGATGTTCTAGAGCCCCAGATATCTGAAAATAATGGTATATTTCTATCATATTTTACAAAACAAAATACGAACATAAAAATCAACTGTTTCATTACTAAAACTAATAATAAGACACATAAAATAATCAGAGATAATCTTGACAAGTCAGCGATGTACTCAGGTATAATTAAATCTCAAGGTGTAAGGTACTGTCCTTCAATTGAAGATAAAATAACAAAGTTTGGAGATAGAAACGGTCACAATATTTTTTTAGAACCAGAGGGTTTAAACTCTGATCTAGTTTATCCAAATGGTATATCAAATTCTTTAGATAAAAAGATCCAACTAAAATTTTTAAGATCAATAAAAGGTCTAGAAGAATGCGAGGTAAATCAATTTGGATACGCAGTTGAATATGACTCTGTTGACCCTAGAGAATTAAAAAATAATTTTGAAACAAAAAAAATAGAAAACTTTTTTTTAGCAGGCCAAATAAATGGAACTACAGGTTATGAAGAAGCAGCAGGGCAGGGTATATATGCAGCGATTCATGCTGCAATAAAAATAAAAAAAATAAAATTTAATGAAAAAGTTTTTGAAAGAGATAACAGTTATATTGGGGTATTGGTTGATGATTTAACAAAATTAGGCGTTACAGAACCATATAGGATGTTTACATCAAGAGCTGAAAATAGATTGAAGCTCAGAACTGATAATTCTTATGAACGATTTTCAACAATTATAAACCCAAAGTCTTTTAATAAAATTGAATATTCTTTTATTTCAAAAAATATAAAAAATGAAAAAAAAATATTAAATAAATTAAATCAACTTAAATATTCGCCAAATGATTTGATGAAAAAAAATATCAAAGTAAAAAAAGATGGAAAGGTAAGAAATGGATTTGAGGTTTTAAAATTCTTAGATCCCTCTAAAGATAAATTCGAAAAATTTTTCAATCTCACTATAACTCAAAAATTATTAACTAAAATATATTTTGACTCGAAGTATGATGTTTTTTATGAAAGAGAAAAAAAATCCTATGATCAACTTTATAAAAATAAGAATATGAATTTAACAAATATAGATTTCAATAAAATCCCTTCTTTATCTAAAGAAATTTTAGAAAAATTAAACAAACATAAACCTGAAAATTTACATGACGCTGGTAAAATTTCAGGTATTACACCCAGCGCACTATTTCAAATAGTTAAACATAAAAAAGTTAAGGGTAATAAAGTTGCTTAATAATAAGTTAGTACAGTTTTGTAATGACAATTTCGACGATGGAAGATCAATTTTAACCAAATTAACTGAATATAAAAAAATACTACTCAAAGAAAATGAGACTATGAACTTAATAGGTAAAAGTACAATAACCGATTTAGACGAAAGACATTTATTAGACTGCATACAGATAGTTAAATATTTGCCTCAGCGTGAAAAGTCCGTAATTGATATTGGAACAGGTGCAGGATTACCAGGAATTATTTTGTCAATTATAGGCTTTAAAAACCTTCATTTAGTTGAAAAATCGCCAAAAAAATCCTCTTTTTTAGAAAATTGCAAACTAAGGCTAGGACTAAACTATGTTGTACATAACAAATCCATATCAGAAATATCAAATCTTAATGTCGACTATATAACAGCACGTGCTTTTGCATCGATTGAAAAAATTATATCTATGACAAAAAAAATAATTAACAGACAAACAAAATTTATATTACATAAAGGAAAGTCCTATTTAACTGAGCTTGAAACAATTAATACACAAAAGTATTTTTGGGAGACACATCCAAGTATTACTTCAAGAGAGTCAAAAATAATAATCATGAGTGCAAAATGATTATTACAATAGCCAATCAAAAAGGGGGTGTAGGTAAAACTACTACTGTTGTAAATTTGGCTACGGCTTTAGCCTCAATCGATAAGAAGGTTTTGGTAATAGATATGGACCCTCAATACAACTCCTCCATGTCTTTCAACGCTTATAATACTAATAGATCAATTTATAAAGTTTTTAGTGATGATACAGATATAAATAATGCTATTCAAAAATCACAAATTCCAAAATTAGATGTTATTTCTGCATGCGAAGATTTAGCTGCTGCAGAATATGAACTTGCTGATGATGATAATAGAAACTATTTATTAAAAAAATTTATAGGTAATATTAAGAATATCTATGATTACATTTTCATTGATACGCCCCCTACACTCGGCTTATTAACGATTAGTTCTTTAACTGCTAGCGATGAAGTATTAATACCTGTACAATGTGAATTTTTTGCTTTAGAGGGCCTATCTAAACTAATCAAAACTATTGAATTAGTAAAAAATAATTTGAACATTAATTTAAAATTAAATGGAATAATTTTAACGATGTATGACAAAAGAAATTCTTTATCTTCTCTTATTGAGAAAGAGGCAAGAGAATATTTTAATACAAACGTATATAAGTTTAACGTTCCAAGAAATGTTACATTATCTGAGGCGCCGAGCCATGGTCTCCCAGCGATTATTTATGACTTGAAGTGTAGCGGATCACAAGCATATATAGCTTTAGCAAAAGAATTTTTAGAGAGGAGCAACAAAAGTGGTAACTAATAAAAAATTAGGTAAAGGTTTATCATCTTTATTGGGTAATAAAGAAGTTTTTCAAAAAACATCTGAACAAAGGGGTCTTCTGTTAATTCCAATTGAAAAAATATTTAGAGATGAAACACAGCCAAGGAAAGAGTTTGATAAAGAAAAAATAGATGAATTAGCCCAATCAATTGAAAAAAATGGCTTAATTCAACCTGTAATTTTAGTAAAAAGAGATTTAGATAGCTATACTTTAGTAGCAGGTGAAAGAAGATGGAGAGCCGCACAAATATCTAATTTAAAAATATTGCCATCTTTGTTGCTACCCGATGACTTAGACAAAGATGAAATATCACTTATTGAAAACATCCAAAGGGAAGATTTAAAGGTTGTAGAGGAGGCTAAGGCCTATCAAAGATTGATAAATAAAAATAGTTATACACACGAAAGCCTCGCCAAAATTGTAGGTAAAAGTAGATCACACATCACAAACTTATTACGCATACTAAACCTTCATGAATATTTTCTTGATCTTCTAAATAAGGGAAAGATTTCAATGGGCCATGCTAGAGCTTTGATTGGAAAAACACCTGATAATTTCAATGAAACTATATTAAAGCAAATTGAAAATGGTAAATTTTCTGTTAGAGACCTTGAAAACAATAAAATTAAAAGATCTATAACTGAGCCTAATCTATTACATGAGGAAAAAAATTTAAGTAATACAATCGGTTTTAAAACAAAAATAACTTATAACAAAACAGGAAAAGGGAACATAAAGATATTTTATGAAAATTTAGAACAGTATAATTTTTTAATTAATAAATTAAAAAATTGAATTTTTTATATCTTACTTCGAGTTTTAAAATATTGTAGATTTCCTGAGGGCTTTTGTTAGATTTTTTTAAATCAAAAAGACTTTTCCTAATTTCCAAAATAAAATTATTTTTTTCCTTAATTTTTTTTTCTTTTATATAGTTTGAGCTATTAATCAAATATTTCGAGAGCTCTGAAAAAGTTAAATGTGGCGATGAGGTACAGTAATCAATAATTTCAGAGTCTTTGATTAAATGTATATCTTTTAGGAAATATTTAATATCTTTTTGATAGTTATATCCATTAACTGTTAAAACTTTGTTTATAAATACTTTAAAATTTTTGTAGTCTGTAAAAATTACACATTTCTTATTTGTGTATAAACATTTTTCTATAATTTTTTTACTAGTTGTAAAATATAAGTATATTTCCTCTTTGACAAAGAGATCATTAACAGTCTCTTTTACAAAATCTTCTTCGTAATTCAATTTTATGGATTTGGATTTTGCCTCTGTTTCTATAAGATTTACATAAAAAAAACCTATTGTGTCACTAACTTGATTAATCAATAGTTTTGTATCAGATTTACTACTTACAAAATCAACTATACATTTAATATTATTCATTAATTTATTTGCACATTTTGCTTGGTATTTCTAATTTATTAATAAATTGTTTTGCCAATGCGTAAGTATTTTCCTCTTTGATTTTTTTCTCTGCAATTTTGTTACTAATATATTTATCACTATCTGCAAATATATAAAATTGAGATTTAGTCTCTTTAAATTCTTGTGTTAAGCAATTTAGTCTTTGATCAATCACTTCAATATTCAATTCGCTCTCAATTTTCATTCTGTCTGAAGTGTTGTCTATATTTGTGATAAACAATGTAGTTGAATGTGATATACTTGGCATTAATTTGTAATTTGACTCATTGCTATATAGGCCCATGAAAGTCAAATTATCTATTAAAAAATTTTTTAAAATCAACCCATCGTATTCTCCACCAATATAACCCAAACTGTATTTAACCTTATCTTGATTTGTGATATTTTTTGTACACGAAAAAAATAAAAAACTAGTCAAAAATAATATTAATAATTTTATCCTGAACATTAATTACTTTTGTTACCTTTCTATCTTGTATTTTATTTTTAATCTTATCCAGCTTATAAATTGATTTTAAGATTTCGTTTTCTTTATAACCTTTTTTCGTATTGATTGTTGTAATTAATTTACCTTGTATCTGTATAGGTAAATTAATACTTCTTTCTATCAACAATTCCTTATTAATTTTTGGCCAATTACCAATATTCTTTGAATCGAATAATTGCTTATATAAATTTAAAACCATATTTGGGACAATGGGGTATAAACACACTAGTATTTTTTTACTTATGTCACTATTATGCAAATATATCTTCTCTTTTTCTAAATAATTAAAAAGGGTATAAATATCTGCCACACACTTGTTCAGAGAAAAACTCAAAATATTTTTTTCAATATTAAATACAAATTTTTCTATCATTTTATCTGTATCGTGTTTCATATCTGTTCTATTTTCTTTAAAATACCTTTCAATCCTTCGAACTAAATTTTTAGAACCTTGTATTCCTTCGTCTGTCCACTCTAGTTCCCTGTCCGGGGGAGAGTCAGATATCATGAAAAACCTTGTTGCATCGATACCATAATTTTCCAGAATTTCGTCTGGTTCTATTACGTTTTTCTTTGATTTAGACATTTTTTCAGTTGGACCTTCTATAACAATTTCATTTGTCTTTTCCCTAAAAAGACTTCCTTCATTTAGATAAACTTCTCTTGGCATAATCCATTCATCTTTTTGTGTTCTATATGTTTTATGCGTTATCATACCTTGAGTGAAAAGTTGCTTGAAAGGCTCATTTACTTTTAAATTATAGATATCTCTTAACGCTTTCATAAAAAAACGAGAGTATAAAAGATGAAGTATAGCGTGTTCTATACCACCAATGTACTTATCAACTGGCAAATAGTCATTTACTTGTTTTATGTCGAAAGGCTTATCAAGCTTATTATTTAAAAATCTAATGTAGTACCAAGATGAGTCTACAAATGTGTCAAAAGTATCTGTTTCTCTGTAAGCAATTTTATTTGTTTTTGGGCATACAATTTTTCTCCAGCTATCATGATTTAATAATGCATTACCTTTTCCGTTTAAATTTACATCATAAGGAAGCAATATCGGTAATTCTGTTTTATCTAGAACCCTGAAAGTGCCATCTTCGTAATAAATTACGGGTATTGGGCATCCCCAATAACGTTGTCTAGATACCCCCCAATCCCTTAGCTTATAATTAATTGATTTATTCCCAATTTCTTTTTCTTCAAAATAATTAATTATTTTTTTTATTGCTTCAGATTTTTCTAAACCATTTAACAATGGAGAGTTAATTACTCTACCATTTTGAGTAAAAGGCAGATCTTTGTCTTCACACTCAATAACTTTAATAATTGGTATTTTATATTTTATAGCAAAATCATAATCTCTTTCGTCGTGAGCTGGACAACCAAATATAGCCCCCTCACCATAATTATCTAAAACAAAATTTGCAATGTAGACTGGTATTTCTTTGTCTAAAAGAGGATGTTTACATTTAATATCCATTAAATAACCTTTTTTTTCTTTTTCATTATCAATTTCTGCAAATAATTTCTTAATCTCATTTATTTTTTCTTTTGTTAAAAACTTGCTTACAAGTCTATGGTTTACAGATAAGGCAATAAATGTTGCTCCATATATAGTATCCGGCCTCGTTGTGAATATATTCAGTTGATCATCTTCTCCAGAGATTTTAAATCTTATTTCTGCACCGATAGATTTACCAATCCAATTTCTTTGCATTGTTTTAACTTTTTCTGGCCAAAGTTCTAACCCATCTAAATCATTAAGAAGTTCTTCAGCATATTTTGTAATTTTAAAAAACCATTGAGAAAGCACTTTTTGCTCTACAGTTGCACCAGTTCTCCAACCTTTACCATCAATAACTTGCTCATTTGCCAGTACAGTTTGATCTTCGGGGTCCCAGTTCACTAAAGCATCTTTTTTATAAGCAAGACCTGCTTCATAAAGGTCTATAAATAGTTCTTGTTGATATTGATAATAATCTTCTTTGCATGTTGCTAATTCTTTTTCCCAATCTAAATCTAAGTCGAGTTTCTTTAATTGGCTTTTCATATTTTCTATATTTAGGAGTGTCCAATCTTGAGGGTGCGTATTAAATTGAATAGCTGCATTTTCAGCTGGTAATCCAAATGCATCCCAACCCATCGGGTGAATGACTTCATCACCTTTAAGTTTGTGATATCTTGCGCATATATCACCAATAACATAATTCCTTACATGCCCCATGTGTATGTTACCCGAAGGGTATGGGAACATCTCTAGAATGTACTTCTTTTGCATTGCTGTGTTTTATGAAAGTTTCTCAGTTACACTTAACTCATTTGCAATATCTAATATTTTAAGTGTTAAAATTTTTTCTTCCTCTTCATATGAAATATTGTCTTGATACCAGATATCCCCATCTTTCTCTTCACAAAGTAGTTTTACCCTTGCGCCGTTAGATACTAATTCTTGAGAAGTTACATTAACTTTTATCAAACATCTTTGGTTAAGATTTTCTTTTTCAATGATCCAATCTGTAGAAATAAAACCCCCTTGTGAGTCAACAATATCTAAAGGATATTGATTCAATAAGATTAAAGATGCTTCCCACAAATTTTTATTAACAGACATACCTTGATAAACAGTATTTGTTCCACCACTTCGAAAATCTTCAATCATCTTCGTAATGTTTAATGGCTCTCCAATTTCACCGTCCGGTCCAGCCGCTCTCTCTTTGTCCTCACATATTTTTTTTTCTTTTTTACTAAAAGTTCGATATGGGTTGTTACAATATCCGTGCATTTTATCCATTGCTTTTAAATTCTTCTCTAAGTCGCCATCAAGTAAACCTTTACTACATGATTGAAAAGAAAAAACCAAAATTAGTAACAACAAAGACCTGAACATTAGAAGATATTATTTAATTTGAAAATTTTATACAAGATAGAAATAAAAAAACCAGGTAGTTGAAAATCAAACTACCTGGTTATAATTGTTAAATACTAGTTTAGAATGCTACTGATGTACCGAATGCGATTGCAGTTCCGTCCATGTTAGCAGCTGTATCACCAGTTAAGTTTCTTAGGTCTAGGTATACTGTTGCACCACCACCAAGAGCTCTTTCTACTGAAAGATCTGTTTGTGTGTGTGATTCACTATCAGCATCTTTAGCTGACTGATAACCAACAGAAATTGTTGTATCTGCGTCCATAGCCATCACGTATGTTGCACCAATAACTTCTGAGTCACCTGCAGTAGTAATGTCAGCGTTACCTGTAATTGTAGTTACGTTAGAGTAACCTACAGTTACTGTTCCACCACCAATTGTACCACTTACTGAAGCACCTGAAGAGGACTCACCTGTGTCTGAGTCTGCTACACCGATTGTTGCTGAGTAAGCACCAAATGGCATTGTAATAGAAGCTGACATTGCTGAGTCTGCACCAGCAGCGCTACTGTTTAATGCACCAAAGTTGTCTGTATTATCATTAGACACATATGAAATGTTTAATGAAGCAGAACCCATTGCTGTTGTTAATTCAACACCAGTACCATCATCATCAACAAATCCAGTACCTACGCTTGAGTCTAAGTCACTAGCATCGTCAAGTGGGCCATTAACTACACCACCAACAGAACCAATAGTGTCAGAGATTTCAACATCACCAACTACAATTGTTGCTCCACCAGTTGTGAAAGTTACTGAATTACCACCATCAACAGTTTGACTATTGTTACCGTCATAGTCAGTTGATAATGCCAAGCTTGAAGAGATACCAATACCACCACTTGTTGTTGTGGACATTGCAAAGCTAACAGTGTTACCTACAGCTAACTCTTCGTCATTTGCTCCGTCACCAGCAGTTGACAAATATGCAACATTTGATGATCCAGATACAGAAATATCTGCTTTTGCAGTAGCTGTAAAACCAACAGCTGCAGCGATTGCAGATAATGCGATCATTAGTTTTTTCATAATAATTATTCCTTTCTTAATTATTAATTTTAGTTTTAATTAAAACTGTTGAAATAATATTTATTATGCTAAATAAATGTACCTTAAATTCTGTATTATATGTAAAACTCTAAAAATGTTGCATTTTTGCAACATGTTATTTGTTTAATTATTTGACCAAAATTTCCTTTGATTATCAAGGTTTTGAAGAAAATCCTCTCTAAATTCAATAAAATCCTCCTTTTGTAGAGACGATGAGTAAATCTTCTCTCTTACTTGATACTTACTAGCCGTTTGAGCAAAATAATTATTACGCTTAGACTCATCATAGTACCCGGGAAGATTACAAAATTTCCAAATTTTATTTGCAGTATTTTTTGTATCAGATACTAGGTCTTCATAACTTACATCTAGAATATTATGATCCTTAGTTTCTTTCCACTTTTTTATTATGTTTTCATAATTTGCATATTCAATTGAAATTCCAAAAAAACTCGAGGAATAAGATATTTGATCTATGTAATATTGTTTAAACAATGAAATAGCATTATCCCATGGATCACGGTGAACATGTATAAACTTTGCATGTGGCAGACTATATCTTATAAACTTGTAATAGAGATAATTTTCTGGATATTTATCTACGAAAAATTTTTTGTTCTGACGTTGTATATTAATCAAATCAAGGTATCGTTGACCCAGACTTGACAAATCATTATTACTAAAACTTCTTTTTTTATGTTGCATTATCATTGGCCGACATTGATTTGCAAAAAAAACTTTTTCTCCACCTGCAATGCTATTATCTGCAGTTGATATAATAGACTCAGTAAGAGTTGTTCCAGATCTAGGCATGCCAATTATAAATATTAATCCATCACCTAATTCAGCAGGTAAATGTTTGGAAAGAATATTGATTTTAGAGTCTTCAAAAAAATTAATTATATTTTTTGCATATTCTTGACGGTCATATAATGAAAACCTTTGAAGTTCAGAAATGAGTTTATTTGATTTAATATAATATTTTTCAGAAATAGCTTTATTGATACTTTGATTATATTCTGCCAGGCAAGAATATATATTTGCTTTTGTACGATTGCGATCAACGTAATTTGTATTACTATCAATCTTTTGCAAAATACTTTCCATACTGCCAATATGTTTTTTGGATATCGAATTTTTATCACTTCTAAATAACTTTCTAAATATGTCACCCAAAAAAACTCCTTTATCTAGAAGGCCTAAACAAACTTCAACAAATTTTTTTTCATCTCTTTTCGAAAAAAGAATATCGGTGTAAATGTTTAGAGTATCTTTGTAATTAAAAATTTCTAATGTTCCAAGACCCCCCCTTAAGTCAATTGATTTAAGAATATTTTCTTCTGCCTTAATTAAATCATTAATATTAAGATAACTATCAGCTAAATTATGATAAGCCTCTGCCCTATTGGGATTAATTTTCTTTGCATTTTTAGAAAATTTTAAAGATAGTTCGTAGTTTTGAATTTTATTAAATATAAAAGCCAAGTTAATGTTAATATCATAATCTTGAGAGTTAATTTCATAACACTTATTAAAACTCGAAATAGCAGAGTTATATTTTTCTTGCCATAATAAAGTAATGGCAAGAATTTTATTCAAATCAAATGATTTTGGGTTATTTACAAGTTCGAGTCTTATTTCCCTTTCAGCACTAAGATATTTTTGATTTTTCAAAAGATTAATTATTTTTGACATCACCAAATTCATAATTTAAGCATATATATAGTTATGAGTTTGTTAAACAAAATTAAGTTGAATTATAATTTAAAACTATTCCAAGAATATATTAAAGATCAAAAATTTGAAAATGCATACAATTTGATACATGATGTTAAAAAAAAAGATGAGATTAATTTTTTCCTATTATTAAGGAATTCTCAAAATCTTCTTACTACATTACCCCCAGAATTTTATAAGAAAAAAATAATTTGGACTATTTCTTATGATCTTTTAGATCTTTCATATATTAATAATTTCTTAGAATATTATCTGTCCAAAAATCTTAATTTATCGTTTTATTTTGAAAACTATGCAAACGCATTGAACAAATATTTTACTAATCTAAAACAAAATAACCAAGAAAAGGATATTCAGTTTAATGATTTTATAACGCAGTCCAATTTTTTTCAAAATTTACTGATATTTGACGCTAACAAAGATTACTTGTTTTTAAATAGTTGCGCTTCATTTTTTGAGACTAGCAAAAAAAATTTTTTTATTTATCCCAATATTACCTTTTGCTACTTTTATGTAGTTAACAGACCAGAAAATTTATTATTAAGATATAAAAAAAACTACAATTCTACTGAGGCTTCTTACGATGAGCTATTCAACTATAATGATAAGCAATTCTTGAATCATACTCAAAAAAACCAAATTTTTAAGGTTTATGAAAATAGAAAAAATATTAATGTTAATATTAAATCATGGACAGACGAGAACGTAATAAATACATTTAAAGGTAAAATTATCTCATATCAGAAGTTATTGAATAATACTGAAGAGGTCCTAGTTGAAATTTTATACCATCTAAAGCAATATGGCATGCCAGTAAATGTTAATATTGATGATGTCAAAAATTTCATCACCAATAATGAATTAAATAATAACACAGATGGGGTTTTGTCTAACAAGGATGCAAAGTTTTTAAACAAAAACCTGGATCAAACAATAGATTTTTTTAATTAAACTTTGAGTATCAATACTAAAAATGTCAATACCATACTTTCAGATTTAAAAAATTTATCTACAAGTTTGATGATTGTTACAAAGAATCAATCATATGAAGATATCAGTGAACTAGTAAATAGAGGTTTTAAGCTGTTTGGTGAAAACAGAGTTCAAGAAGCTAAATTGAAATATTACAAATCAAATTTATATGAAAAAAATATAGAGTTACACCTCATTGGCCCACTCCAAACAAATAAAGTAAAGGATGCATTAAAAATATTTGATGCTATTCAAACAATTGATAGAGTTTCGTTAGTAGATGAAATTTCAAAACAATTAATGAAATTGACAACTATTAAAACAAAAAAATTTTTTATTCAGGTTAATATTGGTGACGAAAGTCAAAAATCAGGTGTGTCTAGAAAAGACCTTGAAGATTTATATAATTACTCAATTGATCGAAATCTTAATATCCATGGCTTAATGTGTATCCCACCCAATATACTTGATCCAAAAGATCATTTTAAAGAAATGATTGAGCTTCGAGAAAAAATAAACACAGAATTAAAATTAAGTATGGGAATGAGCAATGACTACAAAATTGCTTTAAGATTTCAATCAGACATAATTAGAGTTGGATCGCTTATATTTTTATGAGATATATATTTTTTTTAGTATTATTTTTCATAAACAAAAATATTACCGCATTAGAATTATCATGTTTATTTGAAGAAGTTCATCAAAATGGGGAGATAGTGCAAGGAATTTTTATAACAAAGGATAAAAAATTCAGATATCAATATTTTTCA